>NZ_JBDHSP010000022.1:0-46741 GCF_039808215.1 Paracoccus sp. (in: a-proteobacteria)
TCACCCCCGCCGTAACCGTGCGCAGGATGAATCATGTTCCGTAAATCAGGTCGAGGGCCGACTTCTTCAGCAGACTGCTAAAGCCGCCCGTCCAGCCAGACCAGCAGCGCCGCCAGCGCCGCCGTCGCCGGCACGGTGATCGTCCAGGCGGCCAGGATCATGCGCAGATAGGAGCGGCGCACCAGATGCCGGCGCCGGCGCTCCTCGGGCGGCATGGGCAGGCGCCCGCCCAGGATGCGGCGGTCGCGCAATTCGCGGTAAAAGCCGACGCCGAACACCCCGCCCACCGCCACATGCGTGGTCGAGACCGGCAGCCCCAGCGCCGAAAAGCCCAGCACCGTGAGCGCCGTTGCCAGCGCGATGCACAGGGCCCGCGCCGGATTGAGCCGGGTGATGCGGCTACCCACCATATGCACCAGCCGCCGTCCGAACAGCACCACCCCCAGCGCGATCCCCAGCCCGCCCAGCAGCAGCACCAGCCGTCCCTGCGCCGGATCGGCGCCGCGGCCCGAGATGCTGTCAAGGATGATGCCCAAGGGCGCCGCCACATTCGAGACATCATTGGCGCCATGGGCAAAGCCCATGACCAGCGCCGCGGCGGCCAGCGGCACGCCCAGCAGCTTTTTCAGCCCCAGCCTCTCGCCGGCGCCGGCGCGGATCAGCCCGTCGATGCGCAGCCGGGCATAAAGCCAGCCGCAGCCCGCGCCCGCGCCCGCCAGCGCCAGGATCGCGCCCGGCCCCGGCAGCCGCAGCGCCAGCGCCGCCACCGCGACCAGCACCCCCGAGGTCAGCGCCACCATCCCCGGCAGCCAGCGCCGCCCGGCGCCCAAACGGTCGGGCCGGTCCATCACCCGCTGGCGCAGAAGCTTGAGCAGCACCCCCGCCAGCACCGCCGCGATCAGCGGCGAGGCCACCCAGCCGCTGGCGATCAGCGCCAGCGCCGGCCAGTTCACCGCGCCGGCGCCGAAACTTGCCATGCCGGCGCCGGTGATGGCGCCGACCACGGAATGGGTGGTGCTGACCGGGGCATCCAGCCAGGTGGCCAGGCTGATCCAGCCCGCCGCCGCCAGAAGGGCGATGGCCATCATGCGCCCGGTCGCGGCCCCCTGGCCCAGGGTGTCGCCGACCAGACCCTCGGTCAGGGTGCGGGTGACGGGATTGCCGGCCAGGACCGCGCCTGCGACCTCCATGCCGGCGACCAGCCACAGGCCGGCGGTCATGCCGATGGCGCCGGCGGCCACCGCCGGCCCCAGCGAATTGGCCACGTCATTGCCGCCGATCGACAGTGCCAGATAGGCGGCGATCGCCATGCCGGCCGCCAGCCCGGCGATGGCGGGCTCGCCGGCAAATAGCCCGGTTGCGGCCAGCGCCGCCGCCGCGACAAAGATCAGCGCCAGGCCGAGGCGGAACAGCGGACGCGACGATTGCAGCGCCGCCCGTCCGGCATGGCTGACGCGCCCCAGATCCTTGTCGAGCGTGCGGTATTCGCGCGGCGGGCCGGTCATGGCGCCGCAAGGGCCGGCGGCAGGGCGCGCAGGATTTGCTGCAGCCCGGGCTCGGCCACCACCAGCGCTGCCTCGGCGGGGCGAAACCAGCGGCGCCGGCGCTCGCCGGCCTCGGGGAATGCGTCCTCCAGCCGCTCGACCCGCAGCGGGAACAGCCGCACCTCGACCGGGATGGCAAAGCCGCGCTCTTGCATTTTGTCATAGTGAAAGCGGCCGATCTCGGCCTGGCCGATCTCTCCAAGGACACCGGCCTCTTCCCAGGCCTCCTGCCGGGCGGCGTCGGCCAGGCTGCGGCCGGGCATCGGCCAGCCCTTGGGCAGGACCCAGCGCCCGGTGTCGCGGCTGGTGACCAGCAGCACCTCGCCACTGCCCGGGTTCCGGCACAGCGCACCCACCTGCATGTCGGGCGGGCAGCGGCCCAGAAGCCGGGCCAGGCGGTCGCGGATGCGGGGGATCACTCGGCGTCCTCCGCGTCGCGGATGCGGCTGCGCATCGACTTGACCGTGCCGCGCTGGGTCTTGGCGGCCAGGCGGCGGCGCTGGCTGCCGAGCGTCGGGCGCGTGGCGATGCGTTTCCGGGGGGTGACCAGGGCCTCGCGGATCAGCTCGGCCAGGCGCTCGCGCGCGATCTCGCGGTTGCGGGCCTGGCTGCGGGTGTCCTCGGCGCGGATCAGCAGCGCACCGTCCTGGGTCCAGCGCCGCCCGGCCAGCCGCCGCAACCGGGTCTTGACCGGCGCCGGCAGATGCGGCGAGCGTTCGGCCTCGAAGCGCAGCTCGACCGCGGTCTCGACCTTGTTCACGTTCTGCCCGCCCGGCCCCTGCGAGCGGGTGAACTGTTCGGACAATTCCCAGTCCTGGATGACTATGGTGTCGGTGATGCGCAGCATCTTGCGAATATGTCGCAATTTCCGCGCAAGAAAAGGGCGCTCGGCCCCGGGCCGCACAATTTGGCTCAGCGCAGGCGGATTGCCGCGCTGGCCGCGGCGCCGAGGGCGTCGATCACCGTCACCTCGGCGAATCCGGGACCCGGATCAGGCAGGCTGGCCACGGGCTGCGGCGTGGCGATGGCGACTGGCGCGCCGTTCAGCAGGAAGGTCCAGGGCCCCTTGCCGCCGCGCGCCTTGGCGGTCAAATGCCCCCGCGTCTCGATCTCGGCGCCGTCGGGCGGATAGGTCAGGCGCAGGGCATCGGCCAGGGCGGGTCGCGCCGCCAGCGCGCTGGCCCGGCCCGCGGGCGCAAAGCGGCGCAGCGGCAGGGGCAGGGCGCTGCCCGGCAGCAGCAGCACCTGCGGCGGCGGCGGCGGCAGAGCCACCGGGGGCAGGGCGTCGAACAGGTCAAACAGCACCGGCGCCGCCAGATCGCCGCCAAAGGCCCCGGGCACCGGTGTGCCGTCCGGCCGGCCCAGCCAGACCGCGCCGACATGCGCGCCGTCGAACCCCACAGCCAGCGCGTCGCGATGCCCGTAAGAGGTGCCGGTCTTGTAGGCCATCGGCCGCAGCCTTGCCCCGTGCGGCGCCGGGTTCTGCGCCAGGATGCTGGCGACCTGCCAGGCGGCGGCGGGGCCGAACATCGCCGCGGGCAGCGGCTCGGCCCCGCCCGGCAGCGGCGACAGCCGGATGCCCCGCCCGCCGCGCGCGAGGCCTGCATAGCCCGTGGCCAGGCCCTCCAGCGTCACGCCGGCGCCGCCCAGGACCATCGCCAGCCCCGGCACCCCCTCGGGCAGGCGCAGATCGACACCGCCGCGCGCCAGCACCTGCGCCACGCGGTTCGGCCCCAGCGCCTCGGCCAGTCTGACCACGGGAATGTTCAGCGACCAGACCAGGGCCTGCCTCAGGCTGACCGTGCCGCGGAATCGCTGGTCAAAGTTCTGCGGCTGCCAGCGGCCAAAGACGGCGGGGCGGTCCTCGATGAGCGTCTCGGGATGGGCGAGGCCGTCGTCGAAGGCCAGCCCGTAGACAAAGGGCTTCAGTGTCGAGCCGGGGCTGCGCCAGGCCCGCGCCATGTCGACGAAACCGGCCGAGCCGCCGTCTGCCCAGGCCGCCGCCCCGACCTCGGCCAGAATCTCGCCGCTGCGGTGATCGGCCAGCACGATCGCCGCCGAAAGCCGCCGCCCGGCACCCCGCACCGCGGCGGCGGCCAGCGCCTCGGCACCGCGCTGCAGCCGCGCGTCGATGCTGGTCTCGATGAGCTGGGCGCCGGGATGCTCGTGCAGCAGGCGCTGCGCCAGAAGCGGTGCCAGCGCCGGAAAGGCGCGGCGGCGGCGCGGTACCGGCTCGGCCATCGCGGCCCGCGCATCCGCGTCCGAGATCAGCCCGGCCGCTGCCGCCCGCGCCAGGACCCGGTCGCGCGCCGCTTTCGCGGCCTGGGGGAAACGGTCGGGGCGCCGCGTCTCGGGCGATTGCGGCAGGGCCACCAGCAGCGCTGCCTCGGCCGGGGTCAGGCGCCGCGGCTCCTTGCCGAACCATTGCAGGCTGGCGGCGCGGATGCCCTCGACATTGCCGCCGTAGGGGGCAAGGCGCAGATACAGTCCCAGGATCGCGCGCTTGTCCAGGGACCGCTCCAGCGCCAGCGCCAGGCGCATCTGCCGCAGCTTGCCCGCCCATTCGCCCACGGATCCCTCCTCAAGCAGCCGTGCCACCTGCATGCTCAGCGTCGAGCCGCCCGAGACCACGCGCCCCTGCCGCAGCGCCTGCCAGCCGGCGCGCAGCAGGGCGCGGGCATCGACGCCGCCATGGCGAGCAAAGCGGCGGTCCTCCCACAGCAAAAGCAGGTCCAGATACAGCGGATCGACCGGCCCGGCATCCAGTCGCCAGCGCCCGTCCGCCACCTGGAAGGCGCGCAGAAGGCTGCCGTCGCGGGCCAGCACCTCGACGCCCACCGGCACATCCAGCCGCGGCAGGTCGGTCGCGGCCAGCCAGTCGTCGAAACGGTCCCGCGCCCCGGCCCCCAGGGCAAGGACCAGCACGGCAAGCATCAGGATCCGGGCAATGCGGCGCGACCTCATGGCCCGATATTATGCCATGGCGGTCGGGCATAGAACCCGCGCTTCTTCGTTCCGCAAATACTCATGCGGCGATGCCACCGGCGCCTAGGCCGCCCCGTCCTCGCCGAACAGCCCCTTCAGGCCGCGGGCGATCAGGTTGCCGACGCGGGGCTTGGGCTGATGCACAAAGGGCAGGGGCCGGCAGACCTCCATGGCGGCGATGCCGACGCGCGCGGTCAGCGCGCCGTTCACCACCCCCTCGCCAAAGCGTTTCGAGACCTTGGCCAGCAACCCGCCGCCGGCGACGGTATGGATCAGATCGTCGCCCGCGGCCACGGCGCCGGTGGCGATCAGATGCGCCATCACCGTGCGCGCCAGCCGCCAGCCGCCGACGGCGCCGGCGCGCCCGCCATAGATCTCGGCCATGCGCCGGATCATGCGCAGGTTCGCCGCCAGCGCCGCGATCACATCGGCCAGCGCCAGCGGGATCAGCGCCGTGGCGGCGGCGACGGTGCGGGCGGCGGCCTCGATCTCGCGCCGGGCTTGCTGGTCCAGCGGCGCCAGCAGTTCCGCCTCGGCCATGGCGATCAGGCTCTGCGCGTCACAGGCCTCGGCGCGGTGCTCGCGCAGCCGGGCAAGGCCGGGCTCCAGTTCCGGGCGGGCGCGATAGATGCCCTCCATGCGCTGCACGACCTGCCTGGCCGCCGCGACATCGCCCGCGGCCAGTGCCGCCACGGCGGCACGGTTGATGCCGTCGATGGCGGCAAAGCGCGACCAGGCGCGCAGCTCGCGCCAGGCCAAGGCCAGCGCCGCAAGGCCGAACAGCGCCAGAAGCGCGATGCCGATCCAGCCCAGCAGCGCATGCCGCGCCATCAGATCGGTCAGGAAACGCAGCGCCGCGACCGACAGCAGGAACGAGACCAGCGCCGCGCCGCTGCCCAGAAATAGTCGCGTCAGCCGCGACGGCCCGCGACCCATGATCCGCGCCACCATGCGCATGCTGCGCGCCTGCGGCAATGCCGGCCCGTCCTCGATCGCCGGGGCATCGGCGGGCGAGAGCGCGGCCTCGCCCTCGCGCGGCTCGGCGCGCGGCGCACGGCGCTCGCGCCGGTCGTCATCCGCGGGCGGTCCGGGCGGTGTGTCGCCCATCTCGACCAGCAGCGGCCCGCGCCGTTTCGGAGGTTCTGCCATGACGCGCTCCCTATATCCTGTCGCCGATCAGGAATTCGGCGGCGCGGTCCAGACGGATATGTGGCGGCCCGTCGCCGGGGCGCAGCGTGTCGGGCGCCGGGGCGAAATCCATGATCGCATAGTCGCCGTCCAGCCAGTCAGCCGCGCCCTGCTGCGCCGGGACCAGCATCTCGGCCGGGTTCGCCGGCAACTCGCCCGGGTAAAGCGCCGCCTGCCGCCCGTCCATCAGCGTGCCGCGCACCGCGGGCAAGGCCTCGCCTTCCTGATGGATCAGCTCCTCGGTGGTGCAGCGCAGGCTGGCGATGGCCATGGCCTCGGTCCGCGCGCCGGAGAAATCGGCGCGGTCGCGGGCCTCGCGCAGCATGGCGCCGGTGATCGCGGTCAGGCGCGGGTGCTGGACATGGTGCAGGTGGTCGGCCTTGGTGGCGGCGAACAGGATGCGCCCGACGCGGCGCGCGCCCAGAAGCTGCGCCAGCCAGCCGGCGCGGCCGGGGCGAAAGGCGGTCAGGATGTCGGCCATGGCGCGGCGCATGTCCTCGACCGCCTGCGGGCCGGCATGGATGGCGCCCAGCACGTCCATCAAGACCACCTGCCGGTCGATGCGGGCGAAATGGTCGCGAAAGAACGGCCTGACGACACCGGACTTGTAGGCGCCGAAGCGGCGGGCGAATTCCCGCCCCAGCGCCGTGGCGTGCAGGTCCGGCGGCAGCGGCGTGAAGGTCAGCACCGGCGAGCCCGCAAGCTCGCCCGGCATCAGGAAGCGGCCCGGCGTGCAGTCCGACCAGCCGGCCTCGCGTGCCAGATGCAGGTGGCTGGTATAGGCGGCGGCCAGCGCCTGTGCCGCACTCTCGTCGAAACGGCTGGTGTCGGTGGCGGCCAGGGCGGCGCGAAACAGGTCGGCGCCGGGGCGGGCGGCCATGCGCCCGAGCACCTCTTGCGACCAGGCGTCGAAATCGCGCTCCATCAGCCGCAGGTCCAACAGCCATTCGCCGGGGTAATCGACGATATCCAGATGCAGAACCGAACTGCCGCGCCAGCCCGCCACCAGTCCGCGCGGCTGCACGCGCAGCGACAGGCGCAACTGGCTGACATGGCGCGTGCCCTCGGGCCAATGCGGGGCAGGGCCGGTCATCGCCGCCAGATGGCGTTCATAGTCAAAGCGCGGCACGGTGTCGTCAGGCTGTGGCTGCAACCAGGCCGCCTTCAGCGCGCCATCCGCCACCGCGCGCAGCCCCGCCATGCGGCCGCGGTCCAGAAGATTGGCCACCAGCGAGGTGATGAACACGGTCTTGCCGGCCCGCGACAACCCGGTGACACCCAGCCGGAGCACCGGATCGGCGATGCCAAGCCCCTGCATCAGATCGTCGGTGATGCCCATGCTGCCCCTCGTGTCCTTGCCGGCAAGATATGCGGGCGGCGCGGGCTTGTGTAGGGGGCGGGCCTTTTCCGGCGCGTCACGCGCTGGCATAAGGCGCGCATGGACCTGCCCATCGACGCAATATTGCCCGAGCTGACCGCGACGCTGGCCGCGCATGGCCGCGTGGTGCTGATGGCGCCGCCCGGCGCCGGCAAGACCACGCGCGTGCCACTGGCGCTGCTGCCGGTGATCCGCGGCCGCATCGTCATGCTCGAGCCGCGCCGCCTGGCCGCCCGCGCCGCCGCCGAGCGCATGGCCGAGACCCTGGGCGAGCCCCTTGGCCAGACCGTCGGCTACCGCATCCGCGGCGAGGCGGTGCCCGGCCAGCGCATCGAGGTGGTGACCGAAGGCATCCTGACCCGCATGCTGCAATCGGACCCGGAGCTTTCCGGCATCGGCTGCGTGATCTTTGACGAATTTCACGAACGCAGCCTGAATGCCGATCTGGGCCTGGCGCTGACCTGCGAGGCGCGGGCGGCGTTGCGCCCCGATCTGGCGCTGGTGGTGATGTCGGCGACGCTGGACGCGGACCCCGTGGCGGCGCTGCTGGACGGCGCGCCCCTGATCCGCGCCGAGGGCCGCGCCTTCCCGGTGGAGACCCGCTGGCTGGCGCGCCCCCTGCCCACCGGCGCGCGGCTGGTCCCCGAGGCCGCGCGGCTGATCGCCGAGGCCCTGGCCGCCACCCGCGATCTGGGCGGCACCCTCCTGGCCTTTTTGCCCGGCGAGGGTGAGATCCGCCGCGTCGCCGCCATGCTGGACACCGGGGCCGACGTGGGGGCCGAGGTGCTGCCGCTTTACGGCGCCATGGATTTCAAGGCGCAGCGCGCGGCGCTGGCTCCGCCAGGGCCGCGGCGGCGCATCGTGCTGGCCACGGCGATCGCCGAAACCTCGCTGACCATTCCCGGCGTCACCGTGGTCGTCGATGCGGGCCGCGCGCGGCGGGCGCGCTTCGACCCCGGCTCGGGCATGTCGCGGCTGGTGACCGAGCGCGTCAGCCGCGCCGAGGCCGAACAGCGCCGCGGCCGCGCCGGCCGGGTGGCGCCGGGCATCTGCTATCGCCTCTGGGCGCGGGCCGAGGAAGGCGCGCTGCCAGCCTTCGCCCCGCCCGAGATCGCCGTGGCGGATCTGGCCGGGCTGGCGTTGGAACTGGCGCTTTGGGGGTCGAGCGGCGCGGATCTTGCCTTCCTGACCCCGCCGCCCGAGGCGGCGCTGGCCGAGGCGCGGGCGCTGCTCGCCGATCTGGGGGCGCTGGACGGGCAGGGGCGGATCACCGCGCATGGAAGGGCGCTGGCGGCGCTGCCGCTGCATCCGCGCCTGGCGCATATGCTGCTTGCCGCCGGGCGGGGCGCGGCCGATCTGGCGGCGCTGCTGGCGGAACGCGACCCGCTGAGCGGTGCCCCTGCCGATCTGGCGCTGCGGCTGGCGGCGATCCGCGACGCGCGTGCCTATGCCGACCGCCACCCCTGGCCCGCCAATCCCGCCACGCTGGCGCGCATCCGCGACGAGGCGCGGCGATTGCGCCGCATGGCGCCCGCGGGCGACGGGCTGTCGCCGGGGGCCATGGCGGCGCTGGCCTATCCCGACCGCATCGGCTTGCGCCGTCGGGGCGAGGCGCCGCGCTTTGTCCTGTCGGGCGGCAAGGGCGCGGTGCTGCCCGAGGGTGACGCGCTGTCGGGCCAGCGCCTGATCGTCGCCACGGATCTGGACGGCGACCCGCGCGAGGCGCGCATCCGCATGGCCGCCCCGCTGGACGAGGACGAGATCCGCGCGCTGTTTTCCGACCGCATCCGCAGTGTCGAGGCGGTGGAATGGTCGCGTCGCGACAATCGCGTGATCGCGCGGCGGCAGGAACGGCTTGGCGCGCTGGTGCTGTCGGGCCGGGCGCTGGACGATCCCGACCCGCAGGCGCTGGCCCGCGCCGCGCTGGAGGGGCTGCGCCAGCACGGCCTTGTCTGGACGCGGGCTGCGGCGCGGCTGCGGGCGCGCATGGCGCTCGTCCCCGATCTGGGGCCGGTCGATGACGCAAGCCTTTTGGCCGATGCCGACTGGCTGTTGCCCTGGCTGACCCGGGCGCGCACGCTGTCCGATCTGCGGGCGCTGGACCTGGCCGAGGCGCTGAAGGCGCGCCTTGGCTGGGAGGGCCAGCGCCGGCTTGACGCCGAGGCGCCGGCGCATTTCGTCACGCCGCTGGGGCGCAAGGTGCCGATCGACTATGACCATGAGACGCCCTCGATCGAGTTGAAGCTGCAGGAACTGTTCGGGGTCGCGCGTCATCCGGTGGTCGGCGGGCGGGCGCTGCGCATCCTGATGCTGTCGCCCGGCGCCCGGCCCATTGCGGTGACCAGCGATCTGCCGGGCTTCTGGGCCGGGGGTTACAGCGAGGTCCGAAAGGACATGCGCGGCCGCTATCCGCGCCACCCCTGGCCGGAAAACCCGCTGGAGGCCGACCCGACCACCCGCGCCAAACCCCGCGGCAGCTAGTCGAGCCGCGCGGGCAGCGTCAGGCCGCGCAGGATTTCGGCGGCCGGCATCGGGCGCTTGCCCTCGCGCTGGGCTTCCAGCACCTCGATCGCGCCGCTGCCGCAGGCGATGGTGAATCCCGACAGCACCGCCCCGGGCGCGCCGGCGCCACCGGCAAGGCGAGAGCGCAGCAGCTTGACCCTTTCGCCGCCGATCAGGCACCAGGCGCCGGGAAAGGGCGAAAGGCCGCGGATCTGGCGGTCGATCCGTTCGGCAGGGAGCGTCCAGTCGATGCGCGCCTCGGCCTTGTCGATCTTGTGGGCATAGCTCACCCCCTGATCGGGCTGCGGGCGCGCGGGCAGGGGCAGGCGGTCCAGCACATCGGTGACCAGCGCCGCGCCCATGTCCGCCAGCCGGTCGTGCAGATCGGCGGTGGTGTCCTCGGGGCCGATGGCGGTGCGCGCCTTGGCCAGCACCGGGCCGGTATCCAGCCCGGCCTGCATCTGCATGATGGCGACGCCGGTTTCCGCGTCGCCCGCCATGATCGCGCGGTGGATCGGCGCCGCCCCCCGCCAGCGCGGCAGCAATGATGCGTGGATGTTCAGGCAGCCCAGCCGCGGCGCGTCCAGCACCGGCTGCGGCAGGATCAGCCCGTAGGCCACCACCACCGCGACATCGGCCCGGAATGCGGCGAATTCCGCCTGGTCCTCGGGCGATTTCAGCCGCAGGGGCGTGCGCAGGGGCAGGCCCAGGTCCTCGGCCACGCGCTGGACGGGCGAGGGGCGGGGTTTCTGTCCGCGTCCGGCGGCGCGGGCGGGCTGGCAATAGACCGCCACGACCTGATGGCGCGCGGCGATGGCGCGCAGCGCCGGAACCGAGAAATCGGGTGTGCCCATGAAGATGACGCGCATTGCTGCCCCCCTGCCTGTCCGTCCTGACCTAGCCCCCGGGGGCGGCGGCCTGCATGAAATCCTGCACGTCGCGCGTCGCCCGCGCCCGTGCCTTCGGGTCGAAGACCAGCGGCGACAGCGGCGAGCGCTGGCGCTGGTCGAAACCGTGGTTGAGACCGGCATAGGTCCTGATCGTCAGATCGGTGCCGGCGGCGATCAGCTCCTCCCCCATGGTCCGGCATTCGGCGGGGTTGGTGATCATGTCCTGCTCGGCCAGCAGCATCAGGGCACGCACCGGCGGCCAGGGTGCGCGCGTGGCGTTGTTCAGCAGCCCGCAATAGGGATAGAGCAGCACCACCGGACCCAGCCCCGCCGCCAGATCGGCGGGCGGCGCCGGCCAGCCGCTCAGCCCCGGCGGAGCCGTGCCCTGGCCCAGAAGGCGCAGGAATTCCATCACCGTCCAGCCCCCGTGCGAGGTGCCCAGCAGCGCCACGTCCGAGGCGTCGATCCCGGGCATGGCGCGCAGCGCCGCCAGCGCCACGGCAAGATCACCGGCGCGCTCGACCCCTGGCAGGACCTGGGCGGCGCAGACCGCGCGCCAGGTCTGCGCCCGATCGAGGTTGCGCGGCGCGTGGCTGTCGAGGATCAGCACCGCCCGGCCCATGTCGACATATTGTTCCGCCCACCAGAACATGTTGTCCTGCACGCCGTCGCAGCCCGAGAGCAGCACCGCCGCCGGATGCGGGCCCGGCCCCTCGGGTATCAGCAGCCGCCAATGCAGGGCCAGTTCGGCCTCGCGCTGGGCCGGGGTGTCGCTGACCGGCCGCCAGCCGGCATAGTTGCGCGCCGTGTTCAGCGCCAGTGCCAGCAGCAAGGCCACCAGCACCGCCGCGGCGCCGATCAGCCGTTTGCGCATCCCACCAGGCCGTTGGTGCCGCAATGCGCCTTCAGCCGCGCGGTGTCGGCCGCGGTCCAGCCCTCGGGGGCGGTGACCGAAACCCAGCCGTCGATATAGTCCTTCGCGTCATAGAGATGACCGAAGCCCGCCGGCGTCGAGGTGGCGATCAGCATGTCGGCCGCCAGCTGGAACTGCGTGACGATGGGAATGAACCTGAGCCGGGGCGAGACATCGGCTGCCGGCGGCTCGCGCATCCATTCCGGCGCGCGCCACAGCGAGGCCGGCGAATAGAAGGTGATGGCGTCGCTGGCGTATTGCAGGAACAGGATGCGCAGCCGCCCCCAGGGCTTGCCCGAGCGTTCGGGCGCGGCGAACTGGCTGGAATAGCGGATGACCTCGCCATCGTCGACCTCGGGCAGGACATAGGGGCTGCCGGGCTGACGTGCGGAATTGGCCTGCTGCCACAGCGCCGAGGGGAAGGGCGGGCCGACCCAGAAGGCGCCGTCCACCGGCTCGTTCATCATCTGGAACGGGTTGAAGGCCTGCATCGAGGACCAGGCCCCCAGCGACAGCCCGTGCATGTAAAGCTTGGGCCGGCGGCTTTCGGGGATCGTGCGCCAGTGGTCATAGACGGCGCGCATCAGCGCCACCGCCTGGTCGGGGCCCGAACTGGTCTCGAAGATCAGCGCCATCGGGCTTTGCAGGAAGGAATATTGCACCGCCACCGTGGCGATGTCGCCGCCATGCATGTATTCCAGCGCGTCGAAACTGGCCGGGTCCATCCAGCCGGTGCCGGTCGGGCTGACCACGACCAGCACCTTGCGCTCGAAGGCGCCGACGCGCTCCATCTCGGCCAGGGCGATGCGGGCGCGTTCCTCGGCGCTGGCGTTCTGGGCGCGGCCGACATAGATGCGCAGCGGCTCTTTCGCGGGCTTGCCGGTCAGGGCGGTGATGTCCGCGGCGCTTGGCCCCGACAGCACATAGTTGCGCCCCGGCGTCCCCATCAGGTCCCAGCTGGCCTGCGAGGCAGCCGAGCCCGAACGCCAGTCCTCGGCCGGGGCCGGCTGGCTGGGGTTCATCAGGTGCTGGGCCGCGACCTGCGAGGCGTCGAGCATGCGAAACAGGTTGTTCACCACGCCGTCGCGGGTCAGGAACACCGCCACCAGCACCGCCAGCGCCAGCCCCAGCACATTGGCGCTGCGCGCCGGGATATAGCGCGCCAGCCGGCGCCTGAGCAGGTTGAACAGCACCTGGAAGGCGAGGCCCAGGATGAACAGCGCCAGAAACACCGCCAGCGCCACGCCGATCACGCGGAGCGTATCCGCCGCCTCGAGCAGCGGCATGGACATGCGTTCGCGGATCGAATTTTGCCAGGTGACCGAAAAACCCACGCAAAAGCCGACAAGCGCCAGCACCGGCACCGCCAGCACCAGATGCCCGATCCTGGCCCAGCGTGCCGGCGGCTCGGGGATCTCGAGCGTGCGCCAGATCGCCACGAAGAACTGCGTCGCCACATAGCCCGAGGCCATCGAGGCCCCAGCCACAAGGCCCTGGGTCAGCCAGTCGCGCGGGATCAGCGAGGGCGTCAGCGATGCCGCCGCCAGCAGAAGGCCCACAAGAAGCGGCAGGGGTGAGAACATCTGGCTTTCCTTCACAAGGGGCCCGTGGTCGGCACGGGCCGGGAATCAGGTTGGGCGAGCCGGTTCACCGCCGCGCCAGCTTGGCGGATTTCGCCACCAGCATCTGGCGGCGCAGGGGCGACAGGCGATCGACGTAAAGCCTGCCGTCCAGATGGTCGATCTGGTGCTGCACCGAGGTCGCCCAGAGCCCGACGAAATCGCGCTCCTCGATCTCGCCCGCGGCATTGAGAAAGCGCACGGTGACGGCGCGCGGTCGCTCGATCCGGGCCGAGACCCCGGGCAGGTTCGGGCTGGCCTCCTCATGGGTGCGCAGCTGCACGCTGGCGTGCAGGATCTCGGGATTGGCCATGCGCAGGGCCTGGCCGCGCCGTTCCGAGGCATCGACCACGGCGAGGCGCTGCAGGATGCCGATCTGCGGCGCGGCAAGGCCGACGCCGGGCATGGCCTCCATGGTGTCGATCATGTCGTCCCAGATCATGCGCACGGATTCGGTGATCGCGGCCACCGGCACGGCCGGCTGGTGCAGGCGGCGGTCGGCATAGGGCAGGCAGGGACGCACGGTCATGGCGCGCGGGTCCGGGACGGGGGCAGGGGCTCAGCCACGGCCGCGCTCGCGCTTGAGCTTGACCATCTTGCGGGTGATCATCTGGCGGCGGATCGGGCCGATATGGTCGATGAACAGCCGCCCGTCCAGATGGTCGATCTCGTGCTGGGCGCAGGTGGCCCAGAGCCCGTCGAAGTCGCGCTCGTGCAGGGTGCCGTCCAGGCCCAGCCAGCGCACGCGCACCTCGGCCGGGCGGGTCACCTCGGCATAGTGCTCGGGGATCGACAGGCACCCCTCCTCATAGGTGTTCAGCGCCTCCGAGGTCCAGGTGACCTCGGGGTTGACCATGACCAGCGGATCGCGCGGTGCCTCGGGGTTCTTTTCGCAATCCATGACGAACAGCCGGCTCAGCACGCCGACCTGCGGTGCCGCCAGACCCACGCCCGGCGCCTCATACATGGTGGCCAGCATGTCGGCGGCCAGGGTCTCGATCTCGGGGGTGATGCGGGCCACGGGCGCGCAGACCTTCTTCAGGCGCGGATCGGGGTGCAGGAGGATGGGGCGCAATGTCATGCCCCGTGATCTAGGGCAAGCCTTGGCCTTGCGCAACAAGTCGCTATTCTGGCCGGCACAGGCATCACGGTAAGGCGCGACATGGCACAGCCCGATTTCGACGAGATCATCGACCGCTGCGGCACAGGCTGCAACAAATGGGACGACATGCAGGCCGTGCATGGCGTGGCACCCGGCGACGGCCTCGCCATGTGGGTGGCGGACATGGACTTCCGCCCGCCGGCCGCCGTGCAGCGCGCGCTGGAGGGCATCTGCGCGCATGGCATCTACGGCTATCCCGGCAGCCGCCCCGATTATGTCGGCGCCATCTGCTGGTGGATGGCAAACCGCCACGGCTGGCAGATCCAGCCCGAATGGGTGCTGACCGCGCACGGGCTGGTGAACGGCACCGCCCTTTGCGTCGATGCCTTCACGGCGCCGGGCGATCGGGTGATCGTGATGACCCCGGTCTATCACGCCTTTGCCCGCGTCATCCGCGCCGCGGGGCGCGAGGTGGCCGAGTTCCCGCTGGCGCTGCGCGACGGGCAGTATCGCCTGGACTGGGACGCCTGGTCGCAGTTGCTGACCGGAGGCGAGCGCATGCTGATCCTGTGCTCGCCCCACAACCCCGGCGGCCGGGTCTGGAGCGAGGCGGAACTGCGCGAGATCGCGGATTTCTGCGCCGCCCACGACCTGATCCTGGTCTCGGACGAGATCCATCACGATCTGGTGATGCCCGGCGCCGCCCGCCACCGGGTGCTGGCGGAACTGGTCCCCGAGGCGGCACCGCGGCTGGTGACGCTGAGCGCCGCCACCAAGACCTTCAACATCGCCGGCGCCCATATCGGCAACCTGATCGTCGCCGATCCCGACCTGCGCCAGCGGCTGCAGGCGCGGATGATGGCGCTGGGCATCTCGCCGGGGCTGTTCGGGCTGGGCATGGTCGCCGCCGCCTATTCCCCCGAGGGCGCGGCCTGGGTCGACCGGCTGACCGCCTATCTGGACGGCAACCGGCGGCTGTTCGACCACGGCGTGAACGCCATTCCCGGCCTCGGCTCGATGCCCTTGCAAGCGACCTATCTGGCCTGGGTGGATTTCTCGGGCACCGGCATGGCGCGCGAGGAATTCACCGCCCGCGTCGAGCGCACCGCCCGCATCGCCGCAAATCACGGCAGCACCTTCGGCAGCGGCGGCGAAAGCTTCTTGCGCTTCAACCTGGCGACGCCGCGGGCGCGGGTGGCCGAGGCGGTGGCGCGGCTCAAGGAGGCCTTTGGCGATCTGCAATGAGGCGGCTCGGGGCGCTGTTTTCCGCGCTGTGCCTTGCGGCGCTGGCGGCGGCGGTCTGGCTGCTCTGGGCGCCGCTGCCGGCGCGTCCGCCGCCGCCCGCCACCGGCTGGCCCTCCGACTGGCCCCCTGGCCGGCACTGGCCGCGCCTGCCGGACTGGTCCTGGCCAGAGCTTCGCCTGCCCGATCCTGGTCTGCCCGATCCTGGCCCGCCGGACATCCGCCCGCCGCGCCCGCCCATGCCCGCCATCGCCTCGCCGGTCGAACGCATCCTGATCGAGAAGGCTGCCCGCCGCATGACCGTCTGGCAGCGGGCGGGGCCGCCCCGGACCTATCGCATCGCGCTGGGTTTTTCCCCCGAGGGCGACAAGAACCGGCAGGGCGACGGCCGCACCCCCGAGGGCAGCTTTCGCATCGACCGGCTGAACCGCAACAGCGCCTATCACCTGTCGCTGGGCCTCGACTATCCGCAGAAACGCCACCGCGAGGCGGCGCGGCGCGCCGGCGTCGATCCCGGCGGCGACATCATGATCCATGGCCAGCCCGACCAGGTGCCGCCGGGCTTTCGCGTCAAGGGCGACTGGACCGCCGGCTGCATCGCCGTCGGCAATGCCGAAATCGAGGAGATCTTTGCCCATGCCGCCATCGGCACCGAGGTCGAGATCCGGCCCTGAGCGGCGCCGGTGCGCTTGCCGCGCCCTGCGGCCGGCGCTAAGGCTGCGCGGATGACCATCTCTCGTTATTCGCCCCATCTGCGCGCCACGCTCGCGCTTGGCCTGCCGCTGATCGGCTCGCATCTGGCCCGCCTGGCCATCCATGTCGCGGATACCGTGATGATGGGCTGGTATGGGGTGACGGAACTGGCGGCGCTGGTCATCGCGGTGTCGTTCTTCAACATCCTGTTCTTTCTGGGCATGGGTTTCGGCATCGCCGTCATGGGGCTGATCGCCACCGCGATCGCGCGCGAGGACGAGGTCGAGGTGCGGCGCTCGACCCGCATGGCGCTGTGGCTGTCGATCAGTGCGGCGCTTCTGTCGCTGCCGGCCTTCTGGCACTCCGGGCCGATCCTGCTGGCGCTGGGGCAAGAGGCCGAGGTGGCGCGGCTGGCGCAGGACTATCTGCGCATCGAGGGCATCGGCCTGCTGGCGGTGCTGGGCCAGCTGGCGCTGAACAGCTATCTGGCGGCGATGGAGCGCCCGCAGGTGGTGCTGTGGATCACCCTGGCCGGGCTGCCGCTGGTCATCTTGCTGAACTGGGTGCTGATCTTCGGCAATCTGGGCGCGCCGGAAATGGGCGTGCGCGGGGCGGCGATCGCGGCGGTCATCGTGCAGTTCCTGCAGCTCGTGGCGATCGCCGCCTATGCCGCCTGGCTGCCGCCGGCGCGCAAATATCGGTTGTTCCAGCGCTTCTGGCGCCCGGACTGGCCGGGCATGCGCCTGGTCTTTGTCCTGGGCATGCCCATCGGCCTGACCATGCTTGCCGAAGGCGGGCTGTTTGTCGCCTCGAACGTGATGATGGGCTGGATCGGCACGCGCGAACTGGCGGCGCATGGCATTGCGCTGCAACTGGCCTCGATCACCTTCGTGATACATCTGGGTATGTCGAACGCCGCCACCATCCGCGCCGGCCAGGCCAAGGGGCGCGGGGATGCCGCCTGGATGCGCGACGCAGGGGTGACGGTGACCGTGGTCTCGGCGCTGGTGGCGCTGCTGGCGATGACGGCCTTCGAGCTGTTTCCGCGGCAACTGGTCGGCCTCTACCTTGACGCCACCCACCCCGAGACGCCGGCGATCGTCGGCATCGCCGCCGGGCTTTTGCTGTATGCGGGGCTGTTTCAACTGATGGATGCGATGCAGGTGATCGCGCTGGGGCTTTTGCGCGGCGTTCAGGACACGCGGGTGCCGATGTTCATCGCCGCGGTCAGCTATTGGCTGGTCGGCATGCCGGTCGCCTATGGCCTCGCGTTTGGCGCCGGGCTGGGGCCGGCGGGGTTGTGGCTGGGGCTGGTCGCCGGGCTGACGGTGGCGGCGCTACTGCTGGCGCGCCGCTTCTGGCAGGGGCTGGGCCGCGGGGACTGGACCGGGACCGCCCCGGCGGTCTAGGCTTTGCCCCACATTCCCGAGGAGGTTCGCCATGCGCCCGGTTTTCGTCCAGTTCCGCTGCACACCCGGCAAGACCTATGAGGTCGCCGACGCGATCTATGACCGCGAGATCGTGAGCGAGCTCTATTCCACCTCGGGCGACTATGACCTGCTGGCCAAGATCTATGTGCCCGAGGATCGCGATGTCGGGCATTTCCTGTCCGAGAACCTGTTCGACATCCCGGGCATCGTGCGCACGCTGACCACCATGACCTTCAAGGCGTTCTAGAGGCTCTACTTCGCCGCGCGTGCCGCGCGACTCCCCGGGATATTTGGGCAGGAGAGAAGCCGCGCCCGAGGGATGCGACTTGCGCCCGGGCCGGGAATGGGCTTGCATTCCGCCATGACCCGCCTGCGCTTTGCCCCCATCCCCGCCGCCCTGCCCGCAACCGTGCCCTTCACCGGCCCCGAGACGCTGGAGCGCCGCGCCGGCCGGCCCTTCCGCGCCCGGCTGGGGGCGAATGAGAACGGCTTCGGCCCCTCGCCGCGCGCCATCGCCGCCATGCAGGCAGCCGCGGCCGAGGCATGGAAATACGCCGACCCCGACAGCCATGACCTGCGCCACGCCCTTGCGGCCCATCACGGCATCGGTGCGGCGAACATCATGCCGGGTGAGGGTATCGACGGGCTTCTGGGCCTGCTCGTGCGCCTGCTGCTTGCCCCGGGCGAGGTGGTGGTGACCTCGGACGGCGCCTATCCGACCTTCAACTACCACGTCGCGGGCTTTGGCGGGCGCTTCTGCCGGGTGCCCTACCGCGACGATGCCGAGGACCCCGAGGCCCTGATCGCGGCCGCCCATGCCAGCGGCGCGCGGCTGGTCTATCTGGCCAATCCCGACAATCCGATGGGCAGCTGGCACGGGGCGGCGCGCATCCACGCCATGCTGGACGAACTGCCCGAGGGCTGTCTGCTGGTGCTCGACGAGGCCTATGGCGAATTCGCCCCCGCCGGGGTCATCCCCGACATCGATCCCGAGGATCCGCGGGTGATCCGCCTGCGCACCTTCTCCAAGGCCCATGCGCTGGCGGGCGCTCGCATCGGCTATGCCATCGGCCCGGCAAAGCTGATCGCCGGATTCGACCGCATCCGCAACCATTTCGGCATGAACCGCATCGGCCAGATCGGCGCGCTGGCGGCGCTGCAGGACCGCGACTGGCTGGCGCAGACCTGCCGCCGGGTCGCCGAGGCTCGCGACAGCATTGCCCGCATCGCACAGAACAACGGCCTTGTCGCGCTGCCCTCGGCGACGAATTTTGTCGCCCTCGACTGCGGTCGCGACGGCGCGCATGCCCGCGGCCTGCTGGCCGCACTGGCGCAGGAGGGCATCTTCCTGCGCATGCCCGGCGTTGCGCCGCTGGACCGCTGTATCCGCGTCTCCTGCGCCCCCGAGGCCGAGTTGGCGGCTCTGGCCGAGGCCCTGCCCCGCGCGCTTGCGGCCATCGCCTAGATTTCTTCGTTCTCCAAATACTCATGCGGCGCTGCCACCGGCGGCGTCAGTCCAGCGGCAGCGCCGTCGTCGATTTCAGCTCCTCCATGGACAGAAGCGCGGTGACATTGTGGATCTTCACCTCGGCGATCAGCGCCTGATAGAACCGGTCATAGGCGCGGGCGTTCCGGACCCGCACCTTCAGGATATAGTCGATGTCCCCGGCCAGGCGATGCGCCTCGATCACCTCGGGCCGCGCGCGCACCGCCGCCAGAAAGCGCCGCGCCCAGTCCGGATCGTGCTCCGAGGTGCGGATCAGCACAAAGAAACAGGCATCCAGCCCCAGCGAATCGGGATCGAGCAGCGCGACCTGCGCGCGGATCACCCCGGCCTCGCGCAGCTTGCGAATCCGGTTCCACACCGGGGTCTTCGATGCCCCCACCCGGGCCGCGATGTCGTCAAGCGACAGCGTCGCGTCCTCTTGCAGCAGGGACAGGATTTTGCGGTCGGTATCGTCCAGCCGGATGGCCGTCTGCGGGGATATGCCCATCTTGAAACCCTGTTCTTTTGTCTGGCGCTATCTGCAGGACGTGTTTCTTATTTTTCCACCCCACTCGTCAATATGGGGGAAAATGTTCTATAAGGGGGGCGGAAAAAACGAAAGGTTCCGGCCATGTCCAAGGGCTTCATCCCCTCCAGCGCAACCCCCGGCGTCATTACCGCGAATGACCTGCGCATGGGTCATTGCGTCTGGCTGCGGGATGGCGGCTGGACGCCCGACCCGCGCGAGGCGCAGCTCTTCGAGGATGAGGCGATCGCCGATCTGGCGCTGCTCGATGCCACCGGCCAGGCCGGGCTCGTCGTCGGCCCCTATCTGGTCGAGGCTAGGCGTGGCGCCGATGGCCGCCCCGAGCCGGCGCATTTCCGCGAAGGGTTCCGCCGCAGCGGCCCGACCAACTACCTGCAAGACCAGCAAGCCGCCGAGGTCCGCCATGTTTGACGCCCGTCCCCAGCACAATGACGAGCACCGCGAATACCTGCGCCACCGTGCCAGGCAGTTCCGCGCCCAGGTCCAGCGCCGTCTGGACGGCAGCCTGACCGAGGAGGAGTTCCGCCCCCTGCGGCTGAAGAACGGCGTCTATCTGCAACTGCATGCCTATATGTATCGGGTGGCGATCCCTTACGGCGCGCTGAACCCCGAAAAGCTGCGCATGCTGGGCCATGTCGCCGAGCGTTTCGACCATGGCTACGGCCATTTCACCACCCGCACCAATATCCAGTTCCACTGGCACAAGCTGGTCGACATCCCCGATTCCATGGATGCACTGAATTCGGTCGGCATCCATTCGATCCAGACCTCGGGCAATACCATCCGCAACGTCAATGCCGACGCCTTCGCCGGCGCCGCCGCCGATGAGGTCGAGGATCCGCGCCCCTGGGCCGAACTGATCCGGCGCTGGTCCACCGACCATGCGGAATTCCAGTTCCTGCCGCGCAAGTTCAAGATCTCGATCTCGGCCGGCAAGCAGGACCGCTCGGCGGTCACCGCCTATGACATCGGCCTGCGCATCGTCGAGCAGGACGGCGCGCGCGGCTTTCAGGTCTGGGTCGGCGGCGGGCTGGGGCGCACGCCCTATCTGGGGCAGGTGATCCGCGAATTCCTGCCGCAGGCCGACCTGCTGCCCTATCTCGAGGCGATCCTGTCGGTCTACAACCTGACCGGCCGGCGCGACAACAAATGGAAGGCGCGCATCAAGTTCACCGTGGCCGAACGCGGCATGGAGACCCTGCGCGCCGAGGTGGACGAGGAATTCGGCCGCCGCCGCGCCATGTTCTCGGGGCTGGACCAGGAAATCCTGAACGGCATCCGGGCGGAGTTCGCCCCGCCCGAATTCCTTGCGGCGCCCGAGGACGGCTATGAGGCGGCGCGGGCGGCGAATGGCGCCTTCCGGTCCTGGACCGACACCAATCTGCATCCGCACCGCATCCCCGGCTATGCCAGCGCCGTCATCACGCTGAAGGGGCCGGGCGTCACCCCGGGCGACATGAGCGCCGGTCAGATGCGCCTGGTCGCTGATTTGGCCGAGCGGCTGGCGCATGGCGACATCCGGGTGAACCATGACCAGAACCTGGTGCTGCCGCATGTGCGCAAGGCGGATCTGCCGGAAATCTATGCGGCGCTGCGTGAGGCCGGCCTCGCCACGGCGAATTTCGGCAAGATCACCGATATCATCTCTTGCCCGGGCATGGACTATTGCTCGCTGGCCACGGCGCGCTCGATCCCGATCGCCAAGGATATCGCGGCGCATTTCCGCGCCCGCGACCTCGAGGACGAGATCGGCGAGATGAAGATCCGCATCTCGGGCTGCATCAACGCCTGCGGCCATCACCACCTGGGCCATATCGGCATCCTGGGCCTTGATCGGGCCGGGGTCGAGAATTACCAGATCACGCTTGGGGGCGACGGCTATGAGGTGCCGACGCTGGGCCAGCGCGCCGGCGCGGGTTTTCCGGCCGAAGAGGTGGTCCCGGCCATCGACCGGCTGATCGACGCCTATCTGGAGCTGCGGGAATCGCCCGACGAGCGTTTCCTCGATGCCTATCGCCGTCTTGGGGTGGCGCCGTTCAAGGCGGCGCTGTATCCGGCCGATGCTTGACCAGACGCTGGATGCCCGAGCGGCGCGGCTGAACGACCGCTATCGCCATCATGCCGCGACCGAGGTGCTGCGGCGTGCCTTGCGCGACCCCGACCTGGGCGCGACCACGCTGGTATCGTCCTTTGGCGCGGAATCGGTGGTGCTGCTGCATATGGTGTCGGTGGTGGCCCCGGGAACGCCGGTGCTGTTCATCGACACGCAGATGCTGTTTGCCGAAACCCTGGCCTATCAGGTCGAGGTGGCCGAGCGGCTACGGCTGACCGATGTGCGCCTGGTGCGCGCCAGCGAGGCGGAGCTGGCGCGCACCGATCCCGACGGCACGCTGCACCAGTTCGACACCGATGCCTGCTGCGACCTGCGCAAGACCGTGCCGCTCGAGCGCGAACTGGCGCGGTTCGATGCCTGGATCACCGGCCGCAAGCGCTTTCAGGGCGGCGCGCGGCAGGCGCTGGAGTTCTTTGAATCCGAGCCTCCGGCGCGGCTGCGCATCAACCCGCTGGCGCATTGGCGGGCAGGGGACGTGCAGGATTACATGGCGGAAAACAACCTGCCGCGCCATCCGCTGGTCGCCAGGGGCTATGCCTCGATCGGCTGCGCGCCCTGCACCTCGCCGGTGAAACCGGGCGAGGACCCGCGCGCCGGGCGCTGGCGCGGCAGCGCCAAGACCGAATGCGGCATCCATTTCATCGGCGGGCGCATGGTCCGCGCAGGAGCGAATGCATGAGCGATTTCTACCTTGTCCGCGACGACGGCTTTCACCCCGACGACGGCGCCGAGCCGGTGGTCCTGACCCCCGACACGCCGCTGGCGGATCTGGCCGGTCTGCTGGAGCACGAGTTGCTGGCGATTCATTTCCCGGCGATGACCGACGGGCGCGGCTTTTCGCTGGCCCGGCATCTGCGCAGCCGCGGCTACAGGGGCCGGCTGCGGGCGGTGGGCGCGCTGATCGCTGATCAATATGCCATGGCCCGGCGCGTGGGCTTTGACGAGGTCCGCATCCCCGCCGCCCTGGCCACCCGCCAGCCGCAGGAGCAGTGGCTGTTTCGTGCCGACTGGCAGGACTGGGACCATCGGTCGCGTCTGGCCGGCTGACCCCGGACTTTAACCCCGAACCCTGATACATTAGATAGACCGGGACCCCGACATGACACTGGACTTTGCCGTGGACATCGCCACCAAACCCGCCAAGACCCTGCCAGATGCCCAGACCGTGACCACGGTCAGGCACTGGACGGACCGGCTTTTCTCGTTCCGGGTGACGCGCCCGGCGTCCTTGCGCTTTCGCTCGGGCGAATTCGTGATGATCGGCCTGCCCGACGACAACGGCAAGCCGATCCTGCGTGCCTATTCCATCGCCTCGCCCAACTGGGACGAGGAGTTGGAATTCTATTCGATCAAGGTGCCGGACGGGCCGCTGACCTCGCGGCTGCAGAACATCCAGCCCGGCGACCAGATCATTCTGCGCCCGAAACCCGTGGGCACGCTGGTGCTGGACGCACTGCTGCCGGGCAAGCGCCTGTGGTTTCTGGCCACCGGCACCGGGCTTGCGCCCTTTGCCTCGCTGATGCGCGACCCCGAGACCTATGAGCGCTACGAGCAGGTGATCATGATGCACACCTGCCGCACCGCCGACGAGCTGGCCTATGGCCGCGAGCTGGTCGAGAACCTGAAGCACGACCCGCTGCTCTCCGAGCTTTACGGCGAGGATTTCGCCAGCCGGCTGCTGTATTATCCGACCACCACGCGCGAGCAGACGCCGCTGATGGGGCGGATCACCGACAACATGACCTCGGGCAAGGTCTTTGCCGATCTGGGCCTGCCGGGCATGGATGCGGCCAATGACCGCGCCATGATCTGCGGCAGCCTGGCCTTCAACACCGATGTGAAGGCGGTGCTGGAGGGCTTTGGCCTGCGCGAGGGCGCCAATAGCGATCCCAAGGAATTCGTTGTCGAAAAAGCCTTCGTGGGCGACGGCATCTGATTGCGTGGCCGGGGGCGCGATGCTCCCGGCTGCCCGCGGATCCCCGTTCGCGCCGGCATGACGGCGTTGACACTTTGCCGGGGGGCGCCCATTTTCCCGGGCCGAATCACCCGCGAAGGAAGAGCAATGCCAGTCGTCGTTGTCGAGTCCCCGGCCAAGGCCAAGACAATCAACAAATATCTGGGCGACGACTATACGGTTCTGGCGTCCTTTGGCCATGTGCGCGACCTGCCGCCCAAGGATGGCAGCGTCGATCCGGACGCCGATTTCGCGATGACCTGGGAAATCGCCGCCGAGTCGAAGAAGCACGTCAAGGCGATCCGGGATGCGCTGGCATCCGACCCGAACCTGATTCTGGCGACCGACCCCGACCGCGAGGGCGAGGCGATTTCCTGGCATCTGCTGGAAGCGCTGGCGCCGGCGCTGAAGAAGGGCTCGCAGGTCAGCCGCGTCACCTTCAACGCCATCACCAGGAATGCCGTCACCGAGGCCATGGCCAGCCCGCGCCAGATCGACCAGCCGCTGGTCGATGCCTATCTGGCGCGGCGCGCGCTGGATTATCTGGTGGGCTTCCGGCTGTCGCCGGTCTTGTGGCGCAAGCTGCCCGGCGCCAAGTCGGCGGGCCGGGTGCAGTCGGTGGTGCTGCGCCTGGTGGTCGAGCGCGAGATGGAGATCGAGGCCTTCCGCGCCCGCGAATACTGGTCGGTGCATGCGCGCCTGGCGACGCCGCGCGGCGACGAGTTCGACGCGGCGATGACGGTGTTCGGCGGCCGCAAGCTCGAGCGCTTCGACATCGCCACCGAAGAGCAGGCGCAGCTGGCCGTCGCCGCGATCACCAGCCGCGATCTGTCGGTGGCCAGCGTCACCGCCAAGCCCGCCAGCCGCAACCCCTGGCCACCCTTCATGACCTCGACCCTGCAGCAGGAGGCCGGGCGCAAGCTGGGTCTGGGCGCCAAGGTCTGCATGTCGGCGGCGCAGCGGCTGTATGAGGCCGGCCACATCACCTATATGCGGACCGACGGCATCGACATGGCCCCCGAGGCGGTGATGGCGGCGCGCGACGCGATCAGGGCGCGTTTCGGCGAGCAATACCTGCCGAAATCCCCGCGCATGTACAAGAACAAGGCCAAGAACGCGCAGGAAGCGCATGAATGCATCCGCCCGACCGACATGATGCTGTCGCCCGACCGGCTGCCGGTCTCGGACAAGGACCAGAAGGCACTGTACGACCTGATCTGGAAGCGCACCATCGCCAGCCAGATGGAATCGGCGCGCATGGAGCGCACCGTGGTCGAGATCGCCTCGGGTGACGGGCAGGTTGGTCTGCGCGCCAATGGTCAGGTGATGCTGTTCGACGGTTTCCTGAAGGTTTACGATCAGGGCCGCGACGATGACGAGGACGAGGACGGCCGCCGCCTGCCGCCCGTTCAGCCGGGCGAGGCGGCCGCGAAACGCGGCGTCACCCCCGAGCAGCATTTCACCCAGGCCCCGCCGCGCTATACCGAGGCCACGCTGGTCAAGCGCATGGAGGAGCTGGGCATCGGCCGCCCCTCGACCTATGCCAGCATCGTGACCACGATCCAGGACCGCGATTACGTCCGCAAGGAACAGGGCCGCCTGATCCCCGAGGACAAGGGCCGGCTGGTCACCGTGTTCCTGCAGAAATACTTTCCACGCTATGTCAGCTATGACTTCACCTCGAGCCTCGAGGGGGAGCTGGACGACATTTCCTCGGGCGAGCGCGCTTACCGCGAGGTGCTGCGCCGCTTCTGGAAGGATTTCACCCTGGCGCTGGAGGGCACCAGCGAATTGCGCATCGGCGAGGTGCTGGAGGCGATCGACGAGGCGCTGGCGCCGCATCTCTATCCGCCGCGGCCCGACGGCTCGGACCCGCGCGAATGCCCGCTTTGCCACAAGGGCCGGCTGCATCTGAAGACCGCGCGTTCGGGCGGCGCCTTCATCGGCTGCGCGAACTATCCCGAATGCCGCTTTACCCGGCCGATCAGCGGCGCCGACGCCGAGGCCGTGGGTGACGCGGTGCTGGGCGAGGACGCGGGCTGCGAGATCAGCCTGAAGAACGGCCGCTTCGGCCCCTATGTGCAGCGCGGCGAGGCGACGGTGGAAAACCCCAAGCCGCCGCGCGCCTCGATCCCCAAGGGCTGGGACCCGGCCTCGGTCGATCTGGAGCGGGCTCTGGCGCTGCTGGCGCTACCGCGCGCGATCGGCCCGCATCCCGAGGACGGCGTGCCGGTCGAGGCCGGCATCGGTCGCTATGGCCCCTATGTGAAGCATGGGGCGAAATACGCCAATCTGCCCGAGGTCGATGAGGTCTTTAGCATCGGCATGAACCGCGCCGTCGAGGTTCTGGCCAGCAAGCAGGTCCGCGGCCGCGCGGCGCCGGCCGCAGCGCTGGCGGAACTGGGCGAACACCCCGAGGGCGGGGCGGTGCAGGTACTGGGCGGGCGCTATGGTCCTTACGTCAAATGGGGCAAGGTCAATGCCACCTTGCCGCGCGACCTGGAGCCCGGCGCGGTGACGCTGGAGCGCGCGCTGGAACTGATCGCCGAGAAATCCGCCAGGTCCGGCAAGAAACCGGCGCGCAAGGCGGCCGCCAAGCCTGCCGCCGCCAAGACCGCGAAGGCGAAGACCGCGAAGGCCGCGACCGCCAAAAGCCCGGCCGCAAAGAAGCCCGCGGCGCGCAAGACGGCGGCGAAACCGGCCGGGGGCGAATAGCGCGGCGGCTTAGCCGCCCAGATAGTCGCGCAGCGCCACGGCGTTGTTATGCGCGCTGTCATGGGCGGCATAGAGCAGCGTCAGCCGCCCGGCCTGGGCAAGCGCGCGCAGCTCGGCCACCGGGCCGGGGTTCGCGTCCAGTTCGGCGCGGTAGCGGCGCTGGAACTCGTCCCATTTCGCCGGCTCGTGGCCGAACCAGTGGCGCAGCTCGTCCGAGGGCGCGATCTCTTTCAGCCAGAGATCCATCTGCAGGCGCTCGCGGCTGAGCCCGCGCGGCCAGAGCCGGTCGACCAGCACCCGGCAGCCCTCGTTCGTTGCGGCGGGCTCATAGGCGCGCCTGATCATGATGTCAGCCATGTCGCGTGATCTCCTCTGCAGGGGAAAGCGCCGGGCGCGCGCAACGGTTCCCCCTTGCGTTGACACGGTTTTCGAAACTGGCCACAACGGTGTGGCAGGCCAGTGGAGGAAGGCATGAAGAAGATCTATCCAGACGCGGATGCGGCAGTCGCGGGGGTCCTGCGGGACGGGATGCTGATTGCCGCCGGGGGCTTCGGACTTTGCGGCATTCCCGAACTGCTGATCGACGCCATCCTGAAGGCCGGCACCCGCGATCTGAGCATCGCCAGCAACAATTGCGGCGTCGACGGCTTTGGCCTGGGCAAGCTTCTGGACCAGCGCCGCATCCGCAAGATGATCTCGTCCTATGTCGGCGAGAATGCCGAATTCATGCGCCAGTATCTGTCGGGCGAACTGGAACTGGAATTCAACCCGCAGGGCACTCTGGCCGAGCGCATGCGCGCCGGTGGCGCCGGCATTCCGGGGTTCTATACCCGCACCGGTGTCGGCACCGTCATCGCCGAGGGCAAGGAGCATCACGATTTCGACGGCCAGACCTATATCCTGGAGCGCGGCATCGTCGCCGACCTGTCAATCGTCAAGGGCTGGAAGGCCGATGAAAGCGGCAATGTGGTGTTTCGCAAGACGGCGCGCAATTTCAACGTGCCGGCGGCGAAATGCGGCCGCATCTGCATCTGCGAGGTCGAGGAGATCGTGCCCACCGGCAGTCTTGACCCCGACGCGATCCATCTGCCGGGGATCTATGTCCACCGCCTGATCCAGGGCCGGCACGAAAAGCGCATCGAGCAGCGCACCACCCGCAAGAAGGAGACCGCGTGATGGCCGGTTGGGATCGGAACCAGATGGCGGCGCGGGCCGCGCAGGAACTGCAGGACGGCTGGTATGTGAACCTCGGCATCGGCATCCCGACGCTGGTGGCGAACTATATCCCCAAGGGCGTGCATGTCACGCTGCAGTCGGAAAACGGCATGCTGGGCATCGGCCCCTTTCCCTATGAGGGTGAGGAGGACGCCGATCTGATCAATGCCGGCAAGCAGACGGTGACGGAACTGCCGCAGACCGCCTATTTCGACAGTTCCGAGAGTTTCGCCATGATCCGCGGCGGCAAGATCGCCATGGCGATTCTCGGCGCCATGGAGGTGGCCGAGAACGGCGATCTGGCGAACTGGATGATCCCGGGCAAGCTGGTCAAGGGCATGGGCGGCGCGATGGATCTGGTGGCCGGCGTCGGCCGCGTCGTGGTGGTCATGGACCACACCAACAAGCACGGGGAATCGAAGGTGCTGAAATCCTGCACCCTGCCGCTGACCGGCAAGGGCGTGGTGAACCGCATCATCTCGAACCTCGGGGTGCTGGATGTGGTCGAGGGCGGGTTGAAGATCGTCGATCTCGCCCCCGGCGTCAGCGAGGCTGACCTGCGCGCCGCGACCGAGGCCAGCATCGTCGGCTAGCTCCGCGATCGGGGGGCTCGCCGCATGCCCCCAAGGAACGCCGCGCAGGAAAGAGGCTGCCCGATGCTGGGAAACGCCGAGATCGAGAGCCTGTTCACCCGCGAGGGGCGTTATCTTTGCGCGCGCTGGGGGCGGCCGCTGGCGCCGGTGATCTTTGGCCTGGCCGATGAAAGCCTGCCGGTGTTTCGCGAGGCGACGTATGCGGTGGCGCGCCATGCCGGGCTTGGCGTGACCGACACCGATCCCGAGATGGGCGCCAACATGATGAGCTTTTTCCTGCGTGACTGGAGCGAGCTTGCCAGCGTGCCGGATCTGGACCTGCTGACCGGCCAGCCGGGCCTGCCCGAGCGGCTGGCCTCGGGGTCGGCGGATCAATACCGGCTGTTCCGCTTTGACCCCGATGGCGCCATCCGGGCCTGCCTGAGCTTTGTCAACATGGGCGGCGCCCTTGCCCGGGCGCATCCGGGGCAGCTGGCGGAACTGCTGGCGGTGCGCGCCATGCTGACATTCGCGCGCGACGTGCAGCCCTCGGCGGAACTGGCGCGGCTGATCCGCGCCGCCTATGACCCGGTGCTGCCCCCGGTGGCGCGCGACGCCTCGCATGCGCTGCGGCTGGCAGCGCGGCTGGCGCGGCCGGAGTAAGCCCGCCATGCACAGCTTTCCCGTCCGCATCTATTACGAGGACACCGATCTGGCCGGGATCGTCTATTACGCCAATTATCTGAAATTCATCGAGCGCGCGCGTTCGGAATGGCTGCGCGAGCTGGGCGTGGACCAGAATGCGCTGAAGGCCGCCGGGCTGGTCTTTGTCGTGCGCCGGCTTGAGGCGGATTACCTGTCGCCGGCGCGTTTCGACGATCTGGTGCACGTCGAGACGGTGCTGCATGCCCTGGGTCCGGCGCGCATCGTTCTGGACCAGCGCGTGCTGCGCGAGGACAGGGTGCTGTTTGGCGCGCGCGTGACCCTGGCCTGCCTGGGTGCCCGCGGCCGGCCGGCGCGGTTGCCGGCGGCGCTGGCCGCGCGGCTTGGCGCCGGCGGCGGCGATCTGACGCAGAATTGACAGGGCCAGGGCTTTGGCCGACCCGGGCTTTCTGTTAAGCGGCGCTGAACAAGCCGCGAACGCGCGGCCAAAAGGACAGGCCATAAATTCATGGAACAACTCGCCGGAGCCGGGCAGCCGGTCGATTTCTCGCTGATCGCGCTGTTTGTGCGCGCATCGCTGACCGTGCAGATCGTCATGGTGATCCTGGTCCTGGCCTCGTTCTGGGGCTGGGCGATCATCATCCGCAAATTCCTGGTCTATGGCGCCGCGCGCCGCGAGGCCGAGCGTTTCGACCGCGCCTTCTGGTCCGGCCAACCGCTGGACGATCTGTATGACCAGATCGGCGACACGCCCTCGGGCCCGGCCGAGCGCATCTTTTCCGCCGGCATGACCGAATGGCGCCGCAGTCACCGCGACGATGGCAACCTGATCGCCGGCGCCACGGCGCGCATCGACCGGGCGATGAATGTGGCCATCAACCGCGAGAACGACCGCCTGACCGGCGGGCTGCCGTTCCTGGCCACGGTGGGCTCGACCGCGCCCTTCATCGGGCTGTTCGGCACCGTCTGGGGCATCAAGACCGCCTTCGAGGAGATCGCGATTTCGCAAAACACCTCGCTGGCCGTGGTGGCGCCGGGCATCGCCGAGGCGCTGGTGGCGACGGCGCTGGGCCTGCTGGCGGCGATCCCGGCGGTGATCTTCTACAACAAGCTCAGTGCGGACGCCGACCGCATCACCGGCAATCACGAGACCTTCGCCGACGAATTCTCGACCATCCTGTCGCGCCAGCTGGACGACGCGTGATGGCGGCCGGGACGATCCGACGCGAGCGCAAGGGGCGCGGGCGCGCCCGCAGCCAGCCGATGGCGGAAATCAACGTCACGCCCTTTGTGGACGTGATGCTGGTCTTGCTGATCATCTTCATGGTGGCGGCGCCGCTTCTGACCGTGGGCGTGCCGCTGGAATTGCCCAAGACCGCGGCGCAGGCGGTGCCGGCCGAACCCGAGGAGCCGCTGGCGGTCTCGGTCACCCCGGAGGGGCCGATCCTGGTGATGACCACCGAGGTCCCCGAGGATGAGCTGATCTCCCGCCTGCGCGCCGTGGCCGCGGAACGGCAAAGCGACAAGATCTATCTGCGTGCCGATGGCGCCATCCCCTATGCGCGCATCATGCAGGTCATGGGGGCGCTGAATGCCGCGGGCTTCAACAATATCGTGCTGGTGACCGAGGCCGGCGGGCCGCGCATGGATGCGGGCGGAAAGGGCTGATCCCATGGATCGCGCGGATCGCATCGGATACTGGGTCTCGGGCCTGGCCCATGCCGGGCTGATCGGCGCGGCGCTGCTGGGCGGCGCGCTGTTTCGGCCGCAGCCGCTCGAGGCGGTGCGCATGGCCGAGGTCGCCACCATGTCCGAGGCGGAATTCCAGTCGCTGGCTGCGGCGGCGGCGGGGCAGGGGCCGGTCTCGGACCAGGCCGCGACCACGCCGGCGCAGCCGCGCCCGCCCGCGGACGAGAACCGCGCCGGCGCCCCCGAGGCGGTCAGCCCGCCGGCGCCCGAGGCGCGGGCGGCGGCGCTGTCGCGACCCGCCGAGCGTCCCGAGGCGCGGCCCGACCTGTCGGATTTCGCGCGGCCGGACCATCCCGTGGCGATTCTGAGCGACGCGCCGAAACCCGCCGAACCGGCGCAAGACGTGGATCTGGCGGCGCTGCCGCAGGCCGGCAGCCGCCCCGCGCCGCTGCGCGCCCCGGCGCAGGTGCCCGCGCCGCTGCCGGAGCGCTCGGCCCTGGCGCCGGTGGCCTCGTCGCGTCCGCGCGGCCGACCCGAGGGGCTGTCCGAGGCGGTGCAGGCCCGCCGCGCCGCCGCCGAGGCCGCGCGCGCGCGCGACGAGTTGCTGGCGCGCGCCGCCAAGGAGGCTGCCGCCGAACAGGCCGCGGCCGCAAAGGTCGCCGAGGCTGCCGCCCGCCGCGCCTCCGAGAAGCGTGCCACCGAGAAGCGTGCTGCCGAGGAACGCGCCCGCGAGGAGCGCCGCGAGGATGCGGCCCGTGCCGCCGAGGCCGAGGCGGCGCGCAAGGCCGATGCCGAGCGTGGCCGTGCCCGCCGCCTTGCCGCCGCGGCAGCCGAGGAAGAGGCCAGGGAAAAGGCCGCCGAGAAACGCGCCGCAGAACGCGAGGCCGCCGAGAAGAAGGCCGCAGAGAAGAAGGCCGCAGAGAAGCAGGCCGCAGAGAAGAAGGCTGAGGCAGCGCGCATCGCCGCCGCCGAGAAGAAGGCCGCCGAGGCGAAGAAGGCTGCCGCCGAGAAGGTCGAGGCAGAAAAGGCCGCTGCCGCGAAGAAGGCCGCGGCTGAGGCGGCTGCCGAGAAGAAGGCCAGGGAAAGGGCCGAGGCCGAGCGCAAGGCCGAGGAGGCCGCGAAAAAGGCCGCCCTGGCCGAGGCGAAGAAGAAGGACGAGGGCGCCGGAGCGGCCGGCGGCGGCGGGGCCGCGGCCAAGGGCCCGCCGCTGAGCCAGGGCGAGAAGGACGGCTTTCGCGTCGCTGTCGAGGCCTGCTGGAACATCGGCTCGCTGTCGAGCGAGGCGTCGCGCACCAGGGTCTCGGTGCAGTTTTCGATGACGCCCGATGGCCGGGTCGAATCGGGTTCGCTGCGCATGGTGGACCATGCCGGCGGCTCGGACGCGGCGGCGAAACAGGCCTATGAGGCGGCGCGCCGGGCGATCCTGCGCTGCCAGAAGAACGGCTATCCGCTGCCGGCCGAGAAATACGACCGCTGGAAGGTCACGATCATCGACTTCAACCCGGGCGGGGGGGCACGCATCCAGTGACCATTCCATCCCGCGCCCTGCGCCGATATGGTGCAGGCAAAGCTTCAGAGGCGTTTCATGTTGCGTAATCTTCTGCTGACTTCCGTCATCGCGCTGGCGGGCATGGGCCTTGGCGCGCCGCTGCTGGCGCAGGACGGGCCGCTGCGCATCGAGATCACCGACGGGGTGATCGAACCGATGCCCTTTGCCATCGCCGCCTTCCACGACGAGGGGGGCGCGGGCGAATATCTGGCCAAGGTGCAGGGGCTGATCGCCGCCGACCTGACCGGCACCGGCCTGTTTCGCGAGATCCCCGCCAGCGCCCATATCGCCCGGCCCGAAAGCTTCGAGACGCCGGTGTCCTACGAGGACTGGAAGGCGATCAACGCCCAGGCGCTGATCACCGGCGCGGTGCGTGTCGAGGGCGGCAAGGTCATCGTCAAGTTCCGCCTGTTCGATGTCTTTGCCGGCCAGCCGCTGGGCGACGGCATGCAGTTCGACGCCGCCACCGGCAACTGGCGCCGCGCCGCGCACAAGGCCGCCGACCAGATCTATGCCCGACTGACCGGCGAGGGGCCCTATTTCGACAGCCGCGTGGCCTTTGTCCAGGAAAGCGGCCCCAAGGACGCGCGCCGCAAGCGCATCGGCATCATGGATTACGACGGCGCCAACACCCGCTGGATGACCGACGATTCCGCGCTGGTGCTGAAGCCGCGCTTTTCGCCCGACGGCTCGCGGCTGCTTTTCACCAGCTATGCCAGCGGCTTTCCGCAGGCGATGCTGATGGATGTGAACAGCCTCGCCTCGCGGCCGCTGAGCGCGGGCGGCCAGGGCACGATGAGCTTTTCGCCGCGGTTTTCGCCCGACGGGCGCTGGATCGTCTATTCGCTGGAGCAGGGCGGCAATACCGACATCTACCAGATGGACGCGGCCAGCGGCGCGCAGCGGGCGCTGACCAGTGCCCCCTCGATCGAAACCTCGCCCAGCTTCAGCCCCGACGGCAGCCAGATCGTGTTCGAGAGCGACCGCTCGGGCACGCCGCAGCTTTACATCATGGGCGCGAATGGCGGCGAGCCGCGGCGCATCAGCTTTGGCGAGGGGCGTTACGGCACCCCGGTCTGGTCGCCGCGCGGCGACATGATCGCCTTTACCCGCCAGCAGGGCGGCAAGTTCCACATCGGCGTCATGCGCACCGACGGTTCGGAAGAGAAAATGCTGACGGAATCGTTTCTTGACGAAGGCCCGTCCTGGGCCCCCAATGGGCGGGTTGTGATGTTCACCCGGGTGACGCCGGGCGGCAACGGCCAGCCGTTCCTGCATTCGGTCGACATCACCGGGCGCAACATGCGTCCGGTCAAGATTGGTGGCGCGGCCTCGGACCCCGACTGGGGCCCGTTGCTGCCCTGAACGCGTAAGATGGACAGCAAGATGAAAACCCTTGGAAAGATCGCCGCCTGCGCTGCCCTGCTTGCGCTGGCGGCCTGTGCCCGCTCGGCGCAGGACATGCAGGTGCAGGACCCCTATGCCAATGGCGCCGGCATGGGCGGGGTCGGCGCCGCGGCGCTGCCGGGAACGGCCGAATATTTCAAGACCGCGGTCGGGGACACGGTGCTGTTTGCGGTCGACCAGTCCACGCTGGCCCCCGAGGCGCGGGCGACGCTGGCCAACCAGGCCGGCTGGCTGAACCAGAACCGCGGCTTTTCCGCGGTGATCGAGGGCCATGCCGACGAACAGGGCACGCGCGAATACAATATCGCGCTGGGCGCACGCCGGGCGAATTCGGTGCAGGAATACCTGATCTCGCAGGGGGTGGCGGCGGGCCGGCTGCGCACCGTCAGCTATGGCAAGGAACGGCCGCTGGCGGTCTGCTCGACCGAGGAATGCTATTCCAGGAACCGCCGCGCCGTCACGGTGGTCGCGCCTGGGGCGGGCATGTGATGCGCCGGCTGCTTCTGGCGGCCGCATTCGCGCTGGCGGCGCTGCCGGCGGCGGCGCAGGACGCGGCATCGCTGGCCGATATCCGCGCCGAGCTGAACCAGCTTGCGGCCGATCTGCAATATCTGCGCGCGCAGCTGGTCGCGGCCGGCCCGGCGGGCTATGCCGCCGCCGGCGGCGACAGCGCCATCGACCGCATGAACGCCATGGAGGCGCGGCTGGCGCAGCTGACCGGCCAGACCGAACAGCTGCAGAACCGCATCGACCGCATCGTGCGGGATGGCACCACGCGCATCGGCGACATCGAGTTCCGCCTGTGCGAGATGGAGGAGGGCTGCGATCTGGGCAGCCTGACCACGCCGCCGCCGCTGGGCGAACAGGGCGGCGCCAGCCCGCTGCCCGGCCCGGACCGCCAGGGTGCTGCGCGCCAGATCACCGCCCCTCCGGCCGGGGCTGCCGTCACCGCGGCGGAAAAGGCCGATTTCGACCGGGCCCGGGAGGTGCTCGGTCAGGGTGACTTTCACCGTGCTGCAGAGCTCTTTGCGGCCATCGCCAAGACCCATGCCGGTGGTCCGCTGACCGCCGAGGCGCTGTTCCTGCGCGGTGCGGCGCTGGATGCGGCCGGCGATCTGGCCGGGGCCGGCATCGCCTGGCTGGAAAGCTTTGCCGCCAATCCCGACGGGCCGCAGGCCGCGGATGCACTGCTGGGCCTGTCGCGGGCCATGTCGGCCAAGGGCGGCCCGCAGGAGGGCTGCTTTTACCTGCAGGAGATCCTGACCCGCTTTCCCGCCAGCCCGCAGGCGGGCGAGGCCGAGAAGCGTAGCGCCGCCAGTGGCTGCGAGGCGCTGATCGGCGAGGGCACCGATCCCGAGGCGGGTGCGGACCTGCAGGATGGCGGCTGAGGCCGACCCGGTCGCGGCCAGGGTGCATGCGGCGCTGGCGGATCTGGCGGGCGATCTGCCCGCGCTGGGCATCGCGCTGTCCGGCGGCGGCGATTCCACGGCACTGATGCATCTGGCGCATGGCTGGGGCCGGGCACGGCTGCTGGCGGCGACGGTCGATCACCGCCTGCGCCCGGAATCGGGTGCCGAGGCCGCGCAGGCCGGCGCCGCGGCGCGGGCGCTGGGCATCGCGCATGAGGTTCTGCCCTGGACCGGTGCGCGGCGCGGCAATCTGATGGCGGCCGCGCGCGAGGCGCGGCTGCACCTGCTGTCCGACTGGGCGCGGCGGCAGGGGCTGCGGGCGGTGCTTCTGGGCCATACGCTGGACGATCAGGCCGAGACGCTGCTGATGCGCCTGGGCCGTGGCGCCGGCGTCGACGGGCTGGCCGGCATGGCGCCCCGGCGCGCGGCTTTGGGCATCGACTGGCTCAGGCCGATGCTGGCGGTCGGGCGCGCCGAGCTGCGCCTTTGGCTGGGCGCGCGCGGCATCGCCTGGGCCGAGGATCCCTCGAACCTGGACCCGGGTTACGAACGCGTGCGCATCCGTCAGGCGCTGGCCCTGCTGGAACTGCCCTTGCCGCAACTGGCGCAGACGGCGGAAAATCTTGGCATGGCGCGCGCGGCGCTGCAGGAATTCGCCGCCCGGACGGCGGAAGGCGCCGAATGCCGCGCCGGATCGCTGGCGCTGCCGCTGGCGGCCTTTCGCGCTGCACCGCAGGAGATCGGCCACCGCCTGCTGACCGCCGGTATCCGCCATGTCAGCGGCGCCCCGCATGGCCCGCGGCGCAGCCCGGCCTTGCGCGCGCGTGCGGCGCTGGCCGGTGCGGCGCGGCTGACGCTGGAGGGGGTGATCCTCAATGCGCGCGGGTCCTGGCTGCGGCTGATCCGCGAACCCGCCGCCGCGCTGCGCAGCCCGCCGGCCAGCGGTCCCGGCGCGGTCTGGGACCGGCGCTGGCGCATCGACGGTCTGGCGCCGGGGCAGGAGCTGCGCGCGCTTGGCCATGCGCCGCTGACCGACCTGCCCTGGCGCGAGGCCGGGCTTGACCGGGACGAGGCCGCCGCCAGCCCCGGGGTCTGGCAGGGCGGCAGGCTGATCGCCGCACCCCTGCTGGTGCCGGGCGCGCTGCGCGCCGTGCCGCTGCGCGGGGTCGGGGAATTCCGCGCATTGCTCTATTCGCATTGAACCTTGCGCCGGAATCCCTATTTTCACACGAAAGCCTTTTTCCCGCGGAGGACCTGCCCTTGGGCAACGCGCGCAATATCGCCTTCTGGGTGGTTCTGTTCCTGATGATCCTGGCGCTGTTCAACCTGTTCAGCGACGGATCCGCGCAGATGAACAGCCGCCAGATCAGCTATTCCGATTTCATCCAGAGGGTGGACAAGAGCGAGGTGACCGCCGTCACCATCGACGGCGAGAACATCGCCGTCACCGGCAAGGACGGCAAGCAATATGTCACCGTGCGCCCGCAGGGCGAAGAGATCGCCGACCGGCTGATCGACAAGGGCATCGAGGTCCGGGTCGAACGCCAACAGCAATCGGGCTTCATGTCGCTGGTGGGCGTCTGGCTGCCCTTCATCCTGCTTATCGGCATCTGGATCTTTTTCATGAACCGCATGCAGGGGGGCGGCAAGGGCGGCGCCATGGGCTTTGGCAAGTCGCGCGCGAAACTCCTGACCGAAAAGCACGGCCGGGTGACCTTCGACGACGTGGCCGGCATCGACGAGGCCAAGGAAGAGCTGGAGGAAATCGTCGAATTCCTGCGCAACCCGCAGAAATTTTCCCGCCTCGGCGGCAAGATCCCGAAAGGCGCGCTGCTCGTGGGCCCGCCCGGCACCGGGAAAACCCTGCTCGCCCGCGCCATCGCCGGCGAGGCGGGTGTGCCCTTCTTTACCATCTCGGGTTCGGATTTCGTGGAAATGTTCGTGGGCGTCGGCGCCAGCCGCGTGCGCGACATGTTCGAGCAGGCCAAGAAATCGGCCCCCTGCATCGTCTTCATCGACGAGATCGACGCCGTCGGCCGGGCGCGCGGCGTCGGCATCGGCGGCGGCAATGACGAGCGCGAGCAGACCCTGAACCAGCTTCTGGTCGAAATGGACGGCTTTGACGCCAATGAGGGCGTGATCATCATCGCCGCCACCAACCGCAAGGACGTGCTGGACCCGGCGCTGCTGCGGCCCGGCCGCTTTGACCGCCAGATCTATGTGCCGAACCCCGACATCAAGGGCCGGGAAAAGATCCTTTCTGTGCATGCGCGCAAGGTGCCGGTCGGCCCCGATGTGGATCTGCGCATCATCGCCCGCGGCACGCCCGGATTTTCCGGCGCCGACCTGATGAACCTCGTGAACGAGGCGGCGCTGATGGCCGCGCGCATCGGCCGGCGTTTCGTCGCCATGGAGGATTTCGAGAATGCCAAGGACAAGGTCATGCTGGGCGTCGAGCGCCGCTCGATGGTGCTGACCCCCGAGCAGAAGGAAAAGACCGCCTATCACGAGGCCGGCCATGCCATCGTCGGGCTTAGCCTGCCGAAATGCGATCCGGTCTACAAGGCGACGATCATCCCGCGCGGCGGCGCGCTGGGCATGGTGGTATCCTTGCCCGAGATGGACCGGCTGAACTATCACAAGGACGAGGCCAAGCAGAAGCTGGCGATGACCATGGCCGGCAAGGCCGCCGAGATCATCAAATACGGCGAGGAAGGGGTCTCGAACGGCCCGGCCGGCGACATCCAGCAGGCCAGCCAGCTGGCGCGCGCCATGGTGATGCGCTGGGGCATGTCCGACAAGGTCGGCAATATCGACTATGCCGAGGCGCATGAGGGCTATTCCGGCAATACCGGCGGCTTCTCGGTCTCGGCCGCGACCAAGGAACTGATCGAGCAGGAAGTGCACGAGCTGATCGAGCAGGGCTATCGCGAGGCTTTCCGCATCCTGACCGAGAAGGAGCAGGAGTTCGAGCGCCTGGCCAAGGGCCTGCTGGAATACGAGACCCTGACCGGCGAGGACATCGGCCGCGTCATTCGCGGCGAGGCCCTGGGCGGCGACGATTCCACCCCGGGCTCGTCGATCCCCTCGGTCACCGCCATCCCGCGCGCCGGCAGCGCCGCCGTGCCCGCGGAACCGGCGCCGCAGCCGCAGGGCTAGGCGCGCCGGACAAGAGCCCCCGGGGCTGGCCCGGGGGATTCGCGTCATGCGAAAGGTCTTTGGAGAAAGGTCTTGCGGTCGGCCCGGACGGCGCCGGCCGCGCCTGCCACCCCCGGGGCCGAGGCCGCGAATGATGGCAGAAGCGGGCGCGGGCGCCGTCCCGGCTTTTCCGGAACGTCGGGGCGAAACCGCCCGGGGCCGGTTTCATCACGCCAATGCGGCAAGGACCAGCGCATTCGTGCAAGGGTAGAGTGCGGCATATTGTCTGCGACTTTCGCGCAACTGACCCCGCCGATCATGGGCTTGCCTTGCGGCGCGCGGCAAGGCATGGCTCGGACATGAGCAGACCTGATTCCGAATTGCCGCCCGGCTCGGCCATGCCCGAGCTGCGCGCGCGCATCGACGCGCTGGATGCGCAGCTTGTCGCCCTGCTGGCGCAGCGCTCGGCGCTGATCGACGAGGCGGCGCGCATCAAGGCGCGCGAACATCTGCCGGCGCGCATCGACAGCCGCGTCGAGGAGGTGGCGGCCAATGCCCGCCGCATGGCGCGCGCCCAGGGGCTGGACCCGCAGCTTGCCGACCGCATCTGGCGCCTGATGATGGACCATTTCATCGCCCAGGAGGACCGGGCGCTGTCCGAGGGCGGGCGCGACGGGCAGGGCTGAGCGGCCCGCGCCGGCTCTGGCGGGACGGGGCAGGCGTGCTATGCTGGCCCCCGCCCATCAATGAGGCCCGCCATGTTCAGCTGGTTCGAGCGCCGGCTTGACCCCTATCCCGCCGACCTGCCGCGCATGCCGCCGCGGGGGCTGTGGCGCTTCATCCTGCATTTCTCGCGCGGGGCCGAGGTCTACATGCTGGCCATGGCCGCCTGCTCGGCGCTGATCGCGGTGGCCGAGGTGGTGCTGTTTGGCTATCTGGGCGCGCTGGTCGATCGGCTGGCGGCGGCGGACCGGGCGAATTTCTGGAGCCTCGAGGGGCAGCGGCTGCTGGCCATGGGGGCGATCCTGGTCATCGGCCTGCCGCTGTTGCAGGTGCTGTTCTCGCTCTTGATGCACCAGACGCTGATGGGGAATTTCCCGCAGCGCATCCGCTGGCAGGCGCATCGTTATCTGCTGCGCCAGTCGATGAGCTATTTCCAGGACGAATTTGCCGGACGCATCGCCACCAAGCTGATGCAGACCGCGCTGGCTGTGCGCGAAGTGGCGATGAAATTCATGGATGTGCTGGTCTATGTCGGGGTCTATTTCATCGGTGCGCTGGTGCTGGCGGGTTCGACCGACGGCTGGCTGGCGCTGCCCTTCCTGGCCTGGGGCGGGCTTTACGCCCTGCTCTTGTGCTGGCTGGTGCCGCGCATCGGCCGCATCAGCCAGGCGCAGGCCGATGCCCGCGCGGTGATGACCGGGCGGGTGGTGGACAGCTATACCAATATCTCGACCGTCAAGCTGTTCTCGCATTCCTCGCGCGAGGAGGCCTATGTGCGCGAAAGCATGGACGGGTTCCTGGCCACCGTGCACGGGCAGATGCGGCTGGCGTCGCTGCAGAACATCCTGCTCTCGACGCTGAATTCGGGGCTGACCTTCGGGGTCACCGCGCTGGGGCTGTGGCTGTGGCTGCAGGGCCGGGTCGAGGTGGGCGCCGTCGCCATCGCCATTCCGCTGGCCCTGCGGCTGGGCAACATGTCGCACTGGATCATGTGGGAATTCGCCGGCCTGTTCGAGAATATCGGCACGGTGCGCGACGGCATCGGCTCGCTGGCGCTGCCGCGCATGGTGACGGATGCGGCCGGCGCGCGGCCGCTGGCGGTGACCGTGGGCGGCGTCGCGTTCCAGCGCGTCACCTTTCGTTATGGCGAGCTGGCGCGGCCCGGGCGCGGTGCGGTGCTGGATGCGCTGGACCTGGAGATTCGCCCGGGTGAGCGCATCGGCCTGGTCGGACGCTCGGGGGCGGGCAAGTCGACGCTGGTGAACCTGATGCTGCGCTTTCACGACCTCGAATCGGGGCGCATCCTGATCGACGGGCAGGACATTGCGCGGGTCACCCAGGAATCGCTGCGCGCCGCCATCGGCGTGGTGACGCAGGACACCTCGCTGCTGCACCGCTCGATCCGCGACAATATCGCCTATGGCCGCCCCGATGCCTCGGAGGCGCAGATCCGGCAGGCCGCCGATCTGGCCGAGGCGGGATTCATTGCCGGTCTCAGCGATTCGCAGGGGCGGCAGGGGCTGGAGGCGCATGTGGGCGAGCGCGGCGTCAAGCTGTCGGGCGGGCAGCGCCAGCGCATCGCGATTGCCCGCGTGCTGCTGAAGGACGCGCCGATCCTGGTGCTGGACGAGGCCACGAGCGCCTTGGACAGCGAGGCCGAGGCGGCGATCCAGAGCCAGCTTGACCTGCTGATGCGCGGCAAGACGGTGATCGCCATCGCGCACCGGCTGTCCACCATCGCGCGCATGGACCGGCTGGTGGTGATGGAGCGCGGCCGCATCGTCGAGCAGGGGACGCATGAGGCGCTGCTGGCGCAGGGCGGCATCTATGCCGGGCTCTGGGCGCGGCAATCGGGCGGTTTCATCGAGGCCGAGTGATCTTGCCCCTTGATCCCGGCGCGCAGCTGCCGTAATCAGACGCGCGGCTTAGGGGTTTAGCTCAGTTGGTAGAGCATCGGTCTCCAAAACCGAGGGTCGTGGGTTCGAGTCCCCCAACCCCTGCCAGTCGCCCGCATCCGGCGCCGTCCCGGCGCCCCGCGACCGTTCCCATTCAGAAAATCCCGGCATGGTCCTGACCCTTCACCTGGGGGCGCACAAGACCGCCTCGACGCATCTGCAGAACTCGCTGCGCATGGTGCAGGGCCAGCTGCGCGCGGGCGGCGTGTTCTACGCCGATCCCGCACAGCTGCGCGGCGAGGGGCTGCCGATGACCCGCCAGCTGCGGTGGCGCAATCCGGCGGCGGTGGCGGGCATCGCCGCCTGCGTCTCGGCCGCCCGCCATGTCTTTCCCGAGATGCTGCTGTCGGACGAGAACATCCTGGGCGGCACGCATCGCAGCCGGCTGTTCGGGCGTCAGGGCATGGTCTATCCCGGCGCCGGCCTGCGGCTGCGCCGATTGCTGGACCTGGCCGGGGGCGGGCCGGCGCTGCTGTGCCTGGCGGTGCGCGATCCGGCGCCGTTCAACGTTTCGGCCTTTGCGCTGCAGCTGTTGCTGGGCAACGAGACCGGCATCGAGGCCTATCTGCAGGGCCGCGATCCGGCGCGGCTGAGCTGGACCGGGCTGGTGCGGCGGCTGGCGGCGGTGCCCGGTGTCGCCGGGGTGCTGGTCTGGCGCTATGAGGACTATGCCGCGCTGCGGCCGCGGCTGCTGGCGCGGCTGCTGCCGCCGCCGTTGGTGGCGCTGGTGCCAGATCCGCCGCGCTCGAACGAAAGCCTGACGCAGCCGGGTCTTGACTGGTTTCTTTCGGCGCTGGCGCGGGACGCGGGCGCCGACCGGCGGCTGCTGGCGCGCGCGGCCCGCGAGCGCTTTCCCCGCGCCGGGGGCCATGCGGCGCTGCGGCCGCTGCCCGAGGCGGCCTATCGCCGCTCGGCCCGGCACTACGCCGAGGACATGGCGCGGCTGGCGGACCTGCCCGGGGTCGAGTTGCTGCGGCCCTGACCCTCACCCGCGCAAGGGCGCTTGAATTCCCGCGCCGCAGCGGCTATCTGACCGGCTGCAAGACCAGAGGGAAATCCATGGCCAACCCCGTCCAGTTCATCAGCCAGGTGCGTTCAGAGATCGGCAAGATCGTCTGGCCCAACCGTCGCGAGGTGGTGACCACCACCATCATGGTCTTCATCATGGCGACGCTGGCGGCGATATTCTTTTTCCTTGCGGATCTGCTGATCAAGACCGGAATCGCGGCCGTGATCAATGCGGTGGGCAGCTAAGGCTTGCATTGGCGGGCTGGCGGCGGTATGTCCGCCCGACCTGCCAATGACGCGGCGTGCATCGATTCGGTCGTGCGCGCCGATTTCAATTTGGCCGGAGCCTGCGTGAGGATCGCGCGATCCGGCAATGGCAGTCAAGGAATTCAATGGGTTGGCTTGGCCGACTCGAAGGAAACAGGGATCGATCGAGACATGGCAAAGCGTTGGTATTCGGTCAGCGTCCTGTCGAACTTTGAAAAGAAGGTGGCCGAGGCGATTCGTCAGGCCGCCGCCGAGAAGGGGCTTGAGGATCAGATCGACGAGGTTCTGGTCCCGACCGAGGACGTGATCGAGATCCGCCGCGGCAAGAAGGTCACCTCCGAGCGCCGCTTCATGCCCGGCTATGTGCTGGTGCGCATGGAACTGTCGGACCGGACCTATCACCTGGTGAACTCGATCAACCGCGTCACCGGATTCCTGGGCGCGCAGGGCAAGCCGATGCCGATGCGCGACGACGAGGTGAACGCGATCCTGAACCGCTCGGGCGAGGGCGGGGCCGAGGTGGCGCCGCGCAACCTGATCCGCTTTGACGTGGGCGAGAAGGTGAACGTGACCGATGGTCCGTTCGAGGGCTTCTCGGGCATGGTCGAGGAGGTGGACGAGATCTCGAGCCGCATCAAGGTGACGGTGTCGATCTTTGGCCGGCCAACGCCGGTGGAACTGGAATTCACGCAGGTTTCCAAGACCGCGTGATCTGTGCGGGAGGCGTGAGCCGCACCGCTAAGTCTGTCCCTGCTGGGGCGTGATGACAAGGAGAAGGCCAAATGGCCAAGAAGGTAGTCGGCAGCCTCAAGCTGCAAATCAAGGCGGGTCAGGCGAACCCGTCCCCGCCCGTCGGCCCGGCCCTGGGTCAGCGCGGCATCAACATCATGGAATTCTGCAAGGCGTTCAACGCCCGCACGCAGGAGATGGAGCCCGGCTCGCCGGTTCCGGTGGTGATCACCTATTACGCCGACAAGTCGTTCACCTTCGTGACCAAGACCGCCCCGGCCTCGTTCCTGCTGAAGAAGGCCGCCGGCCTGAAGCCGCAGGGCAAGCGCAACCGCGCCCGCGGTTCGGACAAGCCCGGCCGCAGCGTCGCCGGCACCGTGACCGTCAAGCAGGTGCGCGAGATCGCCGAAGCCAAGATGAAGGACCTGTCCGCGATCGACATCGAAGCCGCGATGCAGATCATCCTCGGCACGGCCCGTTCGATCGGCATCGAGGTGAAAGGCTAAGCCATGGCGAAGATTTCCAAGAACAAGGCCGCCGCCCGCGCCGCTTTCGAAGGCAAGTCGAACCTTTCGGTCGAGGATGCCGTCGCTCTGGTCAAGGCCAACACCAAGGCGAAATTCGACGAGACCGTCGAGATCGCGATGAACCTGGGCGTCGATCCGCGTCACGCCGACCAGATGGTGCGCGGTGTCGTCACCCTGCCCAACGGCACCGGCAAGCATGTGCGCGTCGCCGTCTTTGCCCGTGGTCCCAAGGCTGACGAAGCCAAGGCCGCCGGCGCCGAGATCGTCGGTGCCGAGGACCTGATGGAAACCATCCAGTCCGGCAAGATCGAGTTCGATCGCTGCATCGCCACCCCGGACATGATGCCGCTGGTCGGTCGTCTGGGCAAGATCCTGGGCCCGCGCAACCTGATGCCGAACCCCAAGGTCGGCACGGTGACCATGGACGTGAAAGCGGCCATCGAGGCTGCCAAGGGCGGTGAGGTGCAGTTCAAGGCCGAGAAGGCGGGCGTGGTCCATGCCGGGGTCGGCAAGGCCTCGTTCGACGCCGCCAAACTGGCCGAGAACATCCGCGCCTTTGTCGATGCCGTGAACCGCGCCAAGCCCTCGGGCGCCAAGGGCACCTATCTGAAGAAGGTCTCGATCAGCTCGACCATGGGTCCGGGCGTGTCGCTGGACCTGGCTTCGACCGCCGCGCAATAAGCGGCAAGAATTTCGCCGGCACCTTTGCGAAAGGGGACCGGCGGATGGCGGGGCAGCGATGCCCCGTCCTGTCCGAGACGGAGGGTGCGGGGCAGGCCTCGCTTAATTTCCTTCCCGAGATGGGATCAAGACCGTTTTCCGAAGGCTTCTTCGGGGATCTTGGGACCGTCACGGACCCGTTCCTGGCGCTGTCCTGGCGTCAGGAAAGTGAGAGCCGGGGGGAAACCCCCATACTTGGAGTGAAACCGTGGATAGAGCGCAAAAAGAGCAGCTGGTCGAGGAACTCGGCCAGATCTTTGAAGCCTCTGGCGTCGTGGTGGTTGCCCGCTACGAGGGAATGACGGTTGCCGAAATGCAGGACCTGCGCGCGCAGATGCGCGAAGCCGGCGGGTCCGTCCGCGTTGCCAAGAACAGGCTCGCCAAGATCGCCCTGGATGGAAAGCCTTGCGCCAGCATCGCCGACTATCTGACGGGCATGACCGTGCTCACCTATTCCGAGGACCCCGTGGCTGCCGCCAGGGTCGCGGACAAATACGCCAAGGGCAACGACAAGTTCGTGATCCTGGGCGGTGCCATGGGTGACACGGCGCTTGACCCGGCCGGTGTGAAGGCTGTGGCCCAGATGCCGTCGCGCGAGGAGCTCATCGCTTCGATCGTGGCCTGCATCGGCGCCCCCGCCAGCAACATCGCCGGTGCGATCGGCGCACCTGCTTCCAACATCGCGGGCATCCTCAAGACTCTGGAAGAGCGCGAGGCCGCTTAAGGCAATCCCAGTCCCTCGTGGGGTTGTAACCCCGACGTTGGAACACTTAATGGAAAGAACGGAAAAATGGCTGATCTGAAGAAACTCGCCGAAGAAATCGTGGGCCTGACCCTGCTGCAAGCCCAGGAACTGAAGAACATCCTGAAGGATGAATACGGCATCGAGCCGGCCGCCGGTGGCGCCGTCATGGTTGCCGGTCCGGCCGCTGGCCCGGCCGAAGCCGCCGAGGAAAAGACCGAGTTCGACGTCGTGCTGACCGACGCCGGCGCCAACAAGATCAACGTGATCAAGGAAGTGCGCGCCATCACCGGCCTGGGCCTGAAAGAGGCCAAGGACCTGGTCGAGGCCGGCGGCAAGGTGAAGGAAGGCGCGTCCAAGGGCGACGCCGAGGAAATGAAGAAGAAGCTCGAAGCGGCCGGTGCCAAGGTCGAGCTGAAGTAATTGGCCTCATCAGGCCGATTCATTTCGGATGAAATGGGCAGGGTCCGGGCTTTCCCGGTCCCTGCCGAACCTGTCTTGAAGGGCGATCTGTCTGCCAGACCTTCCCTCAGGGCATGTTCGGGGTTCGGGAGCGGCGCGGTGGGACGCGCGGCACGAATTGGACCTCGCCCCTCATTCGCCGCCTTGCGCCGGTCGGGCCCCGACGGCCGCTGCAAGCGAAAGACGAAAGGTTAGACCCTCTATGGCGCAAGCTTATGTCGGCCAGAAGCGCATCCGGCGCTACTATGGCAATATCCGCGAAGTTCTGGAAATGCCGAACCTCATCGAGGTTCAGAAGTCCTCCTATGACCTGTTCCTGCGGTCGGGCGAGGCCGAGGGCCATCAGGATGGCGAAGGCATTCAGGGCGTGTTCCAGTCGGTGTTCCCGATCCGGGACTTCAACGAGACCGCGACGCTTGAATTCGTGAAATACGAGCTGGAGCGGCCGAAATACGACGTGGACGAGTGCCAGAGCCGCGACATGACCTATGCCGCGCCGCTGAAGGTGACGCTGCGCCTGATCGTGTTCGATGTCGATGAGACCACCGGCGCCAAGTCGGTCAAGGACATCAAGGAACAGGATGTCTTCATGGGCGACATGCCCCTGATGACCCAGAACGGCACCTTCATCGTGAACGGCACCGAGCGGGTGGTGGTCAGCCAGATGCACCGCAGCCCCGGCGTGTTCTTCGACCACGACCGCGGCAAGACGCATTCCTCGGGCAAGCTGCTGTTCGCCTGCCGGATCATTCCCTATCGCGGCTCGTGGCTGGATTTCGAATTCGACGCCAAGGATCTGGTGTTCGCGCGCATCGACCGCCGCCGCAAGCTGCCGGTGACGACGCTGCTTTACGCGCTGGGCATGGATCAGGAGGGCATCATGGATGCCTTCTACGACACGGTGGACTACCGCCTGCAGCGCGCCGGCAAGGGGCTGGCCGGTGGCTGGGTTACCCGCTTTTTCCCCGATCGCGTGCGCGGCACCCGTCCGACCTATGACCTGGTGAATGCCGAGACCGGCGAGGTGATCACCAAGGCCGGCGAGAAGGTGACTCCGCGCCTGGTGAAGCAGCTGGCCGAGAAGGGCGAGATCAACCTGCTGCTGCCCTTCGAGAAGATCGTCGGCCGCTTTGTCGCCAAGGACATCATCAACGAGCAGACCGGCCTGATCTATGCCGAGGCCGGCGACGAGATCACCGTCGAATACGACCGCGACGGCGAGATCTCGGGTGGACTGCTGAAGGTGCTCTTGGACAACGGCATCGAGGACATCCCGGTTCTCGACATCGACCATGTGAACGTCGGCCCCTATATCCGCAACACCATGGCCGCCGACAAGAACATGGGCCGCGACGGCGCGCTCATGGACATCTACCGCGTCATGCGCCCGGGCGAGCCGCCGACCGTCGAGGCGGCCAGCGTGCTGTTCGACAGCCTGTTCTTCGACGGCGAGCGCTATGACCTCTCGGCCGTGGGCCGGGTCAAGATGAACATGCGCCTTGATCTGGATGCGCCGGATACCCAGCGCACCCTGCGTCACGAGGACATCATCGCCTGCATTCGCGGGCTGGTGGAACTGCGCGACGGCAAGGGCGAGATCGACGACATCGACCATCTCGGCAACCGCCGGGTGCGCTCGGTCGGCGAGCTGATGGAGAACCAGTA
>NZ_JBDHSP010000023.1:0-42953 GCF_039808215.1 Paracoccus sp. (in: a-proteobacteria)
TTCAAGCCTTGGGCGGAATTCCTCCCAGGGCACGACGGCGTCGATCGCGACCAGCGGGTCTTTCTTGGCGTCCAGGCGCGCGTAGCGGTCTGAAAGATCAAAGAAACCCATCTGCGCCATCGTTACGCTCCACCTGCCGAATACCTCTGACACCTACCCCAGCCGCCCGGTCAGGGCAATTTTTCGAGGTGCCCAGAAGATCAAGGAGGCCCAACACCAAAAACTGAAAGCGGCAACGCAAACCCCGCCTGAAATGTTCGAACACTCACGCCGCATCCTCGCAAGAGCTTCATATACTTGAGAAAAAGGCGACATCACTGTTAGGCGGGCACTTCTTCGTGCCTGTTTCGCGACACCGCCGCGATATGCCCAAGGACGTGGCTTTCGAACACCAAATCCTACCTTGATCTTCAAAGCCTTAGGTGATGCTGAGGGAGGTGAATTAAGTTTGGTGGAGCCAAGGGGAGTCGAACCCCTGACCTCTTGAATGCCATTCAAGCGCTCTACCAACTGAGCTATGGCCCCACCGGAGGTCTGCAGCGCGGCGTCGCCGTCTGCGTGAGGCGTCGTATAGGGGGGGCGCCGGGGAGGCGCAAGCGGAAAAAGCCGCCCATGCCGGATAATTTTGCGGGCGCGGCGACTTGTGCGGAAACGGCGCGCAGGTGGGGCCGGGGCGGCATGGGGCCGCCCGGGCCGTGGCGCGGGGTGGGCTCAGCCGAGGCCGAGCTTGCCGCGCAGCGTCGAGAGATCCTCGGCCAGGGTATTTACCTTGGCCGCCAGCAGGTTGCGGTCCACGTCGGTGAGTTCCTCATAGGAGACATAGCCGCCCTCGGGGGTGCGGTATTTCGCCAGCACCTCGTCCACCGCCTGGAAGTTGCCGTCCACGCGGGCGACGAATTCCGCCTCGCTGCCGGCGATCAGCGGCCGCAGCAGGTCATAGATTTTTTTCGAACCGGCGAAGTTCGCGTCGAAATCCCACAGGTCGGTGTGGGAATAGCGGTCCTCCTCGCCCGAGATCTTGGTGGCGGCGACCTCCTCCATCAGCACGGCGGCGCCGCCGACGACGATTTCGGGCGGGAAGGTCAGACTGGCGATGCGCTTGTCCAGATCCTTCACATCCGCCAGCAGCTTGTCGGCATATTCGGCCAGACCCTCGGTCGAGTTCTTTTCCCACAGGCCGTATTCGATGCGGTGAAAGCCGGTGAAGCCAGGGTCGGCCTCGGCCTTTTCAAAATCGTCGGCGCGGGCGTCGATCGACACGTCGAGATCCGAGAACAGCTCGGCGATCGGCTCGACCTTTTCCCAGCTGACGCGGGTAGGCGCGAACAGCGCCTTGGCCTTTTCGACATCGCCCGCCTTCACGGCATCGGTGAAGGCCGTCACGTCGGTGATCAGCTGCGCGGTGTTCTCGGCCACATAGATCTTGTATTCGGCCAGGGGCGCCACAAGGTCCAGCGAGGGGTCCGCGGCCTTGGCCGTCATGCCCCAGCCGGCCAGCACCAACGCCAGTGCTGTCATGGCGGATTTTCGTTCAACCATCCCGTTTCCTTCCGGTTCTGCTTTGGTTTTCGGCTTGGCGGATCAGCTCTGCCTGGCTGCGGTGACAAGGGATGAGCCGAGATAGTCCCCCGGCCCGCTGACCCCCGGCAGGGCAAAGAAATAGCCGCCGCCGACGGGTTTGATGTATTCTTCCAGCGGCTCACCGTTCAGGCGGTTCTGCACGGTGATGAAGCCGGCCTCGAGATCGGCCTGCCAGGCGATGAACAGCAGCCCCTGGTCCAGCTGGCCGTTCTTCAGCGCGCCGCGCGAATAGTTGAAGGGGCGGCGCAGCATCAGGTTCTTCTGGCTGGCCGCGTCGCGCGGATTGGCGAGGCGGATGTGGGAATCCGTCGGCGTGGCCGCGCCGTCGGGGTCGGCGGCAAAATCGGGCACGTGATGTTCGGTGGCATGCGGCGCGTCCAGCGGTGCCCCGGTTTCCTTGGTGCGGCCGAAGATCTGTTCCTGTTCGCGCAACGGCGTGCGATCCCAGCGCTCGACCATGTTGCGGATGATGCGCACCGCCTGATAGCTGCCGCCATGCGCCCATTGCGGCTCCTCGGGGCTCGAGGTCCAGACGACGCGCGCCATCAGTTCCGCGTCATTGGCGTCGGGATTGGCCGAGCCGTCGCGGAATCCCAGGAAGTTGCGCGCACTGGGGGTCGAGCCGTCGGGCGCCGGCGCCACCGGCGGCACCGAGCCCTCGACCATCCAGCGCAGCACCAGAAACTCTGAGAGGTTCTTCACGATGTCGCGCAGGGCGTGGATATTGGTATCCTGCAGATTGGCGCAGAATTGCAGCGACAGGTCGCCATGGCACCATTCCGCCACCAGCGCGTCATTGCGAAACTGCACCATGCGCTGCAGTCGCGCCGGCTTGAGCCCGGCCAGCCAGGGCTGGTTCTGAAACAGCGAATCGCCCAGCGCCAGGGTGATGGTCAGGTTGTCGGGGGCGATCTCGCTGCCCAGCAGGCCGGAATCGGCCGGCGGCAGTTTGGGGTCGCGCTGCGGCACGCTGCCGCCCTGGGTCAGGAAGGCGGCGCGTTCGGTCAGCGCCTTCAGCATGCGCTCGAAATCGTCAAGCGAGGTCGCCACCACGTCGAAGGCGGCGACGATGCCGCTGGCCGGGCGCGGGGTGGTGATCCCGGCCTGATGCGTGCCATAGAAGGGCACGCTGCGCGCTGCGATCTCGGGGATCAGATGCGGCGCGTCATCGACATTGGGCAGCGCCTGCTGGGCGCGGGCGGGCAGGGCCAGCGCACCCATGGCGCCGATGCCGATCCCCTTGAGCAGGCTGCGGCGCGTCGCCGCCGGTCCGTGAGGCCTTGTCGTCATCTCAGTTGATCCCGATTGCAGGTTGCAGCTTGCGCAGATCGTCCGACAACCGCGTCAGTGCCGCGGCCAGGCTTTCGCGCTGTTCGGCGGGCATCTCGCCATAGCTCGCGTGGTCAAGCGCGCGCATGGCGGCGATCTGTCCGTCCACCGCGGCAATATCTTGACCGATGGCAGAGTCGAGCGCCGGGTCGACACCCGCGACCACCTGCCGCAGCAGACCGGCCAGCTTGCCGATGCCCTCCATGCTGGCGGCCAGGTCGTCAAGGTCGTTGCCGGCGTAAAGGTTCTCGCCCTGCGGCACCTGCGCCTGGGCGATCTGGATCGCGGCCTCGGCCGGCAGTTCGATCAGCAGCCCGGGATCCAGCGGCGTTTCCTTCAGCGGCGCGGCCAGCGCGCGCAGATCCGCCACCAGCTGATCGGCGACCGGCGCCAGACCTTCGGTGCTGGCATTGTGAAACAACCCGTATTCCAGCCGGTGATAGCCCGAGAAGGCCGGGTCCTGTTCGCGGTCCTTCAGATACAGCGCCTGCGGGTCGATGCGCCCTTCCAGGTCCGAGAATCGGCTGGCCAGCGGCTCGATGCGGCGATAGGGCAGGCGGGCCTCGCGCCAGGCGGCCTGGGCCGCCTCCAGATCGCCCGCGGCGATGGCGGCCTGCAGCGCCTCGGCGGCCTTCAGCGCGGCATTGCCCTGCATGACCAGATAGACGCGATATTCCGCCAGCGGCCCGAGGAACTTGCGCAGCGTCACCTCGGATGCCGCCTGCGCCGCCTCGTCCGAGGCGGTGACGCTGAGCGTGCCGCGCGGATTGGACAGCAGCCCGCAGGTGATGGCGTATTCCCCCGGCTGCAGCTGCACCTCCAGGGTGGTGCGATAGCCCGGGGCGATGTTCTCGCGCTCGGCCACGACCATGACGCCATCGAGGATTTCCCACTCGATCGGGCGGTCGCTGGCGTTCACGATCTCGAAGCGGCGCCGGCCGCCGGCCACGGTGATGGCATTGGGCTCGCAGGTGGTGGCCTTGACGGTGACCAGCTGATCGGCACCGATCGTGGTCGCGGCATTGCGCTGCGTCGCCAGCCAGAAGGCGACGCCGCCGGCCAGCACCAGCACCGCCGCGCCGGCGATCGCCAGGGACATGCCCCGCGAAGAAGAAGTCATGGTTTGCGTCCCGCGGTTTGGGCCTGTGCCGGCACGCTGCCCGACTGCGGCCGAAGGAAAAGCACCAGCGTCACCGCCAGGAAGATGCCCCAGACCAGCGCCTCGCCCAGGGTCGGCGCCTCGCGATAGCCAAGGACGCCCGACAGCACCGTGCCCAGGGCGCTGGATTCGGGCAGCACCGCGCCCAGGTCAAAGACGCGTTCCTGCATGCCGTTCCACAGCCCGGCCTCGTGCAGGGCGCGCAGGGATGTGCTCAGCAGCCCGGCTGCGACCAGCAGGATGAACACCCCGGTCCAGCGGAAAAAGCGCCGCAGGTCCAGCCGCAGCGCCCCGGCATAGATCGCCCAGCCCGCCGCGATCGCGACGGCCAGGCCCAGCAGCGCGCCGATGGGCGCCGCAGGGCCCTGGCTTTGCTGAAAGATCGCCAGCAGGAAGAACACCGATTCCAGCCCCTCGCGCGCCACGGCCAGGAATACCATGCCGATCAGCGCCCAGGTGCCGGCGGGGCCCTTGTGCGCCAGGGCCTCGTCGATCGAGGCGTGCAGTTCGGACTTGATGGTGCGCGAAGCGCGGCGCATCCAGAACACCATGCTGACCAGCACCACCACGGCGATCAGGCCGATCACCGCCTCGAACAGTTCCTGCGCCTTTTGCGGAAAGCTGGCGCTGATCAACTGGATCGCGGCGCCCGCGAACAGCGACACCGCCGCCGCCAGCAGCACCCCCAGCCAGATCGCGGGCAGCCACTCCTGGCGGCCGGTCTTGCGCAGATAGCCGGCGATGATGCCGACGATCAGGGCCGCCTCCAGCCCCTCGCGCAGCATGATCAGGAAGGGGGCAAGCATGGGACTTCTCCGGCTGTGTCTCGGTCACGGGACTGGCTGACAGGACGCGTCGACGGTCGAAGGGCCTTTGCTGCGGGCCTGCCGGGCCATCTGGCCCGACCCGAGTCAATACCCGAGCCGGAGGCAATGTCAATCCAGAGGGAAATCCTAGGGAAGCGGCGCGATCCGCTCGCGGCCATGCGGGGCGGTCCAGTCGATCAGCGGGTTGATCGGGATGATGCGGTGCGGATTGATCGTCGCATGGCTGTAGTGGTAGTGGCGCACGATATGGTCGAAATGCACGGTCTCGGCCACGCCGGGCCATTGGTAAAGCTCGCGCGCCCAGCCCCAGAGGCTGGGGTATTCCCGCAGCCAGGCGCGGTTGCACTTGAAATGCGTGTGATAGACCGGATCGAAGCGCACCATGGTGGTGAACAGCCGCCAGTCGGCCTCGGTCAGGCGGGGGCCGCACAGATAGCGGTTTGCCGCCAGATGCGCCTCGAGCCAGTCCATCTCGTGAAACAGCGCCGTCACCGCCTCGTCATAGGCGGGCTGCGAGGTGGCGAAGCCCGCCTTGTAGACGCCGTTGTTCACCCGCTCGTAGAGCCGTGCGTTCAGCGCGTCGATCTGGCCCAGCAGTTCGGGCGGGCAATAGTCGTCGCGGTTGCCGGTCAGCCCGTCGAAGGCCCTGTTGAACATGCGGATGATCTCGGCGCTTTCGTTGCTGACGATGCTCTCGGTCGCGCTGTCCCACAACACCGGCACGGTGACCCGCCCCGAGGCGCGGGGATCGACGCGCAGGTAAATATCCCGCAGGAAGGGCAGGCCGAACTGGCGATCGCCGGTGCTGCCGGGAAAGTCGGTGGCAAAGGTCCAGCCCTCGGCCAGCATGTCGGGATCGACGACCGAGACGCCGATATGGCGCTCCAGCCCCTTCAGGGCGCGAAAGATCAGCGTGCGATGCGCCCAGGGGCAGGCATATGAGACGTAGAGATGATAGCGGCCGCTGTCCGGGGCAAAGCCGCCCTTGCCGCTGGGGCCGGGCCGGCCGTCGCGGGTGATCCAGTTGCGATGCGTGGTGACGCTGCGCTGAAAGCGCCCGCCGCTGCTTTCGGTGTCATACCATTCGTCGCACCAGATACCGTCCACCAGCAGGCCCATGCCGTGATCCTCCGTGCCATTGGCCGCGCGCAAGGGGCGCGCATTGACGATATATTCGCATTCCTGTAGATTTTTGCAAATGAACGCCAGCTCTGATCCGGATACCATCGACCCCGAGGCGATGCGCGGCGCCGCCGACGCCGCCGGCACCTTCCTGAAATCGCTGGGCAATCCGCACCGGCTGCTGATCCTTTGCGCGCTGGGCAACGGCGAGCGCTCGGTGGGCGAACTGGCACATTTCCTGGGCATCCGCGATTCCACCGTGTCGCAGCATCTGGCGCTGCTGCGCCGCGAGGGCATCATCGCCGGCCGCCGCGACGGCCAGACCATCTGGTATCGCATCGAAAGCGAGCCGGCGCGGCGGGTGATCGCGGTGCTTTACGACAGTTTCTGCGCCCGCTGATCCTGGGCGCGCAGCCGGCTGACCGCCTGGTGCTGCGACAGAAAGACCTCGCCGCCCAGCTGCGACAGAAAGTCGCTGCGCCGCAGCCGGTCCATGACCGGGCCCTTGACCTCGCTCAGATGCAGCTTCACCCCGGATTCGCCGAGGCGGCGGTTGATCTCGGCAAGGCTTTCCAGGGCGCTGGCGTCAATATGGTTCACCGCCGGGCACATCAACACGACATGGCGCAGGCGCGGGTTGTCCGCCACCAGCGCCGCGATGCGGTCCTCAAGGAAGCGGGCATTGGCGAAATACAGGCTTTCGTCGACGCGCAGCGACAGGATCTCGGGCCAGGTCAGCACCTGGTGGCGGTCGATGTTGCGATAATGCTCGGTCCCCGGCACCTGGCCGACGATGGCCGAATGCGGGCGCGAACTGCGGTAAAGCTGCAAGATCAGCGACAAGGCGACGCCGGCGGTGATCCCCTGTTCCACCCCCAGGGTCAGGGTGGCGAGGATGGTGACACCCATGGCGGCGAAATCCTGGCGTGAATAGGCATGGACGCGGCGCATCGCCGGCAGGTCGACCAGCGCCAGCACGGCGAGGATGATGGTGGCGGCCAGCACCGCCTGCGGCAACTGCGCCAGCAGCGGCGTCAGAAACAGCGAGGCCATCGCGATGCCTAGGGCGGTGAAGAGCCCCGCCGCCGGCGTCTGCGCGCCCGCGTCGGCATTGACCACGGACCGGGCAAAGCCGCCGGTGACCGGGTAGCCGCCGCTCAGCCCGGCGGCGATATTGGCGGCGCCGAGGCCGATCAACTCCTGGTCGGGGGCGATGCGCTCGCGCCGCTGCGCCGCCAGCGTCTGCCCGACCGAGACCGATTCCACAAAGCCCACGACCGAGATCAGCCCTGCCGCCGGCGCCAGCGCCAGCAGCAGGTCGATCGACATGGGCGGCAGGCCCGGTTGCGGCAGGCCGCGCGGGATGGCGCCGACCAGCGCCACGCCGCGCGCCTCCAGATCCAGTGCCCGGACCAGCAAGATCGCCGCCGCGATCGCCAGCAGCGGCGCGGCGCGCGCCAGCATGTCGGCCAGCCGGGGCGGCAGGCCGAGGCGCCGCAGCCCGGGCCGCGCCCAGCGTCGCGCCGCATGAAGAAAGCCCAGCGATCCCAGGCCGATGGCCATGGTCCATGGGTTGGTCTGCCCGATCCGCTGCCACAGCGCGGCGGCGATCGAGGGCAGGGTGGTGCCCGGGGCCGCCACGCCCAGCATGTGCCCGGCCTGGCCGGCGGCGATCAGGATGCCCGAGGCGGTGATGAAGCCCGAGATGACCGGATGGCTGAGGAAATTCGCCAGGAACCCCAGCCGCAGCGCGCCCGCCAGCAGCAGCATGGCGCCCGAGAGCAGCGCCAGCGCCAGCGCCGCCTGCAAGGGCCCGGCCAGCCCTGCCTGCACCACCGGCCCGATGGCCGAGGCGGTCATCAGGGACACCACCGCCACCGGCCCCACCGCCAGCACCCGTGAGGTGCCGAAGGCCGCATAGGCCACCAGCGGCAGGATCGAGGCGTAAAGCCCGACCTCGGGCGGCAGCCCCGCCAGCATGGCATAGGCCAGGCTTTGCGGGATCAGCATGATCGTCACGATCGCCGCCGCCAGCAGGTCCGCCGCCAGCGCCGTGCTGCCATAGCCGCGCGCCCAGTGCCGCACCGGCAGCATCATGCGCGCAGTCGCCGGGCGATGGCGATACCGGCCAGCATGGCGCCGACAAAGATCAGCGCATCGGGCTGGCCCAGCCCCAGCGCCGGGATCGAGGCTCCGGGGCAAAAGCCGGCGATGCCCCAGCCCACCCCGAACAGGCCCGAGCCGAGGATCAGCGCCGGGTCCAGGTCGCGCCGCGTCGGCAACTGGAAGGCCGGCGCCAGCAGCGGCTGCGTCCGGCGCAGAACCAGGCGATAGCCGATCATCGCGACCGCCAGCGCGCCGCCCATGACAAAGGCGAGCGAAGGGTCCCAGTTGCCGGCGATGTCAAAGAAATCCAGCACCTTGGCCGGGCTGATCATGCCCGAGACCGCGATGCCGGCGCCAAAGACCAGCCCGCAGGCCAATGCAACCAGCAGCTGCATGTCAGAACCCTCCAATCACATGGCGGATGACATAGACGGTGATGCCCGCGCTCAGCATGAAGCTTGCCGTCGCCACCAGCGAACGCGGCGACAGCCGGGCATTGCCGCAGATCCCGTGCCCCGAGGTGCAGCCGCCGCCATAGCTGACGCCGATGCCGACGACAAGCCCGCCGATGACCAGCCCCGGCCATGGCACCGGGCTGGCAAAGCCGATGGGCAGGCCCAGCGCCGCCAGCCCGGCTGGCGCCAGAACCGCGCCCAGAAGGAAAGCGGCGCGCCAGCCGCGCTCGGGGCCGAAGACCATGCCGGACAGGATACCGGTCATGCCCGCCACCCGGCCAAGCGTCGCCATCAGCAGCACCGCGGCAAAGCCGATCAGCGCCCCGCCCAGGGCCGAGGCGAAGGGGGTGAAATTTTCCATCACCAGGCCGCCTCGAACAGGTTCAGCGGGATCTTCAGATAGCGCCTTCCGTTCGATTCCGGGGCCGGCAGGCGGCCGCCATTGGTGTTCACCTGGAGCGCGTGCAGGATCAACCGTGGCATGGGCAGGCTGCGGTCGCGCGCCTCGCGCGCGGCGACGAACTCGGCCTCGCTGCGGTATTTTGCCATGTGGATGTTCTTGGCCTTCTGCTCGGCCACGGTCGATTCCCAGGCCGCGGCCCGGCCGCCCGGGCAATAGTCATGGCCGGTAAAGATGCGCGTCCGCTCGGGCAGCGCCAGGATCGCCTGCAGCGAGTGCCACAGCGCGCTGGCGCTGCCACCCGGGAAATCGGCGCGCGCCGTGCCGCTGTCGGGCATGAAGATCGTGTCATGCACGAAGGCCGCGTCGCCGATGACATAGGTGATCGAGGCGAGCGTATGCCCGGGCGAGAACATCACCCGCACCGGGATGCTGCCCAGCATGAAACTGTCGCCATCCTCGAACAGCCGGTCCCATTGCGAGCCGTCGGTGGCCATGTCGGGCAGGTTGTAATAGCCCTGCCACAGCTTTTGCACCGCGACCACCTGCGCGCCGATGCCGGTGGGCGCGCCGGTGCGCGTCTTCAGCCAGGCCGCTGCCGAAAGATGGTCGGCATGGGGATGGGTATCAAGGATCCAGGCCAGGCTGTAGCCCCTGTCGGCGATGAACTGCAGCATGCGCGCGGCCTCGGTGGTGGCGGTGGCGCCGGATTTCTCGTCATAGTCCAGCACCGGGTCGATGATGGCGCATTGTCCGGTGGCGGGATCGGCGACGACATATTGCACCGAACCGGTGCGCGGTTCGTAAAACGCCGTCACTTCGGGAGAGTCGGTCATGGCATGGCCTCATGTCTGCATCGTCGGGTTTCCGCAGCTGTATATACGTTAAAACGAATATACGCAATGGTGAATATTGCGGGTGCGGCCGGAACGAAACCGCCCGCGGCATGGCGCGGGCGGGGCAGGTACAGGGCGGGTGCCGGGGTGGGGCCGGGGCTATTCGATCTCGATCAGCAGGTCCTTGGCGTCGATGCTCTGGCCGGGGCTGACGTGCAGCGCCTTGATCACCCCGGCGCGGTCGGCATGGATGCCGGTCTCCATCTTCATCGCCTCGATGGTCAGCAGCATGGCGCCCACGCCGACCTTCTGCCCGGCCGTAACCGCGACCGAGGCGACGACGCCGGGCATCGGCGCGCCGACATGGCAGCCATTGCCCGGATCGGCCTTGGGCCGGGCCCGGGTCTGGGACTTGACCAGCCGGTTCGGCACCCGGATCACCCGGGGCTGGCCGTTCAATTCGAAGAACACCCGCACCTCGCCCTGGTCGTCGGTGTCGCCGATGGCCTGCAGGCGGATTTCCAGCGTCTTGCCGGGGTCGATCTCGACCGAGATCTCCTCGCCCGGCTCCATGCCGTAAAAGAAGGTGGGCGTGGGCAGGGTGCGCACCGGCCCGTATTGCCGGTGCCGGCCCATGTAGTCGAGAAACACCTTGGGATACATCAGATAGCCGTGCAGGTCCTCGTCATCGACAGGCTTGCCCTCAAGCAGGCGGCTCACCTCGGCGCGGGTGGCCTCCAGATCGACCGGGGCCATGCTGGCGCCGGGGCGGGTCAGCAGCGGCACCTCGCCCTTCAGCACCTTCTTTTGCAGCATTGCGGGCCAGCCGCCCGGGGGCTGGCCCAGATTGCCGCGCATCATGTCCACCACGGAATCGGGAAAGGCGACCTCGATTGCCGGATCCTCGACCTGCGCGCGGCTCAGCCCCTGGGCCACCATCATCAGCGCCATGTCGCCCACCACCTTGGAGCTGGGGGTGACCTTGACGATGTCGCCGAACATCTGGTTCACCTCGGCATAGGTGCGGGCGACCTCGTGCCAGCGGTCCTCAAGGCCGAGGCTGCGCGCCTGCGCCTTGAGATTGGTGAACTGGCCTCCTGGCATCTCGTGCAGCCAGACTTCCGAGGCCGGCGCCTGCAGGCCGGATTCGAAGGCCGCATACTGGCCCCTGACCGCCTCCCAATAGTTCGAGATCTGGCGGATCGCCGCCATGTCGAGGCCGGTGTCGCGTTCGGTGTGGCGCAGGGCCTCGACCACGGAACCCAGGCAGGGCTGCGATGTATTGCCCGAAAGCGCGTCCATGGCGCAATCCACCGCATCCACCCCGGCTGCGGCGGCAGCCAGGATGGTGGCGCCGGAAATGCCGCCGGTGTCGTGGGTGTGGAAATGGACGGGCAGGCCCACTTCCTCTTTCAGGGCGCGCACGAGGATGCTGGCCGAGGCGGGTTTCAACAGCCCCGCCATGTCCTTCAGTCCCAGCACATGCGCACCGGCATCCTTCAGGCCGCGCGCCATGCCGACATAGTATTTCAGGTCGTATTTCGCGCGGCCTGGGTCCAGCAGATCGCCGGTATAGCAGATCGTGCCTTCGCAGATCTTGCCCGACGCGATCACCGCATCCATGGCGACGCGCATGTTCTCGACCCAGTTCAGGCTGTCAAAGACCCGGAACACATCGACCCCGGTCGCCGCCGCCTGGTCCACGAAGCCTTGCACGACATTGTCGGGATAATTGGTATAGCCGACGCCATTGCTGGCGCGCAGCAGCATCTGCGTCAGCAGGTTCGGCATGCGGGCGCGGATGTCGCGCAGCCGCTGCCAGGGACATTCCTGCAAGAAGCGGTAGGCCACGTCGAAGGTAGCGCCGCCCCAGCATTCGACGGAAAACAGTCCCGGCAGGTTCGCGGCATAGCTGGGCGCCACCCGGATCATGTCGATACTGCGCATGCGCGTGGCAAGCAGGCTTTGATGGCCGTCGCGCATCGAAGTGTCGGTGATCAGCAGCCGCTTTTCGCCCAGCATCCAGTCGGCGACGGCCTTCGCGCCCTTCGCCTCCAGCAGCTGGCGCGTGCCGGGGGCGGGGGTGGCCTTCGGCGCGGGGGGCAGGGGCTTGCGCGCCTCGGCGGCGGGCAAGGCGCGGCCGGCAGTCTCGGGGTGGCCGTTCACCGAAATATCGGCGATATAGATCAACAGCTTGGTCGCGCGGTCGCGGCGCTTCCTGAACGCGAACAGATCCGCCGTCGTGTCGATGAACTTGGTGGTATAGGTGTCGTTCAGGAAGGTCGGGTGTTTCAGCAGGTTGATGACGAATTCGATATTCGTCGCCACGCCGCGCACGCGGAATTCGCGCAGCGCCCGGTCCATGCGGGCGATGGCCTTTTCCGGCGTCTGGCCATGCGCCGTCACCTTGACCAGCAGCGAATCATAGAATCGCGTGATCACCCCGCCGGAATAGGCGGTGCCACCGTCCAGGCGGATGCCATTGCCGGTGGCGCTGCGATAGGCGGTGATGCGGCCATAGTCGGGGATGAAATTGTTCAGCGGATCCTCGGTCGTGACCCGGCATTGCAGCGCGTGGCCCTGCAGGCGGATGTCCTCCTGCCGGGCGACGCCGGTGGCCTCGGCGAGCGTCGCGCCCTCACTGATCTGGATCTGGGACTGCACGATGTCGATGCCGGTGACTTCTTCGGTCACCGTATGCTCGACCTGCACGCGCGGGTTCACCTCGATGAAGTAGAAACGGCCGTCGTCCATATCCATCAGGAATTCGACGGTGCCGGCGTTCTGATAGCCGACGGCGCGGCCGATCTTCAGCGCCAGATCGCAGACCTCGGCGCGCTGTTCGGGGGTCAGATAGGGGGCGGGGGCGCGCTCGACCACCTTCTGGTTGCGCCGCTGCACTGTGCAGTCGCGTTCGTAAAGATGGTAAAGCCCGCCGTGGCTATCGCCCAGCAGCTGCACCTCGACATGGCGGGCGCGCAGGATCATCCTCTCCAGATAGCCCTCGCCATTGCCGAAGGCGGCCTCGGCCTCGCGCCTTCCCTCGCGCAGCTTCTCGGGCAGTTCCTCGGGCGACATGATCGGGCGCATGCCGCGCCCGCCGCCGCCCCAGCTGGCCTTCAGCATCAGCGGATAGCCGATTGCCGCCGCCTCGGCGCGGATGGCGTCCATGTCGTCGCCCAGCACCTCGGTCGCCGGGATCACCGGCACGCCGGCCGCGATGGCCACGCGCCGGGCGCTGGCCTTGTCGCCAAGGGCGCGCATCGTCGCCGCGGTCGGGCCGATGAAGGCGATGCCGGCAGCCACGCAGGCATCGACGAAGTCGGGGTTTTCGCTAAGCAGCCCATAGCCCGGATGGATGGCGTCGGCGCCCGATTCCCGGGCGACGCGGATGATTTCGGCAATGGACAGATAGGCCGCCACCGGCCCCAGCCCCTCGCCGATGCGGTAGGCCTCATCCGCCTTGAAGCGGTGCAGGCCCAGCTTGTCCTCCTCGGCATAGACGGCGACCGTCTTCTTGCCCAGTTCGTTGGCCGCCCGCATCACGCGAATGGCGATTTCGCCGCGATTCGCAATCAGGATCTTCTGAAACATTGCCGTCCCCCCATGTTTGCCCGCCCCGCAGTCTATGTTTGCTGCAGTGCAGCGCAAGTTTCTTTCGACCTTCGCGGCATCAGCGCCGGTCGCGAAAGAATTCCCTCAGCAGCGCACCCGCCTGCGCCGCGGCGATGCCGTCATGCACCTGCGGCCGGTGGTGGCATTGCGCATGGTCAAAGACGCGCGCACCGTGGCGCACCCCGCCCATGCGCGGATCGTCGGCGCCGTAATAGATCACCGCGATCCTTGCCGCCGAGATCGCCGCGGCGCACATCGGGCAGGGCTCCAGCGTCACCCACAGCCGCGTGCCGGGCAGGCGCTCGGAGCGCATTGCGGCGCAGCCGGCGCGGATGGCCAGGATCTCGGCATGGGCGGTCGGGTCGCTCAGCTCGCGCGTGCGGTTGCCGGCACGCGCCAGCACGGTGCCGTCGGCCGCGACCAGCACCGCGCCCACCGGCACCTCGCCGCGCAGGGCGGCGGCGCGGGCCTCGGCCAGCGCCTCGGGCATATGCGAGGCAAAATCCATGCGCGCTTGTCGCCCGTGCTTGCCTTTCGCGCAAGAACTGCTTTCCATTTCGCGGCAGCAGGCGTAAAAGCCCCGCTTTGCCACCGCAGAGATGCGCAGGAGATCGCCATGACCGACACCCCGGACACCCCCGAATCTGTTCCTGAATCCGGCGGCGAGCGCATCGCCAAGGTGATGGCGCGCGCCGGCGTCGCCAGCCGCCGCGAGGCCGAGCGCATGATCGTCGAGGGCCGTGTCAGCGTGAACGGACAAAAGATCGACAGCCCGGCGCTGGATGTGGGCCCCGCCGACAAGATCCGCGTCGACGGCAAGCCGCTGGATGCGCCGCAGGAAACCCGGCTGTGGCTTTACTACAAGCCGGTCGGGCTGGTGACCTCGGAATCCGATGAAAAGGGTCGCCAGACCGTGTTCGACGCCCTGCCGCGCGACCTGCCGCGGGTGATGTCGGTGGGCCGGCTCGACCTGAACTCGGAAGGGCTTTTGCTGCTGACCAATGACGGCGAGCTGAAGCGCCGGCTGGAACTGCCGACCACCGGCTGGCTGCGCCGCTACCGCGTGCGGGTGAACGGCCAGCCCAATGACCTGACCTTTGCCCCCCTGCGCCGCGGCGTCACCATCGAGGGCGAGGAATTCGCCCCGATGGAGATCGCGCTCGACAGCCAGCAGGGCGCCAATGCCTGGCTGACCGTGGGCATCCGCGAGGGCCGCAACCGCGAGATCCGCCGCGCCATGGCCCATGTCGGGCTGATCGTGAACCGGCTGATCCGCATCGGCTATGGCCCGTTCAAGCTGACCGGGCTTGAGGCGAACGAGGTGCGCGAGGTCAAGCGCAAGGTGCTGCGCGATCAGTTGGGCGGGCTGCTGACCGGCGAGCCCGAGGACAGGCCGCGCAGCTTCCGCGAGCGCGGCGCCGCCGGCGCCGAGAGCGCGCGCAAGCCCTTCGCCCGGCGCGAGGATGGCGAGCGCAAACCCTGGGCCAAGCGTGAGGACGGCGAGCGCAAACCCTGGGCCAAGCGCGAGGACGGCGAGCGCAAACCCTGGGTCAAGCGCGAGGACGGCGAGCGCAAACCATGGGCCAAGCGCGAAGATGGCGACCGCAAACCCTGGGCCAAGCGCGAGGATGGCGAGCGCCAGCCGGGCTCCAGACCCGAATTCAAGAAATCCGGCTTCAAGCGCCCCGAGGGCGAAGGCGGGTTCAAGCCGCGCTCCGAGGGCTTCAAGCCGCGTGGCGAGGGCAAGCCCGGCGGATTCCGTCCCGGCAAGCCCGGGGGCAAGCCGATGGGCAGGTCCGGCCCCGGCAACCCCGGACGTGCCCCCGGCAAGGGACCGCGGCCCACGGGCAAGGGGCCGCGTCGCGGCTAGCTTGCGGCGTCAGCACCGGGGCGCGCGGCAAGCCTGTGCCCCGGCCCGGGTCATTTCGTCAGGATCAGCTTGCCGGCGCGGGTGATGCGCAGGTTGTAGACCTGATCGCCCAGCACGATCAGCGCCTGGTTGCCGCCGGCGGTCAGGGCCTCGGCATTGTATTCGGGGAAACGCTGCAGCGCGATGGCGCCGGAACGGGCGAATTCGGCATGGCTGGTCGCGGTCATGTCCTGGTCCTTGTTGCGGGTCGTGACACGCGCAACCTGACAAATTCCCTTAGGTATGTCAAAGGAAAACGCTCAGGTATGCACACCGCGTTTTCCGGGGTCGCGGCGGGCGGCTTTCAGTCATTCAGGCAATCCGCCAGCGCCTGCCCGAGATTGCGCAGCAATGCGGCGTAAAGCCCGGGGCCGGGGGGCGCCGCAGCCCCTTCGGGGTCCAGATCCGCGCCGCGGCGCAACCCCATGTCCTGGGTCGCGCCATCCAGCAGCCGCGGATCGTGATTCGCCTCGCCGAAGGCGCAGCGCGCCTCTGCGGCGCGAATGCGCGGGCCGATGTCGCGCAGCCGCGCCGCCGAAGGGCTGGCGGCGTCGCCTGCACCGATGGCGATGGCCGGGGCCAGGCCGAAATGGCTGGTGAAATGGCCATAGGCATCGTGCAGCACGACAAAGCCCTTGCCGGCCTGCGGCGCGAGCAGCGCCTGCAACTGCCGGTCGAGATCGGCGATCTCCTGCCCTGCCCGCCGGGCATTGCCGGCATAGGTCTCGGCGTGGTCCGGGTCACGCGCCGCCAGCGCGGCGGCAATGGCCTGCAACCAGGCGCGGCCAATGTCGGGGTCAAGCCAGGCATGCGGATCGTCGCCCGCGACACCGCCCGGCGCCAGATCCTGCAGCGCCAGCGACTGCGCGCCGGGACCAAGGCCCGAGGCGGCGCGCTGTAGCCAGGGCGTCAGCGCCGGGCCGACCCAGACCAGCAGATCGCTGTCCTGCAGGCTGCGCGCCTGGCTGGGGCGCAGCTGGAAATGATGCGGATCGCCGCCCTGCGGCACCAGCACCTCGGGCTGCCCCAGATCGCCCATCACCAGCGCCGCCAGCGAGGCGGTGACCGGGGTATCGGCCAGCACGCGCGGCACCTCGGCCAGGGCGGGGCCGGCCAGCGCTGTCACCATGACGAGGGGCAGAAGAAAGTTCGGGCTCATGTCATCACTCGCTTGCGGGGTTGCGCGATTTATTTATGTTATATCGTAACGCGTCAAGCCAATTGTGATAATATAACATGCCGCAGTTTCCCGACCCTCCCGCCGACCCGTTTCACGACCACGACCACGCCCATTGCGCCAAGGCGGTGCTGCAGCGCGCCGAGGCCCAGGCCCGGCGCGAGGGCGTGCGCCTGACCCCGGTGCGCCGCCGCGCACTCGAGATTCTGCTGGAATCGCATCGTGCCATGGGCGCCTACGAGGTGCTGGAACGGCTGGCGGCGGACGGGTTCGGCAAGCAGCCGCCGGTCGCCTATCGGGCGCTGGATTTCCTTGTCGAACAGGGTCTTGCGCATCGCGTGCGGCGGCTGAACGCCTATGCCGCCTGCCTGTCGCAGCAGCGCGACCATTCCCCCGCCTTCCTGATCTGCCGCGGCTGCGAACAGGTGGCCGAGGCCGATGCGCCAGAGCTGCGCGTGGCGCTGGCGGCGCTGGCCGCCGGCGCCGGCTTTCGCATCGAGCGGCGCACGGTCGAGTTGCTGGGGCTTTGCGCCCGCTGCGCCGGGGCCGCCGATGCCTGACCTGATCCGCGCCAGCGATCTTTCCGTCAGCCATGCCGGGGCCGACCTGCCGGTGCTGCGCCATGTCGATTTCCACATCCGCCCGGCCGAGATCGTCACCGTCGTCGGCCCGAACGGCTCGGGCAAGTCGACGCTGGTCAGGGCGCTTCTGGGCCATGTGTCGCTGGATTCCGGCCGCGTCACCCGGCAGGAGGGGCTGCGCATCGGCTATGTGCCGCAGCGCGTGCATATCGAACGCGCCCTGCCGATGACCGTGCGCCGCTTTCTGTCGCTGCCGCGCCGGGTCCTGGATGCCGAGGCGCGGGCGGTACTGGAGCGCACCGGCGTTCCCGGGCTTGAGGGGCGCCAGATCGCCGCGCTGTCGGGCGGGCAGTTCCAGCGCGTGCTTCTGGCGCGCGCGCTGCTGAACGCGCCGCAGCTTCTGGTGCTGGACGAGCCGACCCAGGGGCTGGATCAGCCCGGCATCGTCGCCTTCTATCAGCTGGTCGAGGAGGTGCGCGCCCAGACCGGCGCCGCGGTGCTGATGGTCAGCCACGACCTGCTGGTGGTGATGCGTGCCTCTGATCGCGTGGTCTGCCTGAATGGCCATGTCTGCTGCGAGGGCACGCCCCAGGCGGTCAGCGCCGCCCCGGCCTATCGCGCCATGTTCGGGGCGCAGTCGCATGGCACGCTGGCGCTGTATCAGCACCATCACGACCATGACCACGACCACGTCGCCGAGCCCCATGTCCACGGCCCCGATTGCGCCCACAACCACCCGAGGCAAGATGCTTGACGATTTCCTGATCCGCGCGGCGCTGGCCGGGCTTGGGCTGGTGCTGGCGACCGGGGCGCTGGGCTCTTTCGTGGTCTGGCGGCGCATGGCCTATTTCGGCGACGCCACCGCCCATGCGGCGATCCTGGGCGTGGCACTGAGCCTGGCTTTCTCGTTGCCGATCTATCTGGGCACGCTGGGCGTCGCGCTGGCGGTGGCGCTGATCGTGGCGCATCTGACCGGGCGCGGGCAGACCGCGGACACCGTGCTGGCGGTGCTGGCGCATGGCGCGCTGGCCTTCGGCCTGGTCGCGGCCAGTTTCGTGCCCAGCCTGCGCGGCGGGCTCGAGGCCTTCCTCTTTGGCGACATCCTGGCGGTCAGCCGCGCGGATCTGGTCTGGATCTGGAGCGGGGCGGCGGCCGTGCTGGCGCTGTTGATCTGGCGCTGGCAGCGGCTGGTCACCGCCTCGGTCAACGAGGAGCTGGCCATGGCGGCGGGAATCGATCCGGCGCGTGAGAGGCTGATCCTGTCGCTGGCTCTGGCGCTGGTGGTGGCGATCGCGATTCGCATTGTCGGCGCGCTGCTGATCTCTGCCATGCTGGTGGTGCCGGCCGCCGCGGCGCGCGGATTCGCCCGAACGCCCGAGCAGATGGCCGGTTCCGCCACCCTGATCGGCGCCGTCGCGGTGCTTGGCGGGCTTTGGGCCAGCCTGCGTCTTGACACGCCGGCAGGACCCTCGATCGTGGCGGCCGCCGTAGTGATTCATGCCGTGATTTTGGGGCTTTACCGCGCCAGGCCGCCCGCGCCGTGACCGAAAATCCGGCGTGATCCCGCCATGTCGCGGGCGGGATCCCGCCAAATCCGGAAGGTGTTGGCTAATATGCAACAGTCGCCCCGGACGCGCGCATTTGCCCGATGAACACCGCTTTCCAAGCCCTTGGGTTTATGCGACTGTCGCTGCGATGTTGCTGGGAACGGCAGCCTTCAAAGTACTGAACGGAGCATGATCATGACCAAAATCGCTACTTTCGCCCTTGCCCTGGGCCTGACCGCTTCGACCGCTCTCGCCGGTGGCTATGTCGCCCCCGTCGTGGAAGTCGAGCCGGTCGTCGTTGAAGAAAACGCCGGTTCGTCGAACTATGGCCTCGTCGTTCCGGCGCTGCTGCTGCTGGGCGTCATCGCTGCCGTTGCTTCGGACAGCGACGACGACGACGACGACAGCACCACCCCGGCCGAGTAATTCGGACCCGCGTGGGACCGACAGGGGCTGGCCTTCGGGCCGGCCCTTTCCTTTTGCGCGCCGGCCATGCGTGATGCGTGCCGGTCGCGGAAACGAAAAGACCCGCATCTGCCGATGCAGGTCTTTTCGTTTCCGGCCGGGCGGCTGCGCTCAGGGGCGCAGTTCCTGGATGGTGACATAGCCCAGCGCCGGGCCGATCCACTGGCGCGAGACGGTGATGCGTCCGCCCTGCACCAGATAGTTGTTCTGGAATTTCGCCCCCAGCCCCTCGCAGCTTTCCAGCATCACGCCGGGTTTCGGGCCGGGGGTGATGGTGCAATCCATCGGCAGCGGCCGCTCCAGCCCGTCGCCGGTCCAGTAGCGCATGACGCGCTGCGCCTGACCGCTGCGCCCGGCGCGGACCAGCGCCGCCGAGCCCGACATCTCGGCCACCGACAGGTCGTGGCCCAGCCCGCGCGTGCCGGCCAGCATGCCGCCGCGCAGGACCAGTGCCTGTTCGTTTGCGGTCATGTAGGTGCGCGCCCCGGCATTCTCGCCGGTCAGGGCCAGGACCTGGGTGCGGCCAAGGTTTTCCAGCCCGACCAGGATCAGCGGGCCCGGGTTCACCCGCAGCGCCTCGGCCGCCATGGCCGAGGGATCGGGCGCGGGGGCCGGCTTGGCATTGCGCTGCGCGACGCCTTGCCGGGCGGCCTGCGCCAGCTTGACATAGATCGAATCGTTCTTGTCGGTGGCATTGCCGCAGGCGCTCAGCCCGATCAGCATTGCGCAGCCCAGCAGGGCCCGTGTCACGCGGTTCATCGCCAGAACCTCCCCCAACCCTGGTAAAGCTGGCCCGAATGGCTGTCGCGGACCTTGTCGTAAAGCCGGCCACTGACCCGCAGCTTGGAGCCGCCATCGCGCGAGAGCGAGCGGATGTCGCCGCCGACGCGCCGCAGCGAGGGCTCGCCCATGCCCCAGCCCAGCGGCACCGAGATGGTCACGCCCTTGTCGAAGGCACCCTCGCCGAAATCCTCGGTGCTCATGTCGGTCTTGGTGAACCAGGCGCCGACCTGCCAGCCATTGGCGAAGCTGCGGCTCAGCGTCAGCGTCGCGCCCTTGTCGCCGGCCAGATACTGGCCGACATCCAGCTGCGCGGTGATGCCGTGGCTGAATTCGTAATAGGCCGAGACATGACCGGTGGTGACTTCGTAATCGCGAAAGCCGAGGGCGTCGCGGAAATCGCGCTTTCTGACGCGGTTCACCTCGGCGCCCAGCGCCAGCGGCGAATTCGCCGGCCACCACAGCACCTCGCCCGAGACGCCGCCATAGGCGCGCTCCAGCAGGCCGACGGTGACGCGGGAGTAGACCGTCTCGGCGGGTTTGGCATACCAGGCGGCGGTCAGGCGCGACACGACCGGGCTGGTATTGCCCGAATACATGCGCCCGTCCGAACGCACGCGCGGCACGCCATTGGCGTTATAGTCGCTGTCCAGCGCCTCGTATTCCTCGGGGGTCATGCCGCCCGGACCTTCCTGTTCCGTTGTGCCCAGCACGCGCTGGCGGACGCTGCCCGACAGGATGAAACCCGGAAGCGGTTCGTATTCGGCGGCCAGTTCGGCGCCGATCTCATAGCGGAAGGGATCGTCCGGGTCGAAGATCGAGGACGAGAAATAGGGCTTCAGCGCCCAGCTCAGCCGCGGAAACAGGCCCGGCGTCAGCACCAGGTTGCCCGGACGCGGATCGGCGCTGGTCAGCACCGCGGCCTCGGCGATCAGCCCGGCCTCGGTATTTTCCAGCCGCTCGACATCCGAGCGTTTCAGCGTCAGCGAGGTGGTGGGCAGCCCCTCTTTCGAGGTGGTGATGACCAGCGTCTCGACCGAGGGCGGCAGCGCCCGGGTCATCAGCCGCGCGGTGCGCCCGATGGCCTCGGCCTGCTGGATGTAGCGGGTGTTGCGGATGCGGACCTCGGCGCGGTTCGCGTCCAGCGCCATGCTTTCCAGCACCTGGCCTTCCTTGGCCAGCGCGTCGCCCAGCGCCTTCTGGATCGCCGGCTGCGCCGTCGGATCGGCGGACCAGGCACCGGACCAGCCCTCGGGATCGGCGCCGGGCGAGACGCGCGGACGCACCGGCGCCGGCGCCTTCTGCAGGCCCGAGGGGTAGGGGGCCTGGCGCGGGTTCATCGCCACGCTCATCTGCACGCCGAACTGCTTGCCGCCCAGCACATAGCCGCCCAGCTGATAATTCTGGCCGATGCGATAGGCAAAGCCCAGGTTCAGCCGGTTCTTCAACTCGTCCTTGTCGCTGATCCAGGCACCGCGGGCACAGCCGTCGCCGCCGCCGGTCTCGCAGGCATAGTCGTCGCCGGAATATTCCGCCGTCAGGTAAAGCCTGTCGGTCGCAGCCCAGGTGGCGCTGACGAAGGGCGCGAAATCGCCGCGGAACCACTGGTCCACATTGGGGGTGCCGCCTTCCTCTTCGTCGGGGTCGGGGCGGGTGCCGATGCTGCCGATGCTGCCGGCGCTGGCCAGGCGGCCCCAGCCGAGGCCGGCCGAGACGCGCAGTCGCGGCGTGATTGTCTTGGTCGCCACCAGATATTCGGCGCTGTAGATGCCGGTGCCCATGAAGTCCTGCAACCCGACGGCCAGCGCCGGGCGCCAGCCCTCGGGGTCCTCGTCCAGGAACTGATAGCGCAGATCGAAGCTGCGATCCCAGATGTAGCCGCGCGATTCCGAATGGCTGTCGATGCGGGAATAGCGCAGCGCCAGGGTCAGCCGCGGCAGGGCCTGGAACGTCAGCGTGTTGCGCCGGGCCAGGTCGGAATAGGACAGCGTGGCGCCCAAGGTGGCGTCGGGCAGCATCTCGGCGGTGGGCGTGTCGATGGCGCCGGGCAGGCCATAGGCGTTCAGCGTGTCGCCGATCATGGGGTCGGTACGGGCCGGGCTGCTTCCCGGTCCCAGAAGCAACGCCACCGGCACGGCCGAGGCCATGAGGCGGCGAAGAAGCGTCGAATGGGCGCGCATGGGCGGTCCTCTCAGGTCATGGTCGCCGCGCGCCGGGCGGCGGACGGGGGCGGGACGCCGGGCCTGCTGGCACCGGCGCCCCGCATCGGGGTCAGTTGCCTGCGGCGGGCGGCACCGGCAGGATCAGCGCCGGGGCGGGCACGCCCCCGGTCGCGGCGGGTTTGTCTTCGGCGGGCTTTTCTGTGGCGGGTTTTTCGGCGGCGGGCGCCTCGGCGGGTGCCGGTGCCTCGGGTGCCGGGGTCGCCGGCGCTGCCGCCGGGGCCTCGGGCGCCGGGGTCGCCGCCGGGGCGACGACAGCTGGGGGCTCGGCGGCAGGCTTGGCCGGTTCGGCGGCGGCGGGCAGGGTCTCGGCGGCTTTCGGCACCGCGGGTTTGGCGGCGGGCGCGGCGGGCTTGGCAGCCGCCTTGGGCTTCGGCCCGGCGCTCGAGGCCCTGGCCTGCGCCTTGGGCATGACATCGGTGGCCGCGGCGCAGCCGGTCAGGCGCTGGCTGCCGACGCGCAGCGTGGCGGTGAAGGGCCACTTGCCGCCATTGGTCTCGCAGGCTTCTGCGCGGATGTTCAGGGCAAAGACCTGGCCGTTCATATTGCCGATGAACTCGGTGCCGCGGGCATAGCTCATGCGGCGCACGGCGACGCCCAGCGACTTCTGGCCGGGGCGTTCATAGACGGCGGTCTTGTCGGCGGCGGTGGCGGTCCAGCCGGGGCCCGCGGCCTTGAACATGGCGGTGGCGGTGGTGCTGGCCTCGGCGGTGGCGACGGCGCGGCCGGCAGCGCCGGTCTCGATCGGCTGCTCAAGCGGCGAGACCGTGGGCGGGCCGGAATGGCCCGGGGCCTCGGCGGCGCGTTCCTGCTGCTGGAAGGGCAGGTTGCCGCAGGCGGCAAGGGCAACAGTCATCGAGAGAACGGCGAATGCCGAACGGATTTTCATCTGCTCTGTCCCGGTTCCTTGGGTTTTGCTTGTGCCACTTGGCTACAGGAAGGCCCGGGCTTGGGCAAGCGCCGACAGGCCGCGGCGGCGACGGCGGCCGGGCATGCGCGGATCCTTGCAACAGTTCAGCAGTTCGGCACGTTCACCGCCAGCCCGCCCAGCGAGGTTTCCTTGTATTTGTCGCTCATGTCGCGGCCGGTCTGGCGCATGGTCTCGATGGCGGCGTCCAGCGGCACGAAATGCTGGCCGTCGCCGCGCAGCGCCAGGCTGGCGGCCGAGACCGCCTTGATCGCGCCCAGCCCGTTCCTTTCGATGCAGGGCACCTGCACCAGACCGCGCACCGGATCGCAGGTCATGCCCAGGTGATGCTCGAGCGCGATCTCGGCGGCGTTCTCGACCTGTTCGGGTGTGCCGCCCAGCACCGCGCAAAGCCCCGCCGCCGCCATGGCGCTGGCCGAGCCGACCTCGGCCTGGCAGCCTGCCTCGGCGCCCGAGATCGAGGCATTGTGCTTGACCAGCCCGCCGATTGCCGCCGCGGTCAGCATGAACTCGTCGACCCGGCTTTCCGAGGCGCCGGGCACATGTTCAAGCCAGTAGCGGATCACCGCCGGCACCGTGCCGGCGGCGCCATTCGTCGGCGCGGTCACGACCTGGCCGCCGGCGGCGTTTTCCTCGTTCACCGCCATGGCATACATCGACATCCAGTCGTTGATCACATGCGGCGCGTTCTGGTTCATGCCGGCCTCGGCCAGCAGTTTCTCGTGCAGGCCGGCGGCGCGGCGGCGGATCGACAGCCCGCCGGGCAGCGTGCCGCCGGTTGCCATGCCGCGGTCCATGCAGTCGCGCATCACCTGCCAGATACGGTGGATGCCGGCGCTGATCTCGGCGTCGGTGCGGAAGATGCGCTCGTTCTCGCGCTTCATCTCGGCGATGGACTTGCCCGACCTGCCGGCCATCTCCAGCATCTCGGCGGCCTTGGCAAAGGGGAAGGGCACCTTGGGCGAGGCGTCCGAGCGCGTCTCGTCGCCGCGCGCCTCGAGCTCGGCCGCGGTCATCACGAAACCGCCGCCGATCGAATAATAGATCTCGCGAAAGATCACATCGCCCTGCGCGTCGGTGGCCATCAGCACCATGCCATTGGCATGGCCGGGCAGCGGCTGCTTGAAGTCGAAGATCAGGTCCTTGTCGGGATCGAAGTGCAGATCGCCCAGGCCCGGCGGCGACAGAAGCTTCGTCTCGCGGTTCAGCGCCAGCGCCGCCTCGGCGGCTTCGATGGCCATGGTCTCGGGCAGAAAGCCCGCGAGGCCCAGGATGGTGGCGCGGTCGGTCGCATGGCCCTTGCCGGTAAAGGCCAGGCTGCCGTGCAGGCTGGCGCGCAGCCCCTGCGCCCGGAAGGGCTGACCTGCCAGCGAGGCCAGGAACCGGCCACCCGCCACCATCGGCCCCATCGTATGCGAGGACGACGGGCCGACCCCGATCTTGAAGATGTCGAAGACCGATAGAAACATGGTGCCGCTCCTCTTGTCGCCTGCGGGCCAGTCTAGCCCCGGCGGCGCCGGCAGGCCAGAGCAGGAGCGACATGGCGCATGCCCGCTTGCGACATTTGACGCCCCGGGGTTTGCACGTTATTTGGGCAGGCCGCACGGATTTGCGGCAGACACCCCCCGCCGCGGCGCCGAAGCCGGCCCGGACTGCGGCAACCCCCTTTGCATCCCGCCGCCGCGGCTTACGAGTTTTTCCATGACCCTGTCCGAACCGATCACCCTTGGCGCCCTGCGGCTGGGACCTCCGGTCTTCCTGGCGCCCATGGCCGGCATCACCGACCTGCCGTTCCGCCGCGCGGTCGCCCGCCACGGCGGCGCCGGGCTGATGGTCAGCGAGATGGTCGCCTCGAGCGAGATGGTGACGCCGCGGCCCTCGACCCGCGCCGGGGTGCGCGCCAAGGCGCTGACCGAGGGCGCGGCGCCCGTCTCGGTGCAGATCGCCGGTCGCGAGGCGGGAGCCATGGCCGAGACCGCGCGCATCGTCGCCGGCATGGGGGCGCGGATCATCGACATCAACATGGGCTGCCCGGCGCGCAAGGTGACTGGGGGGCTCTCGGGCGCGGCGCTGATGCGCGATCTGGACCACGCGCTGGCGCTGGTCGCGGCGGTGGTCGCGGCGGTGCCGGACCTGCCGGTGACGCTGAAGATGCGGCTGGGCTGGGACGAGACCTGCCTGAACGCGCCGGACCTGGCCGCCCGGGCCGCGGCGGCGGGGGTGCGCATGCTGACCGTGCATGGCCGCACCCGGGCGCAGTTCTATTCCGGCCGCGCCGACTGGCGGGCGATCCGCGCCGTGGCAAGGCTGCCCGGCAGGCCGCCGCTGGTCGCCAATGGCGATGTGGTGGACGCGGCCTCGGCGCGGGCGGCGCTGGCGCAATCGGGCGCGGATGCGGTCATGGTCGGGCGCGGGGCGCAGGGCGCGCCCTGGCGGCTGGCCCAGATCGCGCATGCACTCTGGGGCACGCCGGCACCGCAGGTGCCACGCGGCGGCGCGCTGGCCGATGCCGTGGCCGAGCATTACCACGACATCCTGTCGCTTTACGGGCGCGAGCTGGGCCTGCGCGTGGCGCGCAAGCATCTGGGCTGGTATGCCGAGGCGAATGGCGCCGCGAACCGGACTGAACTGCTGCGCGCCGCCACGCCCGAGGCGGCGCTGGCGGCGATCCGCGCCGGCTTTGACGCTGCCGAGGCGGTGCCTGGATGAAGGCGCGCGCCGAAACCCCTGCCGCCGAAACCCCTGCGGATGCCCAGGGTCCGAACTGGTCGGCGCTGCCACTGCCGGCGCTGCTGCTTGACGCCCAGGGCCGGATCGTGGCGATGAACGACCAGGCCGAGGCGTTCCTGAACGTATCATGCCGCTCGTCGCTGGGCCTGGCGCTTGAGGGCCCCGAGCTGCGCAAGCGGCTGCGCATCGTGCCGACCCTGGCCTCGATTCTGGAACACATGCGCGGCGGCCATGACGGGCTGAACCGCGACCGCGTGCGCTTCGAGATCGGCGACCGCCTGGGCGGGCATTCGGACCGGCTGGGCACCCTGCATGCCGCCCCCGCCGCCAGCCCCGAGGGTGGCACCATCCTGCTGATCGCCCCGCATGCGCTGCCGGCGCGGCTGGGGCCGGGACAGGCGGCGCGGCAGGCGGCGCGCTCGGCTATCGGCATGGCCGAGATGCTGGCGCATGAGATCAAGAACCCGCTGGCCGGCATCCGCGGCGCGGCGCAGCTGATCGGCATGAACCTTGCCGCCGAGGACCGCGACCTGGCCGAGATGATCGTGGCGGAATCGCGCCGCATCGTGGCGCTGCTGGAGCAGGTCGAGCGTTTTGGCGACACCTCGCCGCCGGCGCTGGCCGCGGTGAACCTGCATGACGTGCTGGAGCGCGTGCGGCGCATGGCGCAGCTGGGCTTTGGCAAGGGGCTGCGCATCCTGCCCGAATACGACCCCTCGCTGCCGCCGGCGCTGGCCGATGCCGACCAGATGGTGCAGGTCTGCCTGAACCTGGTCAGGAATGCCGCCGAGGCGATCGGCCGCGACGGGTCTGAGGCCGGCACCATCCGCCTGCGCACGCTTTACGACGGCACGCTGCGCCTGGCGCCGGGCCGGGATGCGCCGCAGGGCCGCTGCCTGCCGCTGCAGATCGAGATCGAGGACGACGGCCCCGGAATCCCCGATTCCATCGCCGAGCAGGTCTTCGAGCCCTTCGTCTCGGGGCGCGAGAACGGCACCGGGCTGGGGCTGGCGCTGGTGTCGAAGATCGTTGCCGATCACGGCGCCTGGATTGCCCTCGACTCGCGGCCCGGCCGCACCGTTTTCCGCATCTCATTGCCCAAGGCCTGAGGTTTTTGCATGGATGGCACCGTTCTGATCGCCGATGACGACCGCACCATCCGCACGGTGCTGACCGAGGCGCTGGGCCGCGCCGGCTGCCGGGTGCATGCCACCGGCTCGCTGGCGCAGCTGCTGCGCTGGGTCGAGGAGGGGCGCGGCGATCTGGTCATCACTGACGTGATGATGCCCGACGGCAATGGCATCGACATGATCCCGGCCATCTCCCGGGCGCGGCCGGGCCTGCCGGTGATCGTGATCTCGGCCCAGAACACCATTGTCACCGCGATCCGCGCCACCGAGGCGGCGGCCTTCGACTATCTGCCCAAGCCCTTCGACCTGCCCGACCTGCTGGCGCGCGCCGGGCAGGCGCTGGCGCGGCGCCAGCGCCGCCAGGAACCCGCCGCCCCCGGGCCGGCGCCGGTCGCCGCCGATCCCTCGCTGCCGCTGATCGGCCATGCGCCGGCGATGCAGACCCTGTTTCGCATGGTGGCGCGGGTGCTGAAGGCCGATCTGCCGGTGCTGATCGCCGGCGAGGCCGGGGTGGGCAAGAGCGTGGTCGCGCGGTCCTTCCACGACCTCTCCGACCGGCGCGAGGCGCAGCTGGTGGTGCTGACCGCCGCCGACCAGCGCGACGAGGCCATGCATGCCGCCGCCGCCCGCGCCCGCGGTGGCACGCTGCTGATCGAGGATCTGGCCGGTTTCGACGCCGGCGCGCAGGCACGGCTGGTCGGCATGATCGAGGCCGCCGAATCGGGCGCCCGCCGCGATGCCGTGCCGCGGCTGGTCGCCACCTCGGGCCCCGATCCGCAGGCCGATGTCGCCGCCGGTCGGCTGCGCGCCGATCTTTACTATCGCCTGGCCGGGGTGACGATCGCCGTGCCGCCGCTGCGCGCGCGGCTTGACGACATCCCGGTGTTGGCCCGCCACCTGCTGGCGCGCGCCCGCAGCCAGGGCCTGCCGCAGCGCGACCTGGCCCCGGGGGCCGAGGCGCGGCTGCGCGCGCATGTCTTTCCGGGCAATGTGCGCGAACTGGAGAACCTCATGCGCCGCCTGGCGCTGACCGCCGCCGGGCCCGAGATCACCGAGGCCGAGTTGCGCGCGGCGCTACCCGAACCCGCGGCCGCCGCCCCGCCGCGCGCGGCCGCGCTGGCGGCTGCCGCGCCCGAGCCTGCCGCCATGCGCCTGGGGCAATCGGTGGAAATGCATCTGCAGCGCTATTTCGACCTGCATGGCGACGACCTGCCGCCGCCGGGCCTTTACGACCGCATCCTGCACGAGATCGAGCGGCCGCTGCTGCAGATCGCGCTGGACGCCACCGGCGGCAACCAGATGCGCTGCGCCGAACTTCTGGGCATAAATCGCAATACCTTGCGCAAGAAGCTGACCGACCTGAACATCGATGTGGCCAGGCGTCGCAAATTGATGTAAAATGGCCACAGATGGCCCTGCATCAGTCGCTGAACGGCCACAGAACGGCCGCGATACAGCGGCGAGACGCGAGGACGGGCAAGGTGGCGGGAACGCTGTCGACAGGCACATGGGATCGCTTGGCGCGTGGCTGGCGGCTGCGGCGCTATCGCAATGCGGCAACGCTGGGTCTGGTGCTGCTGGGGCCGCTGCTGGCGGTGCTGACCTTTGCGGTCATCGGTCCCCTGGCCGGGGCCGGCACGGGCGGGTCGGCTCTGCGCCTGGTGCTGCTGGCCGACCTGCTTTACCTGATCGTGCTGACCGGGCTGGTGGCGGCGCGCATGGCGCGCATCGTCGCGGCGCGGCGCAAGTCGGCGGCGGGTTCGCGGCTGCACATGCGGCTGGTGGGGATATTCGCCACCATCGCGCTGGTGCCGACGGTGCTGGTGGCGCTGTTTGCCGGGCTGACGGTGAACATCGGCCTCGAGGGCTGGTTTTCGAACCAGGTGCAGCAGGTGGTCTCGACCTCGCTGGCCGCGGCCGAGGCCTATCAGGAGGAACACCGCCGCGACCTGACCAATGACGCCAAGCTGCTGGCCGGGGCGCTGACCCAGGCGGCGCGGCAGAACCCGATGCTGGACGACGGCGAATTGCGGCTGCTGCTGGGCCAGGGCCAGGCGCAGATCCAGCGCGGGCTGCGCGAGGCCTATGTCATCGACGGCCGCGGCACCATCCGCGCCCGCGGCGAGCGCAGCTATCAGTTCTGGTATGAACAGCCGACGCCGGCGCAGTTCGACCAGGCGGCAAGCACCGGGCTGGTGCTGATCGAGGACTGGCAGAACAACGAATTCCGTGCCCTGGTGCCGCTGAAGCCGCTGGCCGACCGCTATCTTTACGTCACCCGCGACGTGGACGGCAGCCTGCTGGGGCTGCTGGACGACACCCGCCAGACGGTGGGCGAATACCAGCGGCTGGAACAGGAACGCGGCCGGGTGCTCTTGGAATTCTCGCTGCTGTATCTGGGCTTTGCGCTTTTGCTGGTGGCGGCGGCGATGTGGCTGGGCCTGTGGTTCGCCGAACGGCTGTCGCGGCCGATCGGACGGCTGGCCGAGGCCTCGGAACAGGTGGGCAAGGGCAATCTGGACCTGCAGATTCCCGCGGCCGACACCGGAGACGAGATCCAGACCCTGGGCGAAAGCTTCAACCGCATGACGCGGCAGCTCAAGCAGCAGCGCGCCGAACTGGTCGAGATCTATCGCGCCGCCGACGACCAGCGCCGGCTGTTCGATTCCGTGCTGTCCTCGGTCACCGCCGGCGTGATCGGACTCGATGCGGCGGGCGAGATCGACTTCCTGAACCGCTCGGCGACGCGGCTTCTGGGCCTGGATCCGGCGACCGCGCATGACCGGTTGCTCTCCGAGGCGGTGCCGGAATTCGCACCGCTGTTCGAACGCCTGGCGCAATCGGTCAACGAATCGGTGCAGGACGAGGTGCGCCTGTCGCGCGAGGGCCGCGTCGAAAGCCTGCTGGTGCGCATGGCGATCCGGCGCGGCGCCGCCGGCGGCCTCGAGGGCTATGTGGTGGCACTGGACGATGTGACCGACCTGGTCTCGGCGCAGCGCATGGCCGCCTGGGGCGACGTGGCCCGCCGCGTCGCGCATGAGATCAAGAACCCGCTGACCCCGATCCAGCTTTCCGCCGAACGGCTGCGGCGCAAATTCGGCCCGATCGCCGGCACTGAACGCGAGGCGCTGGAACAATATACCGAGGTCATCATCCGCCAGACCAATGACCTGCGCCGCATCGTGGACGAATTCTCTCGCTTTGCCCGCATGCCCGAACCCGACCGCAAGGAAACCGACATCGCGAAGCTGCTGCGCGAGACCGAGCTGATGCAGCGCGACGCGCTGCAAGGCGCGCTGGTCTCGGAGATTCCCGATCAGCCGGTGATCGTCGATGCCGATGCCGGCATGATGGGGCAGGTGTTCACCAACCTGCTGAAGAACGCCGGCGAGGCCATCGACGAGCTGCGCGCCGACCCGCCCGAGGCCTGGGTGCCGCGGGTCGCGCTGGTGCTGACGGTGGCCCCCGATGCCGTCACCATCCGCATCACCGACAATGGCCCCGGCCTGCCCGCCGACCGCACGCGGCTGTTTGAACCCTATGTCACCATGAAGCCCGGCGGCACCGGGCTGGGACTGCCGATCGTCAAGAAGATCGTCGAGGAACATGGCGGCAGCCTGGTCCTGACCGACGCCCCCGAAGGCCGGGGCGCCATGGCCGAGATCCGTCTGCCGCGCGAACGCCAGCCGGTGCGCCTCTCGGCGCGCCGCCTCAAACACGAGCAGGAAACCACGAAATGAGCGATATTCTGATTGTCGATGACGAACGCGACATCCGCGAACTGATTGCCGACATCCTGCGCGACGAAGGCTTCGGCACCCGTCTTGCCGCCAATTCCGACCAGGCGGTGGCGGAACTGAACGCCGCCGAACCCGCGCTGATGATCCTCGACATCTGGCTCAAGGACAGCAAGATGGACGGGATCGACATCCTCAAGCAGGTCAAGCGCAACAACCCCGACGTGCCGGTGGTGATCATCTCGGGGCATGGCAATATCGAGATCGCGGTGGCGGCGATCCGGCAGGGCGCCTATGACTTCATCGAGAAACCCTTCAACATCGACCAGCTTCTGGTGGTGATCCGCCGCGCCATGGAGACCTCGCGGCTGCGGCGCGAGAACTCGACGCTGAAGCGCGCCGATGCGAAAGCGGGCGAGATGCTGGGCAATTCCGCGCCCTTCCGGCGCCTGCGCGAACAGCTGGACAAGGTAACGAAATCAAACGGCCGCGTCATGCTGACCGGCGAGCCGGGCGCCGGCAAGGAAACCGCGGCGCGCTACATCCACGCGCAAAGCCCGCGCGCGCGGGCGCCCTTCGTCACCGTCTCCTGCGCCACGATCGAGCCCGACCACATGGAGGAGGTGCTTTTCGGCCGCGAGACCTCTGAGCGCGGCATCGAGCCGGGCCTGCTGGAACAGGCGCATGGCGGGGTGATCTATTTTGACGAGGTGGCGGACATGCCACTCGGCACCCAGCCCAAGATCCTGCGCGTGCTGACCGAACAGCAGTTCCAGCGTTCGGGCGGCACCGACAAGGTGCGGGTGGACCTGCGGGTGATCTCTTCGACCAACCGCGACCTTGCGGCGGAAATCGCCGCCGGCCGTTTCCGCCAGGAGCTTTACGACCGGCTGAACGTGGTGCCGGTCGCCGTGCCCTCGCTGGCCGAGCGGCGCGATGACATCCCGCTGCTGGCCGAGCATTTCATCGACCAGTTGCACACAGCCCAGGGGCTGGCGCTGCGCGCCCTGCCCGAGGAGACCAGCGCCGCGCTGCAGGCCATGGGCTGGCCGGGCAATATCAGGCAGTTGCGCAACGTGATCGAGCGCGTGCTGATCCTGGGCGACGGCACCGGCCCGATCCTGCCGTCCGAGCTCGAGCCGCAGAACGGCGGCGGCACGAATGGTGAGGCCCTGGCGCTGGGGCCGCAGATCACCTGCCTCGCGCTGCGCGAGGCGCGCGAACTGTTCGAGCGCGAATACCTGCTGGCCCAGATCAACCGCTTTGGCGGCAATATCAGCCGCACGGCGCAATTCGTCGGCATGGAGCGTTCGGCGCTGCATCGCAAGCTGAAATCCCTGGGCGTCGTCGGCGGCATGCGCGTCGAGGAAGAGGTCATGGGCAAGTGACCGCCCCCGCCGGGCCGGGTCCGGTGCCGGCGGATGGGCGGCAGGCTCACTCCGGTCTATCCGCCGGCATCCGGGGCGGCCTGCATCCTTCTGTTGCCCCAATTCTCCTGCGGCTGCGCGGCCATGGCCGATCTCCGCGCGCGGCACAGGCGCTCAGGACAGCAGGCGCTCAGGACAGCAGGCGCTCAGGACAGCAGGCGCTCAGGGCAGCAGGCGCCGGGGCGGCTGCGCGGGCCTTGCCTGCGACATGGGCGCGGCTTGTGCCGGCCCCTGGGCCAGCGCCGAGGGCATGGCCTGCGTCCCGGCGGCGAGGGCTGCGGCCGGGGCCGCTGCCGGAACCACGGTGACACCCGCGCCCGCCATGGCGCTGCTCAGCGTGGCCGCCAGCGGATCGGGCGCCGCCGCTGGCACCTGTTGCGCCACCTCCGGCACCGGCTGCGCCGGTTGCGCCATGTCGGAACTCTCCGGTGCGGGCAGGCGCTCGGCCCTCGGCCGCGGGCGGGTGGCGGCGATCCTGACCGGTGCCGCCGTGGTCGCCGTCGCCGCGGGGTCTGTGCCGGTCACGTCGGCAATGCTGGTGCCCGCGGGCAGGAACTCGACCGTGGTGACCCTGGGCTTGACCATATGCGCCAGTTCCAGCGCATCCCAGTTGGTCAGCCGGACGCAGCCATGCGACTGGTTGACGAACAGCCGCGACGGCGTGGCGGTGCCGTGGATGCCATAGGTCGGCTCGCTGAGGTCGATCCAGACATTGCCCACCGGCCCGTTCGGCCCCGGCGGGATGATCAGCACGCTGTCGTTCTCGCCTTGCTTGAAATTGCGCTGCGGGTTGTAGGTGTAGGTCGGGTTCACCGCCACGGCATCGACGACATGATTGCCATGCGGCGAGGGCGTGTCCGAGGAGCCGACGGTGGCCGGGTAATCCGCCACCAGCCGGCCCTTGGCGTCATAGGCCGCGACGCGGCGCGTGTCCTTGTCGATGATGATGCGGGTGACGCTGGCGCGGATCGGCTTGGCCGGGGTGGTCACGGCAATGGTGGTGCCGGGCAGGAACTGCTTGCCGGCGTTCAGCTTGGCGAGGAATTTCTCGTCCATGTGAAAGCGCTCGGCGAGGCTTTCCAGCACGCTGGTGAAGCCCTGCGAGCTCATGCCGGCCTTCTCGCCGTAATCGGCCGGGATCCTGTCCACCAGCCCGGCGGCATCCGCCTCGGTGATCGTGTATTCCATGGTCAGCGGCAGGGCGGCAAAGCCGTGCAGCAGATCCCAGATCACATGGTCCATGCGCCCGGTCATCGGCAGGCCCGCGCGGCGCTGAAAGGCCTTGATCGCGCTTTCGCTCATGCCGCCGCGCCAGCCGTCCACCACCCCGGGCGAGATGCCCGAGCGGTCGAGCAGGATCTGCACCTTGGCGGTCAGCGCGGACTGGCCGGGCGGCAGGTCGCCGCCGTCATAGCTGGCGGCCTCGATCTCGGCCGCGGTGATCGCGGCCAGGGCCTTGCTGGCCGAGGCGTTCGAGGTCTGGGCGCTTGCCGTGGCGGCGCCGGTCTGGGCCGCGGCCGGCGCCAGCGCCGTCGCGGCAAGCGTCAGCGCAAGGCAGAAGATCCGGCCGCTGCCGGGGCGGTTGGGGGTCATGCTCGGGTTCGCTCTGTTTGCCTGTGGTCTTGTCGTTTTGCCTGCAACTGTGCCGAAATCCGGGGCGCAAGGCAAGCGGATGCGGCAACCGTCGCGCGATTGCGGTCCGGCCGTCGCGGCGGGTGCCCCGCGGTTGACATTCGCGCGGTCGGGCAGGACAAACCGGGGACGCCACGAGAGGTGACTTCATGCCGGCAGCTTCGACCTTCCGCGGCCCGGATGCCGCGGTGACCGCATGGGCGGTGCTGATCGCGATCAGCCTGTGCCACATGGTCAACGACATCATGCAATCCATGCTGGCGGCGATCTATCCGCTGCTGCGCGAGGAGTTCTCGCTGTCCTTCTGGCAGATCGGGATGATGACCTTCGCCTTTCAGGTGACGGCCTCGCTGCTGCAGCCGCTGGTGGGCATGGTCACCGACCGCCATCCGATGCCGCGTTCGCTGGCGGTCGGCATGGGCTCGACGGTGGTCGGGGTGCTGCTTCTGGGGCTGGCGCATGAATACTGGGTGCTGCTGGCGGGGGCGATGCTGATCGGCGTCGGCTCGGCGGTGTTTCATCCCGAAAGCTCGCGCGTGGCGCGCATCGCCTCGGGCGGGCGTTTCGGCACCGCGCAATCGCTGTTCCAGCTGGGCGGGAATTTCGGCCAGGCCATGGGGCCGCTGCTGGCGGCCTTTGTGGTGGTGCCGCTGGGGCGGCCTTCGGTGGCGCTGTTCGCCATCGCCGCCATGCTGGGCTCGGCGGCGCTGTGGCGCATCGGCAGCTGGGCCGAGGGCCGCAGGAAGAGCGTGGCTGCGCGCCATGCCGGGGCGCTGCCCCTGTCGCGCCGGCGCATCGGTGCGGCGATCGTCGTGCTGGCGGCGCTGACCTTCAGCAAGCATGTCTACATTTCCAGCATCATGAGCTTTTACACCTTCTTCCTGATCGAGCGCTTCGGACTTGGGACCCAGGGCGCGCAGGTCATGCTGTTCCTGTTCATGGGCGGCATGGCCGCGGGGGTGATGCTGGGCGGGCTGGTGGGCGACCGCGTCGGCACGCTGAAGGTGATCTGGTTCTCGATCCTGGGCGTGCTGCCCTTTACCCTGGCGCTGCCGCATGTGGGCCTGGCCGCGACCGGGGTTCTGACGGTGCTGATCGGGCTGATCCTGGCCTCGGCATTTCCGGCGATCATCGTCTTTGCGCAGGAACTGGTGCCGGGCCGCACCGGCATGATCGCCGGCATCTTCTTTGGCCTGGCCTTCGGAATGGGTGGCATAGCTGCTGCGGTTCTGGGGGTAATCGCGGATGCGAAAGGCATCGAATTCGTCTACCAGATCTGTTCTTATCTGCCGCTGATGGGGCTTTTGACCATCTTCCTGCCGCGGCTGCCGCGGTTCTGAGCAACAGGCCGGGGACACTGCCCCGGACCTCGGGTATTTGGGAAACGGAACAAGACATGACCAGCATCAAGACGAGGCCGATCACCGCCGAGGCATTCGCTCCATTCGGCGAATTGCTGACCCCGCGCGCCACGCCCAGCAAGATGATCAATGCCGGGCGCTGCGAAAGGCATCACGCGCTGGCCACGGTCGAGCGCGGCGAGGGCGAGGCGATCATCTCGATCTTCCGCTCCGAGCCGGTGAGCCTGCCCTATGACTGCACATTGCTCGAGCGTCACCCGCTGGGCAGCCAGGCATTCGTGCCGCTGGGGTCCGACCCATGGCTGTCGATCGTGGCGCCGGACGAGGGCGGCAGGCCCGGGACGCCGATCGCCTTTCTGGTGCCTGCCGGCATGGGGGTGAACCTGCGCGCCGGGGTCTGGCACGGGGTGCTGACGCCGCTGGACCGCGCCGCGGATTTCCTGGTTGTCGACCGCGAGGGCGCGGGCGTGAACCTGGAAGAGGTCACCATCGCCCGGGTGACCGTCGAGGCATGAGTCCGCCCGACTATGCGCTGGAGGAGGCAGCACTTCGCCAGGGGGCGCGGCTGGTCGCCGGTGTCGACGAGGTCGGCCGCGGCCCCCTGGCCGGGCCGGTGACGGCGGCGGCGGTGATCCTCGATGCCGCATGCATCCCCGAGGGGCTGGACGATTCCAAGAAACTGACGGCGAGGCGGCGCGAGGCCCTGGCCCAGCAGATCATGGCCTGCTGCGACTGGTCGGTGGCCCATGCCAGCGTCGCAGAGATTGACGCGCTGAACATCCTGCGCGCCTCGCATCTGGCCATGTGCCGGGCGATCGCCGGGCTGCGCCGGCGCCCCTCGCTGGTGCTGGTCGACGGCAATATGCTGCCCCGGGGGCTGGATCTGCCCGGACAGGCGGTGGTCAAGGGCGATGCGCGGTCGCTGTCGATCGCCGCGGCCTCGGTTCTGGCCAAGGTGATGCGCGACCGCATCATGGTGGATTTGGCGCAACAGCACCCCGGCTATGGCTGGGAGGGCAATGCCGGATACCCGACGCCGGCGCACCGGCAGGCGCTGCTAGATCTGGGGATAACCCCACATCATAGGCGCAGCTTCGCGCCGATCCACAACATCTTGTGTAAAGATCAAACCGCAAGACCTTGATTCAATAAAGAATTTGACGGCGAATCAGCGGTGAATCATCATTGGGCAATGCAATCGGCGACCAAACAGCCGAAACCCGAGGCAATGATGAGCAAGCTTGATACCAGATCCCGCGCCATGGCGCGAACGCTGCCCCTTAACCAGATTCTTGCAGGCGACTGCATCGAGATCATGAACTCGCTGCCCGAGATGAGCGTCGATCTGATCTTTGCCGATCCGCCCTATAACTTGCAACTCAAGGGCGAGTTGCACCGCCCTGACAATTCCCGCGTCGATGCCGTGGACGAGCATTGGGACCAGTTCTCGGGCTTTGCCGCCTATGACCGGTTCACCCGCGACTGGCTGGCGGCGGCGCGCCGCATCCTGAAACCTGACGGGGCGATCTGGGTCATCGGATCCTATCACAACATCTTTCGCGTCGGCGCCGAGTTGCAGAACCAGGGCTATTGGATCCTGAACGACGTGGTCTGGCGCAAGGCCAATCCGATGCCGAACTTTCGCGGCAAGCGCCTGACCAACGCGCATGAGACGATGATCTGGGCCAGCAGGTCCGAGGGCGCGAAATACACCTTCAACTACGAGGCGCTGAAATCGCTGAACGAAGGCGTGCAGATGCGCTCGGACTGGGTGCTGCCGATCTGCACCGGCGGCGAGCGGCTGAAGGACGCGGACGGGGGCAAGGCGCATCCGACGCAAAAGCCCGAGGCGCTGCTGCACCGCATCCTTGTCGGCTCGACCAACCCGGGCGACGTGGTGCTGGATCCGTTCTTTGGCACCGGCACCACCGGCGCGGTGGCCAGGATGCTGGGCCGCGACTTTATCGGCATCGAGCGCGAGGCGGCCTATCGCGAAGTGGCCGCAAAGCGCATCGCCCGCGTGCGCCGCTTTGACAGCGATGCCATCGCCACCATCCGCCCCAAGCGCGCCGAGCCGCGCGTGCCCTTCGGCCAGGTGATCGAGCGCGGCATGCTGCGCCCGGGCGAGGAACTGTATTCCATGAACAGCCGCCACAAGGCCAAGGTTCGCGCCGATGGCAGCCTGGTGGGCAATGATGTCAAGGGCTCGATCCATCAGGTCGGCGCAGCACTTGAGGGCGCGCCAAGCTGCAACGGCTGGACCTACTGGCATTTCCGCCGCGAGGGGCGGATGGTGCCCATCGACATCCTGCGCCAGCAGATCCGCGCCGAGATGGAGGCGGACGAGCGCCGCGCCCACTGATTCCCCCGATCGCCTGGTCCCGACGCATCGCGAGCTCTGGCGCGACCGGGACCACCTTGCCCCGTCCGGCGCAGGCTGGACGGGGCCTTTTCGCGCCGGGGGTTGGGCAGTCAGCTGTGGCGTGCACGGGGCAGGGGCGCGGCGATTTCGGGGCGGGCCAGCGCCCAGGCCTTGCGCATCAGCCCGGGCAGGGCGCCGGGGTCGAAATCCTGCAGCGGCGCCAAGGTGCCGCGCTGCGGCGCCCCGGTCAGCCGCGCGGCCATCACCGTCAGATCCAGGGTGAAATGCGTGAAGACATGGCGCACCAGTCCGATTTCCTGCCAGTCGGCAATGGCCGGAGGCGGCAGGTCGCTGCCGTCCCAGCCGCTGGAGGGAAAGGCCAGCGTGCCGCCCAGCAGCCCGCGCGCCGGGCGCGTCTCGACCAGCACGGCATGGGCGGCATGGCCGATCCAGACCAGGCCGCGGCGCTGCGGCCGGGCCGGTTTCGCGGCCTTGCGCGGCAGCTCGGCCGCGATGCCGGCGGCGCGGGCGCGGCAGTCGCCGGCCAGCGGGCAGATGCCGCAGGCGGGGTTGCGCGGCGTGCAGACCGTGGCGCCCAGATCCATCATCGCCTGCGCGTGATCGCCGGGCCGGGTCTGCGGCGTCAGGCTGGCGGCCAGCGCCCGCAGTTCCGGCTTGGCGGCGGGCAGAGTTGTTTGAAGCGCGAACAGCCGGGCGCAGACGCGCTCGACATTGCCGTCGACCACGGCCTCGGGGCGCTCGAAGGCGATGGCCGCGATCGCGGCCGAGGTATAGGGGCCGATGCCGGGCAGGGCGGCCAGCCCGGCGCGCGTGTCGGGGAATGCGCCCATGGCGGCGACGGCGCGGGCGCAGGCGATCAGGTTGCGGGCGCGCGCGTAATAGCCAAGCCCGGCCCATTCCGCCATCACCTGCGCCTCATCGGCGCCGGCAAGGGCCTCGATCGTGGGCCAGAGGCTGGTAAAGCGCTGGAAATAGGCTTTCACCGCCGCGACCGTGGTCTGCTGCAGCATCACCTCGGACAGCCAGACGCGATAGGGATCGGCGCGGCCGCGGCCGGGCGGCACCCGCCAGGGCAGGTCGCGCGCGTGGCGGTCATACCAGTGCTGCAGTTCGGCGGCGATCACCCTTGTGTCACGCAATTTTCAGGCTCATCTCTCTGGCGTCCGGCTGCGCGCCGGTCCAGACTGGCGGGCAGGTTCAACAGGCGGGACAGCATGGCCCAGAACAGGCAGGATTCGCAACCTCGCCGTCGGATGCGCGGCTTTGAGGCGGCGGCGCAGCTTGTGGCGCAGCGGGTGCGCCAGGCCGGCGAAAGCCGTGGCTTTGCCGTGGCGCGGCTCTTGACGCATTGGGCCGATGTCGTCGGCCCCGAGATCGCCGCCCATGCCCGTCCGGTGAAGATCGGCCATGGCAAGGGCTTTGGTGCCACGCTGACGCTGCTGGTTTCCGGCGCGCGCGCGCCGATGATCGAGATGCAGTTGCCGCAGATCCGCGACAGGGTGAACGCATGCTACGGCTTCAACGCCGTGTCGCGCATCGTGCTGACCCAGACCGCGCCCACCGGCTTTGCCGAGGGCCAGGCCGCCTTTCTGGCCGCGCCGCGCCGCGCCGCGCCCCCCGATCCCGCCTGCCATGCCGCCGCCGATCGCGTCGCAGCGGGCTTTCACGACCCCGCGCTTGCCGCCGCCATGCGGCAGATGGCGCTGAACATCCTGTCCCGCAGGGACCCCAACGACCGAAAGGCCAATCCATGATGCTGCTTCGCCGTTCTCTTGTCGCCGCTGCCGCGGCCGCGCTGACCCTCTCGGCGCTGCCGCTGGCGGCGCAAGAGGCGAAACCCGCCGAGAATGCGCAGACCGCCGTGCCGACGCTTGAGGGCAAGGTCCTGCCCGACATCGTGCTGGGCCAGGAGGACGCGACGGTGACCATGGTCGAATACGCCAGCTTCACCTGCAGCCACTGCGCCGCCTTCCATGAGGAGAACTGGCCCAGGCTGAAGGCGGAGTACATCGACACCGGCAAGGTTCGCTTCATCCAGCGCGATGTCTATTTCGATGCCGTCGGGCTTTGGGCCGGGATTCTCGCGCGCTGCGGCGGCGACGACAAGTATTACGCCGTCTCGGACCTGATCTTTGCCGACCAGAAGACCTGGCTTTCCGCCAAGACCGGCGAAGAGATCGCCGCCAATCTGCGCAAGATCGGCGCCAAGGCCGGCATGACCCCCGAGCAGATGGACGCCTGCTGGAACGACAAGCAGCGGGTCGCCGATCTGGTCGCCACCTTCCAGACCCATGCCAGCAAGGACGCGATCGAGGGCACGCCCACCTTCGTCATCGCCGGGGAAACCGTGCAGAACCAGCCCTGGGACGAGCTGAAGAAGATCATCGACGCCAAATTGGCCGAAGCCGGCAAATAGGCCCCACACAGGAAGGCCCCGGATCGCCCGGGGCTTTCTTGCTAAAGCCCCAGTGCCGCCAGCCGCGCGATCAGCGGCGCCGGGTCCTGCAGTTGCAGCCGCACCGGCAGCACCAGAACCCTGGGGCGAAAGCTGCGAGGCAGCCGCGCCGCATCCTTTTCGGTCGTTACCAGCTGCGCGCCGGACAGCCGCGATTCGGTCTCGAGCCGGGTCAGAAGCTGCGGGGTGAAGGGCTGGTGGTCCGCAAGCGCCTCGGCGCGGACGACCTCGGCGCCAAGGCCGCGCAGGGTGGCAAAGAATTTCTCGGGATGGCCGATGCCGGCGAATGCCAGCACGCGCTGGCCCTGCCAGTCCATGCCGGTCTGCAAGGGCGCCAGATGCCCGCGCAGATGCGGCAGCGCCAGGCGCGCGCCCCATTCCCGGTCGAACCGCGCCTGCGCCGCAGCGTCGCCGATCGACAGCAGCAGGTCGGCGCGGGCCAGGCCTCGGGCAACGGGTTCGCGCAGCGGCCCGGCCGGCAGGCACAACCCGTTGCCGAAACCGCGCGCGGCATCGACCACCACCAGCGACAGGTCATGGGCCAGCGACGGGTCCTGAAAACCGTCGTCCAGCAGGATCGCCTGCGCCCCGGCGGCGCTGGCGGCCCGCGCCCCCTCAAGCCGGCTGTCCGCGACCCAGACCGAGGCGAAGGCCGCCATCAGCAGCGGCTCGTCCCCGACTTCGGCGGCGAGGTGGCGCGATTCCTGCACCTGCAGCGGCCCCTTTTCGCTGCCGCCATAGCCGCGCGAGACGATATGCGCCGCGATGCCGCGGGTCTGCAGCAACTGCGCCAGCATGATGGTGGCCGGGGTCTTGCCGGTGCCGCCGGCATTCAGGTTGCCGATGCAGATCACCGGCACGCCAAGGCGCGCGCGGGTGCCGCGGGCCAGCCGGCGCGCGGTGGCTGTGGCATAGGCCGCGCCCAGCGGCGACAGCAGCCGCGCCGCCGCCCCCGCGGGGCGGAACCAGAAATCGGGGGCGCTGCGGCTCATGCCGGGCGCTCCATCACGTCGATGACGGTATCGGCGATGCGGCGCAGCACGGCGGCGCCGCCGGTGCTGACCGACCAGGCGTTGCCGGCCAGCATCGCCGCCTGATCGGGGGCGGAAAGATCGGCGACCGCCCGGCTCAGCCCGGCGGCGCCGGTGACCGTGCGCGCTGCCGAGGCGCCGTCAAGCTGCACCCATTCCGCGGCATGCGCCTGCGTCGCCGGGCCGTGGATGATGGCCGAGCCCAGTGCCGCCGGCTCGAACGGATGGCGCGGCGCGAGACCGGGACCGGGCAGCAGCGTGCCACCCATGAAGCAGACCGGCGCCAGCCGATACCACAGGCCCATCTCATGGCTGTCCTCGGCGATCAGCACCTGGTCGTCGAGCGAAGGATCGTCATCGTCCGAACGCAAAACCGCCGAAAGCCCAAGCGATTCCGCCTCGGCCCGGATGGCCGAAGGGGCGTCCCCGGGCAGCCCGGCCAGGATCAGCAGGGCGCGATGATTGTGCTGCAGCGCCGCCCGATGCGCGGTCAGCGCCGCGGTGACCTCGGGCAGGGTCGGGCTGGTGGCCAGCCAGATGTGGCGCCCGCCCAGGATCTGCGCCAGCGCCCGGCGCTCGGCCTCGTTCACCGGCAGGGGCGGCAGGGTCTCGGTCACCGGACCGGTCAGCTCGATGCGCTCGGGTGCCGCGCCCAGTTGCCGGGCGGCGGCGAATGCGATGGAGTCGGGGGCAAGGATGCGGGTGATGCGCGCCATCAGGGCGCGGTTGATCGCGCCGCGCCAGTGGCCGCGCCCGGTCTGCGTCGTCAGCCGCGCCTCGGCCAGGACCGTCGGCAGGTTGCGCTCGGCCATGCCGGCGATCAGCGCCGCCGGCAGTTGCTCGCCCAGAAGCAGCAGCGCGCGCGGCGCCAGCCGGTCCAGCACCGCCCGCACCGAGGTCGGATCGCGCGGCCGCGGCAGCCGGACCAGGCGCAGGTCGGGCGGCAGTCCCTCGGGGGCGACGCCGCCGGTCAGGGCCAGGCGCAGGCCGGGGCGGCGCGCCAGCATGGCGCGGATCAGCGCCGCCACGGGCGGGGCCTCGCGCGCGGGGTCGGAAAGATGCAGCAGGATCAGCGGCCCCTCGCCCGCGGGCGGGTCGGGCGGGGTTTCCGCGCCCGGCGCCATGGCGCCGCGGCGCTGCAGGTGCAGCCAGAGTGCCAGCGAGGCGGTCGCCGTGACGGGGGCCATGGCGGCGCGGGCGCGTTCAGGCGCCCAGTTCCTCGGTCGGGCTGACCTCGCGTTCCTCGTCGCGCAGCCGGTGCAGATGGGCGATGAAATAGCGGGTATGGGCGCTGTCGACGGTGCGCTGCGCCTCGGCCTTCCAGGCGGCATGGGCCGTGGCATAGTTCGGAAAGACGCCGACGATGTGAATGTCTTTGGTGTCGCGGAATTCGGTGCGGGTAGGATCGACCAGTTCGCCGCCGAAGACGAGATGAAGGCGTTGCGCCATCCTGTGCTCCTGGTTTCGGATTGCGGCGCGAACCTAGCCGAGCCGGCGGATGAGGCCAAGGAGAATTATCTAAAATCGGGAGCGGTTGATGTTTGCGCCTGACCTTGCGTCAGGCTAAACAGGACAGGCCGACAGAGAGTTCGGCCCGTTTGACCCAAGCGTGGTGGTGAGGGTCCTTCGGGTGGCAAGAGAGAGCTGACCGGTGGCTCTCTCTTGCCCTCTTTTCCCGCCGGCGCCGCGTTCCTGGCCTGGCGGTTGCGCGCGGCATCTTGTCGCTCATGCGTTTCTGCGGCGTTCGACCCGGCCAACCGGCTGCCGCTTGCAAGCGCCTGTTGCGGGCCTGCGGCGGAAGGCCCGATCCGCAAGAGACCAGCGCCGCCCCAGTATTCGTCACCTCGCAACCGGCGTTCCTCATGCCATTGGCTGCAACCTGTCGAGTGCCAAGTACACCCAGTTGGCGAGCGCCTCGCCCATTTCGTTGCGCCTCGCCCATTTCGTTGCGCGTCTGAGAGAGGAGGTGCCGGTTTCTGAGACAGGGGCATAAGGTGGATCGACCGATGAAAAGGACGATCCAGCATGAAG
>NZ_JBDHSP010000024.1:0-42008 GCF_039808215.1 Paracoccus sp. (in: a-proteobacteria)
TCGAGGGCGACATGGGCGACATGCAGATGGGCAGCCAGGCCCGCCTGATGAGCCAGGCGATGCGCAAGCTGACCGCCTCGATCGGGCGCAGCAACTGCATGGTGATCTTCATCAACCAGATCCGCATGAAGATCGGGGTGATGTTCGGCAACCCCGAGACCACGACCGGCGGCAATGCGCTGAAATTCTACGCCTCGGTGCGTCTCGACATCCGCCGCACTGGCTCGATCAAGGATCGCGACGAGGTGGTGGGCAACACGACCCGGGTGAAGGTGGTCAAGAACAAGGTGGCGCCGCCCTTCCGGCAGGTCGAATTCGACATCATGTATGGCGAGGGCATCTCCAAGGTGGGCGAGCTGATCGACCTCGGCATCAAGGCCGGCGTGGTCGAGAAATCGGGCAGCTGGTATTCCTATGGCGACGAGCGCATCGGCCAGGGCCGCGAGAATGCCAAGCAGTTCCTGCGCGACAATCCCGTTGCCGCCCATGCGATCGAGGACAAGATCCGCGCCAGTCACGGCCTCGATTTCGGCGCCAGCGACGAATCCGACGACGCCCTCGCCGAGGATTGACGCATCCGCCCGCCCCGGCACCGGGGCGGGCCGCAAGGGGCAGCGTTCCGGCTTTACGCTGGCGCCCCCCTCGGCTATTTGCGAAGTCTGCCCCTGCGGAAAGATTGTGCCATGCCCAGCCTGAACGACATCCGATCGACGTTTCTGACCTTCTTCGAACGCAACGGCCACCGCGTCGTCGACTCCAGCCCGCTGGTGCCGCGCAACGATCCGACGCTGATGTTCGCCAATTCGGGCATGGTGCAGTTCAAGAACCTGTTCACTGGCGTCGAGACCCGCGACTACAAGCGCGCCACCACCTCGCAGAAATGCGTGCGCGCCGGCGGCAAGCACAATGACCTCGACAATGTGGGCTATACCGCACGCCACCACACCTTCTTCGAGATGCTGGGGAATTTCAGCTTCGGCGACTATTTCAAGGAAGGCGCCATTCCCTATGCCTGGGAATTGCTGACCAGGAATTTCGGCATCGCGAAGGACCGGCTGCTGGTCACCGTCTATCACACCGACGACGAGGCCGCGAACATCTGGAAGAAGGTCGCGGGACTTTCGGACGACCGCATCATCCGCATCCCGACCAGCGACAATTTCTGGCAGATGGGTCCGACCGGTCCCTGCGGCCCCTGCACCGAGATCTTCTATGATCACGGCGAGCATATCTGGGGTGGCCCGCCCGGCTCTCCGGATGAGGATGGCGACCGTTTCATCGAGATCTGGAACCTCGTCTTCATGCAGAACGAGCAGTTCGAGGACGGCTCGATGCGGGCGCTCGACATGCAGTCGATCGACACCGGCATGGGGCTGGAACGGATCGGCGCGCTCTTGCAGGGCAAGCACGACAATTACGACACCGATCTGATGCGCAGCCTGATCGAGGCCAGCGCCCATGCGACCTCGGCGGACCCGGACGGGCCGGGCAAGGTGCATCACCGCGTCATCGCCGACCACCTGCGTTCGACCAGCTTCCTGATCGCGGACGGGGTCATGCCCTCGAACGAGGGGCGCGGCTATGTGCTGCGCCGCATCATGCGCCGCGCCATGCGCCATGCGCATATGCTGGGCGCGAAGGATCCGGTCATGCACCGTCTGGTGCCGGCGCTGGTGCGGCAGATGGGCGCCGCCTATCCCGAGCTTGCCCGCGCCCAGGCGCTGATCGAGGAGACGCTGAAGCTGGAGGAAACCCGCTTCAAGCAGACTCTGGACCGCGGGCTGCGGCTTCTGGACGACGAGTTGGCGCGTCTGCCCGAGGGCGCCGACCTGCCCGGCGAGGCGGCCTTCAAGCTTTACGACACTTATGGTTTTCCGCTGGACCTGACCCAGGACGCGCTGCGCGAAAAGGGCCGCGCGGTGGCCACGGCCGGTTTCGACGCCGCCATGGCGGAGCAGAAGGCCAAGGCGCGCGCTGCCTGGGCCGGCTCGGGTGAGACCAGGGATGCGGCGATCTGGTTCGATCTGGCCGAGCAGCATGGCGTGACCGAATTCCTCGGCTACGATTCGGAAATCAGCGAAGGGCAGATCCTCGCCCTTGTGCAGGACGGCGCCGCGGTCGAAACCGCGGGCGAGGGGCAGCAGGTCCAGATCGTGGTGAACCAGACGCCGTTCTATGGCGAATCCGGTGGTCAGGTCGGCGACAGCGGCCTGATCAAGACCGAGACCGGCGCCGCGCGCGTCACCGATACGAAAAAGACCAACGGCGTCTTCATCCACATGGCCGAGGTGACGCTGGGCACGATCAGCCCCGGGCAGGGGGCGCAGCTTTCGGTCGATCACGACCGCCGCCGCGCCATCCGCGCCAACCACTCGGCCACGCATCTGCTGCATGAGGCCCTGCGCCGGGCGCTGGGCGAGCACGTCGCGCAGCGCGGCAGCCTGAACGCCCCGGACCGGCTGCGTTTCGACTTCAGCCATTCCAGGGCGATGAGCGCCGAGGAACTGGCCCAAGTCGAACGCGAGGTGAACGATTTCATCCGCCAGAACAGCCCGGTCGAGACCCGGATCATGACCCCTGACGACGCCCGCGCCCTGGGCGCCCAGGCGCTGTTTGGCGAGAAATACGGTGACGAGGTGCGCGTGGTCTCGATGGGTGACCTGGCCGGCTCGGGCAAGGGCGCCCATGGCCGAACCTATTCGCTGGAACTGTGCGGCGGCACCCATGTCGCCCGCACCGGTGACATCGGCATGTTCGCGCTGACCACGGAAACCGCCTCGGCCGCCGGCATCCGCCGCATCGAGGCGCTGACCGGGCAGGCGGCGATGGACGAACTGCGCCGTGTCGATGCCGAACTTGCCGAGGTCGCCGGCATCATCAAGGCCCAGGCCGGCGATGTGGTGAACAAGGTCCGCGCTCTGGCCGATGAGCGCAAGGCGCTGGCCAATGAGGTCGCCCAGCTCAAGCGCCAGCTTGCGATGGGCGGCGGCTCGGATGACAAGCCCAAGGAAATCAACGGTATCAAGCTGATCGCCCGGCGTGTCGATGGCGTCACCGGCAAGGAGCTTGGCCCGCTGGTCGATGAGATGAAGGGCAAGCTGGGCTCGGGCGCGGTGGTGGTGCTGGCCGAGGCCGACGGCAAGGCCACGGTCGCGGCCGGTGTCACCCTGGACCTGACCGGGCGGGTGACCGCGGTGGAACTGGTGCAGGCCGCGACGGCGGCGCTGGGCGGCAAGGGCGGCGGCGGCAGGCCGGACCGCGCCCAGGGCGGCGCCCCCAGTCTTGCGGCCGCCGATCAGGCGATCGCTGCGGTGGAAACGCTGATCGGAGAAAGACCATGACCGCGCTGTGGATCGCCCATGTGAATGTGACCGATGCCGAGGCCTATGGCCGCTATGCCGCGCTGGCCGGTCCCGCGATCGCCGCGCATGGCGGCGTGTTCCTGGCCCGTGGCACGCGCTATGTGCAGCTTGAAGGCAATGATCGCAGCCGCAATGTCGTCGCGCGCTTTCCCAGCCTTGAGGATGCGGTCGCCTGCTACCGTTCGGCCGAATATCAGGCGGCGCTGGAGCACGCCCGCAACGCGGCCGAGCGCGATCTTGTGATTGTCGAGGAGATTCCTGCCTGATCCGACAGGGTGATTCGCCAACCCTTCCGTGCTAGACATTGACGAAAGCAGGGAAGGGGACGGGAATGTGCCGCTGGGCAGCCTATATCGGCAGTCCGATCTATCTGGAGGACATCATCTGCCGGCCCGGCCATTCGCTGGTCCGGCAGAGCCACGGCGCGACGCGTTGCCATACGCCGGTCAATGCCGACGGCTTTGGCATCGCCTGGTATGGCGAGCGTGAGGAGCCGGGGCTTTACCGCGACATTCTGCCTGCCTGGTCGGACAGCAACCTCAAAAGCCTGGCCGCGACGGTTCGATCGCATCTGTTCCTGGCGCATGTGCGCGCCTCGACCGGCACCGCGACCAGCCGCAACAATTGCCATCCTTTCGTCGTCGGCCGCTGGTGTTTCATGCACAACGGCCAGTTCGGCGGCTACGACGGCTATCGCCGCCATGCCGAGGCGCTGATTCCGGACGAATTCTATGCGCATCGCAAGGGCGCGACCGACAGCGAGGCGCTGTTCCTGATGGCACTGGGCGCGGGCCTGGCGGATGATCCCGTCAGCGCGATGCAGCGCGCCACCCGGCAATTCCACGAGCTTGCCCGCTGCCGGGGCGCGGCACCGCATGTGCGGCTGACGGCGGCGTTCTCGGACGGTGATAGGCTCTATGCGCTGCGCTATGCCAGCGACGAAAACGCGCCGACGCTGTTTCACCGCTGGTCCGAGCGGCGCTGCGGCCGGGCGGTGGTTTCCGAACCTCTGGAAAGCGACGAGGGCGACTGGCACGAGGTGCCGGCGCAAAGCTTCTGCATCTTCGAGGGGCAGGGGGTGACGATCCAGCCGTTCCTGCCCGATGCGCTGCGCGACGTGGCCTGAGAACCCGACCTGAGAACCCGACCTGAAAGTGATGGCCGGCCCGCGGGCGGGGGCCGGCCATGGTTTTCCGGGCGCGCCGGCCGCGATCGCGGCGGCGCCGGCGGATCAGAACCAGAGGCGGTCGTTGAAGACGTAATGCGCGATGCCGTCGCGGGTGATGCCCAGGCGGGCCAGTTCGGCATCGGATTTCGCCTTCAGGGTCTCAAGCTCGGTGCGGCGCGAATTGGCGCAGATATAGGCCTCGGTGTCGCTGCGCAGGCTGGCGGCAAGCCGGCTGAACAGGCCCGGTTTCGACATGGTGAAGGAGGTGAATTCGATGGCGGCCATTTGCATTCTCACTTTATGATCAGCGTCTTTCTCTTGACGCCTGATCTAGTCGTGATTTCCGCTCCGAGATAGGCCCGCAATTGCAAGGCTGCCTTGCAGAAACGGGCGGCGCGCTTTTGCCGCATGGTCCGACCGGCCCGCATGGGCCAGCCGGAGGCGGGCGGCTCAGCCCTCGTCAAAGCGCGGATCGACCGGCACCTGCAACGCGGTGGCCAGGGCATTGGTCTGGCTGGCCATGGCGATGACCGCCAGCAGTTCCGCATGGGCCTCGGGCGTCATGCCTTTGGCCCGTGCCGCGGCGGTATGCGAATGCACGCAATAGCTGCAGCCGTTCGCCGTCGAGACCGCGACATAGATCAGCTCCTTGACCAGCGGATCCAGGGCGCCGGGCGCCATGACCGCGGCAAGCCGCGTCCAGGTTGCGCCGAGCAGCGCCGGGTCATGCGCCAGCGCGCGCCAGAAGTTGTTGATAAAATCCGTGCCGCGGGCGGCGCGGATCTCGGCGAAGACGGCCAGCGATGCCGCCGGCGCCTCCTCGTCGGACAAAAGCCTGAGCGTCGCCATCAGACCAGCGCCAGCACGCGGGCCGGGCCGCCGGTGCCGCGCGCATGTTTCGGCGCCCCGACAAAGACCGTCGCGCCCTTGGCGGGCAGTTGCTCGACATTGGCGAGGTTCTCGATGCCGTAATGGCCCGAGGGCAGCCAGGAATTGTGCACGGCGAAATCCGGCGAATTGCCCGGGTCCAGCGACAGCGTGTCCACGGCGATCGCCGCCACCTGCATCTGCGCCAGCAGGTCGGTCGCCGATTTGCCAAAGCCGGGAAAGGCGAAATTGCCATCGGGGGTGTTGCGGAATTCCGGCGTGCCGACCTTGGCCGCCCAGCCCGAGTTCATCGCCACGCAGGCGCCGGCCGGGATGTCGCCATTGGCCTTGATCCAGGCCTCGACATCCTCGGCCTCGAGCATGGCATTGGCGTCGTCACGCGCCTTGGCGGTGATGTCGATGACGCACAGCGGGCAGACCAGCGATTCCGGCGCCAGTTCCGCCACCGACTTGCCGTCCTTCGAGAAATGCAGCGGCGCGTCGATATGCGTGCCGGAATGTTCGAAATAGGTAATCTTCCACAGCTGATAGCCGGACTTGTCGAAATTCACCGCCTCTTCATAGGCGATGCCCGGCACGCCGTCGAAGGTCGGGAAGTTCTCGTCAAAGACATGGGTCAGGTCGATGACCTTGCCACTCGCGGCCTGGGCCAGCGCCGGCCGTGCGCCCAGCGCCGACAGGGCCACCGCCGCCGCCCCCGAGGCCGCGGCCCCGGCGAAAAGCTGGCGCCGGCTCAGCATGGAGGTCTTGACACTTTCGATCACGCAGGCATTGCACATCTTCGGGCTCCGGTTGCGCCGGGACAGCCCCGGCGGGGTGCATGCTCACACGTTGCGGGCGGGGCGCCAAATGTTTTCGCCCGCCCCTGCGGGCGGTGCGCTGCCGAATGCGCTTTTCCCCCGGGGTTTCAGTCACTATACCGTGGGCGGCATTCATGACCGCGAAGGGAAAGCACTATGGCCAATGTGGTGGTCGTCGGCGCGCAATGGGGCGACGAGGGCAAGGGCAAGATCGTCGACTGGCTGTCCGAACGCGCCGACGTGATCGCGCGTTTCCAGGGCGGCCACAATGCCGGCCATACGCTGGTCATCGGCGAGAAGGTGTTCAAGCTGTCGCTCCTGCCCTCGGGCATCGTGCGCGAGGGCAAGATGGCGGTGATCGGCAATGGCGTGGTGCTGGACCCCTGGGCGCTGTTTTCCGAGATCGACAAGCTCTCTGCCCAGGGCGTCGCCATCGGCCCGGATAACCTGATGATCGCGGAAAACACCCCGCTGATCCTGCCGCTGCACCAGGATCTGGACAAGCTGCGCGAGGAAGCCGCCGGAAGCTCGAAGATCGGCACCACCGGCCGCGGCATCGGCCCCGCCTATGAGGACAAGGTCGGCCGGCGCACCATTCGCGTCGCCGATCTGGGCGACGAGGCGACGCTGGACTCGCGCCTCGACCGGCTGCTGGCCCATCACGATGCGCTGCGCCAGGGCCTTGGCGCCACGCCGATCGACCGCGCCGAGCTGCGTGCCCGGCTGCAAGAGATCGCGCCCAAGCTGCTGCAATACGCGCAGCCGGTCTGGAAGGTGATGAACGAGGCCCGCCGCGCAGGCAAGCGCATCCTGTTCGAGGGCGCGCAGGGCAGCCTTCTGGACATCGATTTCGGCACCTATCCCTATGTGACCTCCTCGACCACCATGTCGGGCATGGCGGCCTGCGGCACCGGGCTGGGCCCCTCGGCCATCGGTTTCGTGCTGGGCATCGTCAAGGCCTATACCACCCGCGTCGGCGAGGGCCCGTTCCCGACCGAGCTGGACGACGCCGACGGTCAGCGCCTGGGCGAGGCCGGCCGCGAATTCGGCACCGTTACCGGCCGCAAGCGCCGCTGCGGCTGGTTCGACGCGGTGCTGGTGCGCCAGACCTGCGCCATCTCGGGGGTGAACGGCATTGCCCTGACCAAGCTTGACGTGCTGGACGGGTTCAAGACGCTGAAGATCTGCATCGGCTATGAAATCGACGGCCAGCATTACGACCACCTGCCGACCGCCGCCGCGCTGCAGGCCCGCGTCAGGCCGGTCTATGAGGAAATGGAGGGCTGGCAGGAATCCACCGCCGGCGCGCGCAGCTGGGCCGAATTGCCGGCGGCGGCGATCAAATATGTCCGCCGCATCGAGGAACTGATCCAGTGCCCGGTGGCGCTGCTCTCGACCTCGCCCGAGCGCGACGACACCATCCTCGTCACGGACCCTTTCGCGGATTAGGCCATGAAGCTTCGCACGCGCAAACGCTGGTCGCTGCTGGTCCTGCTGGTGGGCATGCCGCTTTACGTGGTGGCGGCGGTGACGCTGGTGAACTGGCTGGACCGCACCTGGGGCCGGCAGCCGATCCTTGTCGAGTTCGGCGTCTATGTCGTGCTCGGCATGCTCTGGGCGCTGCCCTTCCGCCGGCTGTTTCGCGGCATCGGCAAGGAAGAATGAGCCGGCTGGTCAGCCGCCGGCCGGTGACGCTGATCGGCGGCGCCCCGGTCGGCCGCGCCGATCTGGACGCCGCGCTGGCGCTGGCGCCGGTCATCGCCGCCGCCGATGGCGGGGCCGACCGGGCGCTGGCGCATGGGCTGGTGCCGCAGGCGGTCTGGGGCGATTTCGACAGCATCTCGGATCAGGCCCGGGCAGCGATCCCGGCCGCCAGCCTGCACCCGGTGGCCGAACAGGACAGCACCGATTTCGAGAAATGCCTGACGCGCATCGCCGCCCCCTTCGTCATCGCCATCGGCTTTGCCGGCGCGCGCCAGGACCATTTCCTGGCCACGCTCTCGACCCTGGCACGCCGCATCGGCCCGCCCTGCATCCTGCTGGCCGGGGATGACGCCATCGTCCTGGCGCCGCCGCACATCCGTCTGGACCTGCCGCCCGGAACCCGGGTCTCGCTGTTTCCCATGGCACCGGCGCGCGGGCGCTCGCGGGGGCTGAAATGGCCGATCGATGGGCTCGAACTGGCGCCTGCCGGCCGCGTCGGCACCTCGAACGCCGCCACCGGCCCGGTCATGCTGGAGCTTGAGGGGCCGGTGCTGCTGATCCTGCCGCGCGCGCGACTGCCGCAGCTGGTCCGCGCCCTTTAGGCGCCGCTGGCCGGCCCTGGGGGCTCAGCGGACCTCACCGCTTTGCAGATCGACGGTGAGCGCATCCCTGGCCGGGTCGCGCAGGATCAGCGCATAGCCCGACCGATCCGGCGGGTTGGCGGCGCGGAACTGCGCCAGCGGCGCGCAATCATTGGTGGCGGCGATCACCGGCTGCCGCCCGCTGCCCTGCGCACTGTCGAGGATCATCCGCAGCAATGCCTCGTCCGGGTTGCCATGCCGGCCATTGGCCGAGATCAGATAGATGTCCGCGGTCACGCGGCGAAAGAACTCGGGCGTGGCGTTGCGGGCGCTGCCATGGTGCTGCAGCTTCAGCAGGCGGAAATGCCGGCTACCGTCCGCTGCCAGCAGCCCGGCCTGTTCAAGCCCCTGCAGGATGTGGTCGCCGCGTGCATCGCCGGTCAGCAGCACCTCGCCCGCCGGGGTTGCGGCGCAAAGCACGATGCTGGACAGATTGGGCACGCTGTCGTCGGCATCCGCCATCGCCTGCGCGTCGCCCAGGGCAAAGCGGTCCGTGTTGCGCTCGATCCAGGCGATCCAGTCCTGGCGCAGCGCCTCGAGATTGGGCCGTGTCGGCCCGATCACCGTCAGGCGCGTGCGCCCAAGATCCCAGGTCCGGCCGGCCATCGCCTCCTGGGTGATCGGCCGGCCGGCGGTGGGGCGGTTCATGGCGATGCCCAGCTTGACGGCAAGGCGCTGCAGCCGCGCGCCCTGGGCGATGCCCAGCGTGGCGGCGGCGCCATTCGCGGCGGCGACGCGCACCCGCCCGGCCTGACCCATCATCGCCCGCAGATTGCCGGCGAGCCAGCCCTCGGCATCGTCAAGCACCTCGCCAAAGCCGTTGTGCCAGAGCTCGGCCACCCGCCAGGGGTCGGGCTCGCCATCGGCGCGGGCGCGCTCGATGTCGGCCAGCAGGTCAAGGACACCCGAGATGTGGTCGGTGTCGACATGGCTGACGATCACCGCCTGCAGCGGCTGCCCCGCCGGCAGCACCGCCCGCAGCCAGGGCTGCAATCGCGCCTCATAGCTGCGCGCCACGCCGCCGTCGATCAGCGCAAAGCGCCCGTCGCATTCCAGCAACAGGCAGTCGCCCTCGGCGGCCTCGATGGCGTGGATGCGGCTGCTCATCTTGGCTGGATCCCGATGCAGCCCGGAGGAAAGCTGGCGACCAGGGCGAAATCCTGCGGCGGGCGCAGCGCCTCGGCAAAGATCGCCAGCGTATGCGCGCCGGGCTGCAGATCGGCGCGGATCACCTGGACATTGTTGTGCGGGTCGCGCAGCAGCAGGCCGGGCTGCGCCGGCAGGCTGGCGCGCGGGTCATGGGCGGGAAAGGCCAGGGGTTGCACGGCATCGGCGTTGGCAACCCAGTTCACCGTCCGGCCGTCAAGCCGCCGGTCGAGGATCATGCGAAACAGGTTCTCCAGCGCGCGCGCCGGCACATCGGTCCAGACCAGGGCGATGCGCAATTCGCAAGGCGCGCGAACATTGAATTCCCAGCGCCGCCTCTCGGTTCCGGTGGTGATGCGCAGCGTCTGGTCGCGGCGCCAGGTGTCGATGAAGAACAGCTCGAAGGCGGGCGCGGCCGCATCGGGCAGCGTGCGCGCCATGTCGAGGCGGCCGAAGCCCTGGTGGTAATTCGGCTGCCCCTGCGGCGGGGCGGTGGCATCGTCGCCCTGCAGTCGGGTGGTGCCGTTGATCAGCGCCGCCTTGATCAGGGCGGCGCTGGGTTCGGCATGGCCGGCCGTGGTGCGGAAATACTGCCGCACCAGCGCCGCGCAGCCGGCCACCACCGGCGTCGCCATGCTGGTGCCGCCCATGAAGGCATAGTGGCGGTTGTTGGGATAGGCGCCCCAGAAATGCGACAGCGGCGCGGTGGCGGCGCGCGGCGCGGCGATGTCGGTGCCGGGGGCCACCAGATCGGGCTTGATGCGAAAACTGTCGCAGGGCCCGCGCGAGCTGAAGGCCGCCAGCGCCTGCGCATCGCCCGACACCTTCTGCGAGGCGATGGGATCGGCGTCGAAATCCCGCGGCCAGAGCGCGTTCCAGGTCATCGCCGCATTGCCGCCCCGATCGCGGTCCGAGCGGCTTGCCCCCACGGTCAGCGCATTCTTGGCCGTGGCCGGCGAGCCGAGCGAGGGGTAATCGACGAAACCCGGCGCCGAGGCCAGATGCGGCCGGCAACTGCCCTCGTTGCCGGCGGCGATCACCGGCAGGAAATCGGGATGCGCATGCACGAACTCGTCGATCTGCAGCGCCATGCCGTCATAGCGCGACTGCACATAGGCGCCCCAGCTGTTGTTGTGGATGCGCACACCGGCGTCATGCGCGGGCTGCAGCAGATCGGTCAGCGATGGCGGCAAGCCGCCCAGTTCGCCGTTCACGTCCAGCACCGACTGGAAATACAGCCGCGCGGCCGGCGCCACTCCGCGCAGCGGCGCCGGATCGCCGGCGGCGGCCCCGACCGGGCGCGAGGCGCTGCCATCGCCCAGGATGGTTCCCGCGACATGTGTGCCATGCCCGTCCGGGTCCGAGCCGTCGCCCGGACGGCCAAGCGCCACCACCGTCACCCGCCCGTCGCCGAAATCCGGGTGGCTCTGGTCCAGCCCGGTGTCGGCCACGCCGATCATCTCGCCCGCGCCGTCATAGGGCAGGGCTGGCAGGGGAATGCCGGCCCGGTCCAGCCCGATGATGGCGCGCGCCCGGTCGCAGCGCGGCCGGGGCATGCGTTCCTCGGACAGGCTGGCGACCCCGGGCAGCGCTGCAACCAGGCCGATGTCGGCACGGTTCATCACGAAGCGCAGGATGCGGCCGGCCTGCAGGGTGACGCTGCCGCCAAGATCGCCGATCTGCGCCGCAACCTGCGCCAGCGATCCGGCCTCGTGGCAGATGGCCTCGAAACGCCCCGCCCCGCTGCCGCCGCCGGCCTCTGGCGGTTCTGCCGCAGGCTCACGGTGCAACTCGCGCAGTCCGGCGCCGCCGATCTCGGCCGCCTCGGCCAGGACGGCGGCGGGCGCGAGGGTCTTTGCCGGGCCATAGGGCCGAAGATGGCGCAGGAAGGGCAATCGCCGCAGCGCCGCGGCGCCGTCGGGGGCATGCAGGACCAGGCTGCCCGACGGGTCGCGCTCGAGGATGCGGGCGCCGGCCTCGGCCAGGCGCGCGGCAAGGCTGGCGGTCACCGGCGCCAGGGTGTCGGCCAGCCAGAAGGGCATCTCGGGCTCGGGCGTGGCGCCGGCCAGTTCGCGGTCCACGGGTCGCATGGCCATGGTATCGGGGGCCGCGTCCCCGCCGGCATCGGGTTCTTCGGCATCGGCCTCTCCGGCCTGCAGCACGATGCCCTGCGCCGCCAGGCGCAGCAGCGCCGCCTCCTCGGCGATGCCGGTCACCAGATCCCCGTCACGATCGAAACCCAGCATGCCCAAGGCGGCCTCGTCCCGCAGGGCGGTGAACTCGCTTTCATGCATGGGATAGGCCTTGAAGTGATAGCGCATGGCTCAGATCCTGACGGGCAACGGCGCGGGGCGGGTGAAAGGATGCGGCAGGCGCCAGGCGGGCGGGCGGGCCGGGGCGTTGCGTTCGGCCAGCAGCAGCAGCGAAAGCGCCGCCATCGCTGGCAGATGCAGGGCTGGCAGATGCAGGGCTGGCAGGCGCATGGCAAGCAGCATCACCGGGCCGCAGATCGCCGTGCAAAGCAGGCCCGAGCGCAGCCCGTATCGCGCCGTATCCGCCAACATCGCACCGCCGAAGGCGCGCAGCGAGGGTTTGCGGTGGCAGGCGTTCAGCCAGCGCTGGCGCAGCGGCGCGGCCTGCCAGATCAGCACCGGCAGCAGCGCCAGCGTCAGCGCCGCCGGCGGCAGCGGCTGCGTCAGCACCACCTGCGCCAGTCCCAGCGCGAGCCAGGGCAAGACATGGCCCGCCAGGAAGGCGGCCTGCGCCGGGGCGCGCAGCCGCGGCAGGTTCGCGCGCGCCAGCAGCGCCAGTTGCGGCCAGACCAGCAGCGGCTGCATCGCCAGCAGCATCGCCAGCCACAGGACCAGCCCGTGTCCATGCCCGCTCAGCACCTCGCCCTGCGCGTCCAGGCGCACCGTCGCGCCCGAACACAGCGCCACCAGCTGGCCGAGGCGTTCGGGCTGCAAGGCCAGCGCACCCATTAGCACCCAGCCGGCCAGGCTGGCGCCCAAAAGCCATGGCGGCGCTGCGCCGCGCATCAGTCGCAAGGTGCCGCGCAGCCCCATGGCGTCAGTCCCCCAGCCGGAACACATCCAGCCGCCTGACCGAGATCTCGGCCGCTTTGGCGGCGGCATTGACCGGCACGAAGCGCACCTCGAGCGCGGCCAGATCGTCGCCGGCAAGGTGCAGCGCATCAACGATCTCGCTGATCTCGAGGACCTGGTTCAGTCCGCTGCCCGCCGCCGCCCCGTCCGGGTCGCTGGCCGCCCGGGCGCCGAACAGCGACACCGAACCGGCCAGGCGGTCGGCGTAATCGGCGGGATCGCCATGTTCGGGCATGTCGAGGTAAAGCGCAAAGATCGCGGCATCGGCCGAGCCGAGGATGCCCTCGAGTCGCAAAAACACCCGTGGCGGTTCCTTTGTGGCGGTGCCGCGGGTCTGCGTGGTCCGGGTCAGACTGCCGCGCAGCCGCGTCACCGCAGGGGCGTCCATGCGCACCCGGGCGCTGCCGCGGCCGCGCAGCCGCACCAGCCCGTCGCTGGCGCCGATCAGTTCCGGTCCCTGGCTGGCTGACATGGCGGCCTCCTGCACCAGGATCGCGCCGGCGGGCGAGATCGCCTGGCTGCCAAGCGCGTTCATGCGCCGGGCGATGCGCGGCATCAGCACCGGCACCGCCTCGTCGTCATAGGCATAGTCCAGCGGCATGGCCCGGCTGTCCAGCACATCGCGGGCGGTAAAACTCCAGCTTCGGCCACCGCTGAGCGGCAGGGTGAAGGCACGGTCCGAGGGCCCGTCCAGCCAGTCCGTGTCGGTCGGGTCGGCATGGCCGCCCATGCGGCGCCAGACGCTCCACAGCCGGTCGATATTGGCGTGATGTAGCCAGAAGATCGGATCCAGCCCGGCGGTCTGCGGCATCGACATCAGGCCCAGATTGCGCCAGTCGTTCGGATCCGTGCCCGGTGCCGCGCCGCCGACCGCGCCATGCACATTGTTGTGCGGCAGCGATTCAAGGCCGCCATTGGTCTGGCCAAAGTGGTGAAACAGCGTGGCCGGGCCGCCAAAGCCCGGGGGAATGTCGCCGGCGCCGCCGGTAAATCCCGTCTCGGAAAGCGCCGCGAGCGAGACCGAGCCGGCGTCGATGCGGATCGGCAGCGTGCCGTCGCCATGGCGCCGGGCGGTGAACAGCGGATTGGCGCTGCCGTCGGGCATGGTCGGCTGGGCGAATTCTTCGGGCAGGGTGCGCGCCTCGGCGGTGGAAAGGCTGTAGTTCCAATAGGGCAGCGCCCAGTCCTGCGGCCCGCCCTCGGCCAGGATGACGGCGCGCAGCATGTCCTCGAGCGCATGCAGATAGCCGCGGTGCCAGGGCAGGAAATACCAGCTCTGGTGCTGGCATTGCAGCCAGAACTGCTGCTGCACCGCCGGCGCGGGCAGGGCGGTCGCGGCGTCGATATAGCCGAATTCCTGCCAGATCACCGGGTGAAAGCCGTGGATCGCCGCCATGAAGGACCAGCTGTCCGGGCTGGCGATCGGCCGTGCCTGCAGGATGCGGATCGCCCTGGCATACCACAGCAGCACATCGCACCATGGCCCGCCCATGCTGCGGATTTCCTTGCGGATGAGTGTCATCTGATTGCCCTCTGACCTGAAACGGCCGAACCGGCAGAGCCGTCGATGAAATGCCGCCATCCTATCACGGACGCGCGATCCCGCATAGCAAAACAGTAGGGCAATGCCGCCGCCAGGGGCCCCGCGGCCCTCAGCGTCCGCGGATGCGGGGGTCCATGGCGTCGCGCAGCCCGTCGCCGATATAGTTCACCGAAAGCACGGTCAGCGAGATGAACATGCCGGGCAGCACCACGCGCCAAGGATACATCTGCATCTGGTCCACCGCGTCGTAAAGCAGCCGGCCCCAGGTGGGAAAGTCCGGCGGAAAGCCCAGACCCAGGAAGGAGAGGGCGCTTTCGGTGATGATCGCGGTGGCGATCCCCAGCGTCGCCGCCACCATGATCGGCGAGACGACATTGGGCAGCACATGGCGCAGGATCATCCGCGGCGCCGGCGTGCCGATCGAGCGCGCCGCCAGGATGAATTCGCGTTCCTTCAACCCCAGCACGTCGCCGCGCACGATGCGCGCCGTCTGCATCCACGAGGTGACGCCAATGGCCGAGACGATCAGCAGGAAGGTGCCCCCGGCCGGGCCCATGGCCTTGCTCAGCGGCTCGCGAAACAGCGTCACCATCAGCAGCAGCAAGGGCAGCAGCGGCAGCGCCAGGAACAGCTCCGTCACCCGCATCAGCGGCGCGTCCAGCCGGCGGAAAAAGCCTGAAAGCACGCCGATCAGGCTGCCCAGCGTCAGCGCGATCAGCATGGCGGTCAGCCCGACCGAGATCGACACCCGCCCCCCCGCCATCATCCGCGCCAGCATGTCGCGCCCCAGCTGGTCGGTGCCCAGGGGATGCGCCAGGCTGAAGCCCTTGTTGCGCGCCCGGTAGTCGACAAAGGTCGGGTCGATCTTCCACAGCAGCGGGCCGAGGATCACGAACAGGATCACCGCCACGAACAGCACCAGCGCCACCATGGCACCGCGATGGCTGCGGAACTGTCGCCAGATGTCGCGCCATTGACTGCGCGAGGGCGCCCCGGCCTCGACCGGATTGGCGGGCGGCAGCGCCTCGGAGCCGGGGGCGGCGGCATTGGCCGCGCTCTCGTCCAGCTGCAGGCGCAGGTCCTCGGGGCGCGAAGGTTCAGTCATAGCGGATCCTCGGGTCCAGAAGGCCGTAAAGCAGGTCGGCGATCAGCGTGAACAGCACGATCAGCCCCGCGAAGATGAAGGTCAGCGTCAGCACCATCGGGATGTCATTGGCATTGATCGCCAGGATCAGCAGCTGGCCAAGGCCGTTCACCTTGAACACCTGCTCGGTGATGATGGCGCCGCCGAAGACCGCCGGCAGCCCCAGGGCGATCACCGTCACCACCGGGATCAGGCTGTTTCTCAGCACATGTTTCATCACCACCACGCGTTCGGACAGGCCCTTGGCGCGGGCGGTGCGCACATAGTCCTGGCGCAGGTTGTCAAGCATCGAGGCGCGCATGAAGCGGCTGATCTGCGCGGCGTTGTAAAGCGCGAGCACGGTGACCGGCATCACCATCTGGCGCACCTGCACCAGAAAGCTGTTCCAGTCCGTCACCTTGTGCGTGGTGTCATAGATCGAGGGAAACCATTGCAGGTTGATCGCGAACACGATGATCAGCACCACGCCGGTAAAGAAGGTCGGCAGCGAGAAGCCGATCATCGAGATGAAGGTGCCGAGCTGGTCGAACCAGGAATATTGCCGATAGGCCGAGATGATGCCGATGGGCAGCGCGATCAGCACGCCGATGACATAGGACATGCCGACGACGGTCAGCGTCTGCGGCAGGCGTTCGGCGATGGTGTCAAAGACCGGGCCGCGCGACTGGAAGCTGATGATGCGCTGCATGTCGGTGCTGAAGCCGGTGCCGAAGGCGCGGTCGAACCAGTAGAGCGGCTCGACCCAGAAGAACTGCTTCAGCCACAGGACGTAGCGGATATACCAGGCCTGGCCCAGTCCCAGTGCCTCGCGCATGCGTTCCTTGACCTCGGGCGGTACGGTCAGCGGCACGTCGCCCAGCGGATCGCCGGGCGACGCCTCGAGCAGCAGGAAGATCACCAGCGAGATGAACAGCAGCGTCGGCACCGCCAGGGCCAGCCGGCGCAGGGCAAAGTTCAGCATGATGTCCTCCTGCCGCGAATCATTCGCCGCGGCTCCAGTCCGCGACGTTCCAGAGCTGACCTTCCCAGCCGTTCGGCTGGACGCCCGCAAGCGAGTTGACATGCGCCGAGACCATACCGCGGTGGATCAGCGGCAAAAGGTAATTGCCGTCTGCGGTCAGCTGGTCGGTCAGGCGCTTGGCGACCTCCTGGCGCAGGGGCGGCTCGCCGGTGTCGTGCAACTCGGCGACGGCGCGATCGAAGGCCGGGTCGCAGAAGCGCACGGAATTGTTGCCCTGCCACTGGTTCTCGGCCGAGGGGATGCGGGCGCAGACGAACTTGTTCAGGAAGGATGCCGGATCGGGAATGTAGAAGGCATCGGTGAACATCTGCGCATCGGCATAGAATTTCTGCTGCGAATCGGGGTTGCCGGGATCGCCGCCGAAAAAGGCCGAGCCGTCGACCGCCTTCAGCTCGGTCTCGACGCCGATATCGGACCACCATTGCTTGACCAGCGCCTGCACGTCCTGGCGCACCGGGTTCACCGTGGTCTGGAACACCATGCGCAGCCGCCTGCCGTCCTTTTCGCGGATGCCGTCGGCGCCCGGAACCCAGCCGGCCTCGTCCAGCAGCCTGTCTGCCGCCGCGATGTCCTGGGTCAGACATTCGTCGCGCCCCGAATTATAGGCCGCGGGCACCGGCACGATGGTGCAGGTAGGTTTGCCGGCCGGGCCATAGGTCAATTCCGCCAGGATCGGCCGGTCGATGGCCATGGACAGCGCCCGGCGCACCTTGGGATCGGTCAGGAAGGGATGCGGATGCTTGACGGTCGAACGCTCGCCCTCGGGCAGGTCGGCACTGGGGTCGGTCTGGTTCAGCTCGATCCGTTCGACCATCGAGCCGAAGCTGACCACCAGCTTGCCCTTGCCCTTGGCCTCCATGGCCGCGACCGCGTCGGGCGGCAGCTGCAGGTTCCAGGCAAAGTCGTATTCGCCCGATTCCAGCACCGCACGCGCCGCCGCCATGGCGTCGCCCCCGCCCTTGACGGTGACGCTGTCGAAGGCGGGTTTCGCCGGGTCGCGGTAATGGTCATTGATCGCGAACTGCGCCACGTCGCCGGGGCGGAATTCCGTGACCTTGAAGGGGCCGGTGCCGATGGGGCCAAAGTTCTGCGCACTGCAGCTTGCGCCCGCCGCGCCCTTGCAAGATTCGAACTGCGCCTTTTGCAGGACCGGCGTGCGGCCGCCGACGAAGGCCTGCAGCGGCGCGAACTTGGGCTTGGCAAAGTTCAGCCGCACATGCGTGGCGTCCAGCGCCTCGACCGAGGAGATGCCGTCGAATTCGGCCAGCACTGCGCAGCCAAAGGCCGGGTCCATGCAGTATTCGGCGGTGAATTTCACGTCCTCGGCGGTGACGGGCGTGCCGTCGGACCATTTCAGCCCCGCCTTCAGCCGCCAGGTGACCGAGGTGAAATCGGGCGCGATGTCGCCGTTTTCCAGCGAGGGGATGCGGTCGGCCAGCACCGGTTGCAGGCTGCCGTCATCGGCGACGATCGCCAGCGGCTCGATCACCATCGAGGCCGGGTCCACATCCTTGGCCCCGGTCGAGAGATAGGGGTTCAGCACGGTGGCCGCCTGCCAGTAAAGCACCTTCAGCGGCCCGTCGCCGCCACGCTCGGCCAGGGCGGGCCCGGCAAGGCCCAATGCCAGCGCCGAGACGATCAGTCCAGATTTCATCGCAGTCTTCCACCAATGATTCGAATGGGTTCGGGCCGGTCCGGCGGGACCGGCCCGGCCAGCATAGTCACGGCTTGACGCGATACCAGTCCGCGACATTCCACAATTCGGTGTCCCAGGCATTCAGCACCACCCCGCCCAGGCTGTTGGCATGCGCCGAGGCGGTGCCGCGATAGACCAGCGGCACGATGGCGTCGCTGTCCCTGGTCACCATGTCGTTCATCCTGCGGCCCATGGCGGCGCGTTCGGCGGGATCGACGATGCCGCTGAGCTCGGCCACCAGCTTGTCATATTCCTTGTCGCAATAGCGGCTGGTGTTCTCGCCCTGCCACTGGTTGTCCGGCCCCGGCGCCTTGTCGCAGGTGTTCTTGGCCAGATAGGGCTCGGGGTTGTTGCCCTCGAAGGTGTTGGCATACATTTCCACGTCGGCATAGAATTTCTGCAGCGTGTCGGGCGAGCCTGCGTCCGAGCCGAAGAATACCGAAGGGTCGATGACCTTCAGCTCGGTCTCGATGCCGATGTCCTGCCACCACTGCTTGATCAGCGCCTGAAAGTCCTGGCGCACGGCATTGACCGAGGTCTGGAACACCAGCTTCAGCCGCTTGCCGTCCTTTTCGCGGATGCCGTCGCCGCCCGGGACCCAGCCGGCCTCGTCTAGCAGCTTCTTCGCACCCTCGACATCCTGGGCCAGGCAGTCGGTATTGTCCGAGGCCCAGGCCGCGGGCGCCGGCACGACATTGCAGGTGGGCTTGCCGGCGATGCCATAGCCCACCTCGACCAGCAGCTGGCGGTCCACGGCCTTGGACAGCGCCTTGCGGACAGCGGGATCGCTGAGGATCGGATGCGGATGTTTCAGCGTCGAGCGCTCGCCCTCGGGCAGGCTCGAGGAGGGGTCGGTCAGGTTCACATGGATGCGCTCGACCAGCGTGCCGAAAGCGGCCGAGACCTTGCCCTTGCCGGCGGCCTCCATGGTGGCGATCACGTCGGGGGACAGCTGGGTGTTCCAGGCATAGTCGAACTCGCCGGTCTCGAGGACCGAACGCGCCGCCGCCGCGGCATCGCCGCCGCCCTTGATCACCAGTTTCGCGAAGGCGGGCTTGGCCGGGTCGCGGTATTCGGGATTGGCCTCGAAGCTGATCACGTCATTGGTGCGAAACTCGGTGACCTTGAACGGGCCGGTGCCGATCGGGCCGAAGTTCTGCGCGGTGCAGGTGGGCGCCGCGGCGCCGAGGCATTTCTCGAACTGCGCCTTCTGCAGGATCGGCGACTGCCCGCCGACAAAGGCCGAGAACGGGTCGGGGCGCGGCGTGGTGAAATTGACCTTCACCGTCAGATCGTCCAGCGCCTCGACCTTCTCGACGCCCTCGAATTTCGCCAGCTGCGCGCAGCCGCCCTCGGGGTCCATGCAATATTGCGCGCTGAACACCACGTCATGGGCGGTCAGCGGCGTGCCGTCGGACCATTTCACCCCTGGCAGCAGCTTCCAGGTGACGCTTTTCAGATCCTCGGCGATGCCGCCATTCTCAAGCGAGGGGACCTCGGCGGCAAGGCGCGCGATCACCTTGCCATCGGGGTCGAATCCGGCCAGCGGCTCAAGCACCATGCTGCCGGCGATGATGTCCTTGGTCCCCGAGGACAGATAGGGGTTCATCGTCGAGGGCGCCTGCCACAGCACGACATTCACCTGCCCGTCGCTGCCGCGCTCGGCCAGGGCGGCGGGGGCGAAGAGCGCCGTGGCCGCGGCACCCAGCAGCATGGTTCTCAGTCTCATCGCTTTCTCCTGTTGGCTGGATCTCGCATCGGCAGGGTGGCGGGGCACCATGGTCTGCGGCGGCCTTGCGCCCCTGATCCAGGCAAGTTTCAGACCGATCCCGCGCGAAAAGCAAGAATCATCTTCGGCTTTCCGGTTGCATTGCACGCACGCAGGATTAGCCTTGGGCATTGCAAGCGGATGGGGGCATTCATGCTGGACCGGGAAGCGCTGGTTTCCGTCGACAGGCTGCGCGTCGAATTCCAGACCCATGACGGGCCGGTGACCGGCGTGCGCGACCTGTCCTATGACATCCGTCCGGGCGAATGCCTGTGCGTGGTGGGCGAATCGGGTTCGGGCAAGTCGGTCAGTTCGCTGTCGCTGATGCGGCTGGTCGAATTCGGCGGCGGCGAGATCGCGCAGGGCCGGCTGCTGTTTCAGCGCGCGGACGGCGAAAGGGTCGATCTGGCCCGGCAGGACAGCCGCGCCATGCGCGGCATCCGCGGCAATGAGATCGCGATGATCTTCCAGGAGCCGATGACGGCTTTGAACCCGGTCTTCACCATCGCCGACCAGTTGTCCGAGGGGCTGATCACGCATCGCGGCCTGTCGCGCGCCGAGGCCCGCGCCCGGGCGCTGGATCTGCTGCGCGAGGTGCGCATCCCCGAACCCGAGCGGCGGCTGACGCAATATCCGCATGAGTTGTCGGGCGGCATGCGCCAGCGGGTGATGATCGCCATGGCCATGGCCTGCCGCCCGCGGCTGCTGATCTGCGACGAACCGACGACGGCACTGGATGTGACCATCCAGGCCGAGATCCTGGCGCTGATCGACCGCCTCAAGCGCGAAAACGACATGGCGGTGCTGTTCATCACCCATGACATGGCGGTGGTGGCGCAGATGGCCGACCGCGTCGTGGTGATGTTTCGCGGCGAGAAGGTCGAGGAGGGCCCGGTCACCGAGATCTTCGAGAACCCGCGCCAGCCCTATACCCGGGCGCTGCTGGCCGCCGTGCCGCGCCTGGGCGAGATGGAGGGACGCGACACCCCCGAGCCGATGCGGCTGATGCGCGGGGCCGAGGCCGGGGCCGCGCCCGCCGCGCAGTTGCCGGCCGGGCCGCTGCTGGTGGTGCGCAACCTCTGCACGCGATTCGCCGTCAAGGGCGGGCTCATGCGGCGCACCGTGGCGCAGGTGCATGCGGTCGAGGATGTCTCCTTCACGCTGAATGCCGGCCAGACGCTGTCGCTGGTGGGCGAATCGGGTTGCGGCAAATCCTCGGCCGGGCGCTCGATCCTGCGGCTGGTCGAGCCGTGCTCGGGCTCGGTGCATCTGGGCGGGCAGGACATCCTGGCGCTGGCGCCGGGCGATCTGCGCCGCGCCCGGCGCGAGATGCAGATGATCTTTCAGGACCCCTTTGCCAGCCTCGACCCGCAGATGCGGCTTTATGACCAGATCGAGGAGCCGATGCTGAACTTTGGTATCGGCAATCGCGACGAAAGGCGCCAGCGCATCGAGAACCTGTTCGACCGGGTGGAACTGCCGCGCGGCTTCATGCGCCGCTATCCCCACGAGATGTCGGGCGGCCAGCGCCAGCGCATCGCCATCGCCCGCGCCCTGGCGCTGAACCCGAAACTGGTCATCGCCGACGAGGCGGTGTCGGCGCTGGATGTCTCGGTGCAGGCGCAGGTGCTGAACCTGCTGATGGAACTGCAGCGCGAACTGGGCATCTCGATGCTGTTCATCAGCCATGACATGGCCGTGGTCGAGCGCGTCAGCCATCAGGTCGCGGTGATGTATCTGGGCCGCATCGTCGAGATCGGCTCGCGCCGACAGGTGTTCGAAAGCCCGCGCCACAGCTATACCCGCCAGCTGATGTCGGCGGTGCCGGTGGCGGACCCGCGCCGCAAGAAGATCTCAGAGGACCTGCGCTTTCGCCCGATCCCCTCGCCGATCCATGCCGCCGGTTACGCGCCGCCGCCGTCGCGCTATGCGGAGGTTGCCCCCGGCCATCTGGTGCTGGTCGATCCGCCCACCCATGACTGAGCGTGCCGCGCGACCTTGCGGCGGCACGCGAAAGCGCTAACCTGCCCGCGAAGGAGAAGCCCCATGCCCGTCAAGAACCGCTTTGCCGAACTGCTGCCCGAAATCACCGCCTGGCGCCGCGATTTCCACCAGCATCCCGAACTGCAATTCGAGGTGCACCGCACCGCCGGCAAGGTCGCCGCGCTTCTGCGCAGCTTCGGGGTCGACGAGGTGACCGAGGGGGTGGGCCGCACCGGCGTCGTCGGCGTCATCAAGGGCCGCAGCGACAGCCGGGGCCGGGTGATCGGGCTGCGCGCCGACATGGACGCGCTGCCGATCCGCGAGGCCACCGGCGCCGAACACGCCTCGCGGACGCCGGGGGTCATGCATGCCTGCGGCCATGACGGCCATACCGCCATGCTGCTGGGCGCCGCGCGCTATCTGGCCGAGACGCGCAATTTCGACGGCACCGCCGTGCTGATCTTCCAGCCGGCCGAAGAGGGCGGCGGCGGCGGCCAGGTCATGATCCAGGACGGGCTGGTCGAGCGCTGGGGCATCCAGGAATTTTACGGCATGCACAACATGCCCGGCTATCCAACCGGCACATTCGCCATCCGCGAGGGCGCGATGATGGCTGCGGCCGACACGATCGAGATCACCGTCACCGGCAAGGGCGGGCATGCGGCCAAGCCCAATGACACCATCGACACTGCGCTGGTGGCGGCGCAGATCATCGTGGCGCTGCAATCCATCGTCTCGCGCAATGTCGATCCGCTGCAAAGCGGGGTGATCTCGATCTGCGCCATCGAAACCGACAGCACGGCGCATAACGTGATCCCGCAGGTGGTCCGGCTCAGGGGCACCGCCCGCAGTCTGGCCCCCGAGGTGCGCGACCAGCTCGAGGAAGGCATCATCCGCGTGGCCACCCATACCGCCGCCGCCTTCGGCGCCACGGCCGAAGTGCTCTATGAGCGCGGCTATCCGGTGACCAGCAACCATCCCGAGGCCACCGTGCATGCCGCCGAGGTGGCGCGCCAGATCGCCGGCGATGTCGATATGGACATGCAGCCGCTGATGGCCGGTGAGGATTTCAGCTACATGCTGAACGAACGCCCCGGCGCCTATATTTTCGTGGGCAACGGCGACACCGCCATGGTGCACCACCCGGCCTATGATTTCGACGACAATGCCATTCCGGCGGGCTCGAGCTGGTATGCCGGCATGATCGAGGCGCGGATGCCGGTCACCGCCTGACGCAAGGCCGGGGGTTTCACTCCCCCGGATCCCCGTGGGATATTTGGGCAAGAAAGAAGAAGGGGGCCAGCCGGCCCCCTTTTCGCATCGGAAGTGGATGGTCGCATCAGAAGTGGATGGCGCGGCCATAGGCCGAGAGCGTGGCCTCGTGCATCATCTCGGACAGCGTCGGATGCGGGAAGACCGTCTCCATCAGCTCGGCCTCGGTGGTTTCCAGCGTGCGGCCGACGACATAGCCCTGGATCAGCTCGGTCACCTCGGCGCCGACCATATGCGCACCCAGCAGCTCGCCCGTCTTGGCGTCGAAGACGGTCTTGACCAGGCCATCGGGCTCGCCCAGCGCGATCGCCTTGCCGTTGCCCATGAAGGGGAAGCGGCCGACCTTGACCTCATAGCCGGCGGCCTTGGCCTTTTCCTCGGTCAGGCCGACCGAGGCCACCTGCGGGTTGCAATAGGTGCAGCCGGCAATCGAGTTCGGCTTGATCGGATGCGGGTGCTGCCCGGCAATCAGTTCCGCGACCATCACGCCTTCGTGGCTGGCCTTGTGCGCCAGCCAGGGGGCGCCTGCGACATCGCCGATGGCGTAAAGGCCGGCGATGCCGGTGCGGCAATATTCGTCGGTCACGACATGGGTGCGGTCGACCTTGACCCCCAGCGCCTCGAGGCCGAGGTTTTCCACATTGCCGACGATGCCGACGGCCGAGATCACCGTGTCGAAGTCATGGGTCTCGGTCTTGCCGCCGGATTCGATATGGGCGGTGACCTTTCCCTTGGCGCGGTCGAGCTTCTTGACCGTCGCCTTTTCCATGATCTTCATGCCCTGCTTGACGAACTGCTTTTTCGCCAGGGCCGAGATTTCCGCATCCTCGACCGGCAGCACCCGGTCCATCACCTCGACCACCGTGGTATCGGCGCCCAGCGTGTTGAAGAAGCTGGCAAATTCGATGCCGATGGCACCCGAGCCGATGACCAGCAGCTTTTTGGGCATGCGCGGCGGGTTCAGCGCGTGCTTGTAGTTCCAGACCAGATCGCCGTCCGGCTCAAGGCCGGGCAGTTCGCGGGCGCGGGCGCCGGTGGCCAGAACGATGGCCTTGCCGGTCACTTCCTCGGTGCCCTTGTCGGTCTTGACCGAGATCTTGCCGGGGCCGGCCAGCGTTGCCTCGCCCATGATCACCGTGACCTTGTTTTTCTTCAGCAAATGGCCGACGCCGCCGGCAAGCTGCTTGGAGACCCCGCGCGAGCGGCTCACCACCGCGGGCAGGTCATAGCCGATCTTGTCGGCGGAAAGGCCGAATTCCTTGGCGCGATGCATCAGGTGGAACACCTCGGCCGAGCGCAGCAGCGCCTTGGTCGGGATGCACCCCCAGTTCAGGCAGATGCCGCCCAGGTGTTCGCGTTCGATACAGGCCACCTTGAGGCCGAGCTGGGCGCCGCGAATGGCGCAGACATAGCCGCCCGGGCCGGAACCGATCACCACCATGTCGAAGGACTGCGCCATGGATTACCCCCTCTGGAAAAAGATAGTTGAGCGTTAAACCATTTATTCGAGAGCATCAAGCGACAGCTTGCCCGAGACCAGCGCAGCGTAGCCCCCCGCCGCCATCACACGGGCTTCAGCCGCGGTCGGCACCCGGCCAAGCGCGGCGTTGCGCCAGGGAAAGCGGCCAAAGCGCGCGATCGTGTCGCGGTGCAGTTCGGCGTGGCGCAGATTATCGCCCGGCATCCGGTCGCGAAACAGCGCGACGGCGCGGTTCTGGTCGGCCAGATCCTCGCTGTGCTCGAAGGGCATGTAGAAGAACTGCCGGGCCGGCGGCGCGATGGCCATGTCCTGGCAGGCGGCGATGGCCGCGTCGGCAAGGCGGTGCGCCAGTGCGTCGGTGGCAAAGGCGCGGGCGTCGTCGCGGAACATGTTGCGCGGGAACTGGTCGGTCAGGATCAGTGCCGCCAGTGCCCCCTCGGGCGTCGCGGCCCAGGCGGGGGCCAGGGTCGCGGCCTGGTCCCAGCAGGCGCGAAAGCGGCGGCGGATGGTGTCGTCCAGCGCGTCCGAACGGGCATACCAGCCGGCCTCGCCGACCTCGTCCAGCCAGAAGCGGGTGATCTCGTCCGGTGTGACGGCTGCGGCCATGGCCTGTCCCCCTTGCTTGGGGGATGGTCGCAGAGCCGCGCGCCCGCTGCAAGCCCGTCCTCAGCCCGGGCGGTTGTCGTCCTCGCTGCTGGCGGTCTCAAGCGCGGCCTCGACCGCGACCGGCGTCGCCGAGGGCGAGATGACGGCAAAGTTCTGGTCCTGGGCCGGGGTCGGTCGACGGGTGCGCCGCCAGCCGGTATAGGCCGCCAGCATCGCCAGCAGCACGCCGATATAGACCCAGAACCCGTCCGGTCCCAGAAGCGACATCAGCCAGCCGGTAATCAGCGGCCCGGCCATGGCGCCGACGCCGTTGATGAACAGCAAACCCGCCGAGGCCGCGGCCATGTCGCTGTTGTCGAGAAAATCGTTGGTATAGGCCAGAAGCAGCGAATAGACCGGGTTGGCCACGCCGCCGATCAGCGCCGCCGCCAGGATCAGGCCCCAGATGCCGGGCTGCAGCAGCACGGTGGCGGCGCAGATCGCCGCGCCCGCCGCCGCCAGCACCAGCACGATCACCCGCCGGTCGCCGTGGTCGGACAGCCAGCCGATCGGATATTGCAGCATCAGCCCGCCGACATAGATCGCCGCCACGAAGGCCGAGATGTCGCCCACGCCGAGCCCCTTGCTCGAGCCCCAGACCGAGGCCATGCCGAACAGCGCCGAAAACACCCCGCCCATCAGGAACATGCCGATGCAGCCCAGCGGCGAGACGCGAAACAGCGCGCCGAAGGTCATGCGCTGCAGCGTGGCGAATTGCGGCGCCGGCTGCGTCGACAGCAGGATCGGCAGGAAGGACAGGCTGACCAGCACCGAGGGGATGACGAACAGCAGCCAGCCGCCCGGATCGGCGGTGTTCATCAGCAGCTGTGCGGTGATGATGCCCAGCATCTGCACGATCATGTAGGCCGACATCGCCTGGCCGCGCGATTCGTTCGTCGTGCTGGCGTTGAGCCAGCTTTCCGCGGTGATGTAGACCCCTGAAAAGCAGAAACCGATCAGCAGCCGCATCAGCGCCCAGACCGGCCAGTAGGGCGCGGCGGCGTAAAGGATCAGCACCGAAGATATCGACGAGGCGAGCGCCGCAAAGACCCGCACATGCCCGACCCTCTGGATCAGGCCCGGCACCACCCGCGATCCCAGCAGGAAGCCGCCGAAATAGGTCGCCATCACCACCGACATCTGCCCGGTCGAGAATTGCTCGAGACTGCCGCGGATGCCCAGCAGCGTGCCCTGCATGCCGTTGCCGACCATCAACAGCAGGATGCCCAGCAGCAATGGCCAGGTGGTGATGATCACGCTGCGCATCGTCAGTCCCCGGGAATCAGCAAGGAGGCATCGCCGTAGCTGAAAAAGCGATAGCCCGATTCGACGGCGTGGCGATAGATGGCGCGGATGCGCTCCTGTCCCATCAGCGCGCTGACCAGCATCAGCAGCGTCGATTTCGGCAGGTGGAAATTGGTCATCAGCGCATCGGTCACGCGAAAGCGGTAGCCGGGATAGATGAAGATTTCCGTAACGCCGCAAAAGGCTCGCACGGTTCCATCCGCCCCGGCGGCCGATTCGATCAGGCGCAGCGCCGTAGTGCCGACCGGGATCACCCGGCCGCCGGCGGCGCGGACGGCGTTGATCGCCGCTGCCGCCTCGGGGGTCACCTCGCCCCATTCGCCGTGCATCCGGTGGCTGGTCACATCCTCGACCTTGACCGGCAGGAAGGTGCCGGCGCCGACATGCAGCGTGACATGCACCAGGCGCACGCCGCGCGCCTGCAGCGCTGCCAGCAGCGGGGCGTCGAAATGCAGGCTGGCGGTGGGGGCGGCGACGGCGCCGGAATGGCGCGCCCAGACGGTCTGGTAATCCTCGCGGTCGGCCTCGTCCGGGGGGCGCAGCGCGGCGATATAGGGGGGCAGGGGCATGGCCCCGACCTCGGCCAGCGCCGCGTCGAAATCCGCGCCGGCGCTGTCAAAGCGCAGGCGCAGCCCGTCGGCGTCGATGCTGGCGACCTCAGCCGAAAGCCGCTCCGAAAAGCGGATCACCTCGCCTTGCCTGAGCTTGCGCAGGGGCCGCGCCAGCGCCTTCCAGCCATCCGCCGCGGGCTCAAGCAGCGTGACCTCGATGCGCGCCACCGCCTCGCCCTGCGGGGTAGCGCGTGCGCGCGTGCCGCTCAGCCTTGCCGGGATCACCCTTGTGTCGTTCAGCACCAGAAGATCGCCCGGACCCAGCAGATCGGTCAGGTCGCGCACCTGCAGGTCGCGGATCTCGTCGCCCCGGGCCAGCAGCAGGCGCGCGGAACTGCGCGGCCGCGCCGGGCGGGTGGCGATCAGCCCCTCGGGCAGGTGAAAGTCGAAATCGTCCAGCCTCATGCCCCGGCTTGTCACCCTGGCGCCGGGGGCAGTCAAGCGCGGTTGATGCGAAAGTGAAACGCTCGGGCTTTACATGACCGAGGGAAATGGTAAACATCCACCAAACCGGGGTGAGTCCATGATCGTTTGCCACTGCACGCAGATTTCCGACCACGAAATCCGGACCGCCATCGACTGGATGCGCGCCGCCGACCCGGAAACCATCATCACGCCCGGCAAGGTCTATCGCACCCTTGGCAAGCGCGCCGATTGCGGCGGCTGCATGTCCTTGTTTCTGGACACCATGCGCGGATGCGATAGTCTGGCCGTGCCCCCGGGCCTGCGGGGGCTGAGAGCCAACCGCCAGGGGGAAAACCATGAAGGGCGACGCCAAGGTCATCGAGTATCTCAACGCGGCATTGCGGTCTGAGCTGACGGCGGTCAGCCAGTATTGGCTGCATTACCGCCTGCAGCAGGACTGGGGTTTCGGCAAGATCGCCGACAAGTCGCGTGGCGAATCGATCGAGGAGATGCACCACGCCGACCGCCTGATCCAGCGAATCATCTTCCTCGAAGGTCATCCGAATCTGCAGAAGCTGGACCCGCTGCGTATCGGCCAGAACCTCAAGGAAACGCTCGAGGCGGATCTGGCGGCCGAATACGATGCGCGCAAGCTGTATATCGAGGCGCGGGAATATTGCGACAAGGTCGGCGACTATGTCAGCCGCAGCCTGTTCGACGCGCTGATGACCGATGAAGAGGGTCATATCGACTTCCTCGAGACGCAGCTTGGCCTTTACGGCCAGATCGGTGCGCAGGCCTATGGCCAGCTGAACGCGAAATCGGCCGACGAGGCGGAATAGGCTGCGCCTATCCGTGTCATCGCGCAAAAGGGGCCCTCGCGGCCCCTTTTTAGTGCCGGCGGGCCGCAGGGTCTCAGGCGGCGTCCGTTGCCAGCCATTGCGCGGCCAGCGCCGGCAGATCGTCGAAATGCGCCAGCATCGCCTCGGGGGCCAGCCGCGACAGCGCCGGGCCCTCGGGGCCGAAGGCGACCAGCGCCACGCGCACGCCGGCGGCGCTGGCTGTGCGGCGGTCGGTCTCGGTGTCGCCCACCAGGAATGATTGCGCCACCTCTCCGCCCGCCGCCGCCACTGCCGCGGCATAGGGGCGGGGATCGGGCTTGCGGACCGGCAGGCTGTCGGCGCCGATCAGCGCCGCGAAATGCCCGCGGATGCCGAGGTCGCGCAGCAATTGCTCGGCCAGGCCGGCGGGCTTGTTTGTGCAGACCGCCAGCCTGTGACCGTCCCGGGAAAGCCGCCTCAGCGCCGCCTCGGTGCCGGGGTAAAGCCTTGTGTGCACGGCGATGGCGGCGCCGTAATGGCGCAACAGATGGCAATAGTCCTCGTCCTCGGCGCCGGGCGGCAGCAGCATGTCGCCGGGCATGCGCGCATAGCCCGCGCGCAGCATCGCCCGCCCGCCGTGAAAGGCGATCAGCGCATCGGCGACCGGGTCCAGCAGTTCTGCAAGGCCGCGGGCGCGGAAGCAGGCATTGGCCGCCGCGATCAGATCCCCCGAGGTGTCGGCCAGCGTGCCGTCCAGATCGAAGACCACCGTGCCCGCCATGCTGAAACCTTTCGTCAGGATGTTTGATCCGGCGGGGGCTTTCCCCGCTGCCTGCCCCTAGGTAGAACGCGCGCGAGGGATAGAAAACAGGCAAGAGGCAGGGATGTCGGAAAAACCCGTGGCACTGATCGTTCTGGCCGCCGGCCAGGGCAGCCGCATGCAGTCGGACCTGCCCAAGGTGCTGCACCGGCTGGGCGGCGTGCCGCTGCTGGCCCATGCGCTGGCGGCGGGCCGCCGGCTGGAACCCGAGGCGGTGATCGTCGTTGCCGGCCATGGCGCCGAGGCGGTGCGCCGCACCGTGGCCCGCCTCGATCCCGAGGCGCGGATCGCGCTGCAGGAACAGCAGCTTGGCACCGGGCACGCCGTGCAGCAGGCGCTGCCGCTGCTCGAGGATTTCGAGGGCCGGGTGATCGTGCTTTACGGCGACACGCCCTTCATCGCCGATGAGACGCTGCAGGCCCTGGCCGCGCATCCCGCCGATATCGCGGTGCTGGGCTTCGAGACCGCCGATCCGGGCCGCTATGGCCGGCTGGTGATCGGGCCGGCCGGGCTTGAGCGCATCGTCGAATACAAGGATGCCGACGATGCCACCCGCGCCATCCGGCTGGTGAACTCCGGGGTGCTGGCGGCGGATGCCGGCCTGTTGCGCGACTATGTCGCCCGGCTGGGCAACCGCAATGCCGCCGGCGAATACTATCTGACCGACGTGCCCGGCCTTGCCCGCGCTGACGGGTACCGCGTCGAGGTGGTCACCTGCGCCGAATCCGAGACCCTGGGCATCAACACCCGCGCGGAATTGGCCGAGGCCGAGGCGGCCTTCCAAGCCCGCGCCCGCGCCCAGGCGCTTGAGGACGGGGTGACGCTCAGCGATCCGGGCACGGTGTGGTTTTCCTTCGACACCTGCATCGGCCGCGATGCGATCATCGGCCAGAACGTGGTCTTTGGCCCCGGCGTGACCATCGAAAGCGGCGCCGAGATCCTGCCCTTCTGCCATCTCGAGGGCTGCCATGTCAGCGCCGGCGCTACCGTCGGCCCCTTTGCCCGGCTGCGCAGCGGCGCGGAACTGGGCGGCGACGTGCATGTGGGCAATTTCGTCGAGATCAAGAACTCGGTCCTCGACGAAGGCGTGAAGGTCGGCCACCTGACCTATCTGGGCGATGCCGAGATCGGCGAGGCCACGAATATCGGCGCCGGCACCGTCACCTGCAATTATGATGGCGTGGGCAAGCACCGCACGGTGATCGGGGCGCAGGCCTTCATCGGCTCGGACACCATGCTGGTGGCGCCGGTGCGGGTGGGCAACCGCGCCATGACCGGCTCGGGCTCGGTGATCACCCAGGACGTGCCCGATGACGCGCTGGCGCTGGGGCGGGCGCGGCAGGTGAACCGGCCCGGACTTGCGGCCCGGCTGATGCAGGCGCTGCGCCAGAAGAAGGACGACTGACATGTGCGGCATCATCGGCATCCTGGGCGGGCACGAGGTCGCGCCGCAACTGGTCGAGGCGTTGAAGCGCCTGGAATACCGCGGCTATGACAGTGCCGGCGTTGCCACGGTGAACGAGGGCGGGCGGCTGGACCGGCGCCGTGCGGTGGGCAAGCTGGTCAACCTTTCGGACCGGCTGGTGCATGAGCCGCTGACCGGACACGCCGGCATCGGCCACACGCGCTGGGCCACGCATGGCGCCGCCACCGAGGCCAATGCCCATCCGCATCGCCGCGGCCCCGTCGCCGTGGTCCACAACGGCATCATCGAGAATTTTCGCGACCTTCGCGACGAGGTGATCGCCCTGGGCCTGCAGCCGGAATCGCAGACCGACACGGAAACCGTGGCGCTGCTGACCGCCTGGCACATGGGGCAGGGCATGGCGCCGATTGCTGCGGCGCGCGCGACGCTGGCGCGACTGCAGGGCGCCTTTGCCCTGGCCTTCCTGTTCGACGGCGAGCCCGACCTGATGATCGCCGCCCGCAAGGGCAGCCCGCTGGCCATCGGCCATGGCGATGGCGAGATGTATCTGGGCTCGGACGCGGTGGCGCTGGCGCCCTTCACTGACCGCATCACCTATCTCGAGGACGGCGACCACGCGATCCTGTGCCGCGCCGGGGCCGAGATCTTTGATGCCGATGGCCACCCGGTCGCGCGCGAGATCGCCCAGATCGACGTGGGCGCCACCCTGATCGACAAGGGTGGCTACCGCCATTTCATGGCCAAGGAGATTGCCGAGCAGCCGGTGGTGCTGGGCGATGCGCTGAACCATTACATCAAGGGCGAGCGGCTGGTGCTGCCCGAGGCGCTGGATTTCCGTTCCGTGGACCGCCTGGTGCTGGTCGGCTGCGGCACCGCCTATTACGCGGCCCATGTCGCGCGCTATTGGTTCGAGGCGCTGGCCGGTCTGCCCTGCGATCTGGATGTGGCCTCGGAATTCCGCTATCGCGAGCCGCCGCTGTCGCCGAAAAGCTGGGCGCTGTTCGTCAGCCAGTCCGGCGAGACCGCCGATACGCTGGCGGCGCTGCATTACGCCCGCGGCAAGGTGGCCAGGACCGTCGGCGTGGTGAACGTCGGCACTTCGGCCATTGCGCGCGACGCCGATATCGCCCTGCCGACGCTGGCCGGGATCGAGGTCGGCGTGGCCTCCTCCAAGGCCTTCACCTGCCAGTTGGCGGTGCTGGCGGTGCTGGCGCTGAAGGCGGCGCATGACCGCGGCCGGCTGGATGACACGGCGCTTGCCGCGCATCTGGCCGATCTGCGCGCGCTGCCGGGGCTGATGAGCCAGGCACTGGCGGTCAGCGGCGAATGCCAGCGGCTGGCGGGCTGGCTCTCCGAGGCGCAGGACGTGCTTTACCTGGGGCGTGGGGCGCTTTATCCGGTAGCGCTGGAAGGGGCGCTGAAGCTCAAGGAACTCAGCTATATCCATGCCGAGGGCTATGCTTCGGGCGAATTGAAACACGGGCCGATCGCGCTGATCGACCGCAATGTGCCGGTGGTGGTGGTGGCGCCGCGCGACGGGCTGTTCGACAAGACCGTGTCGAACATGCAGGAGGTCATGGCCCGGCACGGGCAGGTGCTGCTGATCTCGGATGCCGAGGGGCTGGCGGCGGGCGGTCACGGGGTGCGGGCCGGCCTGGCGATGCCGGCGGGCGGCGGGGTGTTCCAGCCGATCCTCTATGCGCTGCCGATGCAGTATCTGGCCTATCATACCGCAGTCGCCAAGGGCACGGATGTGGACCAGCCGCGCAACCTGGCGAAATCGGTGACCGTGGAATAGGGGGCTTTGTCCCCGCCGCCCCGGCCCTTGCGGGCCAGGGCGACTCCTCCAGGACATTTGGGCAAGAAAGAACATGCAGGAACTGGAGGAGTTGAGGGCGCTGGGTGATCCCGCAAAGGCAGCCGAGATGGCGGCCTATCACAAGGCGCCGCGCGTCTATCTGGGGGTGGCGGTGCCAGTCATCGACGATCTGGCGCGCGGCTGGCGGGCCGGGCTGGACGTGGCGGGGCGGGTCGATCTGGCCGGCCGGCTGTGGGACAGCGATGTGCATGAGGCGCGCATTGCCGCGGCAAAACTGCTGACCCAGGCCCGCATTCGGCCGGATGCAGCAGTCTGGGGACTGATCGTCGGCTGGGTTCCGCAATTCGATGCCTGGGCGATTGCCGATCACGCGATGAAGGCGGGCGAGCGGCGGCTTCTGGCGGAACCGGCGCGGCTTGATGAGGTCGAGGGTTGGTTGGGGCATCCCTTGTTCTGGGTGCGGCGCGCGGCGCTGGTCGGAACCCTGCCCTGGACGCATGTCCGCAACCCCAGGCCCGAGGACCTGGCGCGGCGCGAGCGGCTGCTGTCCTGGCTGACCAGGCTGGCCGATGACCGCGAGTGGTTCATCCAGAAGGCCATCGGCTGGTGGCTGCGCGAACTCTCCAAGCACGATCCGCAGCGCGTGCGCGACTGGCTGGCGGCAGACGGCGCCCGGCTGAAGCCCTTTGCCCGGCGCGAGGCCGGGCGCTGGCTGCCGGAAAACCGCCGGCGCGGCGATCAGTCCTGATAGACCTCCAGCGCGGGCAGGTCGGTCAGGCTGACGCCCAGTGCCTGCAGCGCCGCCATCGAAACCTGGCTGCCGCCGCCGGCGGGCCCGCCCAGCGGCATCAGGCGCACCCTGGCGAATTTCCCGTTCGCCGGGTTGACGATCTTGCCGGCGGAATCGGCTTGCACCAGCGGTGTGCGGATCCACAGCCCGGGCAGCGAGGGATCGCCCAGCGAAGCGATGGTGCTTCCCAGCCGCCGGCCGGTTCCGGTCGAGACCGGGGTCGGGGCCGGCTCGGGCACCGTGGCGGCGGGGGATGCGGCGATGCCGATCGAGGAGCTCGTCAGGCTTTTGCCGGGCGTGCGCGGCGCTGTCCCCTTGAGCGAGGGGCCGGGGATGACCACGGCGCCGGTGGCCGGGTCGGTCATGCTGTCGATCACCGCCACGGTGCCGGGCGCCTCAGGCGCGCGGGCATTCTGGCTGCAGGCCGCCAGCGCAAGGATGGTCAGGGCGCCGGCAAGGCGCAGGGGGGGCCGGGTCATGGGGTGCCTTTGCTGCTGCGTCGCCCCGAAGGCTAGACGCCGCGCCCCGGTCGCGTCCAGCGAAACCCGCGGTTGCGGTTACAGGATCATCAACGGATTGCCCGGCTTGTGCGGCCATGGCGCGGCACCTATCTTGCCGGCATGGAAACGCTGCCCCCCCTGATAGATCCATTCGCCCGGCCGATCACCTATTTGCGGGTCTCGGTCACCGACCGCTGCGATTTTCGCTGCACCTATTGCATGGCCGAGCACATGCAGTTCCTGCCCAAGCGCGACCTGCTGACGCTTGAGGAACTGGACCGGCTGTGTTCGGCCTTTGTCGGCCTTGGGGTGCGCAAGCTGCGCATCACCGGGGGCGAGCCGCTGGTGCGGCGCGACATCATGACGTTCTTTCGTGCCATGTCGCGCCATCTGGGTCAGGGGCTGGACGAGCTGACCCTGACCACCAATGGCAGCCAGCTGGCGCGCTTTGCGGCGGAACTGGCCGAATGCGGTGTGCGACGGGTCAATGTCTCGCTGGATACGCTGGACGAGGGGAAATTCGCGCAGATCACCCGCTGGGGCCGGCTGCCGCAGGTGCTGGAGGGCATCGAGGCCGCCACCCGTGCCGGGCTGCGCGTCAAGATAAACGCCGTGGCGCTGAAGGGCTTCAACGAGGACGAGCTGTTTTCGCTGCTTGACTGGTGCGCCGGGCAGGGCCACGACCTGACCTTCATCGAGGTCATGCCCATGGGCGACATGGGCGAGGAACAGCGGCTGGATCAGTATTGGGCGCTGTCGGATTTGCGCGCACGGCTGGCCGGGCGCTTCACCCTGACCGACCTGACCGAACGCACGGGTGGGCCCGCGCGCTATGTGCGGCTGGAGGAGAGCGGGCAGAAGATCGGCTTCATCACGCCGCTGACGCATAATTTCTGCGAAAGCTGCAACCGCGTGCGCGTCACCTGCACGGGCGAGCTGTTCATGTGCCTGGGGCAGGAGGACCGCGCCGACCTGCGCGCGCCTCTGCGCGCCAGCGCCGATGACGCGCCCCTGCGCGACGCCATCCGCGCCGCGATCGCCCGCAAGCCCAGGGGTCACGATTTCGACTATTCCCGCCAGCATGTCGCCGGGCAGGTCAGCCGCTTCATGAGCCATACCGGCGGCTGAACGCCGCCTATTCCTGGAATACCCCCTGGATGCCGCGCAGGGCCTGGGTCAGCGCGTCCTCGCCGCCGTCGGCGGGGGCCAGCCCGGCCTCGGCGCCGTCGCTGGTCACCGTCTCGGCCGGGAAGGTCGGCGGGGCATTGCCCGCCGGCGCGCCGGGATCGGGCAGGACGCGACCGACCGTTGCCCCGGCCTGGGGCTGCGGCGCGGCCTGGCCAAGCGCCTCGGAAAGCGCCGCGGCCAGCGGGTCCGCGGCGCCGTCCGCGCCGGTGCTGACCACATGCGGCACCGCGCCCTCGGCGTCAAAGACGAAACTGCCCAGCGGCTCGACTGGCAGGCCCTCGTGGATCTCGGCCATCACCGCCTGCCAGACCTCGGCCGGCAACCCGCCGCCGGTCACGCCCTTCAAAGGCTTGTTGTCATCATAGCCCATCCAGACGCCGGTGACATACTGGCCGGTGAAGCCGATGAACCAGGCGTCGCGATAGCTGGAGGTGGTGCCGGTCTTGCCCGCTGCCGGTCGGCCGGACAGCCGCGCCCGCGTGCCGGTGCCGCGTTCGATCACCTGCTGCATCATGCCGATCAGTTCACTCGCCGCCTTTTGCGAGATCACCCGCTGGCCCATGCCGCCGCTCTGGCCGATCAGCGCCTGGTCGTCGCCCTTGATACGCAGTTCGACCAGGCCGTAGGGGCTGACGGCGGTGCCGCCGTTGCGGATGCCGGCATAGGCGGCGGACATGTTCAGCAGCGTCGATTCCGACACGCCAAGCCCCAGCGACGGCCCGCTGGCCAGGTCATGGGCAAAGCCGAAATCCTGCGCCACCCGCCGCACCGCGTCGCGGCCGGCGATTTCCTGCAGGCGGATGGTCGCGGTGTTCAGCGACTGCGAAAGCGCGCGGGTCAGCGTCACCTCGCCCTGGTAGCGGCGGGTATAGTTCTGCGGCGACCACGGCCCCGAGCCGCGCACATTGATTGTCAGCGGTGCATCCAGGACCAAGTCGTTCGGGCCATAGCCCTGGTCCAGCGCCGCGGCATAGACGAAGGGCTTGAAGCTGGAGCCGGTCTGGCGCTGCGCCTGGGTGGCGCGGTTGAAGGCGCCGACCGCCGTCGGGTCGCGCCCGCCGATCATGGCGCGCACCGCGCCGTCCGGCGACATCACCACCACCGCCGCCTCGGCCTTTGATCCCTTGGCCACCTTTTCGTCAAAGATGCGCGTCAGCGCCCGTTCGGCGGCGCGCTGCACGCGCTGGTCGAAGGTGGTCTTGATCGTCACGTCCTCGGTCGTCTCGCTGGTCAGGAAGCCGGGACCGGATTCCATCACCCAATCGGCGAAATACCCCCCTGCCCGCGCCGCCGCCGCCTTGGACAGCACCGCCGGATGCGCCTTGGCATCGGCGAAGCCCGCGTCGTCCAGATAGCCCTGGTCATGCATCAGCCCGAGAATGACCGAGGCGCGGTCCTGCGAGCGCTGCAGGTTCGAGGTGGGCGAGAAATAGCTGGGCGCCTTCAGCAGCCCGGCCAGCATCGCCGCCTCCGAGGCGTTCACCTCGGCCGCCGACTTGTCGAAATAGCGCTGCGCCCCGGCCTCGAAGCCGCGCGCGCCCGCCCCCAGATATGAGCGGTTCATGTAGATGTTCAGGATGTCCGCCTTGGAATACTTGAACTCCATGGCCAGGGCATAGGGCACCTCCTTGACCTTGCGCCAGAGCGAGCTCTTGCGGCACTCGGCCTCGAATTCGGCCTCGGATTTCCAGCGCGTCGGGTCAAAGGTCTCACCAAGGCACAGGAGTTTCGCCACCTGCTGGGTGATGGTCGAGCCGCCATTGCCCTGCAGCGCGCCGCGCCCTTCCGAAAGGTTGATCCTGACGGCGCTGGCGATGCCCTGTGGATCGACGCCGAAATGGCGGTAAAAGCGCCTGTCCTCGGTCGCGACCACGGCATCCTTCAGCACCGGGGCGATCTTGTCGGCGCTGACCATGCCGAAGGTCTCGCCCCGCCAGGCAAAGACCTGGCCCTCGGTGTCCTGCATGGTCACCGAGCCGCGGGCGCGGCCGTCGAACAGGTCCGAGGGCTCGGGCAGGGTGGTGTAGTAATAGGCGCTGGCCAGGAACAGGATCAGCGCCATGGTCAGCCCGAGCCGCCAGAACGAGCCCCAGACCACCCGCCAGACCAGCAGCACCAGCCCGGCGATTCCCCGGGTCACGACATTGCCGCGCCGCGGCCGGCGCGGCGGCCTGCCGCCCGTTCCGCCAGTCTGTTTCTGCCTTTTCTGAGGGGCTTGGTCAAAATTGCGCTTGTCCGCGACAATGCGGCCAGTGCCGGTCGGTTTCGTCATGCCTGCTTTCCTGCCCGGCCGAGTGTTCCGGCCCGTTGCCGCGGAACATACAGGAAAGCACGGGGCTTGAGAACCGCGATGACCAATCGGTGAACTGCCGCGCCCCCGTGCAGCCACCCCCGGATCCGCCTGTTTTTCAGGCAGAGCCCGGATGCGGCGGGCAAGGTTTCGCGCAAGGCTTGTGCCCGGACGGGGTCGGGCGGTTCCCTAGAACACATGAGGGGCTTTGGCGCAACGCAGCAGGAAGGTGCAGGACAGATGATGCGATCAGATGCGATCAGGCGCGCGCGGGCGGCGGTGGCGCTGGCCATGGCGGCGCTGCCGGCGGCAGCACAGCAGGCGGGGGCGCAGCAGGTGGGGGCGGTGGAGAAGGTCGTGGACAAGGGCGACACCGCCTGGCTGATGGTCTCGGCCATCCTGGTCATCGCCATGTCGGTCCCGGGCCTGGCGCTGTTCTATGGCGGGCTGGTCAGGGCGCGCAACATGCTGTCGGTGCTGATGCAGGTGCTGACGATCTTTTGCGTCATCGCGCTGCTCTGGGTCGCGGTGGGCTATTCGCTGGCCTTCAGCGGCGCCGGCAGCGCGGCCGAGGCGGGGCCGGCCACGCCCTTCATCGGCGGGCTGTCGAAGGCGTTTCTGGCCGGCATCGGACCGGCCTCGCTGGTCGAGACCTTCAGCGCCAATGTCCTTGTGCCGGAATATGCCTTCGTCATCTTCCAGATGGCGTTTGCCTGCATCGCCGGGGCGCTGATCACCGGCGCCGTGGTCGAGCGGATGAAATTCGCCGCCGTGCTGCTGTTCGTGGTGATCTGGTTTCTGTTCTCATATCTGCCGATGGCGCATATGGTCTGGTGGTGGGGCGGGCCCAGCGCCCATGACGCGCCCTCGGGCTATCTGTTCGGCCATGGCGCGCTGGATTTCGCCGGCGGCACCGTCATCCACATCAACGCCGGTGTCGCGGGCCTGGTCGCGGCGCTGGCGGTGGGGCCGCGCCTGGGCTACGGGCGCGAGCTGATGGCGCCGCACAACCTGCCCTTCACCTTTCTGGGCGGTTGCCTGTTGTGGGTGGGCTGGTTCGGCTTCAACGCCGGCTCGAACCTCGAGGCCACGGGCACGGCGGCGCTGGCGATGCTGAACACCGCGGTGGCGACGGCGGCGGCGGCGCTGGCCTGGGCCGGAGGCGAATGGCTGCTGCGCGGGCATCCCTCGCTGCTGGGCGGGATCTCGGGAGCGATCGCGGGGCTGGTCGCCGTCACCCCGGCCGCGGGATTCGTGGCGCCGATGGGCGCCATCGCCATGGGGCTGGTCGCCGGATTCGCCTGCATGTGGGTGGTGATCAGCCTCAAGGCGCGGCTGGGCATCGACGAAAGCCTCGACGTGTTCGGCATCCACGGCGTCGGCGGCATCATCGGCGCGCTGCTGACCGGGGTCTTTGCCGCGCCCTCGCTGGGGGGAACCGGCGTCTATGACTATGCCGCCGGCGCGGTGGCGGAATATGATATCGCCGGACAGGTGCTGAAACAGGCGCTGGGCGTGCTGGTCGCGGTGGTCTGGTCGGCGCTGGTGTCGCTTGCGGCCATCGGCCTGGTGCGCGCCCTGACCGGGCTGCGCGTCGCGACGGTGGACGAACGTCAGGGCCTCGACATCACCACGCATGGCGAAAGCGCCTATAACGGCTAGGCCGGCCGCCAGACAGGGCAGGGGGCCCGGCACTGGCCGGGCCATGCCCCATTGCGTCAGGACAGGCGCGAGACGACGAAATCCGCCAGATCCGAGAGGATGGCGCGCAGGCCGTGATCGGGGGCGGCGGCCAGCGCCGCCCTGGCGCGCGCGGCCCAGGCCAGGGCGTCGGCGCGCGCCGCGTCCAGCGCCCCCCGGCGCCGCAGGATCGCCAGCGCGGTTTCCAGGTCGCCTTCCTCCTGCCGGCCAAGGCCGATGGTGCGTTCCCAGAAGGCGCGCTCATCGGCATCGGCGGCGGCGATGGCCTTGATCACCGGCAGCGTCAGCTTGCGTTCGCGGAAGTCGTCACCGGTGTTCTTGCCGATCACCGGCGCGCTGCCGCCATAGTCCAGCAGGTCGTCGACGATCTGGAAGGCGATGCCCAGTGCGTCGCCATAGTCGAACAGCGCCTGCTGCGCCCCGGTCTCGGCCCCCGCCACCACCGCGCCGGCCTCGGTCGCGGCGGAAAACAGCGCCGCGGTCTTGCCGCGCACGATCTGGATATAGGTGTCCTCGCTGGTCGCGATGTCCTGCGCCGCAGTCAGTTGCAGCACCTCGCCCTCGGCGATGGTGGCGCTGGCGTTGGACAGGATGCGCATGACCTGCATGCTGCCGGTGTCGGCCATCAGCTGAAAGCTGCGCGCGAACAGATAGTCGCCGACCAGCACGCTGGATTTGTTGTCCCACAAGAGGTTGGCCGTCGGCCGGCCGCGGCGCTGCCGGCTTTCGTCCACCACGTCGTCATGCAAAAGCGTGGCGGTGTGGATGAACTCGACCGCCGCCGCCAGCAGCACATGGCTTTCGCCCCGATAGCCGCACAGGTTTGCCGCCGCCAGCACCAGCATCGGCCGCAGCCGCTTGCCGCCGGCCTCGACCAGATGCGCGGTCACCTCGGGGATGCGGGGGGCATGGCGGCTGGCCATGCGCGCGCGAATCAGCGCGTTGACCCGGTCCATATCCCCGGCAAGTTCGACTGAGAGCCGGTCGAGCGGCTTTGAGACGTTCTCGTTCATGCCCATCTGCCATTCCCTTTGGCCGCAGGCATTGCCATGTCATGGACATAATCGCAACCGCCCCGTAACAATTCCGGCATCATGAAACAGCTTCTGCGCACCACAGACCCGCTTCTGATCACCCGCGCGGCCGATCTGCTGGCAGCCGAGGGCATCACTGCCTTCCCGGTGGACCAGCACATGAGCGTGCTTGAGGGCTCGCTCGGGATCCTGCCGCGCCGGCTGATGGTGGCCGACCGCGACCTGTTCATGGCGCGTGCCATCCTGCGCGACAACCGCATCCACCATGACTGACCTGCGCGAGGACGCGTTCCTGGGCGGACGGCTGGCCATTGCCCAGCCGGCGCGCGGCTATCGCGCCGGGGCCGATGCGGTGATGCTGGCCGCGGCCTGCCCGGCGCGCGCCGGCGAAAGCGTGCTGGAACTGGGCTGCGGCGCCGGCGTGGCCCTGCTGTGCCTTGGCGCGCGCGTGCCGGGGCTGCGGCTGGTCGGGCTGGAGCTGCAGCAGGATTACGCGGCGCTGGCGCGGCGCAACGCGGCGGCCAATGGCATCGAATCCATGATCTTGCAGGGCGATCTGGCGCGGATGCCGGCCGAGCTGCGGCAGATGGGCTTCGATCACGTCATCGCCAACCCGCCCTATTTCACCGCCGGCACGCCCGCCCCCGACGCGGGCCGCGAACGCGCCCGCCACGAGCTGACGCCGCTGGCCGACTGGCTCGAGGCCGGGCTGCGCCGGCTGCGGCCGGGTGGCCGGCTGACGCTGATCCAGCGCGCCGACCGGCTGGCGGTGATTCTCTCGGCACTGCAGGACCGGGCCGGGGCGCTCACCATCCTGCCGGTCGCGGCGCGCGCCGGGCGCGAGGCGGGGCGCGTCCTTGTGACAGCGCGCAAAGGGGGCAGGGCGCCGCTGCGGCTGCTTTCCCCCTTTGTCATGCATGAAAAACCGTCACATTCCGGCGATGCCGAGGACCTGACCGCCGCCGCGCAGGCGGTGTTGCGCGCCGCCGCGCCGCTGACGCCGATCACCGGCGATTTGAGGTGACAATGTGACGGTTCTGTGCTGCAATTCCTTGGCTCGATCAATCCAGGAGGAGGACGGAATGTCGGTTGAATCCCATGTGCAGGAGCTTCGCCGCAAACACCAGTCACTGTCCAACGCCATCGAGGCCGCGCATCGCAGCCCGGGCGTCGACGACCTCGCCATTGCCCAGATGAAAAAGGAAAAACTGCGCCTCAAGGAAGAGATCTCGCGCCTGTCGCACTGAGCCGCGCGCGGGATGTCATCCGTCCCGCGCCGCCCGGCCGGCGACAGCAACGGCGCCTGCCCGGCCTCGGGCCCGCCGCCAACACGTTCCAGCAGGACGCGACCGGGCCGCAGCACGACTGCGGCCCGATCCTTTTGCCGCCGGGCCACGGCAGCTGCGCCGCTTCCGTGACCGCAGGGCGCCTCCCTTCCCCCCCCCGCCCCGAAAACCTCGGGCCGCGGATCCCTGCGGTGGCGGGCGGCACAGTTTCAGCCTCACCCGCAGCCGCTCGCGCCGGGCGGGGCCAGGGATCTCGGCCCCTGGGCCTGCGGCATCCGAGGCAGTGAGCGGGTTCCGCCGCATGGCGGGAACTCCGCTTCAAGCCCGGCAGCAGGCAGGGACTGCCCCGACGGCAGTCTTTGGCAGCCCGCGGCCTGTGCCGTTCCTTGCTCGATCCGCCTGTCGAAAGGGCCGACGACCCTGCCCAACCCGTCATCCCGCACCCCCGCATGGCGACGGGGCCGCAACCAGCCCTTTGCCATGCCGGGCGGGAACGCGGGTCCGAGGAGCCAATCTGCGGGCAATGACCGGATAACCCGCTGAAGGCTGCTCCCGGGCCGTTGCTTATCCACCCGTGCGATGGCGGCCTTGAGGCCAGTATGGGCGTCGCTGATCACCAGCCTGACCCCGCCGAGGCCCCGGGCGCG
>NZ_JBDHSP010000025.1:0-40833 GCF_039808215.1 Paracoccus sp. (in: a-proteobacteria)
CGAAAGCGAACCGCAAGATCAGGCGCGACCACGACCGGCATGCCTATGAATGGCGACATCTGATCGAGAATTTCTTCGCGAAGATCAAGGAGTTCCGAGCCATCGCCACGCGCTACGGAAAGACCGCATGCAGTTACGCCGCCAACTGGCACCTCGTGGCGACCATCCTCGCCGCGAAATGAATGTCCACGGGCCCTAGCTGTCGATTGAGGGCTTGAAACCCCCGCAGGAGGTGGATATAGACACGCCGACCAAGGCGATCTGGCAGCGAAAGCTGACGGAATCACCTGTCAGGGGGCGGTTAGCTCAGCGGTAGAGCACTACGTTGACATCGTAGTGGCCACTGGTTCGATCCCAGTACCGCCCACCATTTCTTTCGTGCCCCCGGGACTTAACCGGGGGTCTTTCGTTTCCAGGGCGCGACTTGCGATGCGCCGCGATGGGAGAAGACCGATGAAGGTTCGCAATTCGCTCCGCTCGCTGAAGAGCCGCCACCGTGACTGCCAGATCGTGCGCCGCAAGGGCCGCATCTACATCATCAACAAGACCAACCCGCGCTTCAAGGCCCGCCAGGGCTGAGACGTCGCGAATCGCCTGACCGGCAACGCCCGCTGCGCACTGGCCTGCGGGCGTTTTCGTGTGCCGGAACGTCGGGCTAGCGCGTCGGGGCCTGGCGCGCGGGCGCGGGGGCCAGCAGGCTGGCGAAAGTCTGCTGCGTGACATAGCCCGTCACCCGCAGGTTGCGCGCCGCCTGATAGCGGCGCAGCGCCGCCCGGGTCTCGGCGGTGAATTCGCCGTCCACCTTGCCTGGCCGCATGCCGATCAGATGTAGCCGGGTCTCGACCAGCTTGCGCTGCGCCGGCTGCAGTTCCAGCGCCTCCTCCTCGCGGCGCGCGGCCTCGGTGGCGGCGCGCAGGGTGCGCAGTCGCGTCTCGGCCTCGGCGGTGCGGGCACCAAAGGGAAAGCGCTCGAGATAGATCTCGTAGCCCGCCGCCGAATCCTGGCGCAGCGCCCAGCGCCAGGTCGCCAGATCGTCGCCGCGCGTGCCGGCCGTCCCCCGTCCCGGCGTCACCGCGGGGTCGGGCGCCGGGGCGAGGCTGCGGGTGCCGCCCTTGCCGGGGGCGGCGCTGGCAAGCCGCTGACCGGTCGCGGCCTCGGGCGAGGGCGGCTCGGCGGCCGGGGCCAGGCTCTGGCGCTCGATCTGCCGCGCCTGCCTGCGGGTCAGATAGCCGGTCACCGCAAGGCCGTTGTCGCGCTGCCAGGTCGCGATCGCCTCGCGGGTGCTGGCGCCGAACACGCCGTCGATCAGGCCGGGGTCCAGGCCCAGCCGTGCAAGATGGCGCTGGATCGCCGCCCGGTCGCTGGCCTCGAGCGCAAGCGACTGTTCGGCCAGGGCCGCCGCCTGGCGCTGGCTGGCCGGATCGGCGGGCGCCGATTGCTTGACCAGCACTTGCGCCAGGGCGGCAAAGCGGCCGTCGGCGAATCGCGCCAGATAGTCGCGGTAGCCGGCCGGCGTGTCCGTCGCCGCCGCCGCGATCCAGGCGTCGCGGTCGGCCTGCTGCCGCGCCGCGGGCCAGGCCAGCTGCGCAAGCCGCTGCCGCGCGGCGCCGGCATGCACGCCTTCGGGAAAGCGCGCCAGATAGGCTTCATAGGCCTGCGGCCCGTCCGAGAGCGCCGCCGCCGCCCAAAGCTCACGGTCGGCAACCTGCGCCGGGACGGCGCCCTGCGGGCCGGGACGCCAGGGGCCGGGCGCCGGCGGCGCGTCGCCCACCAGGCGCAGTTCGGCATCCGCCGCCACCGCCTGCCCCAGCGACGCCCCGTGCGCCAGTGCCGCCACGGCGCGGGCGCCGGCCTCGGGCGTTCCGGTGATGATGCGCAGCCCCGGGCTCTCGGCCGGCAGCGGGCCGATGCCGTTGTGCAGCCCGGGCCGCAGCGGCATCTGCTGGCCATCGGTGCCCAGGATCAGCACGCCACCCTGCGGGCCGGTGGCCATCAGCCGCATGACCAGCGACAGCGGCAGGCCCTGCCCCCCCGAGGCGGGTGATTCGACATCGCTGCCCATGAACCAGGTCTCGCGGCCGTCGTTCAGGAAGCGGCCATTCAGCACCACGATGCGGGCGCCGGGGGCGTCATCGGCGCGGGCCAGCGACTCGGCCATGCGCCACAGCGGCGCCGCGGCGATGTCGATGCCGTCCAGGGTGACGAATCCCGCCTCGCGCAGCCCGCGCGCCAGGGCCGCGGTGTCCGAGCCAGCCAGATCCGGCACATTCCGGTAATCGGCATTGCCGATCACCAGCGCCCGATCCTCGGCCAGGGCCGGGGCTGCGCCGGCCAGACCGGCGAGCAGGACGATTGCCAGGCGCATCGCGACCCCATTGCAGCAGGGCCCGGTCCTGTTCGCAGCTGCGCCGGTCCCCGATCAGCTTGCCGTCACTGGCCAGCGATTCCGGCGCAACCGGTTTGACCCGGCCACGAAGTGTCAGTGTATCCAACACCCTTCCCTCGCATCTTGCCGCAACTTTCGCCCCGGTTTCCAGCGTCACCGTCATCACATCCCCATCACCCGCGATAGTGCCCCACGGCGTGGTGCAGGAGCGCCGACCCTCGGAGAGGTCAGGGCCTGATCAGGCGGCCACGGCGGGCAGCCTGACGGTGGCATTGTCGGTCACGCGGGCGAGGGTCTCAGGCGACATGTAGCGCCGCGCGACCGCCCATTCGTCGTTTGTCTCGAGCATCAGCGCGCCGACGAGGCGGATGATGGCTTCATCGTTCGGGAAGATGCCGATGACATCCGCCCGCCGCTTCACCTCGCGGTTCAGCCGCGCCACCTCACAGGGCTTCATCGGGCCGCGTTCTCGGCATCAGAAAAAGATCTCGTCTTCCTGCGGCAAGCAGAAACTCGGGATCGCGCTCAGCTTCGAGGACTTGCCGGCACCATTCGGGCCGATGATGGCGCGGATGTCAAAGCTGATAGGTCGATCGCGGTGACCCTGCCAGGGCGCAGGGGAATGGCCTTCAGGTCCAGGATCGCGCCGCCGTCGGCCGCTCGATCCCGGTCGGGGGCGCACCGCTGTCGCAGGGCGACCGGATCGCGGTTCATACCGACATCACCCTGACCAAGCGCCAGGAACCTGCTGCTGACCGAGGCTGACGACACCTTCCGCGCCCATCGGCAAAACCGCTTGAAGACCGTTTCACTTGCCGAATTCTGGCCACAGGTCGTGCCACGGGCAACCCGTCCGGGCAGTCCGGAGCACCGCCTCCACCTACGGGCGCGGATCAGGCCCCGCAGCTCCGGCTAGGTCTTTCCGGCCGGACCGGGCTGAAACAGCCCGCGCCGCGCCAGCTCCGCGCCCAGCGCCGCGGCATCGGTGAAGCGTATCGCGTCGATGCCCAGCGCCCGGGCACCCTCGACATTGGTCGGGCTGTCGTCGACGAAGATGCAATCCTCGGGCCGCAGCCCGTTGCGGTCCATGAGCAAGCGATAGATGCCGGCATCGGGCTTGAGCCGCTGCACCTGCCCCGAGACGACGATATCGGCAAACAGCGCCGACAGCCGCGGATGCAGCTCCAGCGCCGCGGGCCAGGTCTCGGCCGCCCAGTTCGTCAGCGCATAAAGCGGCACGCCGCGCGCCAGCAGCGCCTCGGCGATTTCCCAGCTGCCGGGCACCCGCCTTTCGATGGTGACCGGGAAGGCCGCCAGATAGCCGGCAAGATGCCTTGCGCCGTCGCCATGATCGGCGCGCGCCGCGGCCAGCCCCTCGGCAAAGCTGCGCCCGCCGTCCTGCAGCCGGTTCCACTCGGCAAAGCCGATGCTTTGCATCCAGGCCTCGGCAGCTTCGCGGCTGACGAAGACATCGGCGAAGGCCAGCGCCGGATCCCAGTCGATCAGCACCGCCCCCAGATCAAAGATCACGCTTTTCATGGCGCCCCTTCCATTGCCCGTCCGCGCGACCATATGCCCGAAGCCCGGCCCCGATCGCAAGCGCGGCGGCGGTCGCTTTGGCTCGCGGCGGCAGCATGCTAAGGCGGGCCGACAACAGGAGGTGGTGATGGTAATTGCAGTGGCCGGGCTGGGCTATGTGGGCATGTCGATGGCCGTGCTGCTGGCGCAGCACAACCGGGTAATGGCGCTGGATGTGGATGCGGGACGCGTGGCGCAGGTCAATGCCCGCCGCTCGCCCATCGAGGATGCCGAGATCAGCGCCTGGCTGGCGCAGCGCCCGCTGGACCTGGTTGCCACCACCGAGGCCGGCGAGGCGCTGCCCGGGGCGGAATTCGTCATCATCGCCACGCCGACGAATTACGACACGCGCAGCAACCGCTTCGACACCTCCAGCGTCGAGGCGGTGATCGCCGAGACCCGCCGGCTGGCGCCCGCCGCCTGCATCGTCATCAAATCCACGGTGCCGGTGGGCTTTACCGCCCGCATGCGCGCCGAGACCGGGTATGAGGGCATCATCTTCGCGCCCGAATTCCTGCGCGAGGGCCGGGCGCTGCACGACAACCTGCATCCCTCGCGCATCGTGGTGGGCGATCACGGCCCGGCGGCGCGGCGCCTGGCCGATCTGCTGGCCGAGGGCGCGATCCGCAAGGACATGCCGGTGCTGTTCACCGGCGCCACCGAGGCCGAGGCGATCAAGCTGTTTTCCAATACCTTCCTTGCCATGCGCGTCGCCTATTTCAACGAGCTGGACAGCTATGCCCTGGCGCGCGGCCTCGATTCGCGCGGCATCATCCAGGGCGTCGGCCTTGATCCGCGCATCGGCGACCACTATCACAACCCCAGCTTCGGCTATGGCGGCTATTGCCTGCCCAAGGACACCAAGCAGTTGCTGGCCAATTACGACCAGGTGCCGCAGAACCTGATCGCCGCCGTGGTCGAGAGCAACCGCACCCGCAAGGATTTCATCGCCGACGAGATCATCGCCCGCCGCCCGAAGCTGGTCGGCGTCCACCGGCTGGTGATGAAGACCGGCTCGGACAATATCCGCGACAGCTCGATCCAGGGCATCATGAAGCGGATCAAGGCCAAGGGCATTCCCTGCATCGTCTATGAGCCGGTGCTGAATGACACGCATTTCTTCAACAGCCCGGTGGTGCGCGACCTGCGCGCCTTCAAGCAGCAGGCCGATCTGATCATCGCCAACCGCCAGGCGCCGGAACTGGCGGATGTGGCGCACAAGCTCTACACCCGCGACCTGTTCGGCCGGGACTGAGCCGCGACATTCCATCCCTTGCGGATCACCGGCCGGGGCCTTATGGTCACGCGACGACTCATACACTTGGGGTGCCCCATCCGGGGCTGAGAGGTGCCTTGCACCGACCCATCGAACCTGATCCGGGTCATACCGGCGTAGGGAAGGGTAGAGTGCCGCGGCAGGTTCTCCTTCCCGCCGCCATTCATCCCCGAACCATGCCCGTGCACCCGCAAGACTGAAAGGCGGGGCACATGCCCGAGGCTCATCCCATTGCGCTGACCATCGCCGGGTCCGACAGCGGCGGCGGCGCCGGCATCCAGGCGGATCTGAAAAGCTTTTCCGCGCTTGGCGTCTATGGCGCCTCGGTGGTCACCGCGATCACGGCGCAGAACACCCGCCGCGTCGCCGCTGTCGAGGCGGTCAGCCCGGCCATGGTCGCGGCGCAGATCGACGCGGTCTTCGAGGATCTGCGGGTGCGGGCGGTCAAGATCGGCATGCTGGGCAGCGCCGAGGTGATCGCGGCCGTGGCCGGGCGGCTGGCGCAGGCGCTGGCGGCGCGGCCGGTGCCGGTGGTGCTGGACCCGGTGATGGTGGCGAAATCCGGCGACGCGCTGCTGGCCGAGGCGGCGGTGGCGGCGCTGCGCGAGCGGCTGCTGCCGCTGGCGACGCTGCTGACGCCGAACCTGCCCGAGGCGGCGCGGCTGCTGGATTGCCCCCCCGCCACGACCGAGGCCGAGATGGCCCGCCAGGGCGAGGCCCTGCGCGCCATGGGCGCGGCGCAGGTGCTGATGAAGGGCGGGCACGGCGCGGGCGAGATCTGCATCGACCTGCTGCTGGGGCCCGAGCCGCTGCGCCTTGCCGCGCCGCGCCAGGCCACGCGCAACACCCATGGCACCGGCTGCTCGCTGTCCTCGGCGATCGCCGCCGGACTGGCGCAGGGGCTGGACCTGCCCAAGGCGGTGCGCCGCGCGCATGGCTGGCTGCAGGGCGCCATCGCCGGCGCCGACGCCCTGGGCATCGGCCTCGGCCATGGGCCGGTGCATCATTTCCACGCATTCTGGGGACAGCAATGACTGAAATCACCATTCTCGGCGCCGGCGTCATGGGGCTGAGCATCGCCACGGAACTGGCGGCGCGCGGTCTGACGCCGCGCATCATCGACCCGGCCGGCAAGCCCGGCCAGCAGGCCTGCAGCTGGCGCGCCGGCGGCATGCTGGCCCCCTGGTGCGAGGCCGAATCGGCCGAGCCGGCGGTACTGCGCCTGGGCAGCAGCGCCGCCGCCTGGTGGCAGGCGCAGGGCGCCGAGGTGACCTGGCGCGGCACGCTGGTACTGGCGCCCGCGCGCGATCTGACCGAGCTTGACCGCTTTGCCCGGCTGACCCGGGGCCATGCCGCGCTTGGGTCCGAGGAGATCGCCGCGCTCGAACCCGAGCTTGCGGGCCGCTTTCCGCGCGGGCTGTTCTTCGCCGAGGAGGCGCATCTGAACCCGCGCGCCGCACTTCTGGCCCTGCGCGACCGCCTGGCCGCGCGTGGCATCGCCATCGAGACCGCGGGCGAGCCCTCGGGGCTGGTGGTCGACGCCCGCGGGCTGGCGGCGCGCGACGAATTGCCCGACCTGCGCGGCGTGCGCGGCGAGATGCTGGTCCTGCGCTGCCCCGAGGTGGTGCTGACCCGCACCATCCGGCTGCTGCATCCGCGCATCCCGCTATACGTCGTGCCGCGCGGCGAGGGCATCTACATGATCGGCGCCACCATGCTGGAGACCGGCGGCAAATACCGCGCCACGGCGCGTTCGGTGGTCGAGATGCTCAGCGCCGCCCATACCCTGCATCCGGGCTTTGCCGAGGCCGAAATCATGGAGCTTGGCTCGGACGCGCGCCCGGCATTTCCCGACAACCTGCCGCGCCTGCGCCGGCGCGGGAACCGGCTTTATGCCAACGGGCTCTACCGGCACGGCTATCTTCTGGCCCCGGCCGTGGCGGCCATGGCCGCCGATCACATCACCACAGGCAGCAGACCGGAGTTCATGGATGAAGATCACCCTTAACGGCCAGGCCCACGACCTGGCGGGAACCAGTGTTGCGGAGGCGCTGGCCGAGATCGGCCTGGCCGCGGCCCGGGTGGCGACGGCGCTGAACGGCACCTTCCTGCCCGCCGCCGCCCGCGGCGACACCATGCTGAAGGATGGCGACGCGCTGGAAGTCGTGGCGCCGATGCAGGGGGGCTGAGATGCCGGTATTTTACGAAACCGCGGTGGCCAGCCCGCTGCTGCTGGGCACGGCGCTTTACCCCTCGCCCGCCATCATGGCCGAGGCGTTCCGCGCCTCGGGCGCCGGCATCGCCACCGTGTCGCTGCGACGCGAGCGCGGGGCGGGCCAGGATTTCCACGCCCTGGTCAGGGGCCTCGGCATCCCGGTCCTGCCCAATACCGCCGGCTGCCACACGGTGCGCGAGGCGGTGACCACCGCCCAAATGGCGCGCGAGTTGTTCGAGACCCCCTGGATCAAGCTGGAGGTCATCCGCGACGACGACACGCTTTGCCCCGACGTGATCGCCCTGGCCGAAGCGGCGCGCATCCTTGCGGCGGACGGGTTCCAGGTCTTTCCCTATTGCACCGAGGATCTGTCGGTCTGCGACCGGCTGGTGGATGCGGGCTGCCGGGTGCTGATGCCCTGGGGGGCGCCCATCGGCTCGGGGCGCGGGCTGAACAACCCCTACGGGCTGCGCAGCCTGCGCGCGCATTTTCCCGATGTGACACTGGTGGTCGACGCCGGCATCGGCCTGCCCAGCCACGCGGCGCAGGCGATGGAGCTGGGTTTCGACGCGGTGCTGCTGAATACCGCCGTCGCCCGCGCCGGCGATGCCGTGGCCATGGCGCGCGCCATGGCGCTGGCCGTCGAGGCCGGGCAGATCGCCCATGGCGCCAATCCGATCGCGGCCCGCGACATGGCGGCGCCCTCGACGCCGATGCTGGGCATGGCGGTGCTGGCATGAGGCTGCCGGTCTTCTATCCGGTCTTCGACAGCGCCGACTGGCTGCGCCGCGCCCTGCCCCTGGGGGTGAGGCTGGTGCAGATCCGCATCAAGGACCGCCCGGCCCCGGAACTGACGGCCGAGCTGGCACTGTGCCGCGACCTGTGCCGCGGCCACGGCGCCACGCTGGTGGTGAACGACCACTGGCAGGTGGCGATCGATCTGGGCTGCGACTTTCTGCATCTGGGGCAGGAGGATCTGGACGCGGCCGACCTGCCCGCCATCCGCCGCGCCGGACTGCGGCTGGGGATCTCGACCCATGACCATGCGGAACTGGACCGCGCCCTGGCGCTGGCCCCGGATTACATCGCCCTTGGCCCGGTCTGGCCCACCATCCTGAAAAGGATGAAATGGCAACAGCAGGGGCTGGAGCGGGTCGGCGAATGGCGCCGGCTGGCCGGGGCGGTGCCGCTGGTCGCCATCGGCGGCATGACCCCGGAACGCGCCGTTCTGGCGCTGGCCGCGGGCGCCGACACGATCTCGGCGGTCACCGACATCACGCTGAACCCCGATCCCGAGGCCCGCATGCGCGAATGGCTGCAGGTGGCGCCATGAGCCGCTATCTGCGCCAGATGGTGCTGCCCGAGGTGGGCGTCGCGGGGCAGGAGCGCATTGCGGCCGCGCATGTGCTGGTGGTCGGCGCCGGCGGGCTGGGCGCGCCGGCGCTGCAATATCTGGTCGGCGCCGGCATCGGCCGCATCACCCTGATCGACCCCGACACGGTCGAGGAAGGCAACCTGCACCGCCAGCCGCTTTACGGCATGGAGGACCTGGGCCAGCCCAAGGTGCGCGCCGCCGCCAGGGCGCTGGCGCGGCTGAACCCCGAGGTCGCGCTGGCGCCCATGGCGGCGCGGCTGACGCCCGCCAATGCCCCGGCGCTGGTGGCGGCGGCGGGCGTGGTGCTGGACTGCGCCGACAGCCATGCCGCCAGCTATACGCTGTCGGATGCCTGCCTTGCCGCGGGACGGCCGCTGATCTCGGCCTCGGCGCTGGGGCTTTCGGGCTATGTCGGCGGCTTTTGCGGCGGTGCGCCCAGCCTGCGCGCGCTGTTCCCCGATCCGCCCGACAGCGGCCAGACCTGCGCCAGCGCCGGGGTGCTGGGGCCGGTGGTGGGCATGCTGGGCTGCCTGCAGGCGCAGATGGCGCTGCGGCTGATCCTTGGCCTCACCCCCTCGCCGCTGGGCGAGCTGATCCGCTGCGACCGCGGGCGCATTGGCCAGTTCCGCTTTGACGGAGCGTCGGAATGCCCCGGACCGCGCTTCATCGCGGCCGAGGAGATCGCGCCCGGGGATCTGGTCATCGACCTGCGCCCCGAGGACGAGGCGCCGCGCAAGGCCACCCCCGAAGCGCTGCGCGCGCCCGGCTACGGCGCCGCCGGCCCGCTGCCGGCGCCAGGGCAGCGCGTGGTGCTGGCCTGCCGCTCGGGGTTGCGCGCCTGGCGCGCCGCCGAGGCCCTTTCCCGCCGCTTTGACGGCGACATCACCCTTCTTGCCCTGGGAGACGAGAGATGAGACATTTCACCCTTGCCGCCACCCTGGCCCTGCTGGCGCAGCCGGCACTGGCCGCCGACAAGGTCACGCTGATGCTGGACTGGTTCGTGAACCCCGATCACGCGCCGATCATCCTGGCGCAGGAAAAGGGCTTTTTCGCCGAGGAAGGGCTGGAGGTCGAGATCGTCGCCCCCGCCGACCCCGCCGATCCGCCGAAGCTGGTCGCCGCCGGCAAGGCCGATTACGCCATCAGCTATCAGCCGCAGCTGCATCTGCAGGTGCATGAGGGCCTGCCGCTGGTCCGCGTCGGCACGCTGGTCGCCACGCCGCTGAACTGCCTGATGGTCAAGGCCGACGGGCCGCAGACGGTGGCAGAGCTGAAGGGCAAGAAGATCGGCTATTCCGTCTCGGGGGTGGAAAGCGCGCTGGTGGCGCAGATCCTGAAGCACGCCGGCCTGTCCATGGACGATGTCGAGATGGTCAATGTGAACTGGTCGCTGTCGCCGGCACTGATCACCGGCCAGGTCGATGCCACCATCGGTGCCTATCGCAATTTCGAGCTGACACAGATGCGCCTTGAAGGCGCCGAGGGCCGCTGCTTTTTCGTCGAGGAACAGGGCGTTCCGACCTATGACGAACTGATCTTCGTCGCCAATCCGCAAACGCTGGACCGGGACCGGACCCGGCGGATGCTGGCCGCGGTCGAGCGCGGCGCGCAATACATGGTCAACCACCCCGAGGAGGCCTGGACGCTGTTTTCCGCCACCGCCCCCGACCTTGCGGACGAGCTGAACGCCGAAGCCTGGAAAGAGACGCTGCCGCGCTTTTCGCAAAGCCCGGCGGCGCTGGACCAGGGCCGCTACCTGCGCTTCGAGCAGTTCCTGAAAGAGGCGGGCCTGGTGGACGAGGTGCTGCCGGTCGGCGCCCTGGCCGTGGATGTGGGGGCCAAGCCATGAGCTATGGCCACGCCTTTGAGCGTCTGCGCCAGGCGGCGCCGGCCTGGCACGCCTATACGCATCACCCCTTCGTCCAGGGGCTGGGCGATGGCAGCCTGCCGCGCGCGGCCTTCCTGAACTATCTGGTGCAGGACTATCTGTTCCTGATCCAGTTCAGCCGCGCCTGGGCGCTGGCCGTGGTCAAGGCCGGCGATCTGGAGGAGATGCGCGCCGCCGCCGCCACTGTGCACACGCTGCTCGACCATGAGATGGGCCTGCATGTGCAGAGCTGCGCCGCCGCCGGCATCGACACGAAGGCGATGCTCTCGACCCCCGAGGCGATCACCAATATCGCCTATACGCGCTATGTGCTGGACGCGGGACTGGCCGGCGACTTCCTTGACCTGCTGGCCGCCCTGATGCCCTGCGTGCTGGGCTATGGCGAGATCGGCGCCCGCCTGCTGCGCGAGGCCGCGCCCGACAACCCCTATCGCGACTGGATCGAGACCTATGGTGGCGCGCAATACCAGCAGGCCTGCATTGACGCCGGCGCGCTTCTGGACAGCGCCATCGACAATCGGCTGGGCACGGTGCCCGAGACCAGCCCCCGCTGGTCGGCGCTGGAATCGCGCTTTGCCACCGCCACCCGGCTTGAGGTCGCCTTCTGGGGACTGGGGACGTGACCGCGGTCGCCGCCATGCACGGCCAGGCCTGGGTCGGCGAGGTGCCGCTGTTCGCACCGGTCGATCTGGTGCTGGACGAGGGCGGCTGGACCTGCCTTCTGGGTCCGTCCGGCGTCGGCAAGTCCACCATCCTGCGCCTGATCGCCGGGCTGGACACCGGCGCCCGCTTTGAGGGTCGGGTGCATTGTCACCCGCCGGTGGCGCTGATGGCGCAGGACCCCGGCCTGATCCCCTGGCTGGACGTGACCGGCAATGTCACCCTGGGCGCGCGGCTGCGCGGCGAATTGCCCTCGGCCCTGCTGTCGGAACCCCAACCGGGGGGACGCCGGGCCGGCCCCATTGAGGGCCCGCCCCGGCGCGGGGCCGAGGCCCCGGGCGGGCGGGCGGCGATGCTGATCGAGGCCGTGGGCCTCGACGACCGCCGCGACCACCTGCCCGCCAATCTCTCGGGCGGCCAGCGCCAGCGCGTGGCCCTGGCGCGCACCCTGTTCGAGGACCGGCCGCTGGTGCTGCTCGATGAGCCTTTCTCGGCGCTGGATGCGCGCACGCGCGCGCAGATGCAGGATCTTGCAGCACGGCTGCTGGCCGGGCGCACGGTGCTGCTGGTCACCCATGACCCGGCCGAGGCCGCGCGCCTGGGCGACCGCATCCTGCTTTTGCGCGAGGAGGGGCTGAGCGAATGCCCAATCGCCAGCCCGCGACCACCCGCGGCCGCCCGCCCCTATGACGCGCCCGAAGTGCTGGCGCTGCAATCCGATCTGATGCGCAGGATGATGGCATGAGGACCGTGCTGCCGTTGATCCTTGTCGTTCTGGCCTTGTGGCAGGGGCTGGTCTGGCTGGCCGGGATGCCGGCCTTCCTGCTGCCTTCGCCCGCCGCGGTGGCGCAGGCGCTGTGGCTGAACCGGGCCGAGCTGCTGCGGCACGCCGGCTTTACCCTGGCCGAGGTGGTGCTGGGCTTTGGCCTGGGGGCCGGGGTCGGCGCGGCGCTGGCGGTGGCGATGGGGTTTTCCGAGCGGCTGACGGCGGTGCTGCGGCCGATCCTGACCTTCAGCCAGACCATCCCGGTCTTTGCCCTGGCACCGATCCTGACGCTGTGGCTGGGTTTCGGCATGGCGCCAAAGATCGCGGTCACCGTGCTGATCGTGTTCTTTCCGGTGGCCTCGGCCTTTCTGGACGGGCTGATGCGCACGCCGCAGGCGGCGCTGGACCTGGCGCGGGTCATGGGCGCCAGCCGCACACGCATCATGCGGCATCTGCGCATCCCCGCGGCGCTGCCGCATCTGGCGACCGGGCTGCGGCTGGCGGCGGTCTATGCGCCGATCGGCGCGGTGATCGGCGAATGGGTCGGCGGCGCGCGCGGCCTCGGGGCGCTGATGATCCATGCCAATGGCCGCATGAAGGTCGATCTGGTCTTTGCCGCACTGCTGGTCCTGTCGGTGATCACGGTGGTGTTCGCCAGGCTGGTCGCCGTGGCGCTGCACCGGCTCTGGCAGCGCTACGGCGTCTGAAGCAGCCGCGCGGCGCGGGCCAGATCCTCGGGCGTGTTCAGGTTCAGGAACGGATCGAACGGCTGGCTGTCGAACACCGCCCTGCCCGGCGCATGCGTGGCGGCGAACTGCCCGGCGCGGTGCTGGCCCGCGTCGAGCGCCGCGCGCAGCCCGCCGGCCAGCGCCACCGGCCACAGCGCGCAGGTCGGATGGTCGCGCAGCAGCCCCTCGGGGTCAGGACTGGCTGCGATGGCAAGGCCCGAGCGCCCCCGCGCCTCGCGCAGGCGATGCACGAGATCCCCGGGAATGAAGGGCGTGTCCACGCTGACGGTGACGACGCTGGCCGCACCAAGGCCCGCCGCCCAGTCCATGCCCGCCAGCACCCCCGCCAGCGGTCCGGCAAAGCCCGCGATGCCATCGGCGATCACCGGCAGGCCGTATTCGTCAAAGGCCGCGGCATCGCCATTGGCATTGATCGCCAGCGCCCCGCATTGCGGGCGCAGCCGGCGGATGATGCGGGCCAGAAGGGTCTCGCCGGCCAGAAGCCGCTGGCCCTTGTTGCCGCCGCCCATGCGCCTGGACAGGCCGCCGGCAAGGATCACGGCGGGGGGTGCCTCCATGGCTGATACCCTCGTGCCGGCGCGCTCAGCCCAGCCGCTCGGCGTGCCAGCGGATATGTTCGGCCATGAAGCTTTGCACGAAGAAATAGCTGTGGTCATAGCCCGCATGCGTGCGGAAGGCGCCGGGCTGGCGGCGCGCAGCCATGGCGCCGGCCAGCGCCTCGGGCTTGAGCAGTTCCAGATAGGGATCGCTCGCCCCCTGGTCGATCAGCACCTCGCCCGGATAGCCGCGCTCGCGCATGAGCAGCGTCGCGTCATGCCCGGCCCAGGGCCCCTGGTCGGCGCCCAGATAGGCGGTGAACTGCTTGCGGCCCCAGTCCGACTGCGTCGGATGCGCGATCGGCGCAAAGGCCGAGAGCGAGCGGTAGCGCTCGGGGAAGGTCATGGCGATGGTCAGCGCCCCGTGCCCGCCCATGGAATGGCCGGTGATGCCCTGGGCCTCGCGCTCCAGGGGGAAATTGCCGAAGACCAGTTCCGGCAGCTCATGCGTCACATAGTGCCACATGCGGAAATGCGGCGCCCAGGGCGCCTGCGTGGCATCGACATAGAAACCGGCGCCCTGGCCGAGATCGAAGGCCGCGTCATCGGCCACGCCCTCACCGCGCGGCGAGGTGTCGGGAAAGACCAGGGCGATGCCGTATTCCGCGGCCCATTCCTGCGCCCCGGCCTTGACCATGGCGTTTTCATGCGTGCAGGTCAGCCCGGCCAGGAACCACAGCACCGGCACCCGGTGGTGGCGGGCATCGGGCGGCAGATACAGGGCAAAGGTCATCTCGGTGCCCGTCGCCTGCGAGGCGTGACGATAGACGCCCTGGGTGCCGCCGAAGCTGCGGCATTCCGAGACGGTCTCATGGGGCTGGGACATGGCTGGGCTCCTCTGCTTGCAGATCCTTGAACATGACCAATGCATCGACATAGCCATGCCGGGGGTGAAGAAAGGCCGCAGGCAGCCGGCCGACGATGGCAAAGCCGGCCTTCTGCCAGGCATGCACGGCGTCAGTGTTGCTGGCGACGACGAAATTGAACTGCATGGCGCGAAAGCCCTGCGCGCGCGCCCAGGCCTGGGCATGGGCGAGCAGCGCCTGGGCGACGCCGCGGCCGCGCGCATCGGGGCGGGTGGCGAAACTCGCATTGGCGACATGGCTGGCCGGGCCGGGGCGGTTGCGCCCGACATGGCTGGTGCCCAGCACCTGCCCGTCCAGTTCCGCGACGAAGGCCGAGAAAGGCGCGGCGAACCAATCCGCCAGCGCCTCGTCCCGGGTGATGTCGGGCGGGATGCAATAGGTCTCGCCCGCGCGATAGACCGGCTGCAGGACCTTCCAGATCGCCGCATCGTCGTCGCGCGTGGCGGGACGGATCGCGACCCCGCCCGGGGTCATTTCAGCTCATCCACGCTGCGGATGATCTGGCCCAGAAGGCCGTAGTCCAGCGCCTCTTGCGTGTTCAGCCAGAAGTCGCGCTGCGTGTCCTTCTCGATGCGCTCGATGCTCTGGCCGGTGGCCTCGGCAAAGATCTGGTTCAGGCGGTCGCGCATCAGCCGCACCTGCTCGGCCTGAATCATCATGTCGGTCGAGGTGCCGCCGATGCCGCCCGAGGGCTGGTGGATCAGGAAGCGGGTATTGGGCAGGCAGTAGCGGTTTTCCTTTTTCGCCGCGACAAAGATCAGCGCGCCGGCCGAGGCCACCCAGCCCGAGCCGATGGTGCGCACCGTGGGGCGGATGAACTTGATCACGTCATGGATCATGTCGCCCGATTCCACATGCCCGCCGGGCGAGGAGATCAGCATGTTGATCGGCGCTTCGCTGTCCTCGGCGAGCGCCAGAAGATGCGCCACGGTGCGCTGTGCCAGCTTGTCGTTGATCGGCCCGGCGACGATCACCGTGCGCGACTTGAAGTAGAGCTTGCCGATCTTGTCGCCTTCGGGCAGGCCCAGGCCCTCGTCCTTGTCGGCCTTCTGCGGACGATCGTCGTCGTCATCATCGTCGTCGTCCTGTCCCAGCCACTGGTGGCGCATCGGTCTGCTCCTTCTTGTTCCTCATGGCGACGGCGGGACCCGCGGCCCCGCCGGTCTTTTACCTAAGCAGCGGTTGACGATCAGTAAAGCACGACCGAGCGGATCGACTCGCCCGTGTGCATCAGTTCGAACCCCTTGTTGATGTCCTCAAGGGCCATGGTGTGGGTGATCATCGGGTCGATCTCGATCTTGCCCTGCATATACCAGTCGACGATCTGCGGCACATCGGTGCGCCCGCGCGCGCCGCCAAAGGCCGTGCCCTTCCAGACCCGGCCGGTGACCAGCTGGAACGGGCGGGTGCTGATCTCGGCCCCGGCGGGGGCCACGCCGATGATGATCGACTGGCCCCAGCCGCGATGCGTGCATTCCAGCGCGTCGCGCATCACCCGGACATTGCCGGTGGCGTCAAAGCTGTAATCGGCGCCACCGATCTGGTCGAAGGGGGTCTTCGTCAGGTTGACGATTTCCTGCACCACGTTGTCGCAATGCTTCGGATTGACGAAATGCGTCATGCCAAAACGCTCGGCCATGGGTTTCTTGTCGTCGTTCAGATCGACGCCGATGATCATGTCGGCGCCCGCCAGGCGCAGGCCCTGGATGACGTTGAGGCCGATGCCGCCGAGACCAAAGACCACGGCCTTGGCGCCGATTTCCACCCTGGCGGTGTTGATCACCGCGCCGATGCCGGTGGTGACGCCGCAGCCGATATAGCAGATCTTGTCGAAGGGCGCGTCCTCGCGCACCTTGGCCAGAGCGATCTCGGGCAGCACGGTAAAGTTCGAGAAGGTCGAGCAGCCCATGTAATGGTGGATCGGCGTGCCATCGAGCATCGAGAAGCGCGAGGTCCCGTCCGGCATCAGCCCCTGGCCCTGGGTGGCGCGGATCGCAGTGCAGAGATTGGTCTTGCGCGACAGGCAGGACGGGCATTGCCGGCATTCGGGGGTGTAAAGCGGGATCACGTGATCGCCGGGCTTCACGCTGGTCACGCCGGGGCCGACCTCGACCACCACGCCCGCGCCCTCATGGCCGAGGATGGCGGGGAAGATCCCTTCGGGGTCGTCGCCCGAGCGGGTGAATTCGTCGGTGTGGCAGATGCCGGTGGCCTTGATCTCGACCAGCACTTCGCCGGCCTTCGGGCCTTCGAGATTGACTTCCATGACCTCGAGCGGCTGGCCGGCGGCAAGCGCGACGGCGGCGCGGGTTTTCATGTCTTCCCTCCCCTGGATGACGGCATCAGGCGGGCATCATGCCCCGCGGCTGCGCCGCGGGCAAGCCGCGGTGGCGCTCAGGACTCGGGGCGGGTCACCAGCCAGGCACCGATGCCGGTGCAGACGCTGGCCTGCAGGACGATGATCAGCGGCGGCAGGCCCAGCCACAGCGCCCACAGGACGCCGCAAGCCATGGCCGCCACCGCCCAGACCTTGGCCTTGCGGCTGACCACGCCACGCCGGCGCCAGGCGCGGATCGGCGGGCCGAATGTCGGGTGGCGCATGATGCGCGCGCTGATGCGCGGCGAGGATTGCGCGAAGGCCCAGACCGCCAGCAGAAGGAAGGGCACCGTGGGCAGGACCGGCAGGAACGCCCCGATGAGGCCGATCGCCAGCGAGAACCAGCCCAGGGTCAACAGCAGGTAGCGCATCTATTCGGCCAGTTCGCGCAGGATGGCGTTCAGCACCGGGCGGCCGGTGGCGGTCGCCGCCAGCCGGTCGCCCTGGCGCGTGATCAGCCCAAGCCCCGCCAGATCGTCGATCCGCTGCCCGGGCAGCCTGGCGCCATGCGCCTGATAGCGGGAGATCTGCATGCCCTCGACCAGGCGCAGCGACATCAGCAGATATTCCAGCGCCCGGTCCGAAAGCGTCAGCAGTTCGCGCCCGCAATCGCCGCTGCCGCCGGTCTCGACCGCCTCGAGCCAGGCGCCGGGGGCGCGATGCGCCTCGCTGGCCCAGCGGCCCGTGGCCAGCGTCAGGCGGCCATGCGCGCCGGGGCCGACCGCCGCCCAGTCGCCCTGCCGCCAATAGAGCAGATTGTGCCGGCTTTCGGCGCCGGGGCGGGCATGGTTCGAGATCTCATAGGCCGGCAATCCGGCATGGGCGCAGATTTCCTGGGTATCCAGATACATGTCGGCCGACAGATCGTCGTCGGGCAGGCCCCTGAGGCCGCCCCTGGCGTGGCGGGCACCGAAGGCGGTGCCCGGCTCGATGGTCAGCTGATAGGCCGAGAGGTGATCGACCGCCATGGCAAGCGCCTGGCGCAGTTCCTGGCGCCAATGCGCGCGATCCTGATCCTGCCTTGCATAGATCAGATCGAAGCTGACGCGGGTGAAACAGTCGCGGGCGATGTCGAAGGCGGCGCGGGCGTCGGCGGCGGAATGCATGCGACCGAGGCGGCGCAGATCGTCGTCATTCAGTGCCTGCACCCCCATCGAGACGCGGTTCACCCCGGCCGCGGCATAGGCGCGCAAACGCCCGGTCTCGACGCTGGTGGGGTTGGCCTCGAGGGTGATCTCGATGTCATTGGCAAAGGACCAGGCGGCGCGGGCGGCCTCGATCACCCCGAAGACGGTCTCGGGGGCCATCAGGCTGGGTGTGCCGCCGCCAAGGAAGATGCTGTTCAGCACCCGTCCGGGCAGTTCCGCGCCAAGCCGCGCGATCTCGGTGCGATAGGCGGCCAGCCAGCGCTGCTGGTCGATCGCCGCCGCAACATGGCTGTTGAAATCGCAATAGGGGCATTTCGCGGCGCAGAACGGCCAATGGACATAAAGCCCGAAACCGCCCGCCCGCCAGTCCTCGGCGAGCGGTGGGGCAAGGGCGGTGGCAAGGGGCATGTCGGCTGTCATTCCCTGAACGCGGTGACTTCGATCTCGATCTTCATTTCGGGGCGGATGAGGCCTGCGACAACCATGGTCGCGGCGGGCAGCACGTCGCGCAGCGCCGTAGCCAGCACCGGCGCGATTTCATCGACCAGCGCCGCATCGATGACGGTATATTGCACCCGCACGATGTCGGCGGGCGCAAAGCCCGCCTGTTCCAACACGGCGAAGATGGTGGCAAAGGCGGCGCGCGCCTGATCGGCGGCGCTCTCGGGCATGCGCATACGGCCATAGTCATAGCCGGTGGTGCCCGAGACGAAGCACCACGGCCCCCTGACCAGCGCGCGGCTGTAGCCGAAGGCCGTCTCGAAGGGCGATCCGCCCGAGATCCTAGGCAAGCGCGCGCTCCAGCCCGGCAAAGGCGCGGGCGCGGTGGCTGATGGCGTTCTTTTCCGCGGCGCTCATCTCGGCATAGGTGCGCTCATGGTCATCGGGGATGAACATGGGGTCATAGCCGTGGCCCAGGGCACCGCGCGGTGGCCAGACCAGGCGGCCCGGGGCGACACCCTCGAAGATCTCTTCGTGGCCGTCGGGCCACATCAGCAGCAGCGTGGCGCGGAACTGCGCCAGGCGCGGCTCGGGGACATTGCGGGCGTCGAGTTCGTTCCAGGTGCGGGTCATCGCCTGCATGAAGTCGCGCCCCGAGGGGGTCTCGGCCCAGTCGGCGGTATGGACACCCGGCGCGCCGTCCAGCCCGTCGACGCAGATGCCGCTGTCATCGGCCAGCACCGGCAGGCCGGTGGCCTGCATGGCGGCGCGCGCCTTGATGCGGGCATTGCCGACGAAGCTTTGTTCGGTCTCGGCCGGCTCGGGCAGGCCCATTTCGCCGGCCGAGGTGACCTCGATGCCATGGGGCGCCAGCATGGCGCGGATCTCGTCCAGCTTGCCCCGGTTGTGGGTGGCGACCAGCAGCCGCCTTTCGCCGAACGTCCTCATGCGAGGGATTCCTCTTGCGCCCGCACCAGTTCCGCAATGCCGGTCTCGGCCAGGTCCAGCAGCTGGATCATCTCGGGGCGCGAGAAGGTGGCGCCCTCGGCCGACATCTGCACCTCGATCAGCCGCCCCGCCCCGGTCATGATGAAATTGCCGTCGGTGCCGGCCTCGCTGTCCTCGGCATAGTCCAGATCCAGCAGCGCCTGCCCGGCATAGATGCCGCAGGACACGGCGGCGACATGGTCGGTAATCGGATCCGAACCGATGATCCCGGCCTTGAGCAGCTTGTTCACCGCCAGGCGCAGCGCCACCCAGCCACCGGTGATCGCGGCGCAGCGGGTGCCGCCGTCGGCCTGGATCACGTCGCAGTCGATGACGATCTGGCGTTCCCCAAGGGCGCGGCGGTCGACGCCGGCGCGCAGGGCGCGGCCGATCAGGCGCTGGATCTCCTGGGTCCGGCCCGATTGCTTGCCCGCCGCCGCCTCGCGCCGGTTGCGCGAATTGGTGGCACGCGGCAACATGCCGTATTCCGCCGTCACCCAGCCCTGCCCCGAGCCCTTGAGGAATGGCGGCGCCTTCTCCTCGATCGTGGCCGCGCACAGCACGCGCGTGTCGCCGCAGGAAATCAGGCAGGACCCTTCGGCATGGCGCATGATGCCCGTTTCGATTGAAATCGGGCGCATATCACTTAAATTCCGGCCAGAGGGGCGCATCTGTCATTCCTTTCGGGGGTTCTTGCCGTCCAGATACAGGTTCACGCCCCCCGACCGCAACCCGAGAACGCCCCGACCCCAGTGCAATGTCCATGAACGCCCTGCTCTCCGATCTGAACGACCGCTCGCGCGAGGTGTTTCGCCGCGTGGTCGAATCCTATCTGGCAACCGGCGATCCGGTCGGCTCGCGCACACTGACCCGCGACATGAGCGAGCGGATCAGCGCCGCCACCATCCGCAACGTCATGCAGGATCTGGAACATCTGGGCCTGCTGGACCATCCGCATGTCTCGGCCGGGCGGCTGCCCACGCAGCTGGGGCTGCGCCTGTTCGTGGACGGGTTGATGGAGACCGGGCCGGTCTCGGCCAGCGACCGCGAGATGATCGCCGAGACCGTCAGCGACGAAAGCGGTGATACCGGCGCCATGCTGGACCGTGTCAGCACCGCGCTGTCGGCGCTGACCCATGGCGCCTCGCTGGTCTTGATGCCCAAGCAGGAGGCGCCCGTCCGTCACATCGAGTTTGTCAGCCTGGCCCCGGATCGCGGGCTGGTGGTGCTGGTCTTTGCCGATGGCCGGGTCGAGAACCGCGTGTTCACCCCGCCGCCCGGCCATACCGCCAGTTCCATGCGCGAGGCGGCGAATTTCCTCAACGCCTTTGCCGAGGGTCGAACCCTGACCGAGTTGCGCCGCGGCATCGTGCAGGAGGTCGAGGCCAGCCGGCAGCGGCTGGACCAGATCGCCGGCCAGATGATCGCCGCCGGGCTTGCCATGTGGGACAGCGAGGGCGCCGATGCCCGGCTGATCGTGCGCGGCCGCGCCAATCTGCTGGCGAACGAGTTGGCCGATCTCGATCGCATCCGCACGCTGTTCGACGATCTGGAACGCAAGCGCGACATCGCCGAATTCCTGGAACTGGCCGAAGAGGGCGAGGGCGTGCGCATCTTCATCGGGTCCGAAAACAAGCTTTTTTCACTTTCCGGTTCCTCTCTGGTCGTTTCGCCCTATATGAATGCCGACCGAAAGATTGTAGGTGCCGTCGGAGTCATCGGCCCCACGCGACTGAACTATGGCCGCGTCGTGCCGATCGTCGACTACACCGCGCAGCTTGTCGGCCGGATGATCTCTGGCCGGAAAGGATGAAGGACATGACGAAGGAAAACCTGGACGGCAGCCCTCTGGACGAGGATGTCATCGACCCGCTGGCCGATGAGAGCCCCCTGCCCGAGGTCGAGGCGCTGATCGCCGAGCGCGACGACTATCGCGACCGTTTCATGCGCGCCCTGGCCGATGCCGAGAACGCGCGCAAGCGCGCCGACCGGGAACGCCGTGACGCCGAGCAATATGGCGGCTCGCGCCTGGCCCGCGATCTGCTGCCGGTGCATGACGCCCTGAGCCGCGCCCTGGACGCCGCCGGCGACGAGCAGCGGCTTGCCGCTGCCGCGCTGATCGAGGGGGTCGAACTGACCCTGCGCGAGCTGAACAACATCTTTGCCAAGCATGGCATCCGGGTCATCACCCCGGACATGGGCGAGAAATTCGATCCGCAGCTGCACGAGGCGATGTTCGAGGCGCCGGTGCCCGGCACGATCGCCGGCACCATCATCCAGGTCATGGACAACGGCTTCATGCTGCATGACCGCCTGCTGCGCCCGGCCAAGGTTGGGGTGAGTTCCATGCCGGCCGCCTGACAGGACAGGCCACCAGATGACGAAACCCCGGGAGAACCCGGGGTTTTTTGTTTAAAATCAATTATTTATCTTTAGAGATCAGCTCTGGCCGGCAAGGATCTGGCAAAGCCTGTCGAGCTGTTCGAGGTCGCGATAGCTGACGACAAGCTGCCCGCCGTCATTGCCGGCGTGCCGGATCGAGACCTTCATCTTCAGATGCGCGGTCAGGTCGCCTTCCAGCGCGCGGGTGTCGGCATCCTTCTCGGGCTCGTGCTTGCGCGCAGCCCGCGCAGCCGTGCCTTCGGTCTGGCGGCGGACCATGTCTTCGGTCTCGCGCACGGAGAGGTTCTTTTCGATCACCTTGCGGGCCAGTTCGACGGCATTGGGCGCGGTGATCAGGGCCCTTGCGTGGCCGGCGGTCAGTTTGCCCTCCTTGAGCCAGGCCTGCACCTGTTCCGGCAGGTTCAGCAGCCGCAGCAGGTTGGCGATATGGCTGCGGCTTTTATTCAGGGCCTCGCCAAGCTTTTCCTGTGTATGGCCGAAGCGATCCATGAGCTGGCGATAGGAGGCTGCTTCCTCGATGGCGTTCAGATCGGCGCGCTGGATGTTCTCGACGATCGCGACTTCAAGCACCTCGGTGTCGCTGAGTTCGCGCACAATGACGGGAACCTCGTGCAATTGCGCGATCTGGGCCGCGCGCCAACGCCGTTCGCCGGCGACGATCTGGTAAAGCCCGCGATCGGTCGGATGCGGTCGGACGATCAGCGGTTGCAGCATGCCGCGGCTGCGCAACGAATCGGCCAGTTCCTGGAGCGCCTCGGGCACAAAGCTGCGTCGCGGCTGGTCCGGGTTGGGGGTGATCTGTTCGACCGGCAGGATCTGTCGTGGCGCCGGCCGATCCGACGGGATCAGATCCACATCCGCCATCAGGGCGGAAAGGCCGCGGCCGAGGCCGCGCTTTTCGAGTTTGCTTTCAGCCATGACGCCTCCTCAGACCGCGGCCAGATGTCGGGACAGAAATTCTTGTGCCAATTCGCGATAGGCGATGCTTCCCTTGGAATTCGGATCATATTGCAACACCGGCATGGCGTGTGACGGCGCCTCGGACAGGCGCACGTTGCGCGGAATGACCGTCTTGTAGACCAGATCGGACAGCGTGCTGCGTGCATCCGCCTCAACCTGCTGTGACAGATTGTTGCGATTGTCCGACATGGTCAGCAGAACCCCGTCGATGCGCAGATCCGGATTGGCGGTCTGGCGCACCTCGCGCACGGTCATCAACAGCTGCGACAGGCCTTCAAGCGCATAGAATTCGGCCTGCAAGGGAACCAGGACGCCATGCGCCGCGACCATGGCGTTGACGGTCAGCAGACCAAGCGCCGGCGGGCAGTCGATCAGGATGAAGTCGAAACCGGATGGCAGTGACAGCTTGCGCCGCAGCAGTTGGCTGCGGCCACTGCGACCGGAAAGTTCGAAATCTGCAGAAGCAAGATCACGGTTCGAGGGCACGACGCTGAGATTGGCAATCGGCGTCGCCCGCAGCACATCGGCCAATTGCTGTTCGCCGGCGAGCAGGTCGTAGGAGGTCAGTTCGCGCGCCTCGAGCGGCACACCCAGGCCGGTAGAAGCATTGCCCTGCGGATCTAGATCGATGACCACCACCTTCTGGCCGCGCTCGGCAAGCGCCGCACCAAGGTTGACCGCCGTCGTGGTCTTGCCCACACCACCCTTCTGGTTGGCGACCGCAATAATGCGCGTTTCATGCATGTTCTATTCCCGTGATCTCCAGAATTGTCGCTTCGGGATCCGTCGCGCTGGGATGATCCCTGAGGTGGAACCGCCACTCACGCCGCGCATCATCCACTTCCTTTTGCCAGTTGCGGCCCTTCATCAGCCATGCCGTGCCGCCGAAGGCCAGATGCCGCGTGACATATGACATGAGAAGCGGAAGCGGGGCAAGAGCGCGGGCACTGACATTCCCGACCCGTTGCGGCTGCGCATGTTCGATACGCTGACAAATGACGGTTGCATTGGGCAATTTCAGTTCGCGGATCACGCTGCGCAGGAACGCAGCCTTGCGTTGGTCGCTCTCCATCAGGCTGACCGAAAGATCGGATCGCAGGATTGCCAGCACGAGTCCGGGAAAGCCACCACCGCTACCGAGGTCAAGCCATGGCCCATCCGCAGCTCGGGCTAGTTCAGCCAGACGCCGGCTGTCGGCAATATGCCGGGTCTCGATCTCCTGCAGTGTGGATTTTGCGATCAGATTGATCGACGAATTCCATTTTCGCAGCAATTCGGCGTAGCTGTCCAGCAACTCTGTTTCACGTGAAACAGTCATCAGGCGCTGCGGCGTGACATAGAGCGAATAGCCGCCAGCAACAGCGTCAGTGCGGCCGGCGTCATGCCTTCTATCCCTGCTGCTGCAGCAAGGGTCGCCGGACGCTCCAGGGTCAGCTTGCTCTTCAACTCACTCGACAGGCCAGAGAGCGTGTCGTAGTCGAAATCCGGCGGCAGGCTCGTCGCCTCCTCCTTCCGCAACATCTCGGCGTCGCGACTCTGGCGTTCCGTGTACTGAGCATAAAGCGCGTCGATGGCGACCTGCTGGGCCGCGCCTGCGTCGAAACTGGAAAACTCCGGATCAATTTCCACAATCCGCTGCAGAGAGATGTCTTGCTGCCCCAACAGTGCGAAAATGCTGCGGCGAACGCCGTCCTGACGAACCTCTATGCCCGCTTTGGCGAGAGTCGACGGCGTGAAGCTGACGCGCTCAGCATGTTGCCGCGCCGCGCCATAGCGGATCATTTTTTCAGTATGGGCTACCCTACGCTCCGGTCCTATACAGCCAAGTTCCAGTCCCAGCGGCGTCAGGCGTTGGTCGGCATTATCCGCGCGCAGGGACAGACGAAACTCGGCCCGAGAGGTGAACATGCGATAGGGCTCGCTGACGCCGCGGGTCACCAGATCGTCGATCATCACGCCAATATAGCTTTGTGAGCGGCTGAAATGCTGGGCCGGTCGTCCCTGCGCCCGCAGTGCCGCATTCAATCCGGCCACCAGGCCTTGGGCGGCAGCCTCCTCATAACCGGTGGTCCCGTTGATCTGCCCCGCAAGAAATAGCCCTGCCACCGCCTTGGTTTCCAGCGCCGGCGTCAATGCGCGCGGATCTACATAGTCATATTCAACCGCATAACCTGGCTGGGCAATCTCGGCCTCCTGCAGCCCGACGATCGAACGCACATAAAGGCGCTGGATGTCTTCCGGCAGAGAAGTCGAAATGCCGTTGGGATAGACAAGATTAGCATCCAGGCCTTCAGGCTCCAGAAAGATCTGATGCGAGATCTTGTTACCGAACCGCACCACCTTGTCCTCGATGGACGGGCAATAGCGCGGACCACGTCCCGCGATCTGGCCGCCATACATCGCGGACCTGGAGAGATTGTCACGAATCAGATCATGCGTCGCCTGGTTCGTATGGGTGATTGCACATGTGACCTGCGGCACCGTCGGACTATTGCTGAGGTAAGACAGCATGACCGGCGTCTCATCCCCGGCCTGCTGTTCCAGTTGATCCCAGTCGATGCTGGCCCGATGCAAGCGCGGCGGCGTTCCGGTCTTGAGCCGTCCCAGCGGCAGGTTCAGCGGCCGCAGCGATTGCGCCAATTGCGATGATGCCGCATTGCCCCAGCGGCCAGCGGCCCGTGTGACATCGCCAATGTGGATTCGGCCGTTCAGGAATGTCCCGGTAGTCAGGACGACTTGCGCCGAACGCAGTTCGTCGCCATTCGCAAGTCGAAGTCCGGTGACGCCGGCCGCATCCCGCTGCAGATCCACCGCCTCTCCAAGGATGATGGTCACTCCGGGCTGATCTTGCACGATTCTTTGTGCCGCGGCCCGATAGAGCCGCCGATCGGCTTGCGCACGCGGCCCTTGAACCGCCGGCCCCTTTCGCCGGTTCAGCAGGCGATACTGAATGCCGGCGGCATCGGCGATTCGGCCCATGGCCCCGTCCAATGCGTCAACTTCGCGCACCAGATGCCCCTTGCCAAGGCCGCCAATGGCCGGGTTGCACGACATGGTGCCGATGTCGTCCGCAGACATGGTCAGAAGCGCCGTTTCCGCGCCCATACGGGCCGCCGCCAGCGCGGCTTCGACTCCGGCATGCCCGCCGCCGATCACGATGACATCGAATTGTTTCACGTGAAACCCTACTTCCCGATACAGAACGAGCTGAAGATCTCGTCCAGATAGTCCTCTGCCCCGACCCTGCCAATCATCGCCGCCAGATCCTGCATGGCCTGACGCAGCGCTTCTGCCAGAAACTCGGGCGGTGCGCCGCGATCAAACAAAAGCGCTGCATTCGCGCGCTGCAGCGCCTCAGCTTGCCGCCTGTGTCCAACCAGCCCCAAGCCCGCCGCCCTGTTGCGCAAGCGATCATAGACCAGGTCGAGAAGCTCGGCGACTCCTTTTCCGGTCCGTGCCGAGATCGCCAGCCCCGCAGCCTCGTTCAGATCGGCCTTTGAACGCACCTGCAGATCATCGTCGCGAAGCCCGTGGGCAGCTTCTCCGTCGCTGGACAGATGGATGCGCAGGTCCGCCTGTTCGGCGCGTTGCCGGGCACGCGCGATACCCATGGCCTCGATCGGATCGGAACTGTCCCGCAGACCGGCGGTATCCAGGAAGGTCACCGGCAGGCCGCGCAGGTCGGTGCGCAGTTCCAGGATGTCCCGCGTGGTTCCAGGTAACTCAGACACCAGCGCAATCTCGCGCTGTCCGATCTGGTTCAGCAGCGTCGATTTTCCGGCGTTCGGCGGTCCGATGATCGCAACCTCATAGCCATGCAGCAGCCGCTCTGTCGCAGGATAGCTGGTCAGCATGCCTGCCAGTTCGGCCTGCACCCGTGCGATCAGGTCGAAGACCTCATCTGGCACATCCTCTGGCACATCCTCATCGGCAAAATCGATGCTCACCTCGACCAGAGCGGCCGCCCGGATCAGGTCTGCCCGCAGCGCCTCGACCTTGCGGCCAAGCTCCCCGTCCGCAACCCGCATGGCCAGCTTGCGCTGCGCTTCGGTTTCGGCGGCGAGCAGATCAGCCAGACCCTCCGCCTCGGCCAGGTCGATGCGGCCGTTCAGAAAGGCACGGCGGGTGAACTCTCCGGCCTCGGCGCGCCGCAGCCCACGGACGAGCAGCGCTTTCGCCAGACGTTCGGCGATGATTGGCGCCCCGTGCAGATGCAGTTCCGCCACCTCTTCGCCGGTGAAACTGTGCCCATCCTCAAAGCGGATCACCAGGGCATGGTCGATCAGATCCTCGCCATCCCGCAAGGCGCGCAGACTCGCGCGCCGCGGGACCTCGACACGACCGGCAAGGGATTCAAGCGCAGCTCGCGCCTCGGGTCCACTCAGTCGAACGACACAAACGCCTCCGCGTCCCGGAGGCGTCGCCACGGCAAAGATCGTGTCCACCACATCCTCCGCGCCGTCAGGCGTTCATCGAATCAAAGAACTCGCCATTCGTCTTGGTCTGTTTCAGCTTCGAGATCAGGAATTCGATGGCATCCGTGGTTCCCATCGGATTCAGGATGCGCCGCAGCAGGTAAGTTTTCTGCAAGTCCTTGGATTGCACCAACAATTCTTCCTTGCGCGTGCCGGACTTCAGGATGTCCATGGCCGGGAATACGCGCTTGTCGGCCACCTTGCGATCCAGGACGATCTCGCTGTTTCCGGTGCCCTTGAACTCCTCAAAGATCACCTCATCCATGCGCGAGCCGGTGTCGATCAGCGCCGTGGCGATGATGGTCAGCGAACCGCCCTCCTCGATATTGCGCGCGGCACCAAAGAAGCGCTTCGGCCGCTGCAGGGCATTGGCATCGACACCACCCGTCAGAACTTTGCCCGAGCTAGGCACCACAGTATTGAATGCCCTACCAAGCCTTGTGATCGAATCCAAAAGGATCACAACATCTCGTTTGTGTTCAACCAGCCGCTTGGCTTTCTCGATGACCATTTCCGATACCGCGACATGGCGGCTGGCCGGTTCGTCAAAGGTCGAGGAGATCACCTCGCCCTTCACCGAGCGCTGCATGTCGGTGACCTCTTCCGGCCGCTCGTCGATCAGCAGCACGATCAGATAGCATTCGGGATGATTCTTCTCGATCGAATGCGCGATGTTCTGCAGCAGCACCGTCTTGCCGGTGCGCGGCGGCGCCACAATCAGCGAACGCTGTCCCTTGCCAATCGGCGCCACCAGATCGATGATCCGTGCCGAGCGGTCCTTGATCGTCGGATCCTCGATCTCCATCTTCAGCCGCTCGTTCGGGTAAAGCGGCGTCAAGTTGTCGAAGGCCACCTTGTGCCGCGCCCGGTCGGGGTCCTCGAAATTGATCCGCTCGACGCGGGTCAGCGCGAAATAGCGCTCGTTCTCGCCCGGCCCGCGGATGACGCCCTCGACGGTATCGCCCGTGCGCAGCGAATGCTGCCGGATCATGTCGGGACTTACGTAGATGTCGTCGGGGCCGGGCAGATAGTTCGCCTCGGGCGAGCGCAGGAAGCCGAAACCGTCCTGGACCACCTCAAGCACGCCATCGCCGCCGATCTCATAGCCTTCCTCGGCATGTTCCTTCAGCAGCGAGAACATCATCTCGCCCTTGCGCATGGTCGAGGCATTCTCGACCTCCCATTCCTCGGCCATGGCCAGCAGATCAGCCGGGCTCTTGGCCTTCAGATCGGAAAGGTTCAGGCGTTCTTCGGTCATGTCAGGCCCATGGCTGCGGCGCCCGAGAGGTTTCTGAGCGCGCAATGAATTCGTCAGGAAGGAATCCACCGGACGGCGGATGCGGCGGACATAGGAAGATTCCGCCCACGAGTCAATTCTCAGAACTTCACGATCACCGAAAGCACGATGATCACCATGAGCAGCGTCGGCAGTTCGTTCATCACTCGGTAGCGCCGCCCGCTCAGACCGCGGCCGGCCAGCAGTTCCTTGCGCTGCACGGCCAGCCAGAAATGAAACCAGGTCATGGCGAGGATGGCCGCAGCCTTGCACCAGGGCCAAAGCATCGACCAGTCGATGATACCCGGCGTCAGCACCAGCGCCAGCCCCGCGATCCAGCTGGCGACCATGGCCGGGCGCATGATCATCATCAGCAGCTTCTGTTCCATGATCCTGAACGATTCCACCGGCTCTGGGCCGATCCCCGCGCGTTCCGCGTGATAGACAAACAGCCTGGGCAGATAGAACAGTCCGGCCATCCAGGAAATCACCGCCATGACATGCAGCGATTTCATCCAAGGGTAAGCCAGCGCGAGGAAATCGGTCATCAGGCACCTCCGCCTCCTCATTACTTAAAAGAAAAGAGAAAGATAAAGGATGATGTTGTTGTGGTAGGGCCTGTGGATGATGGGAAAACCCTGTTTCATGGCGCCATTCCCCAGGTTGAACCGGTTGGGGAAGAAAATGCCAGCAGCCGTTCTTCGCCAGAAAACCTGTTCTAAAACAAATATCTGGAAGAAACCTACCTGTGGATAAGTTTGTGAGAACTTTTCTTTTCCACAGCATGTGAATGCTTTGCGCAAACTTCTCGACATGTGGGAAACCGGGCGCGACTCAGGCTCGCTGCCAGGCTGGAAACGCACCGGAATCGGGCCGCCCCGATCTGTCCACATCCTGCGCCCGCCGAGTCGCGCCCTGTTTTCCACAAACGTCTGTGGATGATGTGCCCAACCCTTGAAGCTCGACCGCCAGCCATGCCCGGTCCTGCCGCCAGCGCATCAGCCGCAGCCATTGCGCGGCAAGCGGGCGGTGACTATGGATTGCGCATGATCTCGCAAAAGACGAAATACGCGATCAAGGCGCTGATGGTCCTGGCCGATGAGCAGGCGGCGGGAGGTGGCGCCCTGACCATCGAGGAGATCGCCCAGCGTTCAGGCGCCCCCAAGCGCTTTCTCGAACATATCATGCTGGATCTGCGCAAGATGGGTCATGTCGACTCTCGCCGCGGCCGGTCGGGCGGCTACGCTCTGGTCAGGCGCCCCGCCGAGATCTCGATTGGTGCGCTGCTGCGCCAGGTGGACGGGCCGATCGCGCCGCTGCCCTGCCTCTCGCGCCATTCCTACCAGCCCTGCGAGGACTGCCGCGAAGGCGAGGCCGACTGTCGCCTGCGCCGCATGTTCGGGCAGCTGTTCTGGTCCTATCTGCTGCTTGTCGAATCGCTGACGCTCGAGGATGTGCTGGCCCGGGGCGGGCTTCCCGATCCGGGTCAGGGCTAAGTCCTGCCTGCGCGCGACCGCTTGACCCGGCCCGCCCGCTCATAGCAGTTCTGGTGCAGATCGTCAGCTTGCAGGTTCCGGCCATGACCGACAGCCCCTCCGCCGCGCCCAAAGACACCCCGCTGGCCGGGGTGCTTGGCTGGCCCGTGGCACATTCCCGCTCACCCCGCCTGCACGGGCACTGGCTGCGGCGCCATGGCATCGCCGGCCATTACGTCCCCCTGCCCGTCGCCCCCGAACATCTGGCCGAGGTGCTGCGCGCCATGCCGCGCATGGGCTTTGTCGGCGCCAATGTCACCATTCCCCACAAGCAGGCGGTGCTGGCGCTGGCCGATGTCGTCACCGAACGCGCGGCGCGGATCGGGGCGGCCAATACCCTGGTCTTTCAAGCGGATGGCCGCATCCATGCCGACAATACCGACGGGCACGGCTTCATCGCCAATCTTCGCCAGCAGGCACCGGGTTGGGCGCCGGAACGCGGGCCGGCGGCGCTGATCGGCGCGGGGGGCGCGGCGCGGGCGGTGGTTGTCGCGCTGCTCGAGGCGGGGGTGCCGGAACTGCGCATCGCTAACCGCACCCGCCTGCGCGCCGAACAGCTCTGCCGCGAATTCGGTGCCCGCGTCGTGGTCCATGACTGGGCGCAGGCCGACAGCATGCTTGGCGGCGCGCTGACCGTGGTCAATGCCACCTCGATGGGCATGGATGGCAGCCCGGCGGTGCCCCTGTCGCTTGCGGCGCTGGCGCCGGGCGCGCTGGTCACCGACCTTGTCTATACGCCGTTGATGACGCCCTTCCTGATCGCGGCCGCGGCGCGTGGCTGCCAGGTCGTCGACGGGCTCGGCATGCTGCTGCATCAGGCGGCGCCGGGTTTCGAGCGCTGGTTCGGCCAGCGCCCCGAGGTCGACGACGAGTTGCGCCGCGCGGTGCTGGCATGAGCTTCCTGCTCGGCCTGACCGGCAGCGTCGGCATGGGCAAGTCGACCGCCGCCGCCATGTTCCGTGAGCTGGGCCATCCGGTCTGGGACGCGGATGAGGCCGTGCACCGGCTCTATGCCGCGGGTGGCGCGGCGGTGGCGCCGGTCGCCGCGGCCTTTCCCGGGGTGCTGCATGACGGCGGCATCGACCGCGCCCGGCTGCGCGGCGCGCTGGCCGGGGACCCGGCGGCCTATGCCCGGCTCGAGGCCATCGTGCATCCGCTGGTGGCCGCCGATCGCCAGGCCTTCATTGCCGCGCGACCCAAGGCGCCGATCCTGGTCCTCGACATCCCCCTGCTTTACGAAACCGGGGCCGAGGCGGGCATGGACGGCGTGGCGGTGGTCTCGGCCCCGGCCGGGTTGCAGCGTGCCCGCGTCATGGCCCGGCCCGGCATGACCGAGGAAAATTTCCGCCTGATTCTGGCGCGGCAGATGCCGGATGCCGACAAACGGGCGCGGGCGGACTGGGTGATCCCCTCGCAGACCATGGCCGGCGCGCGTGCGGCGATCATGGACATCTGCGCCCGGATCATGGCAGAAAACCCCGATGCGTGAGATCGTCCTCGACACCGAGACCACCGGCTTTGACCCCGATACCGGCGACCGCATCGTCGAGATCGGCGCGCTCGAGCTGCAAAACCATCTGCCCACCGGCCAGAGCTTCCATGTCTATCTGAACCCGGAACGCCCGATGCCGCAGGAGGCCTTCGAGGTACATGGGCTGGGCGACGATTTCCTGCGCGACAAGCCGAAATTCGCCGAGGTGGCAGATCGCTTCATCGCCTTCATCGGCGATGCGCGGCTGGTCATCCACAATGCGCAATTCGACATGAAATTCCTCAATGCCGAGCTCAGGCGCTGCGGCAAGGCGGTGATGCCGGCGGCGCGCGCCATCGACACGCTGGAGATTGCCCGCAGCCAGTTTCCCGGGGCGCAGAACTCGCTCGACGCGCTCTGCCGGCGCTTTCGCATCGACAATTCCAACCGCACGCTGCATGGCGCGCTTCTGGACAGCGAACTTCTGGCCGAGGTCTATCTGGCGCTGCGCGGCGGCCGCCAGCCGGGGCTGGTGCTGGAAAGCACCGGGCCGGGGGCGGCTGCCGCGGGTGAGGCCGGACCCCGGGCACCGCGCGGACCGCGTCCGCGCCCGCTGGCGCCGCGCCTCACCGCGGCCGAGGCCGCGGCCCATGCCGCCATGGTCGAGAAACTGGGCGAAAAGGCGCTATGGCTGCGCTATGACATGACGGACAGGCCCTGACGGAACCGCGCAAGGCGCGGCAGGGGATGGCAGCGGGCAGGAGGGCGCGACGGTGATCAGCGGCTGGTGGCAGTTCGTGATGGCGATCTTCGAGAGGATGGACAAGATCCACCTCGGCCTGATTGCCGCGGGTGTCGCCTTCTACGCCATGTTCGCGGTGTTTCCGGGCCTTGCGGCGCTTTTCGCGCTCTGGGGCCTCTGGCTGGACCCGCAGATGATCGAGCAATATGTCCATGCCGCCGACGACTTCATCCCGACCAGCGCCGCCGAGATCATCTATGGCCAGATCGGGCCGCTGGTCGCGGCCGGGCGCACGCAGCTCGGTTGGACCACCGGGGTTTCCTTCGTCGTCGCCACCGTCGCGGCGCGGGCCGGGGTGGACGGGCTGGTGCGCGGGCTGAACGCCGCCTATGGCGTGCGTTCGCATTCGACGCTGACCGGGTTCCTGCTGGCCTATGTGCTGACGCTGGTGATCGTCGGTGTGGTGGCACTGGGGCTGGCGACGATCGTGCTGGTGCCGCTGGCCTTCAACTTCCTGCCCGACGTGCCGATGCGCGAGTGGCTGATCGGCGCCACGCCATGGATGACGATCTTCGTCATCGTGCTCGTGGTGATCGGCATCCTCTACCGCTATGGCCCGAACGTGAAGACGCCGCGCACGGCGATCTTCACCTGGGGGTCGATCTTTGCCGCCCTGGCCTGGGCGGTGGCCTCCTGGGGTTTTTCCGCCTATCTGGCCAGCTTCAACAGCTACAACCGCATCTACGGCTCGATCGGCGCGGTGATCGCGCTGCTCATGTGGTTCTGGCTGGGCGGGTTTTCGGTGATGCTCGGGGCGCTGATCAACCTGGAACTGGCGCGGCGCCGGCGTTTCCTGGCGGCGCGCAAGACGCGTGCCGCGGCGCGCGGCAGCGAACCGGCGGATGGGGGCGGCGCCTGATCAGTGCTGCGCCCCCGGCCGCGCCGCCGAGGTCAGAACCGGCCGCGGCGGCACCGTCCCCTCGCGCCTGGACAGGTTCTGCACGGCAAAGCGCAGGCGCAGCAGGAACCGCCCGGCGCCAGCCTCCTGGGTGAATTCGGCCTCAAGCTGGGCGACAAAGGCCTCGATCAGCTGGCTGCCCAGCCCGGTGCTTTCGGCCGGGCCGTGGATTCCGGTCGAATTCTCGATCTCGAACAGGGCCCGGCGGGGACCGTCGGGGGCCAGCACGACCCGGACCCAGGGCTGGGCGCCGGGCTCGGGGGTGCCGGCATATTTCAGCGCATTGGTGAAGGCCTCGGTGGCCAGCAGCGTCAGCGGCACCGCCTGGTCGGGCATCAGCACCAAGGGCGCCAGCCGCGTCTCGATGCGCAGGCCGGCGCCGGGCCCGACCCCGGCATTGGCCATCTGGTTCACGATGTCGCCGATCAGCCGGTCGGCCTGCACGGAATCCAGGTGCTCGGCCTGGTAGAGGTTGCGATAGATCAGCGCCAGCGACGCCACCCGGTCCTGCACCGAACGCAGCACCCGGCGCGCATCCTCGTCGCCGATCACCCGGATCTGCATGTTCAGGATCGAGGCGATCAGCTGCAGGTTGTTCTTGACCCGGTGGTGCACCTCTTTCAGCAGCACGGTCTTTTCATTCACCGCGGCCTCCATCGCCTCCTCGTCGCGGATCAGGATGCGCGCCATGTTGTGGAAGGTCTGGCTGACATCGGCGATCTCGGCCGGGGCATCCTCAAGCACCGGCGGCGGCATCGAGCGGTCGCCGATGGCAAAGCGGCGCATCTGCCCGCGCAATTCGCGGATATGGCGCAGCACCAGGCGGAACACCGCGAAATAGGCCACCACCAGCGAGGCCGCCCACAGCAGCAGCGGCAAGAGCAGCGCCGTGCGCCGGGTGATGTCTATGCCGGCGATGCCGGATTCGGCGCGGTTCCACGACCCCAGCGCATAGACCAGCCCCGGCACCACCGGCACGACGCTGAACACCCGCCGCTCGCCCGAATTGGCATAGTCGCTGAAGGTGGTCTCGCTGCGCGCCAGCAGCGCGGTCAGCGTCTTGTCGCGCGGCAGAAGCTGCGCGATCTCGTCCGGATCGCGGTCGTCCTCGAGGTCCGAGGAGATCACCTCGCCATGGTTGTTGAAGGTCAGGATGCGCGCGCCCTCGGTCCCCAGGCCCGCAAGATGCGTCTCGCGCAGCAGCTCATAGGACACCGAGACCGAGATGAAGCCCAGCAGTTCCGCCCCGCGATACAGCGGCTGGATGACCTCGACCGCCGATCTGCCCTCGGGCGGCGCCTTCTGGCTGGTGGTGACCAGCGTGCCGGGGCTGGCGATGAAGCGTTGGAACGCCGGGTCCTGGCTGAGGTCATGCACGCCCCGGACCGACGAGCATTCCGTCACCCCGTCCAGCCGGGTGAACCCCGCATGCACGAAATTTGCCGTGCGCTGCACCAGGCTGCGCATGATGTCGGAACAGGCCTGCGGCCGGTCCATGGTCTCCAGCACCGTCGGTCCCAGCGCGTCGGCGGTGCCAAGCGCGCTTTGCAGCAGCGCGCGCTCGCCGGCAGCGGCGGTCGCGGTGCGCCCCAGAAGCGCGATCTCGGCCGAGCGTTCGTATTCGCGCGACAGGTGCAGGGTCTGGATGACCGAGATCAGGCCGATGGGCAGGATCGCCACCGACAGCAGGGCGGCCAGCCGGAACCCCAGCCCCCGGGTGAACTCAAGCCCCTCCAGATAGCGGCGCAGCAGCAAGGTCGCCGGCCCTCAGCGCAGGACCGGCGTGTTCTGCGCCATGACCGCCAGGGTGGTGGCGTCGGTGATCTCGACCTCCTCGCCGGCCTCGAGCTGCAGCAGCTCGGCCAGGCGGCGCCGGCCGCGATTGGCGCGCGACTTGACGGTGCCGACCGCGACCCCGGTCATCGCCGCCGCCTCCTCATAGGAAAAGCCCGAGGCACCGACCAGGATCAGCGCCTCGCGCTGTTCGTCGGCCAGTTTCGCAAAGGCGACGCGGAAATCGTTCAGCGCCAGGCGGCCGTCATGGTCGGGCCGCGTCGCCTGGCGGGCGGCATGGATGCCGTCGCTGTCATTGACCTCGCGTCGGGTGCGGCGGCGGGCGGAATAGAAGGTGTTGCGCAGGATGGTGAACAGCCAGGCGCGCAGATTGGTGCCGGGCTGGAACTTGTCGATATGCGTCCAGGCCTTGACGATGGTATCCTGCACCAGATCGTCGGCCGAGGCCCCCTCGCGCGTCAGGGACAGCGCGAAGGCGCGCAGCGCCGGCAGGTGCTGGACCAGCTCGTCGCGCGGATCGGACGGGCGGGCGGCTTGCGCGCCCTGCGCCTGTTTGCGATCGCTCATGCGCTCACTCCTGCTCGCGCAGCCTGGCAAGCAATTCAAGGAAACGGGCAGGAATTTCCTGTGACCTGTCCTGATCATAGGCGCGGCGCAGGTTCTCGTCGATCTGTTTCTCGATGGCGCCCTGCGGGCGCTCTTCGCGCTTGGTGCTCATTTATTGTTTATTCCCGAGAAACTTGTGTCCACCCGGTGCAACAGCTAGGTATCCGTTCAGGTTCCGACGACCGACATCTTTTCTCGAGGTAGCCATGGCCGCAGCCGATCTTGCCCAGTCCATCAGCCGCGAGCTGCCCTTTCTGCGCCGTTACGCCCGCGCCCTGACCGGCAGCCAGACCGCCGGGGACAATTACGCCGCCGCCACGCTCGAGGCGATCCTGGGCGACCGCGGCCTGATGGCGGGCGGCGACAGCCGCATCGCGCTTTACCGTACCTTCCACGCCATCTGGCAAAGCTCGGGCCAGCCGGTCGATCCTGCGGCGCCCACCCCGCGCGAGGCCCGCGCCCAGGCGCATCTGCGCGGGCTGACGCCGAACTCGCGCGAGGCGCTGCTCTTGCGCACCATCGAGGAACTGCGCTTCGACCAGATCGCCGAGATCATGCAATGCCCGCCCGCCGAGGCCGAGGAACTGGTCGCCATCGCGCTGGCCGAGATGTCGCGGGCGCTGTGCGGCAAGGTCATGGTGATCGAGGACGAGACCATCATCGCCATGGATCTCAAGGGCATCGTGCAGGCCATGGGCCATGAGGTGACCGGCATCGCCCGCACCCATGCCGCCGCCGTCGACCTGGCGCGCCAGAGCCGGCCCGATCTGATCCTTGCCGACATCCAGCTTGCCGACGGCTCCTCGGGCATCGACGCGGTGAACGAACTGCTGGCCGAGCTGGGCGAGCTGCCGGTGATCTTCGTCACCGCCTTCCCCGAGCGGCTCTTGACCGGCGACCGGCCCGAGCCGGCCTTCCTGATCTCCAAGCCCTATGCCGAGGAACAGGTGCGCTCGGCGGTAAGCCAGGCGATGTTCTTTGCCTCGACCGAGGGGCTGGACCCGCTCTGAGCCGGCTCAGGGCAGCTGCGCCACCTCACGGCGCGCCTGTGCATATTCCGCCGCCAGCCGCGCCACCAGCTGCGCGGTCGGCACCTGGGCACGGACCGCGCCGATGCCCTGGCCCGCGCCCCAGATCTGGCTCCAGGCCTTGGCCTTGGCGAAATCCATCGCCGCGGCATCGCCCGGCTCCAGATGCGCCGGGTCCAGGCCGGCCCTGCGGATCGAGGGCGCAAGGTAATTGCCCGAGACGCCGGTGAACAGCGACGAGGTGACGATGTCCTCGGCGCCGCATTCGACGATCATGCGCTTGTAATCGGACTGGGCATTGGCCTCGTCGGTGGCGATGAACGGGCTGCCGACATAGGCCAGATCCGCGCCCATGACCTGTGCCGCCAGCACGGCGCGGCCGGTGGCGATCGCCCCCGACAATAGCAGCGGTCCGTGAAACCAGGCGCGGATCTCCTGGAGCAGGGCAAAGGGTGACTGCGGCCCGGCATGGCCGCCGGCGCCGGCCGCCACCGCGATCAGCCCGTCGGCGCCCTTGGCGATGGCCTTGCGGGCAAAGCTGTCGGTGATCACGTCATGCAGCGCCAGGGCGCCGCAGTCATGGGCGGCGGCATTCACCTCGGGGCGGGCGCCAAGGCTGGTGATCCAGATCGGTACGCGGTGGCGGTGGCAGATCTCGATGTCGCGCTCGAGCCGGGTGTTCGAACGGTGCACGATCTGGTTCACCGCAAAGGGCGCCGCCGGCAGGTCCGGATTGGCCTGGTTGTGGCGGTCAAGTTCCTCGGCGATACGGGTCAGCCAGCGCTCCAGCAGCGGCGGCTCGCCCGGCTTCTCGCGCGCGTTCAGCGCCGGAAAGCTGCCGACGATGCCGGCCTTGCATTGCGCGATCACCAGCTCCGGCCCCGAGACGATGAACATGGGCGAGGTCACGACGGGAATGCGCAGATGCGCGAGGATCGGGGGCAGCATGGAAACCTCGTGTCAGGTGCTGCCCCCCTTTTGCGCGCCCCCGGCGGCGATTGCCAAGCCTGCCGTGGCGTCGGCGCTCAGAAGGGCAGCGGATGCAGGCGGTGCAGCCTGTCGATCTGCGCCAGCGCCTCGCCGGACAGGCGCAGTTCCAACGCCGCCAGCAGATGCGCAAGCTGTGCCAGATCGGTGGCGCCCAGGATCGGGATGCTGGCGAAGGGGCGCTGGCGCACAAAGGCGATGGCCATGTGGATCGGGTCATGGCCCAGATCGCCGGCCAGCCGGTGCCAGGCGGCGACCGCGGCATCGGCGCGCGGCGTGTGCCGCCCGCCCAGATCGCCCGGCCCGCCGCTGTCGCGGTCCACCGCCATGCGGCTGCCCGCCGGGCGCGCGCCGTCGCGGTATTTGCCCGTCAACAGCCCGGCGGCCAGCGGCGAATAGGCCAGCAGCGTCACCGCCTCGTTCACCGCCAGTTCCGCCAGGTCGGTGTCGAAGGCGCGGTGCAGCGGCGAATATTCGTTCTGGATGCTGACCATGCGCGGCGCACCCAGGCGCCCGGCCAGGTCCAGCCAGCGCAGCGTGCCCCAGGCCGATTCGTTCGACAGGCCGACGGCGCGGATCTTGCCGGCCTGCCGCGCGCGCGCCAGCGCCGCCAGCACGTCCTCGAAATGCGCCAGCGTCGCGTCGCGATCCTGCCCCGACGGATCATAACGCCAGTTCTGGCGAAAGGCATAGCTGCCGCGCAGCGGCCAGTGCAGCTGATAAAGGTCGATGCAGTCGCAGCGCAGGCGGCGCAGCGAATCGTCGATCGCCTGCCCGAGGCTGGCGCCGTCAAAACCCTCGCGCCGGACCTTGTCGCTGGGGCCGGTGACCTTGGTGGCGATCTGCACGCGGTCGCGGCCGCCGCGGGCGGCAAGCCAGGCGCCGATGATCGATTCGGTCAAGCCGACGGTCTCGCGCCGGATCGGGTTCACCGGATAGACCTCGGCGGTGTCGATCAGGGTGATGCCGGCCTCCAGCGCCCGGTCCAGCTGGGCATGGGCACTTGCGGCCGGGGTCTGGTTGCCGAAGGTCATCGTGCCCAGGCTGACCGCGCTGACCTCGGGGCCGCTGCCGCCCAGTCTGATCCTCTCCATGCCTTCCCCCATGCCGATTGCGGCGAAAAACCCGCAGCTATGCCGAAACCCGCCCCGGCACAAGCCGCAGGCGGCGTTCGGCTTGTGCTTTCGCGGCAACTGTGCTGCTAGCGGGGTAGCCGGCGCGACCGCGGCGGTGACCGAGCCACGGAAAGCGCCGATGACCGCCGATTATGACGCCCTTGCCCGCAGCATCCGCAGCCTGACCCAGGGAGAGACGGACGAGATCGCGCTGATGGCGACGCTCGCCTGCGAGATCCACCATGCCGACGCCCGTTTCGACTGGACGGGGTTCTACCGGGTGACCGCGCCCGGGGTGCTGAAGATCGGCCCCTATCAGGGCGGGCACGGCTGCCTGGTGATCCCCTTTGCGCGCGGTGTCTGCGGTGCCGCGGCCCGCACGCGCGAGGTCCAGCTGGTTCCCGATGTGAACGCCTTTCCCGGCCATATCGCCTGCGCCTCGTCGACGCGCTCGGAACTGGTGATCCCGGTCATCGGCGCCGGCGGGCGGCTGATCGGGGTGCTGGACATCGACAGCAACCGCCCCGACGCCTTCCGCCCCGAGGACGCGATCCGGCTGCAGGCCATCCTTGACGCCACATTCGCCGGGGTCTGAACCCGCCGCCCGTTGACGCCGCGCCGCCGCCGGCCGATATGCGGCGGGAACGGGGGTGCGCGATGATCTGGGACACGCTGGCGAGTTTTCCGGCCGGGGAACTGGGCGCCTTCATGGCCGGGGCGCTGGTCCTGAACTTTGCGCCGGGGCAGGACGTGTTCTTTGCCTCGGCCTGCGGCATCCAGGGCGGGCCGCGGGCCGGGGCGCTGGCCGGGTTCGGCGTCGGCCTGGGGGTAGTCTGCCATGTGCTGATGGCGACGCTGGGCCTGGGCGCGCTGGTCGCTGCCTGGCCGGGGGCGCTGGCGGCGGTGAAATACGCCGGCGCCGCCTATCTGCTGATCCTTGCCTGGAAAAGCTGGCGCGCGCCCGCGACCGCACCCGGCGCCCGCGCCGCCCGCAGCGCCTGGAACATCATCCGCCGCGGCGCGCTCTCGAACCTGTTGAACCCCAAGCCGGTGCTGTTCCTGTTGGCCTTCCTGCCGCAGTTCACCCGCGCCGCCTATGGCCCGGTCTGGCAGCAGTTCCTGGGGCTGGGGCTGATGTTCGCGCTGTCGGGGACGCTGGTCACCATGGGCTATGGCCTGGCGGCGGGCCATGCCGGCCAGGTGCTGGGCCGGCGCCTGACCATCGTCAACCGCATCGCGGCGCTGATGTTTGCCGGACTGGCGCTGCGCCTGGTGTGGAAATGAGCTTTGTCTACCAGCCCACCGCCGAACAGCCGCAGGTGATCCATGCCGATCACGAATTGCTGGTGGTCGCCAAGCCGGCCGGGCTGCTGTCGGTGCCCGGCCGCGGCGAGGACCGCGCCGACTGCCTGATCGCGCGGCTGCGCGCCGCCTTTCCGACCGTGCTGCTGGTGCACCGGCTGGACCTGGACACCTCGGGGGTGATGGTCTTTGCCCTGACCGCGCATGCGCAGCGCCACCTGTCCCGGCAGTTTGAGGACCGGCGCACGAAAAAGACCTATGTCGCCAGGCTCTGGGGCCGGCTGGCGCCGGTGACGGGCCGGGTGGACCTGCCGCTGGCCGTGGACTGGCCGAACCGGCCGCGCCAGATCGTCGATCACCAGAACGGTCGTCCGGCCCAGACCGACTGGCGGGTGATCCGGGCCGGCGGTGACGAGACCCGGGTGCGGCTGATGCCGGTCACCGGGCGCAGCCACCAGCTGCGCGTGCACATGGCCTCGCTCGGCCATCCGATCCTGGGCGATCCGCTTTATGCCTCGGGCGCGGCGGCGGATTTTCCGCGCCTGATGCTGCATGCCGAAAGCCTGCGCTTCAAGCACCCCGAGACCGGGATCATGCAAAGCTGGTCGGCCCCCGTCCCGTTCTGATCGCATGGAACCCTGACCCCGCCGCCGGTGTTTGCCCGCAGGGGATGCACTGGGGATGCCAGCAGGGGGCAACGGCCATGGCCGCATTCACGCTGAGCCGGCGCTGCGCCATGGCGCATGGCCTCTTGCCGGCGCTGCGCTCTGTGGGCCTGGTCCCGGTGGGTGGGCGTTTGAGTAACACGTTGTTATCCTGATGGCGGTTATCGGCATTCGACGTAATGGTTGCGCGGCCTTATTCTGAACCTGT
>NZ_JBDHSP010000026.1:0-38913 GCF_039808215.1 Paracoccus sp. (in: a-proteobacteria)
GGCGTCGCCGCTGACGATGCCAGCCAAAGCCGCGCCGCATGATCAAGCCGCGTCACCCAAATTCAGCCATAGCTCGGGTCTATGCCGGGATGGTTGGTTTATTCGTCGCCAGCAAGTTCAGATTCGGGCTTTTTCTTGAGCAGGCAGGAAAGACGGCGCTGGTCTTGCCCCCGTTTCACCGGACACTCAGGCGGTTGCGGTTTGAGTTGCGATGAACTCGCGGGGCGAGCGCATTTTCAGCGCTGAATGCGGGTGGTATTCGTTGTAGTCCTCGATCCAGCCTGCGATCAAGCCAAGCGCGGTGCTGCCGTCCGGGATCGGCGAGACCTGGACGTAATCGCGGCTCTCGCGTCTTCATGAATGCCTCGGTGATGCCGTTGCTCTGCGGGCTCTGCACCGGCGTGAAGCAAGGCTTCAGGCCAATCTGGCGGGCGAAGATCTGCGTGTCCTTCGCAATGTAAGGGGAACCATTGTCCGTCAGCATCTCGATCACCGCGGGCGTTCGGCAGGCGGCGAAGCGGGCTTCGACGGCCTGGAGCATGATGTCGCGGATGCCACATCGACCCAGACTGGGGCGAGCCCTTCTGAGTCGCTGGGGGTAACGCGGGGTAACGGCTCGCGTTGCGCATCCGCCACGCCTAACCACTTGATTTTCGTGGGGTGGATGGTGCTGTGAGAGAGGATTGAACTCTCGACCTCTCCCTTACCAAGGGAGTGCTCTACCACTGAGCTACCACAGCCGCCTTCTTTCCAGATAGCTACCCCGGGCGTTACCCTGGGTCAAGCGGGCTCTGGAAAAGCCCTTAGTTCTCCGCCGCTTAGCTGCCCAGAGCGTCCCCTTACCAAGGGAGTGCTCTACCACTGAGCTACCACAGCATTCCAATGCGACATGCCAGCGAAGTTCTGCTTCGGCGGCGCCGTGCGGGGGCTTTAGACCGAGTGCGCGCGGGCTGCAAGTGCTAATTTTCCCGCCGGCCCATCCGGCGCCGCCGCTGGACGCAAGCGGGCAGGGGCGCTAACAGGGGGCATGACCAGAACTCCGCGAAATTCCGATGGCGATACCCGCGAGGCGCGGCTAAAGGCGGCGCTGCGGGCCAATCTGGCCCGCCGCAAGGCGCAGGGCCGGGCGCGGGCGGCGGATGACACGAACGAGACCGAGCAGCACGGGACCAGGAAGCCGCCAAACGGACGCAGGCCCGAAAACGAGGAATAGATGGACCAGATCATCGTAAGGGGCAACGGGCCGCTCAGGGGGGAAATCTCCATCGCCGGTGCCAAGAATGCCTGCCTGACGCTCATGCCGGCGACGCTCTTGACCGATCAACCGCTGACGCTGACCAATGCGCCGCGGCTTTCAGACATCCGCACCATGACGGCGCTGCTGCAGTCGCTGGGGGCCGAGGTCGCCAGCCTGCAGGACGGGCAGGTGCTGGCGCTGTCCAGCCACGCGCTGGACAACCATACCGCCGATTACGACATCGTGCGCAAGATGCGGGCCTCGATCCTGGTGCTGGGGCCGATGCTGGCGCGCGACGGCCATGCCGTCGTGTCGCTGCCCGGTGGCTGCGCCATCGGCGCGCGGCCGGTGGACCTGCATCTGAAGGCGCTCGAGGCGATGGGGGCGGAACTGGACCTGCGCGATGGCTATGTCCATGCCAAGGCGCCGGCCGGCGGGCTGCGGGGCGCGGTGATCGAGTTTCCCTTTGTCACCGTGGGCGCGACGGAAAACGCGCTGATGGCGGCGACGCTGGCTTGCGGCACCACCGTCATCCGCAACGCCGCGCGCGAGCCAGAGATCGTCGATCTGGCGCGCTGCCTGCGCCGCATGGGCGCGCAGATCGAGGGCGAGGGAACATCGACCATCACCGTCGAGGGCGTGCGCAGCCTGGGCGGCGCCACGCATCCGGTGGTGACCGACCGGATCGAACTGGGCACCTATATGCTGGCGCCGGCGATCTGCGGCGGCGAGGTGACCTGTCTTGGCGGGCGCATCGAACTGCTCTCGGCCTTCTGCGAAAAGCTGGACGCGGCCGGCATCTCGGTAAGCGAGAGCGAGCGCGGCCTGACCGTGGCGCGCCGGAACGGTCGGGTGCGCGCGGTCGATGTGGTGACCGAGCCCTTCCCGGGCTTTCCCACCGACCTGCAGGCGCAGATGATGGCGCTGCTGTGCACCGCCGAGGGCACCTCGGTGCTGGAGGAAAGAATCTTTGAGAACCGCTTCATGCATGCGCCGGAACTGACGCGCATGGGCGCGCGTATCGAGGTGCACGGCGGCCATGCCACCGTGCACGGCGTCGAGAAGCTGCGCGGCGCACGGGTGATGGCCACCGATCTGCGCGCCTCGGTCAGCCTGATCCTTGCCGGGCTGGCCGCCGAGGGCGAGACGGTGGTCAGCCGCGTCTATCACCTCGACCGTGGCTATGAACATGTCGTGCGCAAGCTGCGCGGCGTCGGCGCCGACATCGAGCGCGTGCGGGAGACGGTCGATGCCTGACGCGCGGTTTCGCGACGCCGATGCGGCGCCGCTGGCGCTGCTGGCCGCCGATGCCGAGGATCTGGCAGTGATCTCGGCCCTGGTGCAGGACGCGGTGCTGCCGGTCACCGAGATCGCCTATGATCCGAGGCAGCGCCAGCTGGCGCTGCTGCTGAACCGGTTCCGCTGGGAGGATGCCGAACGGGCCCGACGCGAGGGCCGACCCTATGAGCGGGTGCGCGCGGTGCTGCTGGTCTCGGATGCCCAGCGGGTGTCCAGCGACGGCATCGACCGCCAGGACCGCGATCTGGTGCTGGCGCTGCTGGCGCTGCGCTGGCAGCCGGGCGCGGACGGCACCGGCCGGCTGCTGCTGGAATTTGCCGGCGACGGCACACTGGCGGTGACGGCCGAATGTCTCAATGTCGAGCTGCGCGACGTGACGCAGCCCTATGTCGCGCCCTCGGGCCGTGCGCCCGGCCATCCCGGCGCCTGACGCCCGCAGCCCGGATTGCGGCAGGCGCTTGAGCCGGGGGCGGGCAGCCGCTAACAAGGTCGGATCAACGTGAGCGTGACCATGCCGATCCACCTTTCCACCCGCGAGCCCGATTTCGAAAGCCGCTTTGCCGCGCTCTTGTCGATGAAGCGCGAGGATGCCGCCGACGTGAACGATGCCGTGGCCGCGATCCTGGCCGATGTGCGGACGCGGGGCGATGCGGCGCTGATCGAGCTGACGCGGCGCTTCGACCGGCTGGCGCTGGCGCCCGGAGGTCTGGCCTTCACCCGAGACGAGATCGCCGCCGAGACCGCCCGCGTCGCGGCCGAGGACCGCGGCGCGCTGGAACTGGCGGCCGCGCGCATCCGCGCCTATCACGCCCGGCAGATGCCCGCGGACCTGCAATGGACCGATGCGCAGGGCGCCACCCTGGGCTGGCGCTGGACCCCGGTCGCCGCGGCCGGGCTGTATGTGCCGGGCGGGCAGGCCAGCTATCCGTCCTCGGTGCTGATGAACGCCATTCCGGCGCGAGTGGCCGGGGTTGATCGGCTGGTCATCTGCGTGCCGACGCCCGAGGGCCTGGTCAATCCGCTGGTGCTGCTGGCGGCGCAGCTGGCCGGCGTCGACGAGATCTATCGCATCGGCGGCGCGCAGGCCGTTGCCGCCATGGCCTATGGCACCGAAACCATCCGCCCGGTGGACAAGATCACCGGCCCCGGCAACGCCTATGTCGCGGCGGCCAAACGCCAGGTCTTTGGCCGGGTCGGCATCGACATGATCGCCGGCCCCTCCGAGGTGCTGATCATCGCCGCGGGCGCGCAGAACCCGGAATGGCTGGCGCTGGATCTGCTGGCGCAGGCCGAACATGACGCCGATGCGCAGTCGATCCTGATCACCCCCGACCAATCGCTGGCCCGCGCCGTGGTGGCCGAGGTCGAACGCCTGCTGCCCAGCCTGCCGCGCGCTGCGGTGGCCGGGGCCAGCTGGCGCGACTATGGCACGGTGATCGTCACCCGCGATCTGGATGAGGCGGCGGCGCTGTCCGACCGCATCGCGCCCGAGCATCTGGAGCTTTGCGTCGACGACCCCGAGGCGCTGGCGGAACAGACCCGCCACGCCGGGGCGATCTTTCTGGGCGCCTGGACCCCCGAGGCGGTGGGCGATTATGTCAGCGGCCCGAACCATGTGCTGCCGACGGCGCGCTCGGCGCGGTTTTCCTCGGGGCTTTCGGTGATGGATTTTCTCAAGCGCACGACGCTGGCGCGGCTTGACCCGGCGGCGCTGACGGCCATCGGCCCGGCTGCCGTGCGGCTGGCCGCCTCCGAAGGGCTTTCGGCGCATGGCCGCTCGGTCGCGGCGCGTCTTTCCAGCATCAATGAGGCAAGGCCATGACCGATACCGCCAGCCGGCTTTGCCGCATCGACATCGACGACAGCGCGCTGCCGCCGCCCACCCCCGAGATGGAGCAGGACCGCCGCGTTGCGGTCTTTGACCTGCTCGAGGACAACAGCTTTGCCCTGCCCGGGCGCGAGGGCCAGCCGGCGCCGGTCGGACCTTATGCGCTGGCGCTGGCGGTGCGCGAACGGCGGCTGGTCTTCGACATCGACACCGAGGCGGGCGAGAAGGTGGCCGAGTTCCACCTGTCGCTGGGCCCGTTCCGGCAGACGGTGAAGGATTATTTCCAGATCTGCACCAGCTATTTCGATGCGGTGAAACGCCTGCCGCCGGCGCAGATCGAGGCCATCGACATGGCCCGGCGCGGCATCCACAACGAGGGTGCGCGCACCTTGCAGGAACGGCTCGAGGGCAAGGCCGAGGTCGACATCGACACCGCGCGGCGCCTGTTCACCCTGATCTGCGCCCTGGTTCCGGGGTGATCCGTGGCGGGCCCGATTCCCCATTCGGTGCTGTTTTGCTGCGATCACAACGCCATCCGCTCGCCCATGGCCGAGGGGATGATGAAGAAATTCTACGGCCGCATCGCCTATGTGCAGTCGGCAGGGGTGAAAAACGACATGGAGGTGGACGGCTTTGCCATCGCCGTCTGCCAGGAGATCGGTGTCGAGATCGCCAACCACCGCTCGCGCTCGTTCGACGAGATGCAGGCCTGGGGCGACGACCTGGGCAGTTTCGACCTGGTGATCGCACTGTCCCCCGCCAGCCAGAGGCGGGCGCTGGAACTGACCCGGGTCTCGCATCTCGAGGTGGAATACTGGCCGATCATGGACCCGAGCGGCCTTGCCGAAGGGCGGGAGGCCAAGCTGACGCATTACCGCGGCGCGCGCGACCAGATCCGCAAGCGCATGTTGGAACGCTTCGGTCCGCCGCCCGAACCCTGAGCCTTGCGCGGGTAACGAAATCTTAGCCTGTTCGCGTCATGTTGTGGAAAATCCCTTGAGGAGGCTTTTTCCGATGGCACAGGTCCAGCGGCTTCATCACGACCTCGACTGGGCGATGTGCGCCATCCGCACGCATCGCGCGGTCCTCATCCTTGATCTGGCGGGCGACATCGTGGCGGTGAACCAGCCCTGCCTGCGCCTGAGCGGCTACCGGCGCGAGGAACTGATCGGCCGCTCGGTGCTGATGCTGCTCGACCCGATGGAGCGCACGCCCAACCGGCTGAGCGACATGCTCGAACCCGCCGATGGCCGCGATGCGCGCATCTTTGGCCTGGCGCAGATGGCAAAGTCGGGCCGGCGTTTCCGCGTCGATGCCCAGGTCTGCCCGATCCGCGACGAGGACGGGCAGCCCTGCCTCAACGTGTTGTTCCTGCGCGATTCGGTCGAGGAGGAGGGGCCGCTGCGCGCCGCCATCCCGGCACTGGCCGAGCCGCGAGGCCAGGTGATCGAACTGCCCGCGCGCTTTCTGCACGCGGCCGTGGCAGATACGGCACCCCCGCCCCCGGCAGGATTTCAACGCTAAGGCCCCGGGCTGCTGCCCGCCGAAGCCGGGGGCGGGCGGCAATGTCGGGCCGGGGGCTGCCCGGGACGCGCGATCCGCATCATTCGGCACGTCTTCGCGCTGATGGCGGGGAACGGCTCGTCACGGGCAGGGTCGCCCGTGATCCGGCGACCGGCCCCGCGCCTTGGCCCGCAGGCCGGGCGAATGGCGCGTCCGGTTCCGACATGACCGGCAGGCGGTGCCGTTGAACCGTGGCCTCATGGGGATCATCGACCGGCAGTTGCTCGGGGCGCCGTGGCATGTCCCGGCTGTCCAGCACGGGGCATTGGCACGGGTGCCGGATAACGCACAGCACCAGCGCCGGCCGGTGTCACCGCGCTGCCAGGCCGTGCGTCAGTTCACCCGGATCCGGGACGGGGCGCATTCCGTCCCGCGCCCCGTCCGAGGCAAGAATGCAATTGTCATTGCGCGGAATTTCCTGCCCTGTCGCGCCGATCTCTCGCTCGGCCAGCCCGGCTGATCGATCGCCGCATATTCGACGGGCGAGCCGACGCGGACCTCGTCGTCGGTGGTCTGGCAATTGATCGAGCCGGCCAGCAGCCCGCGATCGCGCAGGATGGCCAGCTGCGACCGGCTGCGCCGCGACCGGGCCTTGACGGTTGCCGGCGCAAAAGGCGCCCAGGGCGTGCCGTCCGGCGCCGCCTCGGCCTTGAAGTTGCGCCCGGCCGACAGGATCAGCTGCTCGCCCACCTCGGCGAAGAACGGCCGGCGCTGGTCCATGAGTCTGACGAGCTGGTGCAGGCGATCCTGCGCCTCGGTCGTGTCGAGTTCGACCCTGAAGCCGATGCCTGTCATTGAAAAACCCCCTGATTGGAGCCATGTTTGACTTGCCTTGCGACGATGCCCGGTGATGGAAGCCTGTAGTCGGAGGCGCGACGGCTGGATCACCCCGGCCGTCATTTTCGTTTCCAGCGCAACTTCCCGCCCCGACGTCGATCAAGATGTTACAGGTTCGGCTTTCCGTTCTTCGCTGTCGGGTTATATGCGGTGACCGGCTCCCACCATCTCCGGCCAACCTCCATGATCACGACCATGCCGGTGTCCAGATCGGCCCGGATATAACGCCGGTCGATCACAAGCTCTTCCGAATCCTGGTCTATGGGATCAGTCTTGCGTGCCACGCCGAGCCAGATTTCGTCGGGATCGAGCAGGGTTTCCGCCATCAGCGGCGTGAAGACCTCGCGGCCGCGTTTGCCGACCTTCCACATCCCGGCGCGGTCGGGGAAGAACCCGTCCGAGATCGGCAGACATGTTCCGGTCTGATTTTGCCACAGCACCGCCCGCCCGAGATCGGTGCCGAAACGCTGCAGGAAGGCGCGGACGTAATCCGCGGGCGCCAGCCCCTCGGCCAGGGGCGCGGCGGCAAAGGGGCGGGCGGAGGCCATCAAATCCGCCAGCGGCGCGGGCTCGTCGACGATCAGCGCATGCCGACCCGCATGGACCAGCCCGCCGCCCTCTTCGATCAGGGCCGACGGCACCAGGCCGCGTTCCCAAAGATCGCCCGGCATGTAGTCCCGGCCATAGCTGGTGTCCTCGGGCTGATCGACCGTCACGCCGGTAGCCTCGTGCATATAGGGCTGGCGGATGATTTCCGGCGCCGGGTCGGGGCCGGCCTTGTCGAGGCGTGGCGCCTGCATTTCCGGTCATCTGGCGGCAGGTGAAGGTCCCGTGACCGATCGTCCCGCATCGGCATCAGGCCGTCCCGGGCGAGGTGGCGCGCGCGCATTGCGCTTTGGATCGGGTACTGGGACAGAAGGGGCCGAAGGAGCGTATGCCGGCGCCAGGTTCTACCCGAGGCCGCTCGGGCAGGATGGACACCGCGGCCGGCGGCGCGCGCCGATCAGTCACGCGCATGCCCGAGGGCCTGGCCAGGGATGGCAGCCCGGCAGGGCCGAGATCGCATCGACCTTTCGCAGCGCCTTCCCGCCCCGCGCCGGGTCGTCAGGGGTGCCGGGTCAGACGATCACCGCCGCGCCCTCGGTGGCCGGGCCGACGTGGCGGCGGAACGCGGCGAACAGCTCGCGGCCCAGCCCCTCGCTGCTGGCGGCGGGGTCGTGGGGCACGGGCTCGCGATCCTCGAATTCCGGGGCGAGGCAGTCGAGCCGGCCAGTCACGGCATCGAGCCGGATGATGTCGCCGTCCCTGAGCCGCGCCAGCGGCCCGCCGTCGGCCGCCTCGGGCGAAAGGTGGATGGCGGCCGGGATCTTGCCCGAGGCCCCGGACATGCGCCCGTCGGTGACCAGCGCCACCCGCAACCCGCGATCCTGCAGCACCGCCAGCGTCGGGGTCAGCGAATGCAGCTCGGGCATGCCATTGGCGCGCGGACCCTGGAAGCGCACCACGACCACCACATCCTCGGTGAACTCGCCGCGCCGGAAGGCCTCCTTGACCTCGTCCTGATCGGCGAAGATGCGGGCGGGGGCCTCGATCACAAGGCGCTCGGGGGCGACGGCCGAGGTCTTGATCACCCCCCGGCCCAGATTTCCCTCGAGTTGCTTCAGCCCGCCGGTGGTGGCGAAACCGTTGCCGGCCGGGCGCAGGATGCGCTCGTTCAGCGTCTCGCGCGCGCCGGCGACCCATTCGACACGGCCCTCGCGCAATTGCGGCTCGCTGGCATAGGCATCCAGCCCGGCGCCGGCGACGGTGCGGACATCGGCATGCAGAAGGCCGGCCTGCAGCAGCTGCCCGATCATGAAGCCAAGGCCGCCGGCGGCGTGGAAATGGTTCACATCCGCAAGGCCGTTGGGATAGACGCGGGCCATCAGCGGCACGACCTCGGACAGGTCGTGGAAATCCTCGAGATCGAGGATTACCCCGGCGGCCCGCGCCATGGCCGGCAGGTGCAGCACCAGATTGGTCGAGCCGCCGGTGGCCATCAGCCCGACGATGCCGTTGACGAAGGTGCGCTCGTCCAGGACCTCGCCCGCCGGCAGATAATCGTTGCCGAGCCGGGTGATCGCGGCCGCGCGCTGCACGGCGGCGCCGGTCAGCGCGTCGCGCAGCGGCGTGTTCGGGTTGACGAAACTGGCGCCCGGCAGGTGCAGACCCATGAATTCCATCAGCATCTGGTTGGTGTTGGCGGTGCCGTAGAAGGTGCAGGTGCCCGGCGCGTGATAGCTGGCCATCTCGGCCGCCATCAGCGCCTCGCGCCCGATCTCGCCGGCGGCGAACTGCTGGCGGATGCGCGCCTTTTCGTCGTTGGGCAGGCCCGAGGGCATGGGGCCGGCAGGAACGAAGACCGCCGGGACATGGCCGAAGGTCGCGGCGGCGATGACCAGCCCCGGCACGATCTTGTCGCAGACGCCAAGGAAAAGTGCGGCGTCGAACACGTCATGGGTCAGCCCGATGCCGGCGGCCAGCGCGATCACGTCGCGCGAAAACAGCGACAGTTCCATCCCCGGCCGGCCCTGTGTCACGCCGTCGCACATGGCCGGGACCCCGCCCGCGACCTGCGCCGTGGCGCCGGCGGCGGCGGCGGCGGTGCGGATCAGGTCGGGAAAGCGTTCATAGGGCTGATGCGCCGACAGCATGTCGTTATAGGCGGTGACGATGCCGATATTGGGCTTGCGGCTCTGGGCCAACTCCTGCTTGTTTGCCATGGCGGCATAGGCATGGGCCTGGTTGCCGCAGGACAGATGCGCGCGGCGCGGCCCCTCCGTCGCCAGGCGGGCGATCTTGGCCAGATAGGCCGCGCGGCTGGCGGCGGAGCGCGCGCGGATGCGGTCGGTGACGCGGTCGATGGTGGCGTGCAGGGGCATGGCTGGCATCTCCTTTGGCGGCATGTTAGCTTGTTAGCGGTAACGGCGCAACCGGCCTGCTCTTGCCGGCGGGCGCGTGTCGTGGCAATCCTGCCGCGTTTCGCCACGAGGCCGCCATGACCGCCGATCTGCCCACCATCCGCCTGCGCCCGAAATCCAGACCGCAGGCGATCCGCCACGGCTTTCCCTGGGTCTATGCCGATGAGTTGGTCACCGACCGGCGCACGCGCGCGCTGAAACCCGGCAGTTTCGCCCGGCTTGAGGATGCCGAGCGCAACCCGCTGGGCCTGGTCACCGTGAACCCGGACTCGAAGATCATCGCCCGGATCATGGACCCCGATCCGCAGGCGGTCATCGACCGGGACTGGATCGCGGCGCGGCTGGCGCGGGCGCTGGCCCTGCGCACGCGGCTGTTCGCGCAGCCCTTCTACCGGCTGGTCCATGCCGAGGCCGACGGGATCCCCGGCACGATCATCGACCGTTTCGGCGATGCCGCGGTGATCCAGCCCAATGCCGCTTGGGCTGATCGCATGATCGACGACATCGCCGCGGCGCTGCGCGAGGTCACCGGCGTCTCGACGGTGATCCTGAACGGGCAGGGGCGGGCGCGCAGCCTTGAGGGGCTGGGCGAGCGCAGCGAGATCCTGTCGGGCGCCGTCGCCGGCCCGCTCGAGGTGGCGATGAACGGCGCCGTCTATCTGGCCGACCTGACGCATGGGCAAAAGACCGGGCTGTTCTATGACCAGCGCCCGAACCACGCCTTTGCGCAAAGGCTGGCCGAGGGCGCGCGGGTGCTGGACGTGTTTTCCCATGTCGGCGGCTTTGGCCTGGCGGCGCTGGCGGCGGGAGCGACGCAAGCGACCTGCGTCGATGCATCAGCCGCGGCGCTGGCGCTGGCCGAGGGCGGGGCGCGCGCCATGGGCGCCGCCGACCGGCTGCTGACGCGCCAGGGCGACGCCTTTGCCCAGCTTGAGGCGCTGGCGGCCGAGGGCGCGAAGTTTGATCTGGTGATCTGCGACCCGCCGGCCTTCGCGCCCTCGAAGCCGGCGCTGGAGGCGGGGCTGCGCGCCTATGAGCGGGTGGCGAAGCTGGCCGCGCCGCTGGTGGCGCCGGGGGGCTATCTGGGCCTGTGTTCCTGCAGCCATGCCGCCGACCTGACGGCGTTTCGCAATGCCAGTGCGCGCGGCATCGGTCGCGGCGGGCGGCGCATGCAGCTGATCCACACCGGCCAGGCGGGACCGGACCATCCGGTGCTGCCGCAGCTGGCGGAAAGCGGCTATCTGAAGGCGCTGTTCTTCCGGCTGGACGGATGAGGGCGGTTCTGGACGCCTGCGTGCTTTACCCGACCGTGCTGCGCGAGATCCTGACGGGCGCGGCGGCGGCGGGGCTGTTCCAGCCTTTCTGGTCGCAGCGCATCCTGGACGAGTGGCGCCATGCCGCCGCCCGCAACGGGCTGGAGGTCGGGGCCGAGATCGCGCTGCTGGTCACGGGCTTTCCGCGCGCGCTGGCGGCGCCGGCGGCGGTGGTGCTGGGCGCGGATCTGCCCGACCCCGCCGACCACCATGTGGCCGAGACGGCGCTGGCCGCCGGCGCCAGGCTGATCGTCACCGCCAATCTGCGCGACTTTCCCCGCGGTGTGCTGGGCCAGCTTGGCCTGCGCACCGTCCATCCCGACGAATTCCTGCGCGATCTGTATCTGCAGCGGCCCGACGCCATCCTGGCCGCGGTCACTGTGACCGAGGCGCGCGCCCGTGCCGCCGGCGGTGCGCTGGCGCGGCGCGACCTGCTGCGGCGCGCCCGTCTGCCGCGCCTTGCCAGCGCCATGGCGCGCGGCTAGCACGGGTATGGCGGCGAATGGGGCGGCGAAGGGCTTGATGATACCGCTAACATCCTCTAATCGACAGACAAGCGATGAGGAGGGGGCGATGGTTTCAAGGATCATCCCGGTAGAGGATTTCGACCTCGTGATCTTTGGCGCTACCGGCGATCTGGCGCGGCGCAAGATCCTGCCCGGGCTTTACCGCCGCTTTCTGGCCGGCCAGGTGCCGGCCAGCGCCTGCATCATCGGCGCCGCCCGCACCCCGATCGACGACGCGGGCTTTCGCGCCGAGATGCGCGCCGCGATCACGGAATTCACGGGCCCCGGCCAGGACGAGGCCCGGCTTGCCGCATTCCTCGACATGCTGGGCTATGTCGCCATCGATGCGCGCGGCGAGGCGGGCTGGGAGGAGTTGCGCCTGCGCATGCGGCCGGGCGCGGTGCATGCCTTCTATTTCTCGGTGGCGCCGGCGCTGTTTGGCGATATCGCCGAGCGGCTGGCCGCGCATGGCATCGCCGATGCCAAAAGCCGCATCGTGGTGGAAAAGCCCTTCGGGCGCGACCTTGACACGGCAAGGGCGCTGAACGCGACCATGGCGCGGCATTTTGCGGAAAACCAGATCTATCGCATCGACCATTACCTGGGCAAGGAGACGGTGCAGAACCTGATGGCGGTGCGTTTCGCCAACATGCTGTTCGAGCCGCTGTGGAACGCGCAATATGTCGATCACGTGCAGATCACCGTGGCCGAAACCGTGGGCGTGGGCGGGCGCGGCGAATATTACGACCATTCCGGCGCCATCCGCGACATGGTGCAAAACCACATGATGCAGCTTCTGTGCCTGATCGCCATGGAGCCGCCCTATCACTTCGACCCCGATGCCGTGCGCGACGAGAAGCTGAAGGTGATCCGGGCGCTGGAGCCGGTGGTGCCCATGGACATCGTGCGTGGCCAGTATCAGCGCGGCCCGGACGGCCCCGGCTATCTGGAAGACGCCGGCAATGTCGAATCGCGCACCGAAAGCTATGTCGCGCTGAAGCTGCAGATCGCCAACTGGCGCTGGACCGGTACGCCCTTCTATCTGCGCACCGGCAAGCGGCTGCGCGCCCGCACCAGCGAGATCGTCGTCACCTTCAAGGAGCCGCCGCATTCGATCTTTGACGACGGCGGCTCGCAGCGCGCCAACCAGCTGGTCATCAAGCTGCAGCCGAACGAGGGCATGGACCTGACGGTGATGATCAAGGAACCCGGTCCCGGCGGCATGCGCCTGGTGCAGGTGCCGCTGGACATGAGCTTTGCCGACGCGCTGGGCGCCGAGGGCACCGACATGCCCGACGCCTATGAGCGCCTGATCATGGACGTGATCCGCGGCAACCAGACGCTGTTCATGCGCGGCGACGAGGTCGAGGCCGCCTGGGCCTGGACCGACCCGATCATCGCCGCCTGGGAACATGGAACGAAACGCCCCGAGCCCTATGACCCGGGATCCAGCGGGCCGGAAGAGGCGTTGCGCTTGCTGCACCGCGACAACCGTCGCTGGAGGGAGATCAGGCCATGACGCTGGAGTTCATCGAATACCCCGACCGCGAGATGATGTTCCTGTCGCTTGCCGACCGCATCGCCGGCCAGCTGGTGCAGCACCTGCGCCTGCATGAGGGCGCCAGCCTCTGCCTGCCGGGCGGCACCACACCGGCGCCGGTCTATGATTTCCTGTCCGGCGCCGATCTGGACTGGCCGCGCGTCACCGTGATCCTGAACGACGAGCGCTGGGTGGACAGCGAGCACCGCCGCTCGAACGGGCGGCTCTTGCGTCATCATCTGTTGCGCGACAAGGCGGGGCGGGCGGCATATCTTGATCTGTTCACCGGCGATGCCGCGCCCGAGGACGCGCTGCCGCGGCTGGGCGAGGCGCTGCGCCACCACCTGCCGCTGACCGTGCTGCTCTTGGGCATGGGCGCGGACATGCATACCGCCAGCCTGTTTCCCGGCGCGCCCGAGACGGCGCTGGCGCTGGCGCCCGACGCGCCGCCGGTGATGGCGGTCAACAGCTACCGCGACGAGACGCGCATCACCCTGACCGCCAGCGCGCTGAAAGGCGCGATCCACAGCCATCTGCTGATCACCGGCGCCGAAAAGCGCGCGGCGCTTGAACGCGCGCAGGGGCTGGATCCGCTCTCGGCGCCGATCCGGGCATTTCTGGGCGACATCACCGTGCATTGGGCTGAATGAGATGGCGGATATCTGGTCACGGCTGGCTGAGCATCGCAGGGCGCAGGCGGATCTGCGCATCGAGGCGCTGTTCGCGACCGATCCGGACCGAGCGGCCGGATTTTCCACCGCGGCCGACGGGCTGGTGCTGGACTGGTCCAAGACCGCCATCGACGCGGGCGCGCGCGATCTGCTGCTGGAACTGGCCGCGCCGGTGCCCGCGCGCCGCGACGCCATGTTCCGCGGCGCGCGCATCAACGAGACCGAGGGACGGGCGGTGCTGCACACGGCGCTGCGCAACCTCTCGGGCCGCGTGGTGCTGGACGGCGCCGATATCATGGCGGATCTGCGCCACACCCATGCGCGCATGGGCGATTTTGCCCGCCGGGTCCGCGACGGGCGCTTTCAGGTCCAGGGCGGGCGCATCACCGACGTGATCAATATCGGCATCGGCGGCTCGGACCTTGGCCCGGCCATGGCTACGCGGGCGCTGGCGCCCTGCCATGACGGGCCGCGGCTGCATTTCGTCTCGAATGTGGACGGGGCCGACATCGCCGACACGCTGCGCGGGCTGGACCCGGCGACGACGCTGGTGATCGTTGCCTCCAAGACCTTCACCACCGTCGAGACCATGACCAATGCCGCCACGGCGCGCGACTGGATGGCGCGGGCGGTGGCTGAGCCGGCGGCGCAGTTCGTGGCGCTGTCCTCGGACCCGGGGCGCACCGCGGCATGGGGCATCGCCCCCGAGCGCGTCTTCGGCTTCGAGGACTGGGTCGGCGGGCGCTATTCGGTCTGGGGCCCGATCGGCCTGTCGCTGATGATCGCCATCGGCCCCGAGGATTTCGACCGCTTTCTGGCCGGCGGTGCCGCCATGGACCGGCATTTCCGCGAGGTGCCGCCCGCGGCGAACATGCCGCTCATCCTGGCGCTGGTCGGCATCTGGCACCATCAGGTCTGCGGCCACGCGACCCGCGCCGTGCTGCCCTATGACAACCGCTTGGCGCGGCTGCCCGCCTATCTGCAGCAGCTTGAAATGGAATCGAACGGCAAGCGCGTCGCCATGGACGGCAGCGACCTGGCCCTGCAGTCCGGGCCGGTGGTCTGGGGCGAGCCGGGCACCAATGGCCAGCACGCCTTTTACCAGCTGATCCACCAGGGCACCGCCATCGTGCCTTGCGAATTCATCGTCGCCGCCCGCGGGCACGAGCCCGATCTGGCGCATCACCAGCTGCTGCTGATCGCCAATTGCCTGGCGCAGTCCGAGGCGCTGATGCGCGGCCGCCCGCTGGCGGTGGCGCGCGATCTGATGCGGGCCAGGGGGCTTTCGGGCGCCGAGATGGAACGCCAGGCCCGGCATCGGGTGTTTCCCGGCAACCGCCCCTCGACCACGTTGCTGGTGCCGGAACTGTCGCCCTTCGTGCTGGGCCAGATCCTGGCGCTTTACGAACACCGCGTCTTTGCCGAGGGCGTCATCCTGGGCATCAACAGCTTTGACCAATGGGGGGTCGAACTGGGCAAGGAACTGGCGCTGGCCGTGGCGCCGCTGCTTGCGGGCGAGGCGTCCCCGGGCCATGACCCCTCGACCGAGCGGCTGGCGGCGCTGGTGCGCGCGGCGCGCGCCTAGCGCTGTCGGGGCATCAGAACCACTGGCCGGGCTCCATCAGCCCAAGGTCCATCAGCTGCTGCGCGCTCCAGCGGAAGGGCTGCGAATTGCGCCAGCGAAACCCCGTGACATGCGCGCGCGAGCCGGGGTTCCTGACCAACGCCTTGGCGACCCGGAATGAGGCCACGACCGCAGTCAGGTTGTGGTGCCACTGGCAGGAATAGGTGTTGTATTCCTCGATGTTGAAACGGTGGTCGGGCAGCAGCCGCAGGCCGTGGCAGGTCTGGAACAGGGCGATGCGGTCGATGCGGCGGCGGTCGGCCGGCACATGTTCCTCAAAGCGCCAGCGCAGCCCGCCGTGGAAGTTCAGCTGCCGTTCCAGGGGGTTGCCGTCGCGGTCCCGCCGTCCCAGCGCGTAATAGCCGGTGCGGTCGAACATCGCCTCGTTCAGGCTGACCGCATCGGGAAAGCGGGTCAGATCCGGGGCGTAAAGGTCGATGACATAGGCCAGCATGGCACGGCGGCGTTCCTCGGCGTGAAAGGCCAGCATCTCGCCGATGCTGCGCCGCTCCGAGAACGGATAGAACAGGAACTCGGCATTGTAGCCGTAATAGACCCAGGTATCGGCGGGTGCGGCGGCGATCAGCGCGTTCACCGCCTCGACATGCGCGCCGGGGCGGCGCGAATCGTGGCGCAGGTTCAGCACACGCCCGGTGGCGCCGGCGGGCAGGCCCTGTGTGGGCAGGACATGTGCGGGCAGCGGCTCGGGCGACAGCGCCAGGATCAGCCGAAATCCCGCGGCAAGGTGATGGGCCAGGGTCCGCGCCACCGCGGCCTCGTCCTCGATCAGCAGCAGGGCGATCGGACCCCTGGCCAGAGGGGCCGGACCCGCGCGCAGGAATTCGGCCAGGGTGGGAAAGCTCATGGCCGCAGTCCCGCGGTCATGCGCCTGCCCCCCGGGCGGGGCAGGGGAATCGGGGTCGGGGTTGGCAGTCTGGGCATGGGTCTTCCGGTCGGTGCCGCTTGCGCCTGCTTGTGCCATGACGCCGCCGGGTGGAAAAGCCCCAAGGCCGCGCGACCGGCGGCTGAAACCGCCGCCCCGCCCTGCCGCGCGCGCGCCACAGCGGCGAATCCAGTTGAAAACACGGGGCCGCGGGACTATCTAACCGGCCAAACCTCCGGCAATAAAAGGAAGACAGCCATAGCCCGCAGACCGCACAACGCTCCGCCCACCCGTGACACCGGCCCCCGCGTCAATGAGCGCATCCGTGTCTCCGAGATCCGCCTGATCGGTGCCGATGGCGAAAACATCGGTGTGGTTTCGCCCTCGCGCGGGCTGGAGCTGGCACAGGACGCCGGGCTGGATCTGGTTGAAATCTCGCCCAATGCCGTGCCGCCGGTGTGCAAGATCATGGACCTCGGCAAGTTCAAATATGAACAGCAAAAGCGCGAGGCCGAAGCCCGGAAAAAGCAGAAGATCATCGAAATCAAGGAAATCAAGTTCCGTCCCGGGACCGATACCCATGATTACGACGTGAAGATGCGCTCGGTGATGAAATTCCTGGGCGAGGGCGACAAGGTCAAGGTGACGCTGCGCTTTCGCGGCCGCGAGATGGCGCACCAGCAACTGGGGCTTGAGCTGCTGAACCGGGTCGCCACCGAAGTCGGCGAGGCCGGCAAGGTCGAATCGATGCCCAAGCTGGAAGGGCGCCAGATGGTCATGATGATCGCGCCGCGGTAAGGCCGGGCGATGACGGCCGAGGTGACGATTCTGGTCGTGCGCGAACCGGGCGCGGACCCCGCGCTGCCCCTGCCCGAATATCAGACGCCTGGCGCGGCCGGTGCCGATCTGCGCGCCGATCTGGGCGGGGCGGATCTGGTGCTGGCCCCCGGAGAGATCCGGTTGGTGCCGACCGGGCTGCGCGTCGAGATCCCCGAAGGTCATGAGCTGCAGCTGCGCCCGCGTTCAAGCCTGGCGCTGCGCCACGGGGTGACGCTGGCCAATGCCCCGGGCACCATCGACAGCGACTATCGCGGCCCGCTGGGGGTGATCCTGATCAACCTCGGCCGCGAGCCGCATGTGATTGCGCATGGCGAGCGCATCGCCCAGGCGGTGCTGGCGCCGGTGGTGCGCGCGCGCTTTGCCCTGGCCGAGACCCTGGCCGGTTCCGCGCGCGGCGAGGGCGGCTTCGGCTCGACCGGCAGGGACTAGGCGGTGCTGGTGCTTCTGCCCATGCTGGCCTGGCTGCTGGCGGCGCGGCTTCTGGGCTGGCCGCCCTGGCGCGGCTGGGCCGGCGTGGCGGCGCTGTGGCTGCTGGCGACGGGCGTGCTGCTGCTGGCGCCGGACAGCGGCGCGGCACGGCTGGTCGGCGGCGATGCGCGGGTCTGGCTGGTGCTTGGCGTGCTGGGCCTGCTGCTGCTGGCCTATCGCGCCGGTCTGGCGCAGCTGCGCCGCCGCGCCGCGCCGCTGCCCGAGGCGCCAGCCGCGCCGCAGGGGGCGCTCTCGGATGCGGAGCTGGACCGCTATGCCCGCCATATCGTGCTGCGCGAACTGGGCGGGCCGGGGCAGGCGGCGCTGAGGCGGGCGCGGGTGCTGGTGGTCGGCGCCGGCGGTCTGGGGGCGCCGGTCTGCCTGTATCTGGCCGCGGCCGGGGTCGGGCGAATCACCCTGGCCGATGACGACCGGGTAAGCCTGTCGAACCTGCAGCGGCAGGTGATCTTTCGCGGCGCGGACGACGGCCGGCCCAAGGCGCAGGCGGCGCGTGACGCCATGCTGGCGCTGAATCCGCATGTCTCGGTCGAGGCGCTGACGCGGCGCATCACCGCAGGCGATGCCGCGCTGGCCGGAAAACATGACCTGGTCATCGACGGCACCGACACATTCGCCGCCCGCCGCGCAGTGAACGCAGCCTGCGCCGCCGCCGGCGTGCCGCTGGTCGCCGGCGCCATCGCGCAATGGGAAGGCCAGGTGACGGTCTGGGACCCGGCGCGGGGCGCCCCCTGCATGGCCTGCATCTTTCCGCAGGCTCCGGCGCCCGGGCTGGCGCCCGCCTGCGCCGAGGCGGGGGTGGTCGGACCTCTGCCCGGCGTCATCGGCAGCCTGATGGCCCTTGAGGCGATCAAGCTGATTTCCGGCGCGGGCGAGAGCCTGCGCGGGCGCATGCTGATCCTCGACGGGCTCTACGCCGAGAACCGGGTGATGAAAATCGCCCGCCGCGGAGATTGCCCGGTCTGCGGCTCTGGACATTCCGCGCCGGAATGAAACATTCGGGCTGATCGGCAAGGAGGCGCCCCCGGATGAACCCCGAACTGACCTGCTGGAGCGGCCCGCTGGGCCTGCCGCGTTTCGATCTGATCCGCGACGAGGATTTCGCCCCGGCCTTCGACGCCTGTCTGGACCAGGCCGGCGCTGCGGTCGAGACGATCGCCGCCAATGCCGCGCCGCCCAGTTTCGCCAATACCGTAGCGGCGCTGGAAACCGCCGAGGAGCCGCTGGAGCGGCTTTGCGCCATCTTCTTCAACCTGGCCGGCACCGGCTCGAACCCCGCGCGCGAGGCGCTGCAGCGCCAGATCGCGCCGCGCCTGGCCGCGCATGGCAGCAAGGTCAGCATGGACCCGCGCCTGTTCGCGCGCGTCGCCGCGGTGCTGCACGGGGGCGAGGACCTTGCCCCCGAGGACAGGCGCCTGGCCGAGCTGACGCTGCGCGGGCTGCGCCGGGCCGGCGCCGGCCTGACCGGCGCCGCGCGCGACCGCATGGCCCAGATCCGCGAGCGTCTGGCGGTGCTGACCACCGATTTCGCCCAGAACGTGCTGACCGATGAGCGCGATTTCGTCATGGCGGTGCCCGACGAGCGGCTGGCCGGCCTGCCCGACTGGCTGATCCGCGCCATGCGCGCGGCGGCGCGGGCGCGCGGGCTTTCGGGCCAGGTGGTGACGCTCAGCCGTTCGCTGATCGTGCCCTTTCTGGAACATGCCGGCGACCGCGCCCTGCGCGAGACGGCCTGGCGGGCCTGGGCGGCGCGCGGCACCGGCAGCGGCGCGGGCGGGGTGCAGACCGACAACCGCCTGATCGTCACCGAAATCCTGGCCCTGCGCCACGAACGCGCGCAATTGCTGGGCCATGCGGATTTCGCCAGCTACAAGCTTGAGCCCGAGATGGCCGGCAATGCCGAGGCGGTCGAGGCGCTGCTGATGCAGGTCTGGGCGCCGGCGCGCGCCCGCGCCGAGGCCGATGCCGCGGAATTTGCCCGCATGCTGGGCGCCGACGGCGTCAATGGCGCGCTGGAGCCCTGGGACTGGCGCCATTACGCCGAGCGCCGCCGCCGGGCCGAACACGATCTGGACGAGGCCGAGGTCAAGCCCTATCTGACGCTGCCGGCGATGCTCGGCGCGGTCTTTGACACCGCCAGCCGCCTGTTCGGGCTTGAGTTCCGCGCCTTCGGGGCCCCGCTCTGGGCGCCCGAGGTCCGCGCCTGGGAGGTTAGCCGGCAGGGGCGCCGCATGGCGGTGTTCCTCGGGGATTATTTCGCCCGGCCCGGCAAGCGTTCGGGTGCCTGGTGTTCCAGCCTGCAGCCGCAGCACCGGATCGGCGCCGGCCAGCGCCCGATCGTGGTCAATGTCTGCAACTTTACCCCGCCCGAGACGCCCGAGGCGCCGGCCTGGCTGTCCTGGGACGACGCGCATACGCTGTTTCACGAATTCGGCCATGCGCTGCATCACATCCTGTCGGACGTGGCCTGGCCCTCGATCTCGGGGACTTCGGTGGCACGCGATTTCGTGGAACTGCCCAGCCAGCTGTTCGAACACTGGCTGGAACAGCCAGAGGTGCTGGACCGCCACGCCCGCCATGCGCAGACCGGCCGGCCGATGCCCGCGGGCCTGCGCGACCGCATCCTGGCGGCGGGCAAGGCCGATCAGGGATTTGCCACCATCGAATATCTGCAAAGTGCGCTGGTCGATCTGGCCTTTCACCGCGGCCCGCCGCCCGCCGATCCGATGGCGCGCCAGGCCGAGGTGCTGGCGCAGCTGGGCGCGCCCGGCGCGATTCCGATGCGCCACGCCACGCCGCATTTCGCGCATGTCTTCTCGGGCGAGGGCTACAGCGCCGGCTATTACAGCTACATGTGGTCCGAGGTCATGGACGCCGACGCCTTTGACGCCTTCCTCGAGGCGGGCAGCGCCTTCGACCCCGAGACCGCGGCCAGGCTGGAACGCTGCATCCTGTCAAAGGGCGATTCGCAGCCCGCGGACCAGCTCTGGCTGCAGTTCCGCGGCCGCAAGCCGGGGGTGCAGGCACTGCTGCGCGGGCGCGGATTGCTGGCCGGCGCGAATGATCGTACTCAATGCTAATGAAACTGCTTGCCGCAACCCCGGGGCGGGCCTAGCCTGACCGCAGGCCACCCGCAGGGTTGGGGTGGCGGCGGCAGGTGGTTTCATGGTCCCGGCCGAGGTTCCGGTCACGCATATCGGCGACATCCCGATCGACAAGATGGGGCTTGCGCATTATTTCCGCAATTACCAGCGCTATATCGGCCCGATGCGCCATGCGCCGCTGCGCCTGCTGGAACTTGGCATCGCCCGCGGCGATTCGCTGAAACACTGGGAATCCTGGCTGCCCAATGCCAGCATCACCGGGCTGGACATCAACCCGTGCGAGGCGCGTTTCGACAGCGGTCGGGTGCGCTGCTATGTCGGCGAACAGCAGGATCTGGGCCTGCTGGACCGCATCGCGGCCGAGCGGGCGCCGGACGGATTCGACGTGATCATCGACGACGCCTCGCATGTCGGGCAGCTGACGCGGCTGTCCTTCTGGCATCTGTTCGAGCACCATCTGAAGCCGGGCGGCCTTTATTTCATCGAGGACTGGGGCACCGGCTATTGGCCGCAATACCCGGACGGCAAGCATTTCCGTCCCGAGGTGCCGGGCCTGTCCTGGCATGAACGGCTGCTGGATCGCATGCACAAGGCCGATGCCGTGCAGGGGGCCCGTCCACTGCGCAGGCTGACCGGCTGGATGCGCTGGAACCTCGTGCGCCGGCGCTTTCACGGCCATGACCGCGGCATGGTCGGCTTTGTCAAGGAGTTGGTGGACGAATGCGGCGCCGAGGACATGACCCATCCCGGGCTGGGCGCCGGGGCGCCGCGGTCCTCACGCATCGACTGGATGCGGGTGTCGCTGGGCCATGTCGTCATCCGCAAGGCGGGCGCGCCCCTGCATCCGGGCCGGGAACAATAGCCCGGCGCCGTCAGTCGCGAATCTCGTCGCGGTCCACGCCCCAGAGCGCGGCCTTGGGCACCCAACCCTTTTCGCCGCCGCCCGAGACGCGGCACCAGTCGATGTTGCATTCGTGCAGCCGGACGATGGCGCCGGCCTCGGCGCGGGCGACGACGCCGGCGCGCTCTTCGGGACGCGACAGCAGGTCCAGCATGTCGCGGGTGACGATGGCGGTGCGCACTCCGGACAAAAGCGAGTAATGCACCCAGCCGCCGGCGCCGTCCTGGTCCTCGACCCGGCGCCACTGGCCGAATTCGGCCACCACACGCAGCGGCATGCCGGCATGGCGGAACACCCAGTCGATGCGATGCGACAGGCTGGGGCCGCGCCTTGCATTGCCCTCGCTGCCTTTGAGGCTGACATAGCGCGGCAGCGGCAGATTGGTCACCTGGCCGCGGTTCGGGTCGCGTTCCTCGCCCTGGTGGCGGCTGATCGCGGCATCGGCGGACAGGCCCGGAACCGGCTTGGCGTCCAGTTGCTCGCCCGGATCGGTCGCCTGCGCCCGCGCCGCGGCGGAAATACCGATCCCGAGCGCCAATGTCATGGCGCCCAGCAACACATGTCCTTGCTTCATCTGCGGTCCTGCCTTTGCGGGGTCTTGTGCCTGCCCTGTAACGCGGGCACTTTGCCAAAAGCTGCCCGGCTTTGGAAGAGAGGAGCGACCATGTCCGCCGCCCATGCGACCGATCCTGCCCGTTCACGACTTAAAGTTACCGTGAGCCGACGGCTGCCCGATGCCGTCGAGACGCGCATGGCCGAGCTTTTCGACGTCACGCTGAACACCGACGACCACAAGATGGACCGCGATGAACTGGTCGCGGCCATGCGCGGCTCGGACATCCTGGTGCCGACGATCACCGACCACATCGACGCCAGCATGCTGGCGCAGGCCGGCGACCGGCTGAAGCTGATCGCCAATTACGGCGCGGGGGTCGACCACATCGACGTGCATTCCGCCCGCCAGCGCGGCATCCTGGTCAGCAATACCCCCGGCGTCGTCACCGAGGACACCGCCGACATGGCGCTGGCGCTGATCCTTGCGGTGACGCGGCGCCTGCCCGAGGGTATGGCCGAGATGCAGCAGGCGCGCTGGGGCGGCTGGGCGCCGACCTCGCATCTGGGCGGGCGTCTGGGCGGGCGGCGCCTGGGCATCCTGGGCATGGGGCGCATCGGCCAGGCGGTGGCGCGGCGCGCCAATGTCTTTGGCATGCAGGTGCATTACCACAATCGCCGCCGGCTGCGCCCCGAAACCGAGGCCGAGCTGCAGGCGACCTGGTGGGAAAGCCTCGACCAGATGCTGGCGCGGGTGGACATCGTCAGCGTGAACGCGCCGCACACGCCCTCGACCTTCCATCTGCTGAACGCGCGGCGGCTGAAGCTGCTCAAGCCCTCGGCGGTGGTCATCAACACCTCGCGCGGCGAGGTGATCGACGAGAACGCCCTGACGCGGATGCTGCGCGCCGGAGAGATCGCCGGCGCCGGGCTTGACGTGTTCGAGCACGGGCACGAGATCAACCCGCGGCTGCGGGAACTGCCCAATGTCGTGCTGCTGCCGCATATGGGCTCGGCCACGATCGAGGGCCGCGTCGAGATGGGCGAGAAGGTGCTGCTCAACATCAAGACCTTTGCCGATGGCCACCGGCCGCCGGATCTGGTGGTGCCCTCGATGCTGTGACCGGGCGGGCGCATTCCGGCGCCGCGCGGCCGCGCATGTCGCTTTCCGCCGCGATCATGTCGCGCCCGTCGCGCCTGGCCGCACCGGCTCTGGCACAAATCCGCAAGCACGCCCGCAAACAGGAGACGCCTGCCATGAAAACCCATGCAAGGGCCCTTGTGGTCGGAGGCGGCGCCGTCGGCTGCGGCATCGCCCTGCATCTGGCGCGCGCGGGCTGGGACACCATGCTGGTCGAGCGCGACGAACTGACCGCAGGTTCCACTTGGCATGCGGCGGGGCTGCTGCCCCTGTTCAACATGGGCTATGCCACCAGCCACATCCACGACTATTCGGTGCGGCTTTATGCCGGGCTCGAGGCCGAGACCGGGCTGAACGCCGGCTTCACCCGCTGCGGCAACCTGCGCATGGCGCAGACCGATGCGCGCATGGACGAATACATGCTTTACTCGGCCACGGCCGAGACCCTGGGCATCGACCATGAATTCCTGACCCCGGCCGAGATCCGCGAGCGCTGGCCGCTGGTCCGGACCGAGGATCTGAAGGGGGCGCTGTTTCACCCCACCGACGGCTATATCAACCCCGCCGACGTGACCCAGGCCATGGCCAAGGGCGCGCGCATGGCCGGCTGCACCATCGAGCGCAGGGTCCAGGTGAACGCCTATCGCTGGACCGGCGCCGAATGGATCGTCAGCTGCGAGCGCATGGTGGAAAAGGGTGGCAATCTTGTGCCCTCGGGCGAGGTCTTCGAGATCCGCGCCGAGCATGTGGTGACCGCCACCGGCAACCACGCGCAGCGCACGGCGCGGCTGCTGGGCATTCGCACCCCGGCGATCCCGGTCGAGCACCAGTATATCGTCACCGAGCCGGACCCGGCGCTGGCGGCCTGGCGCGCCGCCGGCAATCCCGAACATCCGGTGCTGCGCGACGCCGACGCGCGCTGGTATGTGCGCGAGGAACGCGGCGGCTGGATCCTCGGCCCCTATGAGGCCGGGGCGCCGGCGCGATTCGCCTATGACGTGCCGCCCTCCTTCCGCGCCGATCTGTTCCCGCTGGACCTCGAGCGCATCGAGGAGGAATACATGTCGATGATCCACCGGCTGCCCAGCGCCGAGCATGTGGGTCTGAAGGACGATTTCAACGGCCCGATCTGCTATACGCCCGACGGCAATCCGCTGGTCGGGCCGGCGCCGGGCCTGCGCAACATGTGGCTGGCCGAGGGCTTTTCCTTTGGCATCACCGCCGCCGGCGGCGTGGGCCAGTATCTGGCGCAGATGATGGTCGCGGGCGAGGCCGAGATCGACATGGCCAGCCTGGATCCGCGCCGCTTCGGCAGCTGGATGACCACGGAATACGCGGCGCGCAAGAACGAGGAATGCTATGCGCATGTCTTTGTCCTGCACCACCCCGACGAGGAACGCGAGGCCTGCCGGCCGCTGCGCACGGCCCCGGCCTATGACCGCCAGAAGGCCGCGGGCGCGCAGTTCGGCCAGGTGAACGGCTGGGAGCGGCCGAATTACTACGCCCCCGCGGGATTTGACGACCACGGCGCGCGCAGCTTTCGCCGCGGCGGCTGGTGGCCCCATGCCGAGGCCGAGGCGCGGGCGATTCGCGACAGCGCCGGGCTGATCGACGCCAGCGCCTTTGCCAAGCACCGCGTCAGCGGCCCCGGCGCCACCGCCTTTCTGGACCGCCTGACCTCGAACCGCCTGCCCGCGGTGGGGCGCATCAACCTGACCTATGCGCTGACCGAGGCCGGGACCACGCGCAGCGAATACACCATCCTGCGCCTGGCCGAGGATGACTATTGCCTGATCTCGGCCGGGGCATGGTCGGATTACGACGGCGACCATCTGCGCCAGCAAGCCGCGGCCATGGCCGGGACCTGCGGCCCGTTGGTGGTGCAGGACATCACCACGCAATGGGGGGTCTTTGCCCTGGCCGGGCCGAACAGCCGCAGGATCCTGGCGGAACTGCTGCGCGATGCCGATCCCGCCAGCGCGCTGGGCAACCGCCGCTTTCCCTGGCTTGCCATGCGCGACATCGAACTGGGCATGTGCCCGGTGCGCGCCATCCGCGTCGCCTATACGGGCGAACTGGGCTGGGAGCTGCATCACCCGATCGAATTCGGCCGCTATCTTTGGGATCAGCTGGTTTCAGCGGGCGAGCGCCACGGCCTGAAGCTGGTCGGCGCCCGGGCACAGAACTGGCTGCGGCAGGAGAAAAGCTATCGCGCCTTCGGCACGGAGCTGGGCCGCGACGCCACGCCGCTTGAGGCCGGGCTGGATCGCTTTGTCGATCTGTCCAAGGATTTCATCGGCAGGCAGGCGATGCTGGACAAGGGTATCCGCTCGCGCTGCGTGACGCTGCTGATCGACGGGCCGGCGGATGCCGATCCCTGGGGTCGCGAGGGGCTGTTTTGGGACGGCGAGCGCGTCGGGCGCCTGACCTCGGGCGGCTGGTCGGTGGTCTTCGGCAAGCAGATCGGCATGGGCTATGTCCGCCCCGATCTGGCGCGGCCGGGGACAAGGTTGCAGGTCAGGATGCAGCGCGAGCTGTGGGATTGCACCGTGACCGAGGACAGCCCGCATGACCCGCAGAATGCCCGCATCCGCCTGGACGGCTGATCCGCATCCGCGGCGATGGAGGCGCGCGCCCGGTTGTCGCCACGGGGGAATCGCCGGGTGCTCAGCCGCGCAGGGCCGCCAGCCTTGTGGCCAGTTCGCCATGCAGCGACCGGCGCTCCGCGGGTGAAAGAAAGGCGCCAAGCTCGATCTCGCGCCGGCCGTCGCTGAGAACCAGGTAATTTTCGACCGGGCCATCGTCGCGCAGCGCCGCGCGCACCCAATAGGGGTTGGTGCGCCAGATGCGGTCGGGCCGGCGCGGATCGCTGCGGGTCAGGGTCAGGCTGTCGCGCGCCAGATCCAGCCGCTCATGCGGGCGGCGGTTGCTGAGCCGGATCGCCAGCCACAGCGCCCAGACCGGCAGCAGGGCAAAGGGCAGGATCTCCCACAGGGCCGGGCGGCCGAGCAGCGCCAAGAGCGGCAGGGCCATGGCCGAGGCGGTCAGGGCGATGACCCAGACGAAACCGCGCCGCGACAGCGAGCGGTGCGGCCAGAGCTCAAGGCGAAACGAGACGGCCCCGGATTGCTCCGGGGCCGTGTCCTGCCATGCGTAGGGCATGCGCGGATCAATGCGCGTGCGAACGGTCCCAGTCCTCACGCTTGGGCAGTTGCTCGAACGTGTGCTCGGGCGGCGGCGAGGGCAGGGTCCATTCCAGCGTGTCGGCGTGCTCGTTCCAGTAATTGGCCACCCGCACGCGGCGCCCGGCGAACAGCGTGTAGAAGACGATGCCGATGAAGAACAGGAAAGAGGCGAAGGAGATATAGGCCCCGATCGACGAGATGTTGTTCCAGAAGGCGAACTCCACCGGATAGTCGATATAGCGGCGCGGCATGCCCTGGCGGCCCAGGAAATGCTGCGGGAAGAAGATCATGTTCGAGCCGATGAACATCGCCCAGAAATGCAGCTTGCCGGCCCATTCCGGATACTGCCGCCCCGACATCTTGCCGATCCAGTAATAGGTGCCGGCAAAGATGGCAAAGATCGCGCCGAGGCTCATCACATAGTGGAAATGTGCCACGACGTAATAGGTGTCATGATAGACCCGGTCCAGCGGCGCCTGGCTGACCACCACGCCGGTGACGCCGCCCACGGTGAACAGGAACAGGAAGCCGAAGGCGAAGAGCATCGGCGTCTTGAACTCGATCGAGCCGCCCCACATGGTCGCGATCCAGGAAAACACCTTGATGCCGGTGGGCACGGCGATGGTCATGGTGGCCAGCATGAAATAGCTCTGCTGGGTCAGCGACATGCCGACGGTGAACATGTGATGCGCCCAGACCAGGAAGCCCAGGATGCCGATCGCCGCCATGGCCAGCACCATCGGCAGATAGCCGAAGATCGGCTTCCTGGCGAAGGTCGAGATGACATGGCTGATGATGCCAAAGCCCGGCAGGATGATGATATAGACCTCGGGATGGCCGAAGAACCACAGGATGTGCTGGTAAAGGATCGGATCGCCGCCGCCCGCCGGGTCGAAGAAGCTGGTGCCGAAGTTGCGGTCCATCAGCAGCATGGTGATGGCGCCGGCCAGCACCGGCAGCGACAGCAGGATCATCCAGGCGGTGATGAACACCGACCACGCGAACAGCGGCACCCGAAACAGCGTCATGCCCGGCGCGCGCATGTTCAGGAAGGTGGTGATGATGTTGATCGAGCCGAGGATCGACGAGGCCCCCGAGACATGCACCGAGAAGATCGCCAGATCCATGGCATAGCCGCCCTCGGTCGTGGACAGCGGCGGGTAAAGCACCCAGCCCACGCCCGCGCCCAGCTGGTCGCTGCCGCCCGGCGACAGCAGCGAGGTCAGGCCAAGCGCCACGCCGCAGACATACATCCAGTAGCTGAGGTTGTTCAGCCGCGGGAATGCCATGTCCGGCGCGCCGATGTGCAGCGGCATGAAATAGTTGCCGAAACCGCCAAACAGCGCCGGGATGACGACGAAGAACATCATCAGCACGCCGTGATAGGTGATCATCACGTTCCACAGATGCCCGTTCGGGGTGCATTCGGCCGAGGCGTCGGCGATGAAGCGGGCGCCCTCGGTGCACATGTATTGCACGCCGGGATGCTGCAGCTCCATGCGCATGTAGACGGTGAAGCAGACCGAGATCAGGCCGACGACGCCGGCCGTGAACAGGTAGAGGATGCCGATATCCTTGTGGTTGGTGGACATGAACCAGCGGGTGAAGAACCCGCGGGTGTCATGATGGTGACCGTGGCCTTGGGTGGCTGCGTCTGCCATGCCGGGGACTCCCTGAGAGATGCGTGGCCGGCCGGGCGGCCGACGGACTCGAATCCGTTCTAGACCAGTCGCTTCCACCCCGCAACGCTCGGCTGCGACAAAAAAGCGCGCCCCCGCACACGCCTTGGCGGTGCGGGGGCGCAGATCGCCGGCCCCGAAAGGCGGGCGGGGTTCAGTTCGACTTCGGCGCTTCCTCGGCCGGGGCGGCCTCGCCCTCGGCGGGCGCTGCGGCAGGCGCGGCGCCCGCGTCGGGCGAATTCGCGGCCAGGAAGGCCACGACATCGGCCTGGTTCTTGCCCAGCTTGAAGGTCATCTTGGTCTTCAGCTTGGGGTCGCCGACCTTGTCCTCGACGTATTTGTTCGGATCGGTGATGTAATGCGACAGATCCTCGGTGGTCCAGATCTCGCCGGCTTCGCCCAGCTTGATCAGCGCGTCCGAATACTTGAAGCCCTCTTCGGTGCCCGCCTTGCGGCCGACGACGCCGTAAAGGTTCGGGCCGGTCTTGCCGCCCTTGACGATGTCGGTGCCATCGGGCGCCTGCACCATGTGGCAGGCCTTGCACTTGTTGAATTCCTTTTTGCCCTTTTCGGCATCGCCAGCGTCCTGCGCCAGGGCGGGAACGGCAAGAGTCATGGCGGCGAGAGTGGCGATCATGCTGATCTTCATCGCGTGTCCTCCGGGATCTTGATGTTTTTGACGGAAGCGGGTCCTGACCCTCCTCCTCGCGCGATGGTTAGCACGGGGCCGGGCGCTGTAACACCGCAAAAACATCACGATTTCCGCAAGGCTGATTTTGCCGCAGGTGCAAAATCAGCCCAGCGCCGGAAAATGGCGGCCAAAGCTTGCGCGCAGCGCCAGGTCCAGGTCGTCCATGCCGACCGGCAGGCCCATGTCCACAAGGCTGGTGACGCCATGGCCCGAGATGCCGCAGGGCACGATGCCGGCGTAATGGGTGAGGTCCGGCTCGACGTTGATCGAGATGCCGTGGAAACTGACCCATTTGCGCAGCTTGACGCCGATGGCCGCGATCTTGTCCTCGCGCATGGAACCGTCGGTCAGGGGGGGCTTGTCGGGCCGCGCGATCCAGACGCCGACACGGCCATCGCGGATCTCGCCCCGCAGGTTGAATTCGGCCAGCGCGTCGATGACCCAGGATTCCAGCGACTTGACAAAGGCGCGCACGTCGCGGCCGCGCCGGTTCAGGTCCAGCATGACATAGACGATGCGCTGGCCCGGGCCGTGGTAGGTGTATTGCCCGCCGCGCCCGGTCGCATGCACGGGAAAGCGCGCCTCCAGCAGATCCTGCGCCCGGGCGCTGGTGCCGGCGGTGTAAAGCGGCGGATGTTCGACCAGCCAGACCAGTTCGCCCGCCCGGCCCTCGGCGATGGCGGCGGCGCGCCCCTCCATGAAGGCGACGGCATGCTGATAGTCGGTCAGGCCCGGGGCGGTGATCCATTCGGTCATGGCGCCAGATAGTCGGCGCGGGGCCGGGCTGGCAAGGGGGATCGGCGGCGATGATGAATCCGCTGCATGATGATCCTGCAGATGTTGAATTTCCCTAATCGGCGACAAGGCGCTATAAGTTCCGGTCACACCAGTTGCGGACCCTTGCCATGACCTTGCCCCTTTCGCCCGTCTTTGACGCCCTGCGTGCCGCGGCGCGCGAACGCATCCTGATCCTCGACGGCGCCATGGGCACGCAGATCCAGCAGCTTGGTCTCTCGGAGGGCGATTTTACCGGCCATGGCGCCGGCTGCGCCTGCGGTTGCCACCCGCCGGCGCCGGGCAACCATCCGCAGCAGGGCAACAACGATTTGCTGAACCTGACCCAGCCCGCAGCGATCGAGGCCATCCATTACCGCTATGCCAGGGCCGGCGCCGATATCGTCGAGACCAACACATTCTCCTCGACGGTGATCGCCCAGGCCGATTACGGCATGCAGGCGGCGGTCCATGACCTGAACTTTCACGGGGCAAGGCTGGTGCGTCAGGCGCTGGACCGCGCCACGGCCGAGGACGGGCGCCCGCGCTGGGTGGCCGGCGCCGTCGGGCCGACGAACCGCACCGCATCCATCAGCCCGGACGTGAACAATCCGGGCTATCGTGCGGTAACCTTTGACGATCTGCGCCTGGCCTATGGGCAGCAGATCCGCGGGCTGATCGCGGGCGGCGCCGACCTGATCCTGATCGAGACGATCTTTGACACGCTGAACGCCAAGGCGGCGATCTTTGCCTGCGAAGAGGTGTTCGCCGAAAACGGCCTGCGCCTGCCGGTGATGATCTCGGGCACGATCACCGACCTTTCGGGGCGCACGCTCTCGGGGCAGACGCCCACCGCCTTCTGGCATTCGCTGCGCCATGCCGCACCCGTAACCTTTGGTCTGAACTGCGCCCTCGGCGCCGAGGCCATGCGCCCGCATCTGGCCGAGCTTTCGGGCGTCGCCGACACGCTGATCTGCGCCTATCCGAACGCGGGCCTGCCGAACGAGATGGGCCAATATGACGAATCGCCCGAGGACATGGCCCGCCAGATCGCCGATTTCGCCCGCGAGGGGCTGGTGAACGTGGTCGGCGGCTGCTGCGGCTCGACGCCTGAGCATATCGCCGCCATCGCCGCCGCCGTCGCCGACATCCCCCCGCGCGAGATCCCCGAGATCACGCCGCAGCTGCGGCTTTCCGGGCTGGAACCCTTCATCAAGACCCCCGATATTCCCTTCGTGAACGTGGGGGAACGGACCAACGTCACCGGCTCGGCGCGGTTTCGCAAGCTGATCACCAATGGTGATTACGCTGCCGCGCTGGAGGTGGCCCGCGATCAGGTGGAAAACGGCGCCCAGATCATCGACGTGAACATGGACGAGGGGTTGATCGATTCGAAACAGGCGATGATCGACTATCTGAACCTGATCGCGGCGGAACCCGACATCGCCCGCGTGCCGGTGATGATCGACAGCTCGAAATGGGAGGTGATCGAGGCCGGGCTGAAATGCGTCCAGGGCAAGCCGGTGGTGAACTCGATCAGCCTGAAAGAGGGCGAGGAGCAGTTCCTGCATCACGCCACCTTGTGCCGCCGCTACGGCGCCGCCGTGGTGGTCATGGCCTTCGACGAGACCGGCCAGGCCGATACCGAGAACCGCAAGGTCGAGATCTGCGCCCGCGCCTATGAGATTCTGGTCCATCAGGTCGGCTTCCCGCCCGAGGACATCATCTTTGATCCCAACGTCTTTGCCATCGCCACCGGCATCGAGGAACACGACAATTACGGCGTCGACTTCATCGGCGCCACCCGGCGCATCATGCAGTCGCTGCCGCATGTGCATATCTCGGGCGGGGTGTCGAACCTGTCGTTCAGCTTCCGCGGCAATGAGCCTGTGCGCGAGGCCATGCATGCGGTGTTCCTCTATCACGCCATCCAGGCCGGCATGGACATGGGCATCGTGAACGCCGGCCAGCTGGCGGTCTATGACCAGATCGACCCGGAGCTGCGCGATGCCTGCGAGGACGTGGTGCTGAACCGCAAGCCCGCCAGGGGCGGCAGCGCCACAGAAAACATGCTGGACCTCGCCGAACGTTTCCGCGGCGAGGGCGGCGCGAAAGCCCGCGAAAAGGACCTCAGCTGGCGCGAATGGCCGGTCGAGAAGCGGCTGGAACATGCGCTGGTCAACGGCATCACCGAATATATCGTCGAGGATACCGAAGAGGCCCGTCAGGCCGCCGAACGCCCGCTGCATGTCATCGAGGGCCCGCTGATGGCCGGGATGAACGTGGTCGGCGATCTGTTCGGCGCCGGCAAGATGTTCCTGCCGCAGGTGGTGAAATCCGCCCGGGTGATGAAACAGGCGGTGGCGCATCTTCTGCCCTTCATGGAGGAGGAGAAGGCGCAGGGCGGCGGCTCGATGAGCGCCGGCAAGATCCTGATGGCGACGGTCAAGGGCGATGTGCATGACATCGGCAAGAACATCGTCGGCGTCGTGCTGGCCTGCAACAATTACGAGATCATCGACCTTGGCGTGATGGTGCCGGCGACAAGGATCCTGGAAACCGCGCGTGCCGAGAATGTCGACATGATCGGGCTTTCCGGCCTGATCACCCCCTCGCTGGACGAGATGGCGCATGTCGCCGCGGAAATGCAGCGCGAGGGTTTCGACATTCCGCTGCTGATCGGCGGCGCCACCACTTCGCGCGTACATACCGCCGTGAAGATCCATCCCCGCTACGGGCGCGGGCAGGCGGTCTATGTCACCGACGCCAGCCGCGCCGTGGGCGTGGTCGGCAGCCTGCTGTCGGGGCAGAAGGCGGCCTATGTCGAGGGCATCCGCGCCGAATATCTGGACGTGGCCAACCGTCACGCCCGCGCCGAGGGCGAGAAGAAGCGCGTGCCCCTGGCCGTGGCGCGCGACAACGCCTTTCAGGTGGACTGGTCCGGCTTCGACGCCAGGACCCCGCAGTTCCTCGGCCCGCAGGTGATCGACGATTTCGACCTGGCCGAGATCGCCCGCTATATCGACTGGACCCCGTTCTTCCAGACCTGGGAGATGAAGGGCGTCTATCCGCGCATCCTCGACGACGAAAAGCAGGGCGCGGCGGCGCGGGTGCTGTTTGCCGATGCACAGGCCATGCTGAAACGCATCATCGACGAAAAATGGTTCTCGCCGCGTGCGGTCATCGGCTTCTGGCCGGCGAATCGCGTCGGTGACGACATCCGCCTGTTCACCGACGAGACGCGGACTGCGCCGCTGGCCACCTTCCACACCCTGCGCCAGCAGGTCGGCAAGCGCGAGGGGCGCCCGAACGTGGCACTGGCCGATTTCGTCGCCCCCGAGGGGCACCGCGACTATGTCGGCGGCTTTGTCGTCACCTCGGGTCCCGAAGAGCAGGAGATCGCCGAGCGATTCAAGGCAGCGCATGACGATTTCTCGGCCATTCTCGTGCAGGCGCTGTCGGACCGTTTTGCCGAGGCGCTGGCCGAGCTGATGCATGAGCGCGTGCGCAGACAGCACTGGGGCTATGCCGAGGAGGACTTCACTCCGCAGGAACTGATCGCCGAACCCTATCAGGGCATCCGCCCGGCGCCCGGCTATCCGGCGCAGCCCGACCACACGGAAAAGCGCACGCTGTTTCGCCTTCTGGACGCCACCGCCGCGACCGGGGTGGAACTGACCGAGGGCATGGCCATGTGGCCCGGCTCCTCGGTCTCGGGGCTCTATATCGGCCACCCCGACGCCTATTATTTCGGCGTCGCCAAGGTCGAGCACGACCAGGTTCTGGACTATGCCGCCCGCAAGGGCATGGCGGCGTCAGAGGTCGAGCGCTGGCTCGGCTCGATCCTGAACTATGTGCCGCAGGCCGCCGCCGCGGCCGAGTGAAAATTGCCCCGTTGCGGATGAGAATTGCCCTTTTCATCCGCAACGCAAGCGTCTATGAGACGCGGGCTACGGATGCGGTCGTGGCGGAATTGGTAGACGCGCAGCGTTGAGGTCGCTGTTCCTTAACCGGAGTGGAAGTTCGAGTCTTCTCGACCGCACCAGATTTCCCAGATATTTGACGCAATATCAGCGTATTGATTCTCGGTGGGCCCTGCCGGTTGCCGATCCCGGCGCCGGGCGGGCCGGCCATGCGGCCGGCGCGCGTTCCGGGCCCGCTCAGCCGTGGCTGCGGTTCTCGGCGTGGCTTTCGTGCCAGGAGCCGATGGCGGCATTCGACAGTATCGACATGCCGACGAACAGCGCGATGCCGACGATGGTGATCAGCGCCAGCGCCGCGAACATCAGCGGAATGTCCAGCTGGAATCCCGCCTGCAGGATCTCATAGGCCAGGCCCGAGCCCATGCCGCCGGTGCCGGCGACGAATTCGGCGACCACTGCCCCGATCAGCGCCAGCCCGCTGGAGATGCGCAGCCCGGCAAAGAAATACGGCAGCGCGCTGGGGATGCGCAGCCGCAGCAGCGTCTGCAGCCGCGAGGCCTTGTTGGCGCGAAACAGGTTCACCAGCCCCGAATCGACGCTGCGCAGCCCCAGCGTGGTGTTCGAGATGATCGGAAACAGCGCCACGATCGCCGCGCAGACGGTCAGCGCCAGCCGCGTGTCCTTGATCAGGATGATGATCAAGGGCGAGATCGCCACGATCGGCGTTACCTGCAGGATGATCGCATAGGGAAACAGGCAGGCCTCGATGATGCGGCTCTGGTTGAAGACAAAGGCGATCAGCGTACCCGCGACCACCGCCACGGCAAAGGCCTGCAGTGTCACGATCAGCGTCACCGACAGCGCGCGCATCAGCCCGGGCAGGTTCGCGGCGAAGCTGGTCCAGATGTCGCTGGGCTTGGGAAACAGATAGATCGGCACCTCGTAGAGCGTGCACAGCAGCTGCCACAGCCCGAGGATGACGACGCCGACGCCGATCGGCCCGGCGGTGCGCAGGAGATGGTCGAGATTTCTGCCGCCGTTCATGGTTTTGCTCCTGTGGACATGCTGCCCAATTCCTCGGATGCCTCGTGCAGGGCCCGCGACAGTTCCGCGCAAAGCGCGGCAAAGCGCGGGCTGCCGCGGAAGGCGTCGTCGCGCGGCCATGGCGCGTCGATGTCGATGATGCGCGAGATGCGCCCGGGCCGCGCCGCCATGACCACGACGCGGGTGGAGAGAAACACCGCCTCATAGATCGAATGCGTGACGAAGACGATCGGCAGGCTGCGTTCGCGCCACAGGTCCAGCAGGTCGGCATCGAGCTTGTTGCGGGTGAATTCGTCCAGCGCCCCGAAGGGCTCGTCCATCAAGAGCAGGTCGGGTTCCGTCACCAGCGCCCGGGCGATCGAGACGCGCATGCGCATGCCGCCCGAAAGCTGGCGCGGCAGCCGGTCTTCGAACCCGGCGAGGCCGACCCTGGCCAGCGCGTCGCGCACGCGCTGGTCCGCATCCTTGCGCGGCACGCGCGTCAGGTCCAGCGGCAGGCGCACATTGGCCTGGATCGAGGCCCAGGGCATCAGCGTGGCGTCCTGGAACACGATCGACAGCGTCTTGCCGGCGGTGCCGGTCTGCGCGAACGGACCGCCCCACCAGGCCACCTCGCCCCTCGAGGGCTGCAGCAGGTTGGTCATCATGCCCAGAAGTGTGCTTTTCCCGCAGCCGGATGGGCCGATCAGGGTCAGGAACTCGCCCGGCTCGACGCGCAGGTTGACCGGCTCGAGGGCGCGAAAGCCGTTCGGAAAGGTCTTTTCCGCGCCGCGGATGTCGATGACGGGGGTCTGCTCGCCTGGCGCCATGTCATTGTCCACGATCTTCTTGAGGGGGGATATGCGGGCCATGCAGCACCTCACTCGGGCATGATCTTGAGGTCCTTCACAAATTCGGTCGTGAAGGCGTCCTGCCATTTCGTGTCGGCTTTCAGCAGCCCGGCCGAGACCATGTAATCATAGCTGGCCTGCCAGCGCTCGGGTTTCATGGTGCCGATGCCGTCGGTGGCCGCGTCGCCGCCGGTGACCAGCTGCAGCTCCTTCATGCGCTTCAGCGCGAAGGCCAGCTGTTCGTCGGTCATCTTGGGATTGGCCTCCTTGATCAGGGCGTTGCCCTTGGCCGGGTCCGCAAGATAGCTTTTCCAGCCCTTGATCGAGGCGCGCACGAAGCGTTCCACCACGTCGGGCTTCTGGTCGATGACATCGTTGCGGGTGACCAGGGTGATGCCATAGGGCGGATAGCCCTGATCCGCGAACAGGAAGAAATTATAGGGGATGCCCTGCTGTTCCAGCGTGAAGGGCTCGGAACTGGGGAAGGCCTGTTGCGCCGCGTTCGCATCGGCCATGAAGGGCTGGACGTTGAAGGTATAGGGTTTCACCTGCGCGTCATCGAGGCCGTATTTCGTCTTGAGCCAGGGCCACCACGAGGCGCGCGCCGTGGTGGCGATCAGCAGCGTCTTGTCCTTCAGCCCGTCCAGCCCCTTCACGTCGGGATGGGTCAGCATGCCGTTCACGTCATGCTGGAACATGGCGCCGATGGCCTTGACCGGCAGCCCCTGTTCGACGCCGCTGAGGACCTGGAAATCGAAGCCGTTGTAGAAATCGGATTCGCCCGCCAGCAGCAGCTGCATGCCGTTCACCTGCGGCCCGCCCATCTTGATGGTGACATCCAGCCCCTCGGCCTCGTAAAGCCCCTCGGCCTTGGCCTGATAAAAGCCGCCGTGCTCGGCCTGCGCATACCAGCTGGTCATGTAGGTGACCTTGTCGGGATCGGCGGCCAGGGCGCCCCCGGCGCCCCACAGCAATCCCGCGGTCGCCGCCGCCCCCAGGACCCGATGCAGTTTTCCGACGTTGTCCAGCATGGTCTTTCTTCTCCTTGTTGCGATGCGCGCGCATCTGCCGGCACGCTTTCCCTGCCCATGAAAGGTCATTAGACTGCTTCCCGATAGCATTATTTTTGCTGCCGGGTGCTCTCGATCCGAGAGCGGGCAAGCGTCGGAAGGGGCCGGGCCATGCTGCATTCGCGCTTGCTGCGCTATCTGGACGAGGTGGCCCGCTGCGGCTCGATGCGCGGCGCGGCCGATCGGCTGCATGTCGCCTCCTCGGCGATCAACAAGCATGTGCTGCGCCTTGAGGAGGCCATCGGCGAGCCGCTGTTCGAGCGCCTGCCGCGCGGGCTGCGCCTGACCCCGGCGGGCGAGATCCTGATCGCGCATGTGCGCCGCACGCTGAAGGAATACCGCCAGGTCGAGGCCGGCATCCGCGACCTCAAGACCTTGCAGGGCGGCGAGGTGATCATCGCCACCATGGGCGGGCTGGCCGGCGGCATCGTGCCCAAGGCCGCCGCCACATTCTGCGCCCGGCATCCGCAGATCCGCATCTCGATCCGGGCCATGTTCATCCGCGACATCATTCAGGCGGTGACCGATGGCGAGGCCGATCTGGGCCTGGCCTTCAACCTGCCGCCCACGCCGCAGATCGAACTGCTGGGCAAGGTGGACACGCGGCTGGGGGCGATCCTCGCCCCCGAGCATCCGCTGGCGGCGATGGATGCGCTGACCCTGCCGCTTTGCGCCTCATCGCCGCTGATCCTGGCCGACAAGTCGATGCTGATCCATGACATCGTGGTTGCGGCCTTTGCCGATGCCGGACTTGAGGTCGAGCCGACCTTCCTGGCGAATTCCATCGAATCGATGAAATGCCTGGCCGCCGCCGGCCATGCCATCGCCTTTCTCAGCCGGGTCGACATCGCCGAGGAGCAGCGCAACGGCCTGCTGACCTATCGCCCGATCCGCGATGTCGCCATGGGCAAGAACGTGCTGACGCTGGTGCAGCGCGAAAAGCGCAGCCCCGGCCTGGCGACGGTGATGTTCGCCGAGGAGATCATGCGCGCCCTGGGGGCGGCGACGGAATAGGCGCTCAGCCCTGCCCGGCAAGTTCGGCATAAAGCTGCAGGTCGCGCTGCATGGCGCCGCGCAGCCGCTCTTCCTGCCCGGGGGTCAGGCTGACATCCACCGGCGGCGGCACGTTGATATGCGGCAGGCTGATCTCGCAACCCAGCCGGTCCTCGAGGAAATGCGTGAAACTGTCCATGTCCTCGTAGCGGAAGATGCGGTCGATGCGGTGTCCGGCCTCGGTCAGGAAACCCGCCTGGCTGCCGACCTGCGCGGCGGGCAGCCCGCCGGGGTCGCCGTAGGCCAGGGCGAAATCGGCAAAGCTGACGCCGGCCATCGCATGTTCGGGGTCCTCGTCATCGTCGCGCTGGCGAAAGCGGTACCAGCTGCGCAGCCAGCCGATCGGCTCGCGCATCAGCGCGACGGTGGTAAAGGCCGCGCCGGTCTCGGCCTGCAGCCAGGGCTCGACATGTCGCCGGTAGCGCGCCAGATCGGCATGTTTCAGCGCGGCGGGGCGCTGGATGGTGACATCGGCCAAGGGCGCAAGCGCCGTCTCGATGGCGGTCGAGCCGGCCTTGGGCGTGGCCAGAAACACCAGGCGTCTGTCCCAGAAGATCAGCATTGCGGCACCCTTCGTCAGCCCTGCGGCGGCGTTGGCGATACCCGCCCGCATCCGCCGTGTAAACCGGGCGCGTCAACGCTTTGTTAACCCGGATGCCGGAATTTGGCGGGGAAAGGGGGGATTCGTCGCCAGGGCTTGCATCGCGCGGGGTTTGGGCGCAGAAAGGAACAACTCGTGAACAACAGGCGGGTGGGCCGCGATTGCCCCGTCACGCCGGGTATGAAATAAGCATGGGGATGGCATGGCAGGGGCAACACTTTTCGACATGAACGACAAGCGATCCGCAGACAAGCAAAAGGCGCTGGACAGCGCCTTGGCCCAGATCGAACGCCAGTTCGGCAAAGGCTCGATCATGAAGCTGGGCAGCGACAATCCCGTGGCCGAGATCGAGGCGACCTCGACCGGCTCACTGGGGCTCGACATCGCGCTGGGCATCGGCGGCCTGCCCAAGGGTCGCATCATCGAGATCTTTGGCCCGGAAAGTTCGGGCAAGACCACGCTCACCCTGCATGTGGTGGCCGAAGAGCAGAAGAAGGGCGGTGTCTGCGCCTTTGTCGATGCCGAACATGCGCTTGACCCGCAATATGCCCGCAAGCTGGGCGTCAATCTGGACGAATTGCTGATCAGCCAGCCCGATACCGGCGAACAGGCGCTGGAGATCGTCGATACGCTGGTGCGCTCGGGCGCGGTCAGCCTGGTCGTGGTCGATTCGGTCGCCGCACTGACGCCCAAATCGGAAATCGAGGGCGACATGGGCGACATGCAGATGGGCAGCCAGGCCCGCCTGATGAGCCAGGCGATGCGCAAGCTGACCGCC
>NZ_JBDHSP010000027.1:0-36975 GCF_039808215.1 Paracoccus sp. (in: a-proteobacteria)
AGAGAAGCTGCGCTTCGCCATCCGCGAAGGCGGCCGCACCGTCGGCGCCGGCGTGGTGGCCAAGATCCTGAAGTAATTCAGCTCTTCATCGGGTGATCCCCTCGGGGATATCACGATGCCAGGCCCGCCCCGAAAGGGGCGGGCCTTTACATGCCGGGAAGGGGGGCGTCAGGCCGGGGCCATCCCGCCTTGCAGCATGGCGACATGCCGGCACGGGCGCGGGGCCGCAGTTCAGTCGTCGAACAGGCTGTCCTGGCTGCGCGGCGCGTCAAGGCCCAGGTGACGCCAGCCCAGCCGGGCCAGCATGCGCCCGCGCGGGGTGCGGCTGACCAGGCCCTGCTGCATCAGATAGGGTTCGATCACCTCCTCGATGGCGTCGCGGCTTTCCGAAAGCGCTGCCGAAAGCGTCTCGACCCCGACCGGGCCGCCGCCGTAATGCTCGGCGATCAGCGTCAGATAGCGGCGGTCGGCGCTGTCGAGGCCGATGTGGTCGACCCCCAGCCGGGTCAGGGCGGAATCCGCGATCGCGCGCGTCAGGCGGCCGTCGCCCTCGACCAGGGCAAAGTCGATGACCCGGCGCAGCAGCCTGCCGGCGATGCGCGGCGTGCCGCGGGCGCGGCGCGCGATCTCGCGCGTGCCCTCGGGCTCGGACGGGATGCCCAGAAGGCGGGCGCCGCGCGTCACGATCAGGTCAAGCTCGTCGATGGTGTAGAATTGCAGCCTTGTCGGGATGCCGAAACGGTCGCGCAGGGGCGTGGTCAAAAGGCCCAGCCGCGTGGTGGCGCCGACCAGGGTAAAGGGTTGCAATTCGATGCGGACGGTGCGCGCGGCGGGGCCCTCGCCGATCACCAGGTCCAGCTCGAAATCCTCCATCGCCGGGTAAAGGATTTCCTCGACCGCCGGGTTCATGCGGTGGATCTCGTCGATAAAGAGCACGTCGCGGGATTCCAGATTGGTCAGGATCGCCGCCAGATCGCCGGCGCGGGCCAGCACCGGCCCCGAGGTCATCTTGAAATTCACCCCCAGCTCGCGCGCCATGATCTGCGCCAGCGTGGTCTTGCCAAGGCCGGGGGGGCCGTGAAACAGCGTGTGGTCCATGGCCTGGCCGCGCATGCGCGCGCTTTCGATGAAGACGCGCAGATTGGCCCGCGCCTCGGCCTGGCCGACGAAATCCGAAAGCATCTGCGGGCGCATCGCGCGGTCCTCGCCGTCGCTCTCGATCGGTTCGGGGCGAAGCATCGGGTCGGGCTGGCTCATGCGCGGCCCCATGGCCCGGGGTCGGTGCCGCCGGTCCTGGGGATGCGCGAGGCGCCAAAGCCCGCGCCGGGATCCGCACTGCCGGCCATGGCGCGCAGCCGGGCGATGCGCTCCTCGGTGGCGGGATGGGTGGAAAACAGCCGGTCCATGCGCAGCCCGTGCAGGGGGTTCACGATGAACATGCTGGCCGAGGCCGGATTGCGTTCCGCGGCTGTATTCAGCACCTCGCCCGCCGCCCCGGAAATGCGCGCAAGCGCCGAGGCCAGCGCCAGCGGCTGGCCGCTGATCTCGGCGCCCAGCCGGTCGGCCTCGTATTCGCGGGCGCGCGAGATCGCCATCTGCACCATGCCTGCCGCCATGGGCGCGAAGATCATCGCGAGGATCCCCGCCAGCCCGCCGCCGCGATTGTCGTCGCGTCCGCCGAACAGGCTGGAAAACATCAGCATGTTGCCCAGCATGGCGATGGCGCCGGCCATGGTGGCGGTGACGGTCATGGTCAGGGTGTCGCGATGCCGGATATGGGCCAGCTCATGCGCGATCACCCCCGCCAGCTCGTCGCGGGTCAGCATCCCGATGAGGCCGCGGGTCACCGCGACGGCGGCGTTCTCGGGGTTGCGGCCGGTGGCGAAGGCATTGGGCTGTTCGGTTTCCAGCACATAGACCTTTGGCATGGGCAGGCCGGCGCGCTGCGCAAGTTCCGCGACCATGTCGACCAGTTGCGGCGCCTCGGCGCGGCCGACCTGCCGGGCGCCGTGCTGGCGCAGCACCAGCTTGTCGCTGTTCCACCAGGCGAACAGGTTGCCCGCTCCGGCCAGCACCAGGGCGAGCGCCATGCCGCCCTGGCCGCCGATCAGCCCGCCCATGGCCATCAGCAGTGCGGTCAGGGCGGCCATCAGCACGAAGGTGCGCAGGTTTCCGGTCATCTTGCTATTCCTTGGGGGCCAGAAGCCGCAGGGCGGCGCGGATCAAACCCGGCGTCGTGGCACCGGGTTCCCGGGTGGCGGCTTCGGCCACGGCCGCCGCGGCCTCGGCGGGGGCATAGCCGAGATTGCCCAAGGCCGAGAGCGCATCCGCCGTCACCTGCGCCGCGGCCGGCCGTGCCGGTGTCGGGACGGGAAGGGTGGATTGCGGGTCGGGGCCGGGTTCGGGCAGCGGGCCGGGATCGACGGTCAGCGCCCCGCCCAGCGCCATCACCGCCGGCGCCTTGTCCTTGAGTTCCATCGCCACGCGCTGCGCCAGTTTCGGGCCGACCCCGGGGGCCTTGCGCAGCGCCGACCAGTCGCCCAGTGCCAGCGCGCGCGCCAGCCCCTCGGGCCCCAGCGTGCCGAGGATCGCCAGCGCCACCCTGGCGCCCACCCCCTGCACCGAGACGAGCAGCCGGTGCCATTCCTTCTCCAGCAGCGTCGGAAAGCCGAAGAGCTGCAGCAGATCCTCGCGCACCATGAGTTCGGTATAAAGCGCCGTCGCCTGGCCGGCGGCGGGCAGGCCGGCGGCGGTGCGCTCGCTGACATGCACGATATAGCCGACGCCACGCACGTCGATCAGCACATGGTCCTGCGCCCGGTGCAGGATGATGCCGGCGATGCGCCCGATCATGCCGTCACCTTGAGGCGCAGGGCGCGGCCCTGGCTGTGATGGGCGTGGCAGATCGCCACCGCCAGCGCATCGGCGGCGTCCGGCCCGGCGAATTCCACCCCCGGCAGCATGAAGCGCACCATGTGCTGGATCTGTTCCTTGCCGGCATGGCCGACGCCGACCACCGCCTTCTTGACCGCATTCGGGGCGTATTCGCCGATCTCCAGCCCGGCCTCGGCCGGCGCCAGCAGGGCGATGCCGCGCGCCTGGCCCAGTTTCAGCGTGCCGGCCGCGTCCTTGTTGACGAAGGTCTGCTCGACCGCGGCCGAATCCGGCCGGTGCCGCGCGATCACCGCCGCAAGACCGCGATAAAGCGCCACCAGCCGCGGCCCCAGCGCCCCCGAGTCGGAATGGATGATACCGTTTTCCAGATGCCGCAGCCGCGGTCCGTCAACCGCGATCACGCCCCAGCCCATGTTGCGCAACCCGGGGTCTATGCCGATGATCTTCATGCCTCGTCCCTGCTTTTTGCAAATCGCTAGCACGAAAGGCGAACATCGCCTAGCGGCTTTGTCGGCGACTTGACAAGTGCCTTCACAGTTCCGAGAGAGGTGGTCAACCTTGGGAGGGGGAAAATGTCGCCTGCACTGATTGCCGTGCTGCCCTTCATCGGCGCGCTATTCCCCGGGCTGCTGATCCGCTCGGGACGCGCCGTCGCGGCGACGGCCTGCGCCACGGTGACCGGCATCGCGCTGCTGGGCCTGTGCCTGCACATCCCGGCCATCGTCGCGGGCGAGGCGGTCACCGCGCGGCTACAATGGCTGCCGGCGCTGGGGCTGAACGCGAATTTCCGCATTGACGGGCTGGGGCTGCTGTTCGGCATCCTGATCCTGGGCATCGGGCTGCTGATCATCCTCTATGCCCGGCACTATCTGTCGCGCCAGGATCCGGTCGGGCAGTTCTACTGCTATCTGATGCTGTTTCAGGGCGCGATGCTGGGCATCGTGCTGTCGGACAACATCCTGCTGCTGCTGGTGTTCTGGGAACTGACCTCGCTGTCGTCCTTCCTGCTGATCGGCTACTGGAAGCACCTGCCCGAGGGGCGGCAGGGCGCGCGCATGGCGCTGACCGTGACCGGCATGGGCGGGCTGGCGATGATCGCCGGCATGCTGATCCTGGGGCGCATCGCCGGCAGCTTTGACCTGGGCGACATCGTGCAGGCGCGCGAGGCGGTGCAGGCCAGCCCGCTTTACCTGCCGGCGCTGTTGCTGATCCTGCTGGGCGCCTTCAGCAAGTCGGCGCAGTTCCCGTTCCATTTCTGGCTGCCCCATGCCATGGCCGCGCCAACGCCGGTCTCGGCCTATCTGCATTCCGCGACCATGGTGAAGGCCGGGCTGTTCTTGATGGCGCGGCTCTGGCCGGTGCTGTCGGGCACGCCGGAATGGTTCTATCTGGTCGCCACCACCGGGCTGGTGACCATGGTGCTGGGCGCCTGGATCGCGCTGTTCCGCGACGACCTGAAATCGCTGCTGGCATTCTCCACCGTCTCGCATCTGGGGCTGGTCACCATGCTGCTGGGTTTCGGCACCGAGGCGGCGGCGGTGGCGGCGGTGTTTCACATCATCAACCACGCCACCTTCAAGGCGGCGCTGTTCATGGTCGCCGGCATCGTCGACCATGAGGCCGGCACGCGCTCGATCGCGCGGCTCGGGGGGCTGCGGCGGCTGATGCCGGTGACCTGCGCCATCGGCACGATCACCGCGCTGTCCATGGCCGGGATCCCGCCGCTGAACGGCTTCCTGACCAAGGAGCTGATGCTTGAGGCGGCGACGCAGGCCAGCTGGCAGGGCAGCGGCTGGCTGATGGCGGCCATGGCCACGCTGGGCGCGGCCTTTTCGGTCGGCTATTCGCTGCGCTTCCTGTGGCAGGTCTTTGCCGGCCCGCCGCGTCACGACTATCCGCACCATCCGCATGATCCGGGCTTTGGCCTCTGGGCGGCGCCGGGGCTGCTGGCGGTGCTGGTGGTGGCGATCGGGCTCTTTCCCAACGCGCTGACCCTGTGGCTGGTCGAGGCCGCGGCCGGCGCCGTCACCGGCGCGCAACCGCACCCGCATTTCGCGCTGTGGCACGGGGTGACGCCGGCGCTGCTGCTGTCGGTACTGGCGGTGGCGGGCGGCGTGGCGCTGCTGGTGGCGAACCCGCGCATGCACGCGCTGCGCGACCGGGTGGCGCGGCCCGATGCCAAGCGCATCTTCGAGGGGCTCTGCGCGATCAGCACCTGCCTGTCGCAGGCCTTCACCGAGCGGCTGACCAACGGCTCGATGGCGCGGGCGCTGGCGGCCTTCACCCTGACCGTGGTGCTGTGCGGTCTCTGGGCCTTCTCGACCGGCGCCTATCCCGGGGCGACGCGGCCGATGCTGCCGATCCAGCCGGTGCCGCTGGTCGGCTGGCTGGCGCTGATGGTGGCGACCTGCGTCATGGTCTCGGTGCATCGCCGGCGCATCCTGGCTCTGGTGCTGGTGGGCATCATCGGGCTGATGGTCTCAGTGGGCTTCATCTATCTTTCCGCCCCGGACCTGGCGCTGACCCAGATCTCGGTCGAGGTGGTGACGGTGATGCTGCTGCTCTTGGCGTTGAACTTCCTGCCCAAGCTGACCCATGTGGAAAGCCGCGACCGCAGGCGGGCCATGGATGCCTTTGTCGCCACGCTGGCCGGGCTTGGCTTCGGGGCGCTGGCCTATGTCGTGATGCGCTCGGACCCGGCCTTCCCGTCGATCGCCGGCTACATGCTGGCCAACAGCCACAGTCTGGGCGGCGGCGACAATGTGGTGAACGTGATTCTGGTCGATTTCCGCGGCTATGACACATTCGGCGAGATCACCGTGCTGGGCATCGCCGCCCTGACCATCTTCGCCCTGACCGAGACGCTGCTGGTCGGCGCCAGCGGCAAGCGGCTGCGCAACTGGGTCCATGACAGCCGCCGCGCCGGCGACCGTCACCCGCTGCTGCTGGTGGTAGCGACGCGGCTGGTGCTGCCGATCACGCTGGTGGTCGGGCTCTATATCTTCCTGCGCGGGCACAACGCGCCGGGCGGCGGCTTCATCGCCGGCCTGGTGGTGTCGATCGCGCTTCTGTCGCAATACATGGCCTCGGGCTTTGTCTGGGCGCAAGAGCGGCAGAAGATCAACTATCACGCGCTGATCGGCGCCGGCGTCATCGCCGCGGGCATCACCGGGCTGGGCGCCTGGTTTGCGGGCCTGCCCTTCCTGACCTCGACTTATGGCTATGTGAAGCTGCCCGGGCTCGAGGAATTCGAACTGGCCTCGGCCATGGGCTTTGACCTTGGCGTGTTCCTGTGCGTGCTGGGCGCGGTGATGCTGGCGCTGAACTCGCTCTCGCGCATCTCGCGGCAGGCCGGAGAGACGGTGAACCGCCATCCGATCGACATCGACCCCAGCACCGGACCGAGGCAAGGCTGATGGAACTTCTGCTGGCAAGCGCAATTGGCATGCTGACCGCGGCCGGGGTCTATCTGATCCTGCGGCTGCGTACCTTCGCGGTGGTGCTGGGCATGACCATGCTCAGCTATGCGATCAACCTGTTCCTGTTCTCGAGCGGGCGGCTGGTGGTCAATGCGCCGCCGATCCTCAGCAAGAGTGCGACCGCCTATACCGACCCGCTGCCGCAGGCGCTGGTGCTGACCGCGATCGTGATCTCCTTCGGCATGACGGCGGTGGTGGTGATGATGGCGCTGGGGGCTTTCCTCGAGGGCGGCGACGACCGCGTGGACATGCCGCGCGCCGACCGCATCCCGCCGCTGCAGGGCAAGGACCGCGACGCATGAGCCATCTGATCATCGCCCCCGTGGTCCTGCCCGCCGTCATCGGGCCGCTGATCATCATGTGGATGCGCAACGACCTGATGCTGCAGCGGGTGTTTTCCGTCGGCGCCACGGCGCTGCTGGTGGTGGTCGGGCTGTACCTGCACGCACTGGCCGGCAGCGGCGAGGTGCAGGTCTATCGCCTGGGCAACTGGGCGGCGCCCTTCGGCATCGTGCTGATGCTGGACCGGCTGTCGGCGCTGATGGTGCTGCTGACCGCGGTGCTGGCGCTGGTGGTGCAGCTTTACGCCGTGGGCTCGGGCTGGGACCGCAAGGGCTGGCATTTCCATGCCCTGTGGCAATTCCAGCTGATGGGCGTCTGCGGTGCCTTCCTGACCGGCGACGCCTTCAACCTGTTCGTGTTCTTCGAGGTGCTGCTGATCGCCAGCTACGGGCTGATGATCCATGGCGGCGGCGAGATGCGGCTGCGCGCCGGTGTGCAATACATCGCCTACAACCTGGCGGGCTCGACGCTGTTTCTGGTGGCGCTGGGGGTGCTCTATGCCGTGACCGGCACGCTGAACATGGCCGACATGGCGGCGCGTGTGGCGCAGATGCCGGCCAGCGACACGGCGCTGCTGCGCGCCGGCGCGGTGCTTCTGATGCTGGTCTTTGCCGTCAAGGCGGCGCTGGTGCCGCTGCATTTCTGGCTGCCCGCGACCTATGCCAATGCGCCGGGGCCGGTGGCGGCGCTGTTTGCCATCATGACCAAGGTGGGGGTCTATGGCATCATCCGCTTCTTTACCCTGGTGTTTCCGCAGGACGCGGTGATCGAGACCGTGGTCATGGACCTTCTGGCGCCGGCGGCGCTGTTCACGCTGGCCATCGGCCAGATCGGCATCCTCGGCACGCGCCATATCGGTCGGCTGGCGGCCTTCGCGGCCATCGGCTCGATCGGGACGCTGATGATCGCGGTGGCGCAGTTCACCCCGCAGGCGACGGCGGCGGCGATCTATTACCTGCTGCATTCGACGCTGTCGGCGGGGGCGCTGTTTCTGATCGTGGACATGATCGGGGCGCGGCGCGGCGATCTGTGGCTGCGGCCGGCGGCGGTGATGCCGGGGCAGGGGCTGATCGCGGCGCTGTTCTTTGCCATCGCCATCGCGGTGGTCGGGCTGCCGCCCTTCTCGGGCTTCGTGGGCAAGCTGCTGGTGATGCAGGCGGTGCAGGACAGCGCCAGCGTGGCGCTGATCTGGACCACGATCCTGGTCAGTTCGCTGATCGCGCTTTACGGCATGACGCGGGCGGGCTCGCTGCTGTTCTGGAAGGGCCAGGGGCTGCCGGTCCCGGCCCGGCCCGTGCCGGCCGCGCCGCCGCGCCCCGGCCCGATCGCGCCCCGGTTGGAACCCGGGGAACTGGTCCAGGACCTTGGCGACGCGCCGGCGCCCTGGCTGGCATTCGCCGCCGTGGCGCTGCTCATCGCGGGCATCGTGGCGCTGACCGTGCTGGCCGGACCGGCGATGGAGATGGCGCAGGCCGTGGCCGCGCAGCTGCATGAGCCCTCGGCCTATCTCTCGGCCGTGCTCGACGCGCAGGAGGGGGTGAAATGATCCGCCGCATCTTTCCCCATCCCTGGCTTTCACTGGTGCTGATGCTGGTCTGGCTGGGGTTGGTCAATCGCTGGGCCTGGGGTTCGCTGGTCTTTGCCGCGATCATCGGCATCGTGCTGCCGCTGATGACCGCGCCCTACTGGCCGGGGGCGCATGGCTTCAGCCGCCCGGGCAAGGTGCCGGCCTATCTGGCGATCGCGCTGCATGACATCGTCAAGGCCAATTTCTCGGTGGCGCGCGTCGTGCTGTTCACCCCGCGCCGGGCGCTGCAGCCCGCCTGGATCACCGTGCCGCTGGAACTGCGCCGCCCCGAGGCCATCGCCGCGCTCGCCGGCACCATCACCCTGACCCCCGGCACGGTCAGCTGCGACCTGGCCGAGGACGGGCGCGCGCTCTTGGTGCATTGCCTGCACGCACCCGACCCGGAGGGGGTCCTCGACGAGATCAAGACCCGCTACGAGGCCCGGTTGAAGGAGATCTTCGAATGATCGCTTACGCGCTGCTCTTTGCCTATGCCTGTTTTGGCCTCGCGCTGCTGCTTTGCCTTTACCGGGTGGTCTTTGCGCCCGCCCTGTCGGACCGGGTGCTGGCGCTGGACACGATGGCGCTCAACATGATCGCGCTGCTGACGCTGTTTGGCATCGACAAGGGCACGACGATCTATTTCGAGGCCTCGCTGCTGTTTGCCATGGTCGGGTTCATCTCGACCGTGGCCTATGCGAAATTCGTCCTGCGCGGCGACATCATCGAATAGGTCGGGACATGGGCATGATCGTGGAATTCGTCGTCTCGGTGCTGCTGGTCGCGGGGGGATTCTTCGGCTTTGTCGGCTCCTACGGGCTGGTCAAGCTGCCAGACCCGATGACGCGGCTGCATGCGCCGACCAAATCGGCGACACTGGGGGTGGGGGCGGTGCTGATCGCCTCGCTGATCTGGTTTCCGGTTCACCACGGGCAGCTGACCTGGCACGAGCTGCTGATCACGCTGTTTCTGTTCCTGACTGCGCCGATCACCGGCTATTTCATCGCCAAGGCGAACATGCACCTGAACTGGCACCCACAGGAGATCCCTCCGCCGTCACCGAATACGGTCTGGGCGACCTACGCCCCGGCCGATTCCGTGCCACCGCAAGTCGACAGGAAGGGGTAAGCCGGCGCCCGCGACCGGCAGTTTGCGTCAGTGTTAACGATTGTTGCTGGAGGGTACATGAAGACGCTTGTTTCACTTGCTGTCCTGGTTCTGGCCGCCGGTTGTGTGCCGCAGACATCGCCCGATCTGGGGGTGGCGACGGTTTCCACCTCGTCCGACATGCCCAAAGGCATCCGGCACGCCGATGGCCAGGCACCTGTAATGGTCTCGGTCACCGGCCAGGCACGGTGTCAGGGGCTGACGCCCGCGCAGAACGCCTATGCGCTGGGGCATGTCAATACGTTGCGTGCCTCGGCCGGGCTGGCGCCCTTGCGGCTGGAGAGCCGGCTGCAGCAGGCGGCCGAACAGCAGGCCTGCGACATGGCGGCGCGCGGGGTGATGGAGCATCGCGGCTCGGCCTCGACCGGGCCCAAGATGCGGGCCAAGCGCCTGGGCTACAGGCCGCGCATCATCGCCGAGAACATCGCCGCCGGCGCGACCTCGCTCTTTGGGGTCGAGGGCACGATGCAGGCATGGACCGGCTCGTCCAAGCATCGCGCCAACATGCTGCTGCGCCAGGCCCGGGACATGGGCATCGGCCATGCCAAGTCGCCCGATGGCCGCGTCAGCTACTGGTCGGCGGTCTTTGCCGCCTCGAAATAGGCCGGCAATGCGAAAGGCCGCCCGGGAGGCGGCCTTTGGGCGGGTTCAGATCAGCCCGGCATGGGCAAGTGCCGCGTCAATGCGCGCGCGCGTGGGCGGGGTCAGGCCGACCAGCGGCAGGCGCACGCGGTCGCTGCACAGGCCCAGCCGCGACATGGCGTATTTCGCCCCCGCGACCCCCGGCTCAAGGAAAATCGCCACATGCAGCGGCATCAGCCGGTCCTGGTATTCCAGCGCGCGCGCATAGTCGCCGGCCAGCGTCGCCTGCTGGAACTCGGCGCAAAGCTTTGGCGCCACATTGGCCGTGACCGAGATGCAGCCGCGCCCGCCCTGGGCGTTGAAGCCAAGCGCGGTCGCGTCCTCGCCCGACAGCTGGATGAAATCGGCGCCGCAGGCGGCGCGCTGCATCGACACGCGCTCAAGCCTGCCGGTGGCGTCCTTGACCCCGACGATGCGCGGCAGTTTTGCCAGTTCGCCCATGGTCTCGGGCATCATGTCGATGACCGAGCGGCCGGGGATGTTGTAGATGATGATCGGCAGGTCGCTGGCGTCGTGCAGCGCGGTGAAATGCGCGATCAGCCCCTCCTGCGTCGGCTTGTTGTAATAGGGCGTCACCACCAGCGCGGCATCGGCGCCCGCGGCCTGGGCGTGCTGCACAAGGCCCACGCCCTCGCGCGTCGAGTTCGAGCCGGCGCCGGCGATGACCGGGATGCGGCCGGCGGCCAGGCGCACGACCTCCTCGACCACCAGGCGATGCTCGTCATGGCTCAGCGTCGGGCTTTCGCCGGTGGTGCCGACCGGCACCAGGCCGTGGCTGCCCTGCTCGACATGCCAGGTGACAAGCTTTTCCAGCGCGGGGAGATCCAGCTCCCCGTCCGGGGTGAAGGGCGTGACCAGCGCGGGCAGCGAGCCTTTGAACATGTGGGTATCCTGAGTTTGACCTATACCGCGCCATACATGCGCCGCACGCGATTGCCAAGGATGTGAGTTGCGCCCCGGCGGGAAACCCGCAGAACTGGGGCCATGAGACATGCGATGCGCCCCAGGATCCTTTTGGCCGTGCTGGCCCTTGCCGCAAGCCTTGGCACACCGGCCCGGGCCGAGGATGCCGGGCAGCTGGCGCAGGCGCTGGCCGCGGCCGGCCGGCGCGACTGGCCGGCGGCGACGGCTCTGGCCGCGGCCTCGGGGCCGGTCTCCAGCGATCTGATCGGGTGGCAGCGGCTGCGCGCCGGGCAGGGCAGCTGGCCCGAATACCGCGACTTTGCCGCCCGCAACCGCGACTGGCCGGGGATGGCGCTGTTCTGGAAGCGGGGCGATGCGCTGCTGACGCCGGACCTGCCGCCCGCCGAGGTCATCACCTGGTTTGGCGCGCGCCGGCCCGACACACTGGCGGGCGTCATGGCGCTGGTCGCGGCGCTTTGGCCCGGCGACCCCGAGGCCGCCCGCGCCGAGGCCCGGCGCTTCTGGACGGAACAGGCGTTGGGCAAGGCCGATGCCGATGCCTTTCTGGCGGCGCATGGCGATCAGGTGGCGGATCTGCATGATGCGCGGCTGATGCGGCTGCTGGACCTGGGGGAATGGCAGGCGGCGCAGCTGGCGCTGCCGCTGGCCTCGGCCCCGGCGCAGGCGCTGGGCCGGGCGCGACTGGCGCTGCAATCGGGCCAGAGCGGGGTCGATGCGCTGATCCTGGCGCTGCCCGAGGGCCAGCGCGCCGATGCCGGCCTGGCGCTGGACCGCTTTCGCTGGCGGGTCTGGGCCAAGCTGCCGGATCTGGCGCAGGATCTGATGCTGGAACGCTCGACCAGCGCCGAGGCGCTGCGCGACCCCGCGGCCTGGGCCGGCAAGCGCGCCGATTACGCGCGCGCGGCGCTGCGCCGCGGCGACTGGGGATTGGCCGAGCGTCTGGCCGCCGGACATTTCCTGGCCCCCGGCAGCGATGCCTTTTCCGATCTGGAATGGCTGGCCGGCTATGCGGCGCTGCGCGGTGGCGCCAGCGACCGGGCGCTGGGGCATTTCCGGGCGCTGGAACAGGCGGTGGCCAGCCCGATCTCGCTGTCACGGGCGCTTTACTGGCAGGGCCGGGCGCTGGAGGCCGCAGGCCAGCAAGCCGGCGCCGGCGCCGCCCTGGCGCGTGCGGCGCAGTTCCAGTCCGCCTGGTATGGGCAACTGGCGGCCGAGCGGCTGGGCCTGGCGATGCAGCCGGCGCTGGCCGGGGCGGGCGCCGACGGCAGCGACCTGCCGGAATGGCGCGGCAGCGCGCTGCGCCAGCAGCCGCTGTGGCAGGCCGGGGTCTGGCTGATCGCCGCGGGCGATCCCGACCAGGGCCAGCGCTTTCTGATGCAACTGGCCGAAAGCGCCGCGCCCGAGGACATCGGCCGCATGGCGCGGATGATGCTGGAAATGCGCCTGCCCTGGCACGCGCTGCGCCTGGCCAAGGCCGCCGCCGGCAAGGGCGTGGTCTATCCCGCCGCCTATTTCCCGCTGACCGGGCTGGAGCGGGCCGATCTGGGCCTGCCGCCCGAACTGGTCATGGCCATCGCCCGGCGCGAGAGCGAGTTCAACCATGCCGTCGCCTCGCATGCCGGGGCGCTGGGGCTGATGCAGGTCATGCCCGACACCGCCCGCGCCATGGCGCGACGCCTGGGCGAGCCCTTTGACCAGCCGCGGCTGACCCGGGACGCGGCCTATAACGCCCGGCTGGGCGCGGCCTATCTGGCCGGGCTGCGCCAGCGCTTTGGCCCCTCGATCGCGCTGGTGGCGGCGGGCTACAATGCCGGACCGGGACGTTCGGCGCGCTGGCTCGAGGATTTTGGCGACCTGCGCGACCGCGCCGATCCTGTGGACTGGGTCGAGATGATCCCCTTCGACGAGACGCGCAACTATGTCATGCGCGTGGCCGAGGCGCTGCCGGTCTATCGCGCCCGCATCAAGGGCGAACCGGTGCCGCTGGTGCCCAGCTGGGACCTGACCGGGGGCGGCATCAGGCCGGCGCCGGTGCCGCCGCCGCTGCGGCTGGCGGCCTCGGCGCGGCCGGCGATGTCGGCGCGGGCGCTGACGGCCTATGCCGCGGGCGGTGTGCTGGCCGAGGTGCTGGGCCCGCCTAGGGGGCCCGATCCTGCCGCGCCGCCCGCTCGCGCTGCAGCCCCCGCCACCAGGTGAACAGCCCGGCAGAGATCACAATGGTGCCGCCCACCACCACATTCGGCGCCAGGGTCTCGCCAAAGATGGTAACGCCGAACAGGCTGATCCAGACCAGCTGCGTATAGGAGAACGGCTGCAGGCTTGAGGCTTCGGCCAGTTCATAGGCCTTGATCAGAAGGTAATGCCCGATCACCGCCGTGCAGCACAGCAATAATAGCCAGGGGATGTCATGCGCGGCGACGCTCTGCCAGTGCCAGATGCCGACCAGTGTGATGGCAATGCAGCCGGTGATCCCGGTCCAGAAGAAGCTGACCATGGCCGGGTCGTCGCGCGCCACCAGCCGCGTCATCAGGCTGTAGACGGCAAACATCAGCGCGCCCAGGAAGGGCAGGGCGGCATCGGCGCGAAACACCCCCGCCGTCGGGTCCAGCACGATGAGGATGCCCAGAAAACCCGCCGCCACCGCCAGCCAGCGCCGCCAGCCGACGCGCTCGCCCAGGATCGGGCCCGAGAGCGCCGAGATCAGCAGCGGATAGCAGGCAAAGACCGCATGGGTGTTGATCAGCCCCAGCCGCACGAAGGCCTCGATGGTGACCACCACCTCGGCCACCAGCAGCACGCCGCGCGCGGTCTGCAAGAACGGCCGGCGCGACTGCAGCACCCTGGAGAGTCCGCCGGCGCTGCGTGCGCAAAGCAGCGTCACGAAGACGGCAAAGAACCAGTAGCGCAGCATGATCACGAAGATCGGCGAATATTGCGCACCGAGATAGCGCGAAACCCCGTCCTGCGCGGCAAAGATCAGGCTGGCGGCACAGATCATCAGGATCGCCGTGCCCTGGCGGTCGGCGTGGGGCGGGGCAGGTGCCGGCGATGCGGTCTGGCGGGGCTCTGGCATGGCAGGATTCCAGGCTGGGATGCCCGGTCCTGCGCCGCCACCTGGGAAAGGTCAAGCGCGGTTCAGCCGCGCTGCCGCACGAAGTATCAGTCGCGCTGGCGCACGATGCCGGCGAATTCGTCCCAGATCTGTGGGTTGCCGGCGACGATGGCGCCGGTTTCCAGCGGGCTTTCCTCGGTCCGGATCGATTCGGCGAAACCGCCGGCCTCCTTGACCAGCAGGATGCCGGCCGCCATGTCCCAGGGCTTGAGCCCGCGTTCCCAGTAGCCCTCGTAGCGGCCGCAGGCGACATAGGCCAGGTCAAGCGAGGCCGCGCCCCAGCGGCGCACGCCGGCGGTAACCGGCATCAGCCGGCTGAGGTCGCGCATGCTGGCGGGCAGGGTGGGGCGCCCGGCAAAGGGGATGCCGGTGGCAAAGATCGATTCGATCATCTGCCGGCGGGCGGAAACCCGGATGCGGCGGTCGTTCAGGAAGGCGCCGTCGCCACGCTCGGCGGTGAACAGCTCGTCCTTGGCGGCATCGAAGACCACGGCGGCGACGATCTCGCCCTTGTGCTCCAGCGCGATGGAGACCGCCCAATGCGGCAGGCCGTGCAGGAAATTGGTGGTGCCGTCCAGCGGATCGACGATCCAGCGCCGGGTCGGGTCCTCGCCGGCCTCCTCGCCGGTTTCCTCGCCGATCCAGCCATAGTTCGGGCGCGCGGCGCGCAGTTCTTCCTTGACGATGCGCTCGGCCTCGCGGTCGGCGCGGCTGACGAAATCGCCGGCGCCCTTGACCGAGACCTGTAGGTTCTCGACCTCGCGAAAGTCCTTGACGAGGCTGCGGCCCGCCTTGCGCGCGGCCTTGATCATGATGTTGAGATTGGCGCTGGCCATGGGGGTTCCTTTTTGGGATTGGCGCCGTCTTAGGCCAAGGCGGGGAAAAAGTGAAGCGGGGCTAGGGCGTGGCGATCATCTGATAGCCGGGGTGGAAGGCCAGCCTGACCGAGGTGATGGCGCCGAGGTCGTTCCAGGTGGTGCGCTGCAGGATCAAGAGCGCCGTGCCCTGCCGGGTCTGCAGCAGGCGCGCGTCGCGGGCGCTGGCGTTTTCCGCCGAAAAGGCCATCTCCGCGCGCGACCAGGGGAAATTGCGCACCAGCCATTCGTTCGGGCTGCTGCGGCGGAAATCGACGCTGTCGGCACCGGGGGCCGCCGCCGGGTTCAGCCAGCGGTCCTCGAGCTGAAAGGGCCGCGCGTCGCCCAGATGCACGGTGCGCAGGTGGATCAGCCGCTGCCCCTCGGGCAGGGCCATGCGCGCGGCGACCCCCGCTGGCAGCGGGCTGAGCTTTTGCGCCACGATGCGGTGGCTGTATTCCATGCCCGCCTGCTCGATCTGTTCGCGCACGATGGGGATGGTCAGCGTCGCCTTGCGCGCCGGGTTCACCGTGACATGGGTGCCGGCGCGGCGGCGGCGCTCCAGCAGCCCCTCATCGGCCAGAAGTTGCAGCGCCTTGTTCACCGTGGCCCTGGCGACGCCGAATTCGATGGCAAGCTCGGCCTCGTCGGGGATGCGGTCGCCCTGGCGCCATTCGCGGTCGACGATGCGGCGGCGGACCTCGCTGCTGATGGCCTGGGCCTTGGAGGCGGGACGCTCGCTCACATGCGGGCCTGGACGCGGGCGATGGTCGCCAGATAGTCGGCGGTGATGCGGTCGTGGTCGCGGTGCCGGCCGGCGCTGACCAGATGGCGGCCGGCGGACCAGACATCGCTGATCAGCCCGTCATGGCCGGCAAAGATCAGGCTGTCGACAAGCTGATCGCCCGCGCGCCCGGCCATGACCGGATTGGCCAGATCGACGGCGCAGAGATCGGCCCAGAGCCCGGGCGCGATCGCCCCGGTGTCGCGCCCCGCCGCGCTGGCGCCGCCGTCGAGCCCGGCCTCGTAGATCACCCTTCCGGTCGAGCGCTCGGGCGTGGCCAGGATCGCGCGGCCGCGGTCGCGCAGGCGCTGGCTGTATTCCAGGGTGCGCAGCTCCTCGGTCAGCGAGATGCGGATATTGCTGTCCGAGCCGAAGCCGTAGCGGCCCCCGGCCTCGGCCCAGCCGGTGCCGTTGAAGATGCCGTCGCCAAGGCTCGATTCGGTGATCGGGCACAGGCCGGCGGTGGCGCCGGTGGCGGCAAGGCGGCGGGTTTCGTCCTCGGTCATGTGGGTCAGGTGGATCAGGGTCCAGCGCCGGTCGGGGGCGAAATTCTCCAGCAGCCATTCGACCGGGCGGCGGCCATAGGCGGCGCTGATTTCCTCGATCTCGGGGACCTGCTCGGCCAGGTGCATGTGCAGCGGCCGCGTGGGGCGCAGTTCGGTGCAGGCCCGCAGCCCCTCGGGCGAGACCGCGCGCAGGCTGTGCGGCGCCACGCCGATGCCGGCGTCAGGGGGCAGATGCGCCAGCGCGGCTTCGGATGCCTCCAGCAGGCGCTGGAACGTCTCGGGATCGGTGCCGAAGCGGTTCTGGCCCGGGGCCAGCGCGCGCCGGTCCACGCCGCCGAACTGGTAATGCACCGGCAAGAGCGTCAGGCCGATGCCGGTGCGGCTGGCAGCGGCGGCGACGCGTTCGGCCATTTCCGCGATATTGTCGTAATGCCCGCCGCCGGGGCGGTGGTGCAGATAGTGGAACTCGACATTGGTGGCATAGCCGGCCTCCAGCATCTCCATCTGCACCAGCGCGGCGATGGGTTCGATGTCCTCGGGGGTCAGGTGGTCGAGGAAGCGATACATGATCCGGCGCCAGGTCCAGAAGGTGTCGCGCGGCTCGGGGCCCTTGCTTTCCGACAGGCCGGCCATGGCGCGCTGGAAGGCGTGGGAATGCAGGTTCGCCAGCGCCGGCAGCAGCAGGCCGACGCGCCGGCCCTCGGGCGCGGCGCCGGTTTCCACCGCCGCGATTCGGCCCCGGTCCAGCGTCACGCAGGTATTTTCCGCCCAGCCATCGGGCAGCAAGGCCCGCTCTGCCCAGATCTTTTCCATGCCGTCGCCCTTTGCTGTGCTGAAAATAAGTTTAGACATAGTGATGAATTAAGTTTAGACATAGGGCAAGCGAAAATCAACCAGGGGCCAGCCGATGCAGCTTTTCCGCAATGCCAGGATCGCCACGATGGCCGGGAATTCAGCCGGTTACGACCTGATCGAACAGGGCGCGCTGGTCGTCGAATCGGGCCGCATCGCCTGGGTCGGACCCGAGTCGGATCTGTCCGGGGCGCATGCGCAGCTGCCGGGGCGCGATCTGGGCGGGCGGCTGGTCACGCCGGGGCTGATCGATTGCCACACGCATGTGGTCTTTGGCGGCGACCGCGCCCGCGAATTCGAGATGCGGCTCGAGGGCGCCGGCTATGAAGAGATCGCCCGCGCCGGCGGCGGCATCCTCAGCAGCGTGCGCGCCACGCGCCAGGCCGACGAGGATGCGCTGCTGGCCGCGGCGCTGACCCGGGTCGACCACCTGCTGGCCGAGGGCGTCACCACGCTGGAGATCAAGTCGGGCTATGGTCTGGACGTTGAAACCGAGCTGAAGATGCTGCGTGTCGCGCGCCGCATCGGCAGCGCGCGGCCGGTCCATGTCGTCACCAGCTGGCTGGCCGCCCATGCCTTGCCGCCGGAATACGGGGAGAACCGCGAAGGTTATATCCGCGAGGTGGTGATCAAGGGCATGGAGGCCGCCGATGCCGAGGGGCTGATCGACGCCGTGGACGGGTTCTGCGAGGGCATCGCCTTTTCCGCCGAGGAAATATCGGCGATCTTTGACCAGGCGAAGCGCCTCGGCCTGCCGGTCAAGCTGCATGCCGAGCAGCTCTCGGACCTGCACGGGGCGGCCATGGCGGCGCGGCATGGCGCGATCTCGGCGGACCATCTGGAATGGCTGGGCCAGGACGGCATCGACGCCATGGCGGCCTCGGGCACGGTGGCGGTGCTGCTGCCCGGCGCCTTCTATACGCTGCGCGAGACGAAATATCCGCCCATTGCGGCGCTCCGCGAAGCCGGTGTGCCGATGGCGCTGGCGACGGATTGCAACCCCGGCACCTCGCCGCTGACCTCGATCCTGCTGACGATGAACATGGGGGCGACGCTGTTTCGCATGACACCCTCGGAATGCCTGGCCGGCGTCACCCGCCATGCCGCGGCCGCGCTGGGCTTGCAGGACCGCGGCCGGATCGCCCCCGGCCAGCGCGCCGACCTGGCAATCTGGGACGCCACCCACCCGGCCGAACTGACCTATCGCATCGGCTTCAACCCGCTTCACGCACGCATCCTCGGAGGCGAAATTGTCTGAACTGATCCTTACCCCCGGTGAAACCACGCTGGCCCAACTGGAGCAGGTCTGGCGCAAGGGCCCGGCCGTGCGCCTGGCCGACGGCGCCCGGCCCGGCATCCTGGCCTCGTCCCAGCGCATCACCGCCGCGGCCAATGGCGATGTGCCGGTCTACGGCGTGAACACCGGCTTTGGCAAACTCGCCTCGATCAAGATCGCGGCGGGGGATACGGCGACGCTGCAAAGGAACCTGATCCTGTCGCATTGCTGCGGCGTGGGCGATCCGGTCGAGCCCGAGACCGTGCGCCTGGTCATGGTGCTGAAACTGCTGTCGCTGGGCCGCGGCGCTTCGGGCGTGCGCCCCGAGGTGGTGGCGCTGATCGAGGCCATGCTGGCCAAGGGCGTCTTGCCGGTGATCCCCTCGCAGGGCTCGGTCGGGGCCTCGGGCGATCTGGCGCCGCTGGCGCATATGGCCGCTGCCATGCTGGGCGAGGGCCGCGCCACCCATCAGGGCCACGAGATGCCCGCCGGAGAGGCGCTGGCTGCCGCCGGACTGAAACCGGTGGTGCTGGCGGCGAAAGAGGGTCTGGCGCTGATCAACGGCACCCAGGTCTCGACCGCCTTCGCGCTGGCTGGCCTCTTTGACGCCTTCGCCGCGGCGCGGGCGGCGCTGGTCACCTCGTCCCTGTCCACCGACGCGATCATGGGCTCGACTGCGCCCTTCTTCGATGAGATCCACACGTTGCGCGGTCATCGCGGCCAGATCACCGCGGCGCGGGCGATCCGCGCGCTGATGGACGGCAGCGAGATCCGCGAAAGCCATCGGATCGGCGACACCCGCGTGCAGGACCCCTATTGCATCCGCTGCCAGCCGCAGGTGACCGGGGCCTGCATCGACCTGCTGTGGCAGGTGGCCCGTACGCTGGAGATCGAGGCCAATGCCGCGACCGACAACCCGCTGGTGCTGACCTCGGTCGGGCAGATCGTCTCGGGCGGGAATTTCCACGCCGAGCCGGTGGCCTTCGCCGCCGACCAGATCGCGCTGGCCATCGCCGAGATCGGGGCGATTTCCCAGCGCCGCATCGCGCTGATGGTCGATCCGGCACTGAGCCACGACCTGCCGCCCTTCCTGACCCCTGATCCGGGGCTGAACTCGGGGCTGATGATCGCCGAGGTGACATCGGCCGCGCTGATGAGCGAGAACAAGCATCTGGCGAACCCGTGTTCGACCGATTCGACGCCGACCAGCGCCAATCAGGAGGATCACGTCTCCATGGCCGCGCATGGCGCGCGCCGGCTGAAGCGGATGAACGCGAACCTCGCGCATATCCTGGGGATCGAGGCGCTTTGTGCCGCCGCGGGCGTCGAGTTCCGGGCGCCGCTGAAAACCTCGGCGCCGCTGCAGGCGGTGATCGCCAAGCTGCGCACCACCGTGCCGGCACTGGGCCAGGACCGCTACATGGCCCCCGATCTGGCCGAGATGGCGCGTCTCGTCAGCGAGGGCGTGCTGGTCGCCTCGGTGCCCGGGCATCTGCTGGACGAGGTGCGCCCGTGACCCCGGTCGAGGTGCATCAGGGCGACAGCCCCATCGTTCTGGGCCTGCCGCATACCGGCACGCATCTGCCCGAGGAAATCCGCGCGGCGCTGAACGCGCGCGGGCAGGTGCTGGCCGATACCGACTGGCACATCCACCGGCTTTACGACGGGCTTTTGCCCGGCGCGACCACGGTCCGGGCGACATTCCACCGCTATGTCATCGACGCCAACCGCGGCGCCGATGACGCGAGCCTTTACCCCGGCCAGAATACCACCGGGCTTGTGCCGCTGACCGATTTCGACGGCGAAGCGATCTGGAACACGGAACCCTCGGCCGCGGACATCGCGGCGCGCAAGGCCGGGTTCCACGCCCCCTATCACGCGGCGCTGGCCGCGGAACTGGCGCGGGTCAAGGCGCGTCACGGCGTGGCGGTGCTTTACGACTGCCATTCCATCCGCAGCCATATCCCCTTCCTGTTTCAGGGCACTTTGCCCGATTTCAACATCGGCACCAACAGCGGCGCCTCCTGCGACATGCGCATCGAACAGGCCACGTTCGCGCTTTGCGCGGCGACCGGGCGCAGCCATGTGCTGAACGGCCGCTTCAAGGGCGGCTGGACCACGCGCCACTATGGCCAGCCCGGATCGGGCGTGCATGCGATCCAGATGGAACTGGCGCAAGCGACGCATCTGGCGACCGAGGCCCCGCCCTTTGCCTATGACGAGGCCAAGGCGGCGGTGCTGCGCGTGACGCTGAAGGCGATCCTTGAACGCCTTGCGGCGCTGGCGCCGGAGCTGCGGGCATGAAGCCTTTGCAAGGTATTCGGGTGCTTGACCTGTCGCGCGTGCTGGCCGGGCCCTATGCGACCGCGCTGCTGGCCGATCTGGGGGCCGAGATCATCAAGCTCGAGCCGCCCGCCGGCGACGACTATCGCCATATCGGCCCGTTCAAGGACGGCGAAAGCGCGCTGTTCACCCTGAACAACCGCGGCAAGCAAAGCCTGGTGCTGGACCTGAAGGCCCCCGCCGATCTGGTGCTGGCGCAAGACATCGCCGCCCGCGTCGATGTGGTGGTCGAGAATTTCCGCCCCGGGGTCGCGGCAAGGTTGGGCATGGATGCCGAGACGCTGCGCGCCGCCAATCCGCGGCTGATCTATTGCTCGATCTCGGGCTTTGGCCAGCAGGGGCCGTTCCGCGACCTGCCGGCCTATGATCTGGTGGTGCAGGCCATGTCCGGGCTGATGGCCGCCTCCGGCGAAGAGGGCGGGGCGCCGCTGAAGGCCGGCGAAAGCGTGGCCGATCTGATCGCCGGGCTGTTCGCCAGCTGGGCGATCATGGCGGCGCTGGTCGGGCGGAGTGCCACGGGGCAGGGTGCGACGCTGGATGTGGCCATGTATGACGCGCTGTTTTCCATGCTGACCACCAGCCATGCGCTGCATCTTTATGCCGGGCAGCTGCCGGCGCGGGTCGGCAACCGCCACCCGCTGTCCACGCCCTTCGGCTGCTTTGCCACCGGCGACGGCCAGGTGGTGATTGCCGTTCTGTCGGCGCGGCAGTTCGCGGCGCTGGCGGCGCTGATCGGCGCACCCGAGGCCGCGCAGGATCCGCGCTTTGCCAGCGACGAAGGCCGCACCGCGCATGAGCCCGAGATCCGGGCCCTGATCGAGGGCTGGTCGCGGGGCCTGAGCACCGAACAGGCGGTGGCGGCACTGGCGGGCGCCGGCCTGCCGGCGGCGCCGATCTGGGACATCGCGCAGGCGGCGGCCAGCGATCACGCCGCGGCGCGCGGGCTGGTCAGCCAGTTGCCGCACGCCGTTCTGGGCACGGCGCCGACCGTGGGCCAGCCGGTGCGCTTCGACGGCGAAAAGCCGATCGCCGCGACATCCGCACCGCGGCTGGGCGGCGACCGCGCCGCCATCCTTGCGGGTCTGGGACTGGAGACGGCGGCATGAGCGACGACTGGCACATGCTGGCCGAGGAGGAGCGGCTGTTCTGCGACGTGCTGGCGCGGATCTGCGCCGAGCGGATCGCCCCCAGGGCCGCCGAGACAGACGAGAATTCGGTCTTTGTCCACGACCAGCTTGCGGTGCTGGCCGAGGCCGGCATGCTGGGCGCGAACCTGCCCGAGGATCACCACGGGCCGGGCATCTCGGCCCCGGCGCTGCTGCGGGCGGTGGCGATCGTCGCCGGCGCCTGCGGCTCGACCGCCTCGGCCTTGACGGCGCATTATCTGGCGACGGATTCGATCCTGATCGGCGGGAGCGAGGCGCAAAGGCGCGAATGGCTGCCGAAAGCGGCCAGTGGTGCTGCCCTGGGGGCATTCGCGCTGACCGAACCCACCGCCGGCTCGGACCCTGCCGACATGAAGACCCGCGCGCGGCGCAGCGATGCGGGCTGGCACATCAAGGGCAGCAAGTGCTTCATCTCGAACGGCGGCGTGGCGGATTTCATCATCCTCTATGCTGTGACCGACCCCGACAAGGGGCATCGCGGCATCTCGGCCTTCATCCTGCCCAAGGGCACCCCGGGCCTTGAGGCCGGGCCGCCTGAACGCACCATGGGGCTGAAGGGCGGGCATGTCTTTGCCCTGAACATCGACTGCCACCTGCCCGAGGACGCGCTGCTGGGCGAGGAGGGGCGCGGTTTTCGCACCGCCATGCAGGTTCTGGACAACGGCCGCATCGAGGTCGCGGCGCAATGCCTGGGCCTCGCCGGGGCGGCGATGGACGCCGCCATCGGCTACGCCAGGGACCGGCTGATCGGCGGCGAGCGGCTGACCGAGCGCCAGGGCATCCGCTGGATGATCGCCGACATGGGCCTGGCCTATCGCCAGGCGCTGCTCTTGTCGCAGGATGCCGCGCGCCAGCGCGACGCGGCGCAGCATGGCGGCGGGCGGTTCTCGCTGGCCTCCGCCATGGCCAAGCTTGCGGCCAGCGAGGCGGCGGGCCGGATCGCCGACACCGCGCTGCAGCTGCATGGCGGCTATGGCTATACCCGCGACTTTCCCATTGAACGGATCACCCGCGATCTGCGCATCATGCGCATCTATGAGGGCTCCAGCGAGATTCAACGCATCATCATTGCCGGCAACATGCTGGCCTGAACGGAGAGAGACATGGACAATCCCCGTCACAACAAGCGCGACATCTTCCCCCCCACTGGCCCCGAGATCAGCGCGAAGAGCTGGCTGACCGAGGCGCCGATGCGCATGCTGATGAACAACCTGCATCCCGATGTGGCGGAAAACCCGCACGAGTTGGTGGTTTACGGCGGCATCGGCCGCGCCGCCCGCACCTGGAAGGATTTCGACCTGATCGTGGACAGCCTGAAGGCGCTCGAGGACGACGAGACCCTGATGGTGCAGTCGGGCAAGCCGGTGGGCGTGTTCAAGACCCACAAGGACGCGCCGCGGGTGCTGATCGCCAACTCGAACCTGGTGCCGCATTGGGCGACCTGGGAACATTTCAACGAGTTGGACCGCAAGGGCCTGGCGATGTATGGCCAGATGACCGCGGGTTCCTGGATCTATATCGGCAGCCAGGGCATCGTGCAGGGCACCTATGAGACCTTCGTCGAGGCCGGGCGCCAGCATTACGGCGGCGATCTGCGCGGCAAATGGGTGCTGACCGCCGGGCTTGGCGGCATGGGCGGCGCCCAACCCCTGGCCGCGGTGATGGCCGGGGCCAGCTGCCTTGCCGTCGAATGCGACGAGACCCGCGCCGATTTCCGCCTGCGCACCCGCTATGTCGATGAAAAGACCGAAGACCTCGACGAGGCGCTGGCGATGATCGACCGCTGGACCAAGGCCGGCGAGGCGAAATCCGTGGCGCTGATCGGCAATGCCGCCGAGGTCTTTCCGGAACTGGTGCGTCGCGGCGTGCGCCCCGACATCGTCACCGACCAGACCTCGGCCCATGACCCTGTGCATGGCTATCTGCCGATCGGCTGGAGCGTCGCCGACTGGCGCATGCGCCAGGAGACCGAGCCCAAGGCCGTCGCGGCGGCGGCGAAAAAGTCGATGCGCGTGCAGGTCGAGGCCATGGTGGCCTTCTCGGACATGGGCATCCCGACGGTGGATTACGGCAACAACATCCGCCAGATGGCGCTGGAAGAGGGGTTCGAGCGCGCCTTTGCCTTCCCCGGTTTCGTGCCCGCCTATATCCGGCCGCTGTTTTGCAAGGGTATCGGCCCGTTCCGCTGGGCGGCGCTGTCGGGCGATCCCGAGGACATCTACAAGACCGACCAGAAGGTCAAGGAACTGGTCGACGACCCGCATCTGCACAACTGGCTGGACATGGCGCGCGAGCGGATCAGTTTTCAGGGCCTGCCGGCGCGGATCTGCTGGGTGGGTCTTGGCCTGCGCCACAAGCTGGGCCTCGCCTTCAACGAGATGGTCCGCAAGGGCGAGCTGAAGGCGCCGATCGTCATCGGCCGCGACCATCTCGACAGTGGCAGCGTGGCCTCGCCCAACCGCGAGACCGAGGCGATGCAGGACGGCTCGGACGCCGTGTCCGACTGGCCGCTGCTGAACGCGCTCTTGAACACCGCCTCGGGCGCGACCTGGGTCAGCCTGCACCATGGCGGCGGCGTCGGCATGGGGTTTTCGCAGCATTCGGGCATGGTGATCTGCTGCGACGGCACGGAAGATGCCGACCGGCGCATCGCCCGCGTGCTGTGGAACGACCCGGCGACCGGCGTCATGCGCCACGCCGACGCCGGCTACAAGATCGCGCTGGACTGCGCGCGCGAGCACGGGTTGAATCTGCCCGGGATCCTCTGACCCATCGGGAGGGGCTGCGCAACGAATCGCCGCCCCTCGCATCCAACTGTCCAACAAGGAGAAAGACATGACCTTCCACATGAGCCTCAAGGCCGCACTGGTCAGCATGATCGCGCTGGGCGCGGCGTCGGTGGCCTCGGCCGACCAGCTCGCCGATGTCAAGGCGGCGGGCAAGATCGTCACCGCCACCGACATGCACTACGCCCCCTTCGACATGCTGAACAACGGCACCTATGAGGGCATGACCAAGGACCTTTTCGACGAGGTCAGCAAGGAAATCGGCGTCGAGCCGCTTTATCAGGACATCCCCTGGACCGCGGAACTGCCCGGCCTCGAGGTCAAGAAGTTCGACATCGTCATCGCGCCGGTGACCGTCACCCCCGAGCGGCTTGATCGCTACACCTTCACCCTGCCGATCGCCGACGCCACCGTGTCGCTGGTCAAGGCGGCCTCGAACACGGAACTGAGCAAGCCCGAGGACATCAAGGGCAAGACCGTCGGCGTGCAGCAGGGCACGGCGCAGTTCAAGCAGCTGACCGCCTATGGCGAAAAGCTGGGCGGCGTCACCGTCAAGGAATACGGCACCACCGACGAGGCCTACGCCGACCTGGCCGCCGGGCGGCTGGATGCGGTGGCGGGCTCGCTGCCGAACCTGACCTATCTGGTGAAGAACCGCCCCGAGACCTTTGCCCTGTTCGAGCCGGCGCAGTTCGGCGACCCCACCTATTTCGCCTGGGTGCTGCGCAAGGATGCCGACAGCGAGGGCTTCGCCAAGGCGATCAACGACGCCATCCTGAAGATGACCGATGATGGCCGCGTCAAGGCGATCCAGGAGAAATGGCTGGGCAGCTATACCGAACTGCCGCGCGAAGTCCCGGCGAAGTAAGCCGCCGGCGGGCGGGGGACACCCCGCCCGCACCCCATTGGACCCCAGGCGAGGCAGCCATGTTTTCGATCCCGGTCTTTTTTCAAAGCTTCGAGCCGCTGTTCTGGGCGGCGCGATACACGCTGCTCATCTCGATCCTCGGCATCGCGCTGGGGCTGGTGATCGGCACGCTGATCTGCGCCGCGCGCCTGTCGCCCTATGGCCTGCTGCGCGCCTTCGGCGGGCTTTGGGTCAGTTTCCTGCGCGGTGTGCCACTGCTGGTGCAGCTGCTGGTGTTCTATTACACCCTGCCGGTGGTGGGCGTGGACATCCCGGCCATCGCCGCGGCGGTGATCAGCGTGGGCATCTGCGCCAGCGCCTATATCAGCGAGATCTGGCGCGGCGCCATCGCCGCCCTGCCCAGGGGCCAGACCGAGGCCGCGGTGGCCATCGGCATGGGGCCGCGCGACATCTGGACGCGGGTGATCCTGCCGCAGGCCTTCGGCCTGTCGCTGCCGGCGCTGGTCAACGAGCTGATCCTGCTGGTCAAGGCCAGTTCTCTGGTCTCGGTTGTGGGGATTCTGGAACTGACCCGCGCCAGCCAGGCGCAGGCCGCGACCACCTTCCGCCCGCTCGAGGTCTATATCGCCGCCGCCTGCATCTATCTGATGATCAACCTGTGCCTTGCCGCGCTGGGGCGCTACCTTGAACAGAGGACGGCCATCTGATGGAATGGAGCATCATCGAACAATATGGCCCCATGCTGCTGCGCGGCTTTGGCGTCACCGTGCTGTGCTGGCTTCTGGGCACGGTATTCGGCATGGCGCTGGGGCTGGTGGTGGCGCTTTTGCAGCGCTATGGGCCGCGGCCGCTGCGCTGGATCATCCAGGCCTATATCGAGATCATCCGCGGCACGCCCTTTCTGGTGCAGCTGTTCGTGCTGTATTATGGCGGGCCGCTGGTCGGGCTGCGGCTGGACGCGATGCCGGCCGGGCTTCTGGGTCTGACCATCTATGGCAGCCCCTATTTCGCCGAGATCTTCCGCTCGGGCTTTCGCGCCGTGCCGCATGGCCAGATCGAGGCCGCGCGCGCCATCGGCATGGCGGAACTCATCATCGTGCGCCGCATCCTGCTGCCCCTGGGGCTGGTCTCGTCGCTGCCGGCGCTGGTCAATTTCTCGATCATCCTGACCAAGGAGACGGTGATCCTGTCCATCATCACCGTGCCCGAGCTGATGTATCAGGTCAGCCGCATGTCGACGGAAACCTTCCGTTTCGTCGAGGCCAATCTGGTGCTGGCGCTGTTTTTCTGGGCGCTCGTGGAAACCATCTCGCGCCTCGGCCGCCGGCTTGAGACGCGCATCACCAAACATCTGATCGAAAGGACCTGAGGATGCAGGCTTCCTCTGTCGAGATCCGCAAGGTCAACAAGTTCTACGGTCCCTTCCATGCGCTGAAGGATGTGGACCTGTCGATTCCGCCGGGCAAGGTGACCTGCCTGATCGGGCCATCCGGCTCGGGCAAGTCGACGCTTCTGCGCTGCATCAACTTCCTCGAGGAATACGATTCCGGCGAGATCCGCATCGACGGCAAGATGATCGGCTGGGACGCGCCGGGCAGGAAAATGTCGGGGCGCGACCTGCGCGCCATGCGCCGCTCGATCGGCATGGTGTTCCAGCAGTTCAACCTGTGGCCGCACATGACCGCGCTGCAGAACGTGGCCGAGGGGCTGGTGCGCGTGCGCGGCATGGCGAAATCCGAGGCCGAGTCCCGCGCCTCTGATGCGCTGACCAAGGTCGGCCTGGCGGACAGGATGGGAAACCACCCCTCGCGCCTGTCGGGCGGCCAGCAGCAGCGCGTGGCCATCGCCCGCGCCATTGCCATGGAGCCGCGGCTGATGCTGTTCGACGAGCCGACCAGCGCACTGGATCCGGAACTGGTGGGCGAGGTGCTGGCGGTGATGAAGGCCCTGGCGGCCGAGGGCATGACCATGGTCGTAGTCACGCATGAGATGGGCTTTGCCGCCCATGTCGCCGATCAGGTGGCCTTCATGGAAAAGGGCGAACTGGTGGGCGTGGACAGCCCGGCGCGCATCCTGCACTCGCCCGAGGATGCGCGCATCCAGGCGTTTCTGCGCACCTATCACGAACGCAACGCCTTCTAGCTGCCGCTGCCGGGGCGACCCGGCAGGGCATGCTGGTCGCGGCCGGGGGCAGGGCTCAGTCCGCCGACAGCGCGTCGCAGCGCTGATCGGCGCCGACGCCGTCGCAGTTCATCCCCGGGATGCCGGCGGCGGTCGGCTGGTTGAAGCCGTCGTTGTCGTCGCTGCCGCCGCCCATGTCTGGGATCGAGAAACCCTGCTGCTGGCCGCTCATCATCCGGGCGGCCTCGTCGCGCGAATCCTGCAGCCGCTTGTCCCATGCGGCGCGATCGGCGGCGTCGTCCTCGGCTCTGATCTGGTCGTCGACCTGGCGTCGCTTGGCGGCAGCGTCGCTGGCGCGTTGTTCGCGGTTCGCCTGCTGCTGGCGGGCGGTCGAGGCCGTCTGCATGCAGGAGGCCATTTCGGGCGAGCCGGGCTTGAAGCCGGCGGCCGAACAGCGGTTCTGATCGACGATGATGGTGTCTTCCTGCGGTGCAGGCTCTTCGCAGCCGGCAACCATCAGCACGGCGCAGGCCGTCAGAAACAAGGCGCGCATCCTGGTTCCTCCCTAATGTGGACTCACGCGAAAGTGAAAGCGAGGGTGATCCTTGCGCTTTTTCCTGTCAAGTCCTTTGCTGGACAGGGAATTCGCCCGCGCCGCGCGGCGCGACAAGGGGGCGTGCCGGGTGGATCGCCGTCCCGGGGCGCAGGTGATTGCCCCGGCCGGCGAAACCTATATATTGGCAGCCATTCCAGCCGGAGCAGCCGCCGTCAAGCGCATGACCGACGACATGACCGACAGGCGCGCCTTGCCGCGCCCCTTCCGCATCCCGGCCCCCCTCTGATCCGGGCGGTCGCATCCGATGTGGATTGAAATCACCATTGTCCTGTTGCTGACGCTGCTCAACGGCCTGTTGGCCATGTCCGAGCTGGCGATCGTCTCGGCGCGTCCGCTGCGCCTGAAGGTGCTGGCCGAAAAGGGCAGCCGCGGCGCCGCGACCGCATTGCGACTGGCCGAGGATCCGGGGCGGTTTCTCAGTTCCGTGCAGATCGGCATCACCCTGGTCGGGGTGCTGTCGGGGGCGTTTTCCGGCGCGACGCTGGGGGCACGGCTGGCTGCGGCGCTGCCGGGCTGGGGGGTGCCGGCCTCGCTGGCGCAGCCGCTGGGCATGGGCGGCGTGGTCGTGGCCATCACCTATCTGTCGCTGATCGTGGGCGAGCTGGTGCCCAAGCAGCTGGCGCTGCGCGCGCCCGAACGCGTGGCCGAAAGGGTCGCGCCGCTGATGCTGGCGGTGTCGCGCGGCGCCGCGCCGCTGGTCTGGCTGCTCGACCGGTCCGGCAAGCTGCTGCTGGCGCTGCTGGGCCAGTCGGGCGAGGACCGCCAGACGATCAGCGACGAGGAGATCCGCCTGGTCATCTCCGAGGCCGAGACCGCGGGCGTCATGCATCGCGCCGAGACCGAGATGATCGCCGGGGTCATGCGCACCGCCGACCGCAGCGCGCGCGGGCTGATGACGCCGCGCCGCGACGTGCAGGCGGTCGATGTCTCGGACGGATGGGACGAGATGGCGCGCAAGTTCCGCGAAAGCCGCCGCACCCGGCTGCCGGTCAGCGACGGCGACCCGAACAACCTGATCGGCGTCGTGGCCAGCGTGGACCTGCTGGCGCAGAACCGCGACCAGCCCATGGACCTGCGCCAGCTGATGCAGCCGGCGCCGATCATCCCCGAGACCATGGACGCGCCCGAGGTCATCGCCCGGCTGCGCGCCGCGCCGGGGCAGATGCTGCTGGTCTATGACGAATACGGGCATTTCGAGGGCGTGGTCTCGCCCATGGACGTGCTCGAGGCGATCACCGGCGAATATGCCGGGCTCGACGATGACGAGCCCAAGATCGTCGAACGCGAGGACGGCAGCCTGCTGGTCGCCGGCTGGATGCCGGCGGACGAATTCGCCGACCGCCTGGCGATGTCGCTGCCCGAGGACCGCGATTTCTCGACCGTGGCCGGGCTGGTGCTGGACCTGGCCGGGCGCCTGCCGCAGGCCGGAGACTGGGTGGAATGGCAGCGCTGGCGCATCGAGGTGGTGGACATGGACGGGCGGCGCATCGACAAGCTGCTGGTCGAGCGCCTGCCGGGCTGAGCCTCAGCGCAGTTCGATGCGGATCGGCAGCTCCACCGCCGAGCTGCGCCCCGAGGGCGGCGCCGGCAGCCGCGGCATGCGCGAGGCCTGGCGCTGCAGGGCGCTGTCGTTGCGCGCGTCCCCGGTGCTGCCATTGACCCGGACGCCGGTGACGCGGCCGCTGGGGTCGACGCTGAAGCTGACCGCGACCACGACGCTGCCGCCGCGGCCCGCGATGCGGGTGCGCAGCATGTGACGCGCGACGATGCGGCTGATCTTCTGCTTCCAGCTGGCCTCTTGTCTGGGGCTGGGTTGGCCGGCCTGGGCCTGCGGCGTGGCGCTGCGTTCGCCCTGCGGCGCGCGCAGCCGGGTGGTCGCCTGCCTTGCGGCCTGTTCCTCGGGGGCCTTGGGCTTTTTTTCACGCTTTTCGGGCTTGGGCCTGTCCTTGCGCGGCGTCTCGGCCAGCTTTTCCTGCGGCGGCTCGGGCCGTTCCGGCGGGCGCACGGCTTTCGGCAGTGCTACCGCCTCGGGGGGCGGCGGGAACAGCGAATTCATGTCCGGCAGCGGCTCCAGCTGCTGCATCGGCGGCAGGGCGATCTCGGGTTCGGGTTCCGGCTCGGGCTCCGGTTGCGGTTCCGGCTCGGGTTCCGGCTGGGGGGCGGCCTCGGGCATCGCCTCGGAGTCCTGGGCGGCCTGCGGCGCGGCGGCGGTCGGGGCCGGCGCCAGTTCGACATAGACCGGCTCGGGCAGGCCGGCCAAGGCCGGGGCCTGGGCGCGCTGCATGACCCAGAACGCGCCGCCCAGATGCGCGGCCAGCGCCAGCGTCGCCGCCCCGCCCCAAAGTCCGGCGGCGCGCAGGCCAGATGCCAGCGGCCGGCTCATGGTGTGGCGGCCCCGGCGGCGGGCGCATCCGGCGCCGGCGCGGCCTCGAGCCCGACCAGGGCGATCTTCAGATAGCCGGTCTCGCGCAGGGTGTTCATCACCCCCATCAGCTCGCCATAGGTCACCGCCTGGTCGGCGCGCAGGAAGATGCGCTGCTCGCGGTCGCCCCCGGTGGCCGCGGCCAGCACCTGCGCCAGCGTGCCCGGGGCGATGTCCTCATTGCCCAGCGCCAGCGTCAGGTCGGGCTTGACGGTGACATAGACCGGCTTTTCCGGGCGCTCGGCCGGGGTGGCGTTCGACACCGGCAGGTCCACGTTCACATCGACCGTCGCCAGCGGCGCTGCCACCATGAAGATGATCAAGAGCACCAGCACCACGTCGATGAACGGCGTGACGTTGATCTCGTGGTTGTCCGACAGGTCGTCGTCGAGGCTGCGGATGCCGCCGGCCATGGCTCAGGCCCCCGCGCGGACGGTGCCGCGAAAGTCCAGATCGCGGCTGACCAGCCGCCGGACCCCGGCGCTGGCATTGGCGAGGCGCAGGCGATAGCCGGTGATGGCGCGGGCGAAGACGTTGTAGATCACCACCGCCGGGATGGCGGCGACAAGGCCGATGGCGGTGGCCAGCAGCGCCTCGGCGATGCCCGGGGCGACGACGGCCAGATTGGTGGTCTGCGCCTCGGAAATGCCGATGAAGCTGTTCATGATCCCCCAGACGGTGCCGAACAGCCCGACGAAAGGCGCGGTCGAGCCGATGGTGGCCAGTACGCCGGTGCCGCGGCTCATGCTGCGGCCGGCGCCGGCCTCGATGCGTTCGAGATGCGATTCGACCCGCTCCTTGACCCCGGCATCGCCGGCCTGCTCCAGCGCCGGGGCCGAGCGGTGGTATTCCGTCGCCGCGGCGCGGATCATGAGCGACACCGGATCGCGGCGGTCGTCGGTGGCGGCCAGCGCCGCGGGCAGGTCGGCGGCCGCCTCGATGCGGCGGATGCCCGATTGCGCGCGCCGCATGGCGCCCGCCAGTTCCAGCAGCTTGGCGACCAGCACCGTCCAGGTCAGGATCGAGGCGAAGGCCAGGCCGATCATCACCGCCTTGACCACCCGGTCGGCGGCCAAGAACATGCCCATGGGCGAAAGGTTCTGCGGCAGGCCCGGATCGCGCGCCGGGGCGGCGGGGACCTCGGTGGTGGCCGGCGCCGTCGCGGTGGTTGTCGGAGCGGCGGGGGCAGGCGTCGCCGCCGGGGCCGAGGCTGCGGCCGGCTGGGTGGTGGTCGTGGCCTGTTGCGCGGCCAGCGGCGTCGCCAGCAGCAGGCAGGTCAGGGCGGCGACGGTCCCCGCGCCGGGGCGCGGCAGCGACAGTTGTCTCATGGCAGTCCTTGTCGTTCCGGTCTTGTCGTTCCGGTCTTGCGATCCGCCCGGCGCGCAGGCCGCCGGCACGGCGATCCGCGCGGGCGGGGTCGCGGTTCCTATCGAACGACAAGGTAAAATTGTCAACTATTTTGCGCCCGCAACCGGGGCATTTCTGCCAGGCGCTGCGGCTTGCCCTGCCGGGCCATGCGGCTTATCCCTTGGCGCCAGACCGGGTTTCGGGGGCGCGATGGCTGAGAGGCTTTACAGGACGGCCAATCTGTTCGCGCGCATGTGGCGCGACTATCTGCATGTCTATTGGGCGCGCATCCTGCTGGCGCTGGTGTTCCTGATCGTCGAGGGTTCGACGCTGGGGCTGCTCAGCTGGATGCTGAAGCCGCTGTTCGACCGGGTGTTCGTCGGCGGCGACACCGATGCGATCTGGTGGGTCGGCGGCGTGATCCTGGCGCTGTTTCTGCTGCGTGCCGCGACCTATGTGGTGAACCGCAGCCTGATGACCTCGGTCTCGCTTGCGGTCTCGACCACGATGCAGGTGCGGCTTTTGCGCCATGTGATGACGCTGGACGGCGATTTTTTCCAGAAGAACGCCCCCGGGGCGCTGATCGAGCGCATCCAGGGCGATTCCATCGCCGTGCAGGGGGTCTGGTCCACCTTCATCTCGGGGGCGGGGCGGGACGTGGTGTCGCTGCTGTCGCTGTTCGGCGTCGCCATCGCCGTCGATCCGCAATGGACGCTGGCGGCGCTGATCGGCGCGCCGCTGCTGATCCTGCCCACGGTGATGGTGCAGCGCTATATCCGGCGCAAGATGCGGCAGAACCGGGTGAATGCCAGTCAGCGCGCCACGCGGCTGGATGAGGTTTTGCACGGCATCAACGCCGTCAAGCTGAACCGGATGGAGGATTACCAGGCCGACCGCTTTGCCCGGATCGTCGCCCGCATCCGCCAGGCCGAGATCAAGATGTCGGGCATCGGCGCCACGGTGCCGGCGCTGGTCGACATCGTGACCGGCATCGGCTTTGTCGGCGTGCTGGCGCTGGGCGGTGCCGAGGTCACCCGCGGCGAGCGCACGGTGGGCGATTTCATGTCCTTCTTCACCGCCATGGCGCTGGCCTTTCAGCCGCTGCGGCGCCTGGGCAGCCTGGCCGGGACCTGGCAGATCGCCGCGGCCAGCCTTGAGCGCATCTATGCGGTGTTCGACCTGCAGCCGCGCATCGCCTCGGGGCCGCGGCAGGCGCCGCCGCCCGATTGCACGATCCGGCTTTGCGACGTGCATCTGGCCTATGACGGCCACCCGGTGCTGAACGGGCTGAGCTTCACCGCCGAGGCCGGGCGGACCACGGCGCTGGTCGGGCCATCGGGGGCGGGCAAGTCCACGGTGTTCAACCTGCTGACGCGGCTTGTCGATGCGCAGTCGGGCGCGATCACCCTGGGGGGCGTGCCGCTGGCGGAATACGATCTCGCGCTGCTGCGCGACCAGTTCTCGACCGTCAGCCAGGACGCGGCGCTGTTTGACGAGACGCTGCGCGAGAACATCCTTCTGGGCCGCCAGACCGGCGACACGGCGCTGCGCCGGGCCATCACCGCGGCGCATGTCGCGGATTTCAGCGATGCGCTGCCGCTGGGGCTGGACACGCCGGCGGGGCCGCGCGGATCGGCGCTGTCGGGCGGGCAGCGCCAGCGCGTGGCCATCGCCCGCGCCGTCCTGCGCGATGCGCCGATCCTGCTGCTGGACGAGGCGACCAGTGCGCTGGATGCGCAAAGCGAGCGGCTGGTGCAGCAGGCGCTGGACGAGTTGTCACAAGGCCGCACCACGCTGGTCATCGCGCATCGCCTGTCCACCGTGCGCCAGGCCGACAAGATCGTGGTGATCGAATCCGGCCGCGTGGTCGAGGAAGGCAGCCATGAGGGGCTGATGGCCAGGAACGGCGCCTATGCCGCCCTGGTGAAACTGCAATTCGGAGAGACATGATGCGGCGGATTCTGGCGGTCTCGGGACCGGATCGGATCGGGTTCCTGCAGGGGCTGGTGACCAACAGGGTGGGAGAGCGGCCGGTTTGGGCGGCGCTGCTGACGCCGCAGGGCAAGTATCTGGCCGATTTCCTGATCCTGCCCGAGGGTGAGCGGCTGTTGATCGACGTGGACGAACGGCTGGGTGACGACCTGCTGCGGCGGTTGAGCATGTACAAGCTGCGCGCCGCCGTCGCGCTGGAGCCGACCGACCTGGCCGTGGCGCGCGGCACCGGCGCCGCGCCGGCGGGCGCCATCGCCGATCCGCGCCACCCGGCGCTGGGCTGGCGGCTTTATGGCGGGCAGGGCGATGACGGCAGCGACTGGGACGCCATCCGCGTCGCGCATTGCATCCCCGAGACGCTGGTGGAACTGATCCCCAACGAGAGTTTCATCCTCGAGGCCGGGTTCGAGCGCCTGAACGGCGTCGATTTCCGCAAGGGCTGCTATGTCGGGCAGGAGGTCACCGCGCGGATGAAGCACAAGACCGAGCTGCGCAAGGGCCTGGTCACCCTTGGCATCGACGGCAGCGCCCCGGTCGGCACGCCGATCCTGATGCCCGACGGACGCGAGGCCGGGGTGCTTTACACCCAGTCCGGGGGCCGCGCCATCGCCCATATGCGGTTCGACCGCATGGGCGAGGGGCTGGTGGCGGGGGATGCCCGCATCCTGCCGTGACCGACCCCGGGCGCATCCGCCGCATCGTCCATGTGGACATGGATGCGTTCTTTGCCTCGGTCGAGCAGCGTGACAACCCCGACCTGCGCGGCAGGCCGGTCGCCGTCGGCGGCATCCAGCGCGGCGTGGTGGCGGCGGCCAGCTATGAGGCGCGGCGCTTTGGCGTGCGCTCGGCCATGCCTTCGATGCGGGCACTGCGGCTGTGTCCCGAGCTGGTCTTTGTGCCGCCGCGTTTTGAGGTCTATCGCGCCGTCAGCCGGCAGATCCGGGCGATATTCGCCGATTACACGCCACTGATCGAGCCGCTGTCGCTGGATGAGGCCTATCTGGACCTGACCGACCACCTTCAGGGCCGCACCGCCACCCGCATCGCCCAAGAGATCCGCGCCCGCATCCGCGCGGCGACCGGGCTGACCGCCTCGGCCGGGGTCAGCTACAACAAGTTCCTCGCCAAGCTGGCCTCGGATCAAAGGAAACCCGACGGGCTGTTCGTCATCCCGCCCGAGGCCGGGGCCGAATTCGTGCAATCCCTGGCCATCGCGCGCTTTCACGGTGTCGGCCCGGCGACGGCGGCGCGGATGCAGGCGCACGGCATCCACACCGGCGCCGATCTGGCGCGCCAAAGCCTCGAGTTCCTGAGCGCGTGTTTCGGCAAGGCCGGCGCCTACTACTGGAACATCGCGCGGGGCATCGACACGCGCGAGGTCTGCCCCGACCGCATCCGCAAGTCGATCGGCGCCGAGAATACCTATGCCCGCGACCTGAAGGACATCGCCGCCGCGCATGAGGCGCTGGCGGAACTGGCCGGCAAGGTCTGGCACCATGCCACGGCCTCGGGGCGCCGTGGCCGCACGGTGACGCTGAAGGTGAAATACGGCGATTTCCGCCAGATCACCCGGTCGCGGTCGCTGCCGGGTGCGGTCGCCAGCCCGGCGCAGCTACTGGCCATGGCCTGCGAGCTGCTGGCGCCGGTCTTTGCCGATGCGCATGGGGTGCGGCTGCTGGGCATCACCCTGTCGGGGCTGGACGAGGCGGGGGCACAGGCGCCCCCGCGCCAGCTTGGCCTGTTCGATCAGGCGTAGAGGTCGCTCACGCCCAGCTTCTGGTGGATGGCGTTCGTGGTCTGGCTGTCCAGCCCGAGTGCCTGCGCCAGCTGGTTCAGATATTCGGCCTCGTTGCGGTTGTCGAAGTCGATCGCCATCAGCGACATCAGATAGACCTGCGGGCCGAGGCCCTGCGGCACCTCGCGCGCCAGTGCCGCGGCATCGACGGGTGCGGCCATCTGCTCGCGGATGAAGGCGCGCTCGTCGTCGTCCAACTCGCCAAGTTCCGACATCAGCCGGGTCTTTTCCCGCTCGTCGATCTGGCCATCGGATTTCGCCGCCTGGATCATCGCCCGCAGCATCAGCCCGGCCACCGCGTTCTGTTCGGGCGTGGGCGCGGTGGCGGGGGCATCGCCGCCGGAAAGCGCGTCGTTCAGCACCTGGCCAAAGCTGGCGTCGCTGCCGCTCTGGGCGCCCTTCTGCGCCAGCCCGCCTGCCGGCGCTTGACCGGCCTGCGCCTGGCCGCCGCCCAGAAGATCGCCCAGGATGCCGCCCAGCCCCCCGGCCGCGGCCCCGCCCAGCATGCCACCGAGGCCGCCACCGGCCCCGCCGCCCAGCTGGTCGAGGATGCCGCCAAGCCCGCCCTGGGCGCCGGCCTGGCGTGGCGAATTCGGGCCGCCATAGGCCTGACCCGATCCCTGGCGCCCGCCCAGCACCTGTCCCAGCATGTCCCCAAGCCCGCCCGAGCCCGGGCTGCGGCTGCCAGTCCCTGCGGTATTGTTGCCCAGAATGTCGTCCAGCAGGCCGCCGCCGGCCCCGCCGCCCGCCGACGACTGACGGTTCTGCGCATTGCGCATCATCGTGCCGATGCCCTTGGCCAGCATGACGCCGACCGCGACCCGGGCCAGGGATTTCATCAGGCTCATCGCGTTCCTCCCCATGTTATGTGCTGGCGGGCGGCAAGCCGCGCGGCGCCCCGTGGCCAACGCGCCGCGCGGCTTCGGGTTCCGCGCCCGCAAAGGGGCCGACGCCCTTGATTTTACCCGGCCGCAACGATAAGTCGCGGCGGATGTTTCACGACGGGGCTGTCGCGCGGGTGGCCCCCCGATAGGAGGCCATGATGGCAAAGGCAAAGTTTGAACGCACGAAACCGCACGTCAACATCGGCACGATTGGTCACGTTGACCACGGCAAGAC
>NZ_JBDHSP010000028.1:0-36610 GCF_039808215.1 Paracoccus sp. (in: a-proteobacteria)
CGGGTCTATCCCCGCGGGTGCGGGGGAGCCCGCAGTGTTGGCGCCCACCGGTTCACTTCAAGGGGTCTATCCCCGCGGGTGCGGGGGAGCCACAGCTTTTCAGTCGCCGCAGCTTCCCGCGCCGGGTCTATCCCCGCGGGTGCGGGGGAGCCGGATCATGTTTCAATCGCTTGTCTGACGTGGTGGGTCTATCCCCGCGGGTGCGGGGGAGCCAGGTGACTGAGGCCGAAGCCGGCGCGGCTATCGGGTCTATCCCCGCGGGTGCGGGGGAGCCGCCGTGCGATAGTTGCTGCTGTCCCAAACCTTGGGTCTATCCCCGCGGGTGCGGGGGAGCCGCGATATTGGTCGAGGTGGTGACGCCGGCGTCGGGTCTATCCCCGCGGGTGCGGGGGAGCCTTGCTGGCACCGCGCGCGAAGCTGGGGCCAAGGGGTCTATCCCCGCGGGTGCGGGGGAGCCTTGGCGGCGATCGGCGGGCGCAATGAGGCGAAGGGTCTATCCCCGCGGGTGCGGGGGAGCCGACAGGTCGCCGTCCAGCACATAGGACGCGATGGGTCTATCCCCGCGGGTGCGGGGGAGCCTCGACATGGACCGTCGCGCCGCGTGTGCCAAGGGGTCTATCCCCGCGGGTGCGGGGGAGCCGGCCATCCGCGCCTCGCCTTCCAGCTTGATCTGGGTCTATCCCCGCGGGTGCGGGGGAGCCGCCAGCGCCACGCCAACCGATGACCGCGATCTGGGTCTATCCCCGCGGGTGCGGGGGAGCCCCGGCTTGGGAATGTCGGCCGTCAGGCGCAGTGGGTCTATCCCCGCGGGTGCGGGGGAGCCAGCCACGCATCGCGGGGCAGCACCGCTGCCGCGGGTCTATCCCCGCGGGTGCGGGGGAGCCTGAAAGAACCTCAGCCGCAGGCGCAGCGACTGGGGTCTATCCCCGCGGGTGCGGGGGAGCCGCAGACCACTTCCGCAATCTGGCGGTGGACTGGGGTCTATCCCCGCGGGTGCGGGGGAGCCCCTTTTCGCGCGCGATGAAGGCGCTTCGCCACGGGTCTATCCCCGCGGGTGCGGGGGAGCCAAACACCTTGGCATTGTCGAGCGGGCGAAAGCGGGTCTATCCCCGCGGGTGCGGGGGAGCCGCTTCCCTAAACCCGGTCGCGGTCGTCTCAAACGGTCTATCCCCGCGGGTGCGGGGGAGCCTCCTCCATCACTCCTTGCGATGGTCGCATCTGGGGTCTATCCCCGCGGGTGCGGGGGAGCCGTGATCTTCATTTCGCGCGCAAGGTTGCTCACGGGTCTATCCCCGCGGGTGCGGGGGAGCCCCTTCCCGATGCCAAACACCTGCGCCTGCAAGGGGTCTATCCCCGCGGGTGCGGGGGAGCCAGCATCAGCCCTTTGTCAAATCCGGTCTGGAAGGGTCTATCCCCGCGGGTGCGGGGGAGCCTCAGTCAATTCGTGCGGCGGCAAAGAGCCTGCGGGTCTATCCCCGCGGGTGCGGGGGAGCCTGTGGGACGAGATCACGGCCGAGGGTCGCGCGGGGTCTATCCCCGCGGGTGCGGGGGAGCCTACCTGCCACTCGCGCCACTCGCCGCCGTGCGGGGTCTATCCCCGCGGGTGCGGGGGAGCCGAAGTTCATCGAGGTTGCGCCGCTGGTCTGCGGGGTCTATCCCCGCGGGTGCGGGGGAGCCACCTATATGCGCTCGCCGGAGCATGCCGACGTGGGTCTATCCCCGCGGGTGCGGGGGAGCCCTGTTGCCGCCCCGGAACATCCACACTTCGAAGGGTCTATCCCCGCGGGTGCGGGGGAGCCAGTGAATGCGCGCGTTTGCCGACAGTTCGGACGGGTCTATCCCCGCGGGTGCGGGGGAGCCTTCGAGCGGCATGAAGTCTGCGGAGTATAAATGGGTCTATCCCCGCGGGTGCGGGGGAGCCGGCGACGGCGCCCCGACGACCAGAATGGCCACGGGTCTATCCCCGCGGGTGCGGGGGAGCCTGGCCGTCATGGAACCAATAGGCAACCGGCCGGGGTCTATCCCCGCGGGTGCGGGGGAGCCGTCCTATGCGGGCCTTTCGTCGGACATGGAAGGGGTCTATCCCCGCGGGTGCGGGGGAGCCCCACAACCGGCGCGAACATGACCGCCGGCCGCGGGTCTATCCCCGCGGGTGCGGGGGAGCCTCTTGCGTGTAATGCCCTAAAAATATTCGATTGTCAAAAAGCATGGTGGCGAGTGAACGGTCGTTCACTTTCGCTTTACGAGCAAAATGCCGTCCGCGTCCACGATATCCTTGGGTGGATCGCCCAAGGTCTCGATCCGAAGATGGCCGACTGACGCCTTGTCCCGCCAGACCATGACCAGCGCCCCCCGCCCAAGTGTCTGCCACCAGTCCGACACGACCTCCCAGACGCGCGTGCGCACCGCCGCGCTCATGTCCGGGGCAACGTATACGCCCGGAGAAACTTCCAGCATTACCGAGGTCAGGAAGCCGCGATAGCGTGCCTCGACATCGCGGGTCACGATCATCGTCAGGGGCATCAGTCGCGGCCCTCGATCAGGGCCTTGATGCGCTCGATCATGTCGGGGATCAGTCCCTCCTCCGAGATCGCGCGGCCGGTCAGGCGGCGGGTCATGCGCTCGATGTTTTCAGCGGGCGCGGCCAGAACTTCGCGGGCGGCCTTGAAGGCGCAGGGGATGGTGATGCGGGCGCGGTAGAGGTCAGCCACGTCAAGGACAAAGGACTGCCCGGGGTCTTCGTGGATGAAGCCCAATTGCGGGATGGTCGCGGTTGCGGTGACGGCGATGGCGGCGGCGGCCTCGACCGCGCTGGAGGCGTGGTTTAGTGCCTGATTGGCCAGGTCGGCGGCCAGCGGGTTCTGCCGGTCATAGCGCCGACCCTGCCATTCGATGCCGATGCGCTGCGCCCAAAGCGCATAGGTTTCCTTCATCCGCGCGCCCTCGATCCCGCGCAGCACATTCAGGTCGCGATGGGGTAGCACCTCGCCCAGACGCAGGGCATACATGCGGCGCGCGGTCATCAGGCGCAGTTCCTCATCCGCCCAGATCCGCGCCTGCACCCGCGCCAGCCCCGAGCGGTCGGGCATGATGGGAGGCGCGGTATACATACGCACACCATCCTCGCCCACCGCGGCCAAGGCCGTGCGTGCATGGGCCAGAAGCCGCAGCGCACCATGGCTGACTGTCGAGCCGGGGCCGAGCAGGATCATCGACACGCCTTGCAGCGGGATCGCATAATCGCCCGCCGTAAGCGCATCGGCGGGTCCGGGCGCGCCCTGCAGGAAGGCCAGCGTGCCGTCCCGCGCGGTCAGGGCGCCACGGGCCAGATACAGACAACCGGTGCGGTCGGCGTGAGGCACTTTCGCGCTGTCCAGCCCAAGGCGTCCCTTCAGCATCAGCCAGCCCTTTGCGGCGGACGCAGCAGCAACATGCCAAAGCCATAGCTGCGGTGCCGGCCGATGCCGCGGGCCAGTAGATTGCCAAAGGCTGCCGTATCGGTGATGGTCAGGGTGCCGTGGATGATCACCTCGGGTCCCTCCAGCCTGCGTCCGTTACGGGTGACGGTGCTGCGCTGGAAGGCGTGCAGGCGGCTGGCGTCGGGGTCAAGCCGGGCGGCGGGGGCAAGGCGCTGCGCCAGCCAGTCCAGATAGACGGCTTCACGCGCGCGAGGGGCATCGCTGCGCAGGGCCTCGGCCAGAAATGCGTCGATCTCGGCGCCCTTGGCAAAGCCCCCGGCGGCCTTAGCAAGCCGCACCACCGGGCGCAGCCTGACATCGAAACCGAGCCGCTGACCTTCCCGCCAACCCTCGGCCGGGCGCGGCAGCGAGCGCAGAGCCTCGAGTGTCACGACATCGGCATGCGCGGGGCCGAGGACGGCTTGTGCATCCCTTCGCAACTCGGCAGCCGGGCGGCTGGCATAGGCGTAAACCGTGCCCTGCTGGGTGCGGGGCGCCACCATCAGGCGAAAGGGTTGCAGCGCGGCGGGGCCAAAGACCTCGCCCAGCAGATGATGCAGCGCCAGCCCCTCGTCAAAGACGCCGCGGCTGAAACTGCGCGGGCCGGCCCAGCGGTTCAGTGCCGGCAGCGACAGTGGCAATTCGACCAGGTGCAGGCTCATGCGATCATACCCTGCCAGACGATGCGCGCGCCGCCATGCAGCCCGCTGATCCAATTGCGCGTATCGGGAATGTCCAGCCGCAGCGCGCCGGGATGGGGCTGGCCTTCGTCCGGCCAGAGCGCCTGTCCGGTCATACCAAGCGCACGCAGGGCGTCATGGGCAGAATCGCCCTGAACCCAGCCCTGAAACAATCGCCCCGAGGGGATGCAGGGCTTGCGCCCGATGAACAGGGGGCGCGCGGGCCGGTCGAGCGCCTGCGCCAGATCCTCAAGTGACTGCCCCTGAGCGGCCTTCAGGCGCAGGACTACGCGAGTCTCGTGATCGGCCAGATAGTCACGGCGGCGGCGGTGTGTGATCCACTTGCGGCCAGCCTGATTGCCAAATTGCTGGCCAAGCGGGGCGTTAGAATAGGAAGGTCCCTTGTTTCGACGCTCAGGACTGTCCGATGTCGTCCAGCCCGGTTCATCCTCGTAAAGGCGCGCATTCTGGTTGTCGGTGATGATCCAAGGTGCGCTGCCGCCCTCGGGCAAGACCGAAAGCGCGGCAAAGACCAGACGATCCTGCAATGCCTGATGCTCGGCCCCTTGGTGGCGGTGCCAGCCAAGCGCATTGGCCAGCAGCCCGGTCAATGCCGAGGCCGAGGGGAACTCGCGCGTCACCCCCACATGGTCAATCGCCACCCCGCCAAATGCCATAAGCGGCGCGGCAAGGCGCAGGTGCAGCCAGCGGTTGCTCATGCCGGGATCTGCACGGCTTCGGCCAGAGCGCCCGCAAACCCGGCCAGTTCGGCCAGCGTGCCACGGGTCGCGCCGGGGATGTCGCGGTTCACCAGCGACATCAGGCGGCGGTCCTCGCCGGTGGCATAGGCCTGATCCAGCGCCGTCAGATGCTCAGCCAGCGCCGCGACGGCCTGCGAGGTCTCGGGCGCGGTCGGGATGCGGAACGCCTCGGCCAGAGAGCGCGGCTGCCGGTCGCCCGACTCCAGCAGCAGGAATGAGGCGCGGCTGTAGGGGGCGGTCGAGCCGAGCTTCGCCCCCGGCGAGACCTCGGCGATCAGATAGATCAGATTGTGCAACACCTCGCCTGCAAGGGTGCGGTCGCCGCCCAGGTTGCCGATCAGCGCCGGCAAGTCCACCACGACATAGCCATAGAACAGCCCCGAGGTCAGCTCGGTCTCCTGAATGGTGTCGGCGCCGGTGTCCTCATCTCGTGCGAGATCGTCGGCGGCGATGAAATAGTCGCTCTCGGCCTCTTCGGCATGGACGGTGAAGGCGTGGGCCACATGCACCGCCGCGTCGATATTGGCGCGCGGGTCCGAGGTGACCATGCGCCCGAACAGTGCCCCGATCAGGCCGCCGGGCAGGTTTGAACCTTCGCTCAGTGCCTTGAGATTGGCCTTGTGGACCTTCAGCCACTCAGCCGCCAGTTCCTTGGCCGCCTTGCGATTGCCATTCGCCTGCGCAGCCAGATCCTTGGCAGCCTGTGTCAGATAGGCAATCTCGACCTCACCCAAAAGCAGGGTCTGGCGCGATTTCTTTTCGGTGCCCTTGTCGCCATAGACTACCTTCAGCAGCGCGTCCTTGATTTCTTTGGCGATCTCGGTATCGACGTCTTCGGCCCAGTCGCCGAAGACCTTGCGCTCAACGATCTCGCGCGAGCGGTAAGCGGCATCCGCGCCATTGATCCGGTCCAGCGCATGTGGATCATCCGCCAGCCGCCAATGACGTTTCAAGCATTGCGAGCTGACCCGCGTGCGCAGTTTCCCGCCATAAGGCAGTCGTTTGGCCAGCCCGGCATCATCGCGGTTCAAAAGCGCGGCGGTGTAGGGCGCAAAAAAATGGATCTGCAGGAAACGGGGGTCAGGCATCGGCATCCTCGGGGTTTTGTTCGGTGCGGCGGTCAAGCCGGTTGTAATAATCACGCGCAATGTCGCGGCCATCCTCACGCAACACGGCCCAGGCCAGGCTGGGGGCGTCGATGCGGGGCTGTTGGCGGGCCAGGGCGCGCACGGCACGTTCGATGGCATCCAGCCGTGCTGGTCCGCGCGCAGCCAGAAGCCGAGCAAGGCGCTGCTCGGACAAGGCGGGCTGTTCCAGCCGCGCGTTTTCCGCCCCGCCATCTGCCAACACGGCGCCAAAGCGATGGCCCGCCTGATGCCGGGTTTCGGTGGCGCTTGAGGGCGTCAGCAGCGCCAGAAGCTGCGTAATGCGCCGCCAGCTTTCCTCATCGCGGCGGGAGATCTTGTGGCGGGCAACCATGCGCCAGAACAGCGCGCTGCCCTCGGATCCCATGCGGCGGGCGGCGGCGCGTTCGCCAGCACCTGCCGCGGCCAGAGCGGCGGCGATGGCACAGGCGCGGCTTCCGACCTCATTGGCGGGTTCAGACATGTTCGACCTCCTTGATGTCGGCCGCCATGAAGATCGCGGCCAGCCCGCGGTTCAGGGCGGCCAGGCCGCGCGCCTCGGCCCGCGGCCGCATGATCGAGGCGCAGGGAATGGCGGAGGCGGCGCGATGAAATTCGGCCCGGGTGGCGGCGGCAAGCACGCGCATCAGGCACACCTGCACGGCGACGCGGCCATCTTCGGAACCGGCGGCCAGTTTGTTCCACAACGCCGGAAAGAACAGCGCATCGGCGCGGCGTTGCAGGGCATCTCGGGCGGCGGTGGTGCGGGCGTAATGCGACTTGCCAAGCTTCTCGCGCGCCCCTTCGGCGCTGATCAAGGCCAGCCCGTTGCGCAGGGCCAGATCGCAATCCGCGATCAGCTTGATCTGGTCCTCCGCCAATTCAACCGCTTTCACACTGAACATTATGCGCTGCGCTGCCTTGGGCACGGTGATCACCCGCGACTTGAAGCCGTCTGTCTTGGAGTTTCCCCGGGCGAAGGCTTCGGCGATCAGCAGCATCTGATCGGCCTGCTCATCCTCGCTGGCCTTGGCCAGTTCGGGCACAGCCCAGTCGCCGCCGTAAAACAGATCGCAGATCAACCGATAGGTCCAGTCGCGTTCGCCCAGAGTCAGCGCTTTGGCCTCGGCGATATGGATCGGCGCCCAAGGATCGCCGGTCATGCCCTTGGCCTCCTTGGCGTCGATCCGCGCGGCCTTGGAGGTGGTGCGGATCGCGCGCAACCCATCCCGCAATCGCACCCGGCGGCAGATCTCAATGAATTGCGGCGCCAACTGGTCCAGCGTCAGAGCGTGGCCCTCGGGCCAGGGCTGGCACCACAGCAGCATGTGCCCCTCGGCCGTGTCGCCCCTGGCCAGCAGCCGCGTGACATCGCGCCGCCACCAGGCTGAGGGATCGACAACCTGACCACCCGGCTCGGCCGGGGCCAGCGTCAGCATCGCGCGCGATGACGAGCCGCCATTCATCCGTGCCGTGCCGTAGTTCCCTGCGCCGCCAAACCCCTCCATCGTCTGCAGGCTGACCAGTGCAAAGATCCAGTCCTGCGGCGCGGCCTCGGCGGCGATCTGGCCCTTCAGGTCATGGTTGCGTGAGGTGATGATCATGTCCAGCGCATCGGGCGTGGCGACCTCGGACCATTTCAGCCCACCGGGGTCCGGCGGCTGCATGAAGCCCGGCTGGGTGGGCTTGTCCACGATCAGGTGCCAGGGCGCATCATCGGGAAAGTCTGGCGTCAGGCTGCGCAGGGCGTCGCGCCATGTCGCGGTATCCTCGGGGATGACGCCTTGCCCCGCCCGGCGCAGCGCCATGGTGGCAAGCTGCACCAGAAACATGTGCCAGGCCGGGCGCTGATGTGGGCGCAGGGCGGGGAAGCTCGCGACCCGGCCCGCCGCCAGTTCCGTCAGCAGTTCCGGCAGGCTGAACATACCGCCATTCGTTCCGATCAGCGGATCGTGTAGAAGGTCGTGTTTCAAAGGATTCCCCGTGCGTGGGTGAAAAGCTGGTTCGAGCAACAGGGCCTGGGGCCAACCCTGCGCAGACAGCCGTCAATCGGGGCGGTCGCGAAATGAGACATGAAATGACCTCAAGCAATCACTTTCGGCATCCTCGGCTTTTGGGCCGAGCGATTTCAAGCACTTTCTCGCGCCAGTCCGTCGGCCGCATAGAGAAACTGTCTGTCGCCGACCTGGACCGTCAGCCCGTCAACAGTCGCTGTGCTGGCTGCCTCATCGCCAGATAGCCCGTGCGACCAATGCACCGGAAGGGCAAAGCGCCGGACCGGCTGACCGAAGGGGCCGGGAACAGGTTCGGGCAGGGTCAGGATCACCCCTTCTTCACCCAATCGGGTGCGGATAGCCTCATCCGAGGGGAAGCATTTGGGAAACTCCACGCTGCGATCCAGAATGACCAGCGCCGCACCCTGCGTTTCGGCCAGCGCCTTGCCGGTCATGCGCCGCCAATAGCTTTCCCAATCGTTCGCAGCGGCAATTTCTCGCAGGTGCAGCGGATGGGTGGCGGCCTCGACCAAACGACGGTTCATGTCGGGAATGACCCAAAGCGGTTCCTGTCTGATCGCCTGTAGGGTCGCGGCCAGTCCTGGAACATCGGTATAGACACCCGATAGCGATGCCGCGCGGGCCAGTGCGCCCAAGCCGTTCTCCGGCACTTGCGTCAACGGGCCCAAGCCTTGTGGCGGGGTCAAAACGACCGCTCGCGACTGTACGAAACCCGTAGGCCGGTTGCGCGTGTGCCGGTGCAGGCGGCCGATGCGTTGCAGCAGCACGTCTATCGGCGCAAGGTCGGTAATCAGCAGATCGGCGTCGATGTCCAGCGATTGCTCCAGCGTCTGCGTGCCGATCACGACCACGCCCTCGTTCGGAGAGTCCTTGCCCAGCACTTCCTCGACCCGGCGATCGAGGCGCGCGCGGTCCTCGGCGGCGAAGCGGCTGTGATGCAGGGTCGGGACGCCGGCCAGAGAAAACACCAGATCCGGCGCGGCATCGACGCAGGCGCGCCAGGTGTCGCGTGCACGATCCACGGTGTTGCGGATCACCAGCACGCGCGCGCCCTGCTGCGCCGCCTCAAGTGCGAGCTGCGCCGCGTCCTGTCCTGACCAGCGCGCTTCGGCCTGCATCTGGACCCGTTTCTGCCGGTCATCGCCAGCCACCGGATGACAGGCCGAGGGCGTCCAGACGGCGGGATAAGGGGCGCGCGCAGCCGCATCCGGTTCGGGCAAAGGCTTCCCTAGCCATGCCGCCCGCGCCGCCGCGCCCAGTGTCGCCGACATCAGCAGGGCATGGCCGCCAAGCGCGCGATGCGACGCCACCAGTTCCTGCTGGATGCTGGTCATCCAGCTGTCCGAGGCATGCACCTCGTCGATCACCAGCAGTGAACGTGACAGCATCGCACCGCGCATATGGGCATGTTTGATCTGCAGCGCCGCCATCATTGCCTGATCGACGGTGCCGACAGCAATCTGCGCCGCCAGATAGCGGGTCGCATGTTCGGCCGCCCAACGAGAGGCATTGTCGCCGTCATCCCAGCGCGTTTCAAAGCCCGGCAGACGGATGCCCTGTGCCTCGCCCGCCAGCATCTGGCCCGGGATGGCCAGCACGGCTTCGGGGGCGGGATCGGCAAACAGGCGCTTCAATGCGGAATTAACGCGACCTTGCAACTGCCGCGCTGCCGCCCGGGTCGGCACGGCGAAATACAGGCTGTCCACCAGCCCCGCGCGATAAAGCTGCGCAAAGCGCCAAAGTGCGGCCTCGGTCTTACCAGCGCCGGTTTCGGCCTCGAGGATGACAAGCGTTTCCTCTGTCGCAATCTTGGACAGTTGCAACTGGGCCGGTCGTGGGTCGGGATGATCTGAAAGTAGTGCCCAATCAGGGGCACCACGCAACCCGCGGCCGCGCGCGTCCAGCCCGATGGTGGCTAGGCGCTCACGCGCGATCTGCTGTGCCTTACCAAAATATCCGGGGTCGAATTCAGCGACAAAGGGGAATGCCGTCCGGTCCGAGCCGATCCAGTCCGCAAGCGCCAGCAGGCCCGCAAAATGATGGGCAAAACGCGGTGATAGGGCCGGGGGCTGCGCGTGGGCGATCGCGGGAAACCATGCCATCATGGCCTCGCCCATCTGCTTCTCAGCCAGTTTCCAGCTATAGCCGCCGCTATCTTGAAACGCGGCGCGCGCCCAGATTTCTTCCGGCGGCGGGACCGGTTTTCCGTGATGCGCGAACAGCACCGGAAACCATTGCTCGATAGCCGGCCAGTTACCCAAATGCACCGCGTGACCGGCCAGAGTGCTTTCCGGTTCTCCCATTTCAAGCCAACGCCAGCCACAGCGCAGGTGATCCCTTGGGGTGACGCCATGCCCCGTCGGCCAGCCCTTGGCCTGAAACGCCGGGGCAAGCTTGCCGACGTCATGCAGAAACGCCAGTGCCGCAAGGCAGGTCACGGTCTCATCCGACAGGACGGCACCAGCCGCGCGCTCGGCACGTAGCCTGAAGGCGGGCAGGAGCAGCAAGGCGTGAAGGACTGCGGCAACATCCGCACTGTGATGAATGAGATGGTGACTTTCACCGGTCAAAAGATCGATTTTTCCCCATGCGCGATCATGCATTCCCAAACGTCCCCGATTATCTGCTGTTGGTCGGCTAGCCTCATAAGTCACAGCCAAGTATCCAGTCCCGACATCTGGTGGGCCAGATCAAAATTGAATAGACATGCCCGCAGGCGGACTGCGCAGGATTTCGGTGACCTCGGGTCCGCTCCACCTTCGATCTCGGCAATCTCACCTGCCACGGGCGCCCAGATTCGCGTCGCGCATGTCGCACCCTGACGAGCGGTCAAGCGACCGCCAAAAGGTGGGCTGCAGGGTGGACTGAAGAAGTTCACCTTCTCATAAGTCTATGATTTTACTTATACGTTTCGGAAATGTTGGTGCGGGCGGCGGGACTTGAACCCGCACGGGCTTGCGCCCAAGGGAGTTTAAGTCCCATGCGTCTACCATTCCGCCACGCCCGCGCCGGAAACTGGCTAGCGGCTGGCCGGATGCTTGGCAAGTGGGCGTTGCGCGGCTATTGCCGGGCCAGCCACTCGGTGATCTCGCGGCGCAGGTTCGTCTCGCCGGCGGCACAGGCCGCGTCGATCAGCCCGCGCAGCGCGCTCAGGTCCACGCGCCGGATCAGGTGCTTGACCGGCCCGATCGAGGCCGGGCGCATGGACAGCCGCCGGAAACCCAGCGCGGCGATGGTGACGGCCTCGATCGGCCGGCCGGCATCCTCGCCGCAGAAGGACAGCGGCACCCGCGCCTCGTCGCAGCGGCGCACGATCTGCAAAAGCAGCGTCAGGAACGAGGAATCCAGCATGTCATAGCGCCGGCGTACGCGCTCGTTCTCGCGGTCGGCGGCGAAGAAGAACTGCTTCAGGTCATTGCCGCCCACCGAGATGAAGTCGCACATCTGGAAGAATTTCGCCGGCGCGAAGGCCAGCGAGGGCGTTTCCAGCATGGCGCCCACGCGGATGTCCGAGGGCATGGCATGGCCCAGGCGCTGCTCGCGCGCCAGCTGCTCCATCAGCAGGCGGTGCGCCTCCTCGAATTCCTCCATCACGGTGACGAAGGGGAACATGACATAAAGCGGCCGGCCGACGGCGGCGCGGATCAGCGCCTGCAGCTGCATGCGCAGCACGCCGCGCTTGTCGAGCCCGACCCGGATCGCCCGCCAGCCCATGGCCGGGTTCGGCTCGTCCTGCGGCTTCATGTAGGGCAGCACCTTGTCCGAGCCGATGTCGAGGGTGCGAAACATCACCGGCCGGCCCTGGGCATTGTCCAGCACCCGGGCATAAAGCGCCGCCAGCTCGCCACGCCGCGGCACCTTGGTGCGGGTCAGGAACTGCAGCTCGGTGCGAAACAGCCCGACCCCCTCGGCGCCCGAGCTTTCGAGACTGGGCAGGTCGGCCAGCAGCCCGGCGTTCATGTAAAGCCGGATGGTGGTGCCGCATCGGCCGGTGGCCGGCAGGTCGCGCAGCCCGGCATAGCGCTTCTGCGCCTCGGCCAGCATGGCGATCTTTTCGCGAAAGGCGCGGGCGACGGTTTCCTCGGGCCGCAGATGCACGGTGCCCATGTCGCCATCGACCAGGATCTGGTCGCCGTTCAGTGCCTCGGCGGTGATGCGGTCGGCGTGGATGACCAGCGGGATGGCCAGCGCCCGTGCCACGATCGCGGCATGGCTGCCGACCGAGCCCTCCTCCAGCACGACGCCCTTCAGCTTGCGGCCATAATCCAGCAGTTCGGCCGGCCCGATGTTGCGCGCCACCAGGATCGGGTTCTCGGGCATCTCGGCGCCGGTGTCGCGCCCCTGCCCGGTCAGGATGCGCAGCAGCCGGTTCGCCAGATCGTCCAGATCGTGCAGCCGGTCGCGCAGATAGGGGTCGGCGGCGCTTTCCAGCCGGGCGCGCGCCTGGCTCTGTTCCTTTTCGACCGCAGCCTCGGCGGACAACCCCAGGTCGATCGCCTCCTCCATGCGCCGCAGCCAGCTGCGCGAATGCGCGAACATGCGGTAGGTCTCCATGATCTCGGCGGAATCGCCCGCGCCGACATCGGTGCCTTCCAGCATGGAATCGACACTGCTGCGCAGCATGGCCACGCCCTCGGTCAGCCGCGCCTTCTCGCGCAGCGGATCGTCGGCGACCGGATTGGTGATCACCACCCGCGGCTCATGCAGCCAGACCCGGCCCTCGGCCGCGCCCTCCTGGCCGCTGCCGCCGCGGAATACCAGCGGAAAGCGGTGCGCCAGCGGCATATTGTCCGAGGACATGCCCAGAAAGGCGCCAAGCTCGGCCATCTCGGCCAGCACCATGGCGACGACCTCAAGCCCATAGATCTCGTCCTCGGAAAACAGCCGCGATTCGCGCGACTGCACCACCAGCACGCCCAGCCTTTCGCCGACGCGCTGGATCGGCACGCCAAGGAAGCTGGGAAAGACCTCCTCGCCGGTCTCGGGCATGAAGCGGAAGCCCGGCTCGGCCGGGGCATTGGCGGTGTTCACCGGCCAGCCCGAGCGGGCGACGCGGCCCACCAGCCCCTCGCCCAGCCGCAGGCGGGTCTTGTGCACCGAGGCGGGCCGCAGCCCCTCGGTCGCGCAAAGCTCCAGCGTCTCGGGGTCGCGGAACAGATAGATCGAGCAGACCTGCGTGCCCATCGAATCGGCGATGTGATGGGTAATCTGGTCCAGACGTGCCTGGCCGTTGCCGGGCGCGGCCAAGGTCTCGCGCAGCCGCCTCAGCAGCTTGCGCGAATCGCTGTCCTTACGCTCCGGCATGATCCTCCGCTTTGGCCAGCCCGGGCGTTCTCAGCCCTGATCCAGGTCAAAGGCATCATGCAGCGCCTGCACCGCAAGTTCCATATATTTGCGGTCGATCAGCACGGAAATCTTGATCTCGCTGGTGGAGATGACCTTGATGTTGATGTTCTCGTCGGCCAGGGCCTTGAACATATGCGCTGCGACGCCGGCGTGGCTGCGCATGCCGATGCCCACCACCGAGACCTTGGCGACCTCGGTATCGACCACCAGATCGTCATAGGCGATCAGCCCGGTGGCCTTGGCGTCCTCCATGGCCTTCCTCGCGCGCGCGACCTGGTTCACCGGGCAGGAAAAGGTCATGTCGGTGACGGCGCCGGGGTGGTTCTCGTAGTTCCGCTCCGAGATGTTCTGCACGATCATGTCCACGTTCACCCCGGCATCGGCCAGCGGCGCGAAGATCGCGGCCGAGATGCCCGGCTTGTCCTCGACGGTGACCAGGGTGATCTTGGCTTCCTCGCGCGAATGGGCGACGCCGTTGACGACTTTCGATTCCATGATTTCATCCTCATCGCAGACCAGGGTGCCAGAGTTCTCGTCGGTATCCTCGAACGAGCTCAGCACCCGCAGGCGGACCTTGAAGCGCATCGCCAGTTCGACCGAACGGGTCTGCAGCACCTTGGCGCCCAGGCTGGCCAGTTCCAGCATTTCCTCGAAGGCGATGCGGTGCAGCTTGCGCGCCTTCGAGGTGATGCGCGGATCGGTGGTATAGATGCCGTCCACATCGGTATAGATGTCGCAGCGCTCGGCACCGAAGGCGGCGGCAAAGGCCACCGCGGTGGTGTCCGAACCGCCGCGCCCCAGCGTGGTGATGCGACTGTCGTTACCCAGGCCCTGAAAGCCCGCGACCACCGCGACCTTCATGCCCTCGGCGAACTTGCGGTCGATGTTCTCGCGCGGAATATCGACGAATCGCGCCGCCGAATGCTGCGAGGTGGTGTGGATCGGCACCTGCCAGCCCTGCCAGCTGCGCGCCGGCACGCCCATTTCCTGCAGCGTCAGCGCCATCAGCCCGGCGGTGACATTCTCGCCCGAGGACACCACGGCGTCGTATTCGCGCGCGTCGAACAGCGGCGAGGTCGCCTCGACCCAGCCCACCAGTTCGTTGGTCTTGCCAGACATGGCGCTGACGATGACGATGACGTCATAGCCGCGTTCGACTTCGCGCTGAACCTTCAGCGCTGCATTCTTGATGCGGTCCAGGTCGGCCACCGAGGTGCCGCCGAATTTCATCACCAGAAGCGGCATTCCCTTGCCCCCCAGCAGTTTCCGGGGCGCCTTCTAGGGGCGGCGCGCAGGAATGACAAGGGGCGGCGGCAGCCAGGCGCGAAAACCCCGGCTCTGCCGCCGCGAAAGCCTCGCCGGCAGCGCCGGTTCAGGGGTCACGCCGCACCTGCCAGCGGCTGTGGATCTGCTCGCAATGCGCGGTCTCGGCAAAGGCGCGGTCCATCGCCGCCATGAACAGGCTGCGCCACAATGACGGCGGCTGGCGATAGACGCGTGAACAAAGGGGTTCGGATTGCGTTCCGCAGAGCACGCGATTGATACAGACGGAGACGCTCCACCAGGCGCTCATGGAAAACCTCGCACACTCTTCAAAACGACTTGCAACAGACGGGTGCGACGCCCTGAAAAACGCCGGGCGCCCCACAACCACAGGATCGCGCAACCGCTGGAAAAGTCATGCTGGCTTTTTGGACAGAGGCGGTGCCGCCACCCCCGCTGCCGCCCCGGATACCGGCAGAACCGGGCGGCGTCGGCCGCATAAAGTCGGCGTGGCCGGGCCTATGGCTGTCGGGCACCGCGCGCCGTCAAATGCCCGCGCGGCGCCGAATTCGCCCGGCAGGTCAGATGGTCGACCCTTGCCTGGCCACATGCGCGGCGCGGATTGCCCATGCGACCTCGCCCAGGCAGCGCTGGAACGCAAAAAAGCAACGGGAGTGTCAGCCACCCTGGAAAAGAGTCGCCAGCGAGGCCACGCCGGCCCCCGGGACGGCTCGCAGGAATCGTCGCTTGACGCAAGAGCCGGATTTCTGATTCAGGGGGGGGAAATGGTGCCGCAGAAGGGACTCGAACCCCCGACCCACGCATTACGAATGCGTTGCTCTACCAGCTGAGCTACTGCGGCACGTCTTGTGCCGCGCCGGATAGCAGGTTCCGGCGCGGGCGAAAAGGGGGATCAGTGCTTTTTCCCCGCGCTGGCGGCCTCGGCCTCGGGCGGTTCGACATCGGGGCGCACCGGCGGAAAGCGCGGGCCGGCAGCGGGCGCCGGCGGCATCTCGATCTCGATCGCGGCATCGGGCACGGGATCGGTCAGCGTCACCGCCGGCTCGGGCGCATGCGCGGCAGATGCCGGGCGGCGGCGATAGTCCGATTCGCGCGGCACCATCCCGGGCGAGACATCTGCCACCTCGATCTCGGGCTCGGGCGCGGCCGCAGCGGCGGGCTGCGGCGCGGATCCCGGCGCGGCCTTGGTCGCGGCTGCGGGTCCCGCTCCGACCAGCAGCGGCAGCATTTCGGCGCCGTTCGGGGCACCGGCGCTCCAGGCGGCGCTGTCGGGCTCGCGCCAGGTCAGCGTGTCAAAGCCGCCGCAGCTGTCGCAGACCGGCGCCCAGTCCGCCATGACGTTGTGGCACTTGTCGCAGACCCATTGCGGGCCGCGGCTTGCGGCCAGGGCCCGGGCCAGGATGCCGCGTACCACCGCGTCGCCAGAGCCCTCGCCGCGCTCGACCGCAGCCAGGATCGACAGCGATCGCACGGTCGGATGCAGTTCCGCCAGATCGCCCAGCGCGCGCCGGGCGCCGGGAAAATCCTCGGCCGCCAGCATCAGCTCGGCGCGCAGCAGCCGGGTCTCCTCATGCGTCGGGTTCTGCCGCATCAGATCCTCGAAGCGGCGCAGCCGCGCGGCCGGCTGTTCGTCCGGCACGATCTCGGCATAGGTCGCGGCCAGCGAGGGATGCGGCCGCACGCTCCAGGTCTTTTGCAGCACGCGCGCGGCGTTGCGGGCGTCCTTCTGCTCGATGTAGCTGCGCGCCGCCAGCACCGCCGCCGGGATCAGGTCCGGGCTGGCGCGGTTGGCCGAGATCGCGGCCTCGCGCGCGCTGATCGAGCTGCCTTCGGCCAGAATCTCCGAGGCCTCCTTCAGCGCCAGCACCGCGTCGCGGCGGGTGTGCACGTCCTTGGGCAGCTGCCCCTGCTTGCGCTTGTCCTTGAGCACGGCGCGCGCGCCCGTCCAGTCGCCCTGGCGGGTCTGCAGTTCCAGCAGCGTGTCCTGCACCTCGACATGCCGGGGCTTCAGCGCATAGGCCTTTTCCGCCAGTTTCAGCGCCGTGGCGACATCGCCATCGGCCAGCTTCTGCCGCATCAGCCCGCGCACGCCGACAAAGCGCGTGCGATCGTCGGCCAGCAGCAGGCGATAGACCTCGGCGGCCTTGGCCCGGTCGCCGGCGATCTCGGCGGCCTGCGCGGCCAGAAGGTTGGTGACATGGGGCTTGTCCAGCAGCCTGGCCGCCCGCGCGGCCTTGTCCTGCGCCAGCCGCGCCTCGCCCGAGGCCACGGCCAGCATGCCCTCCGTGAGCGCCTCATAGCCCTTGCGCTCGCGCGAGCGGGCGAAATGGCGGGTGATCGCGGTCTCGTCGCCCAGCAGGAAGCGGATGAAGGCGACCAGCAACCCGACCAGGCGCAACGCCAGCCAGCCGGCAACCACCAGCACTGCCAGCGCGATCAACGCCTGCACCGGGCCCAGCGAATATTCGACGCCGCCAAAGACCAGGCGCAGCTCGTGCCCGGTCTCGGCAAGCTGCAGCGCGCCCAGGGTCGCCGCCAGCACGATCGCAAAGAAGATCAGGATTTTCAGAGCCGAAAGCAGCATGGTCTACCCCCTACATGCTGCCGGCGGCCAGGGCGGCCAGCGCGGCATTGGCATCGACCCAGCTGCGGGCGCGGGCGGTCCAGGCCGACATCGCCTCTTGTGCGGCCGGCGGCAGGGTCGCGATCTGATCGAGCGCGCCCTGGACATTGCCCAGATCCAGCGCCGCATTGGCGCGCGACAGCACCGCATCGGCATCCTCGCCCTCGCGCGGCTCGACCGAACGCGCGCCGGTCTGCACGCGCAGGAAATTGCCGAGCCTGTCCATCACGCCGGTCTCGGGCGCTGCCTTCAGCGCCGCAGCCAGGGCCTCGCGGTTGGCGGCGGGGAAATCGCCGCGCAGCTGGTCCAGCGTCGGCACGTCGCCGGTCAGCGCCGCCGGCGGCTCGACGCCAGCCGCGGCCAGCGCGGCCAGCGCCTGGTCGCGCGCCCCCCCGGATTTCAGCGCGGCCTGCAGCGCCGCGGCGGCGGTGGCCGCCTGCGCGCGCCGGTTGGCGCTTTCGGCGCTGTCGGCCAGCGACTGCGCCTGGGCCTCGGCGGCGGCAAGGCGCTGCTTGGCCTCATCGGCAGCGGCGGTGACCTGCTGCTGCACGGCCTCGGCCTGGGCGGCGAATTCCTGCATCCTCTGCTCGGCGCCGGGATCGACGGCCGGGCGCGCGGACAGCTCGTCCAGGCGCTGCTGCTGCGCGCTCAGCCGCGCGGTCAGCTCGTTCAGCACCGACTGCAGCCCCTCGCTGTTCTCGCCCGAGACGATGGGCGCCGCGACCGGGCGCGCGCCGATCTCGGCCACGGTCTTTGCCAGCGCCGCCAGCTTGTCGGCCAGCGCCTTCTCGCCCTCGCCGGCACCGGCCAGCGCCTGGCGCGCGGCATCGGCCCCGGCCTCGGCGGCACGGCTGGCGAATGTGTCGGCCTGGGCCGCGACCTCGCTGCGGGCGGCAGCGGTCGCAGCCTCGGTCGCGGCGCTGCGCGCCGCCTCGAGCTGCGCCTCCGAGACCGGCGCCTCGGCCACGCCGGGCTGCCAGGCAGGCGGCAGATGCGGGATCGCCCACCAGGCGCCGGCGGCGCCCAGGCCGGCCGCGACCACGCCGCCCAGGAAGGTCGGGGCAAAGCCGCCGCGGCGCACCTCGACCACGCGGGTCTCGGGCTTTTCGGCGGCGGGTTTCGCGGCTGACGGCGGGGTGGCGGGCGCAGGCTTCGCGGTTTCCGCGGGCTTGGCCGGCGCAGCCGATTCGGCCGCCGGGGCACCTGCGGCCGGCGATTTCGCCGCCGCGGCGCCCGGGCCGCTGCCATCCCCGACCAAGGTCGATTCGACCTGGGGTTTGGGCTCGGGGGTGGCGGCGCCGGCGCTGCCGCCAGAGCTGACCGGGCGGCTGTCGATCACCGGACCGGAAGCCGCCTTCTTGCGGTCGTCCTTTCCGGGGTTTGCCGTCGCATCGCTGGATTTGGTCTCTGGCTCTTTCACGATTCTTCCCCGCTCCCTTGGGCAGTTGCCGTTCTGGCCGACCGGGTTGGTCCGGCCCCGGCTGCCGCGATTGCTGCTAGCTTGCCGCGCAGTCTAATCGGCCCGGCGCTGCGCCTCAACCCGCCCGCAAGCCGAATGTTCACCCTGCAGAAGCGCCAGCACCGCGGCAAGCACCCCCGCCGCATCCGGCGTCGCGGCAGTGACGAGCCGCGCCGCGGCCCCGTGCCAGGCCGCCCCCTGCCAGGCCGCCGCCGCCGCGGCGCTGATCGGCGCCAGCCACAGCGGCGCGCGCGCCCCTGCCGCCTGCCCGGCCAGCAGCAACGCCGAGCGCGGCGAGAACAGCGGCAGGATCACCGGCGCCGCGCCCGCCAGCGCCGCTCGCGCCGCCGCGTTCAGCGCCACGGGCTGCTGGTCATAGACGACCATGCCCGGCACCGGCAGCACCTTGGCGACATGCGCCCCGTGCGGATGCAGCCAGCCCTCGTCCAGATCGCGCAGCAAGGGCAGCATGCGCGCGGCGTCGCCGGGCCCCTCGGTCACGGCAAAGCCCGCGGCGCGCGCTGCCTCGGCGGTGGCGGGACCGACGCAGATCGCCGGCCGGCCGCGCCCCGCCCCGGCCGCCGGCACCGCATTGACCGAGGTCAGCACCAGGCCGCGCGCCGCCGCGATCCGCGCCGCGTCATGCGCCACGGGCACGATGCGCAGCACCGGCGAGACGATGACCGCCAGCCTCGCCAGCGCCGGCTCCGCGGCGAAACGCCGCGCCGCCGCCTCGGGCCGGGTCAGCAGCAGGACGGGGTCGGGGATCGGTGGCATGGCATTCGCCCGTGCAAGATGTTACGTCACCCATGCCTAGGCCGGGATTGGCGCGGGAACAAGGACAAGCATGGCACTGACCTTTCTTGGCATCGAGAGCAGTTGCGACGACAGCGCCGCCGCCGTCGTCACCGGGGATCGCCGTATCCTCGCCTCGGTCGTGGCCGGGCAGGCGCAGCTGCATGCCGATTTCGGCGGCGTGGTGCCGGAAATCGCCGCCCGCGCCCATGCCGAAAGGCTGGATGGCTGCGTCGAGGCGGCGCTGGCCGAGGCCGGGCTGCGCCTTGAGCAGATGGACGGGATCGCGGTCACCGCCGGGCCGGGGCTGATCGGCGGCGTGCTTTCGGGGGTCATGCTGGCCAAGGGGCTGGCGGCGGGCAGCGGGCTGCCGCTGGTCGGGGTCAATCACCTCGCCGGCCATGCGCTGACCCCGCGGCTGACCGACGGCGTCGGCTTTCCCTATCTGATGCTGCTGGTTTCGGGCGGGCATTGCCAGTTCCTGTCGGTCGCCGGGCCGGACGACTTCACCCGGCTTGGCGGCACCATCGACGACGCCCCGGGCGAGGCTTTCGACAAGGTGGCCAAGCTTCTGGGCCTGCCCCAGCCCGGCGGCCCCGCGGTCGAGGTGGCCGCCGCCGCGGGCGACGCGCGCCGCTTTGCCCTGCCGCGGCCGCTGCTGGACCGGCCGGGATGCGATCTGAGTTTCTCGGGGCTGAAGACCGCGGTGCTGCGCCAGCGCGACGAACTGGTGGCGGCGCAGGGCGGGCTGCACGAACAGGACCGCGCCGATCTTTGCGCGGGCTTTCAGGCCGCAGTGGCCGAGGTGCTGGCCGAAAAGACCCGCCGCGCCCTGGCCCTGGCACCCGTGCCGGTGCTGGCGGTGGCCGGCGGCGTGGCGGCGAATCGCAGCCTGCGCACGGCGCTGCAGGCGGTGGCGGACGCCCAGGGCGCAAGGCTTCTGGCGCCGCCCCTGCGGCTTTGCACCGACAATGCAGCGATGATCGCCTGGGCCGGGATCGAGACCTATCGCACCGGCCACCGCGACGGCATGGATCTTGCCGCCCGGCCGCGCTGGCCGCTGGACCACAGGGCCGCGCCGATGCTGGGCGCCGGAAAACGAGGAGCAAAGGCATGAGTGTCGCCGTCATCGGAGCCGGGGCCTTCGGCACCGCCCTGGCCGTGGTCCTGGCCGCCAAGGGCCCGGTCACGCTGTGGGGCCGCAACGTCGGCTGGCGCAGCGGGCGCATCAACCCGCGCCTGCCGGGGGTGCGCCTGCCGGCTGGCCTGCAGGTCAGCGAGCGGCTGCAGGATTGCGCGGCCGAGACCGTGCTCATGGCGCTGCCGGCGCAGGTGCTGGGCCGCTTTCTGGCCGAACACGCCGCGCTGCTGGACGGCCGCAATCTGATCAGCTGCGCCAAGGGCATCGACCTTGCGACGCTGACCGGGCCATCGGCGCTGATCCGCGCCGCCTGCCCCGCGGCCACCGTCGCGGTGCTGACCGGGCCCAGCTTTGCCCGCGACATCGCCCGCGGCCTGCCGACGGCGCTGACGCTGGCCTGCGAGGACGCCCGCGCCGCCGAGGCGCTGCAGCGCCAGCTGTCCACCGGCGCGCTGCGGCTTTACCGCAGCAGCGACGTGACCGGCGCGGAACTGGGCGGGGCGCTGAAGAACGTCATCGCCATCGCCGCCGGCGCCGCCATCGGCGCGGGTTACGGCGACAGCGCGCGCGCCAGCATCATCACCCGCGGCTTTGCCGAGATGCTGCGCCTGGCGACAAGGCTGGGCGCACGTCCCGAGACCCTCTCCGGCCTTTCCGGACTGGGCGATCTGGTGCTGACCTGCACCTCGGAACAGTCGCGCAACTTCAGCTACGGGCTGGCGCTGGGATCGGGCCAGACCTTCGGCAGCGATACCACCGTCGAGGGCGCCGCCACCGCCCGCGCCGTCAGCGCGCTGGCGGCGCGCATCGGGCTGGAGCTGCCGATCTCGAATCTGGTCGCGGGCCTTGCCGAGGGCCGCATCGGCATGGAACAAGCGCTCGACATCCTGCTCAACCGTCCGCTCAAGGAGGAATGATGCCCCTTTTCGCCGTGATCTGCCGCGACCATGCCGGCAAGCTGCAAACCCGTCTCGACACGCGCGAGGCGCATCTGGCCTTTCTCAAGGCGCAGCCCGGGCTGAAACTGGCCGGGCCGCTGATCGAGCAGGGCGAGATGCGCGGCTCGCTTCTGGTGGTCGAGGCCGGGGATCTGGCCGCGGCGCAGGCCTGGGCGGCCGGCGACCCCTACAAGGCGGCCGGGCTTTTCGCCTCGGTCGAGGTGATCGAATGGAAGAAGGTCATCGGCTGATGGCACTCTGGCTGTTCAAGTCCGAGCCCGATGTCTTCGGCCTGGACGAGCTGATCGCAAAAGGCGCCGCGGGCGAGGAATGGGACGGCGTGCGCAACTATCAGGCGCGCAACAACATGCGCGCGATGAAAAAGGGCGAGCACGGCTTCTTTTACCATTCCAACATCGGCAAGGAAATCGTCGGCATCTGCGAGGTCCTGGCCGAGGCGCATCCCGATTCCACCGCCGCCGATCCGAAATGGGAATGCGTGGACATCCGCGCCGTGGCGCGGCTGAACCGCCCGGTGTCGCTGGAGCAGGCCAAGGCCGATCCGCGTCTGGCCGCCATGGTGCTGGTCACCAATTCGCGCCTGTCCGTGCAGCCGGTGTCGCAGGCGGAATGGGACGTGATCCTCGAGCTTGCGGGCGGCACCCGCGACATCTGAGACGGCAGGCTGCCGGGCCGCCGTCCGCAGCGCCGCAACGGCATAAGGAAGACAACACATGGCACGCGGCACCACGGTCATCGCAGATCGCCCCACCACCCGCCGGATCGGGGCGCTGCGCGCGCTCTGGCCCTTCATCCGCCCCTATCGCCCGCTGCTGGCTGCAACGATGCTGGCGCTGACGGTGACCGCCGGCATCAGCCTGGTGCTGCCGCTGGCGGTGCGCCGGGTCGTGGACGGGTTTGACGCCGGCGCGCATCTGCTGGACCAGTATTTCGGCGCGGCCCTGGCGATCGTGGCGCTGCTCGCGCTGGGGACGGGCATGCGCTATTACCTGGTCACGCGACTGGGCGAGCGCGTGGTGGCCGACATCCGCAAGGCGGTCTTCGACCGCGTCATCGCCATGAGCCCGGCCTTCTATGAACGCGTGCTGACCGGCGAGATCATCAGCCGCATCACCACCGACACCACGCTGATCCAGTCGGTGATCGGCTCCTCGGTCTCCATCGCGCTGCGCAACCTGATCCTGCTGGTCGGCGGCATGGCGATGCTTCTGTGGACCTCGACCAAGCTGACCGGGCTGGTGCTGTTGCTGGTGCCGCTGGTGGTGGTGCCGATCATCGTGCTGGGGCGGCGGCTGCGCCGGCTCTCGCGCCAGAACCAGGAATGGATCGCGCAATCCTCGGGCGCGGCCTCGGAAAGCCTGCTCTCGGCGCAGACCGTGCAGGCCTTCACCCAGGAGGGGCCGGTGCGCCGGCGCTTTGGCGAGGTGACCGAGCGCGCCTTCGACGTGGCGCTGAGCCGGGTCAGGACGCGCACGGTGATGACGGTGATCGTGATCTTTCTGATCTTTACCGGCGTGCTGGGCGTGCTCTGGGTCGGCGCGCGCGACGTGCGGCTGGATCTGATGAGCGTGGGCGAGCTGGTGCAGTTCGTCATCTACGCGGTGCTGGTCGCCGGCGCCGTGGGGGCGCTGTCGGAAATCTGGGGCGAATTGCAGCGCGCCGCCGGCGCGACCGAGCGGCTGACCGAACTGCTCTCGGCCGAGGACACGCTGCGCGACCCGGCGCAGCCCCTGCCGCTGCCCCGGCCGGTGCGCGGCGCCATCGGCTTTCAGGACGTGACCTTCCACTATCCCTCGCGCCCAGAGATGTCGGCGCTGGAGGACATGACGCTGGACATCCGCCCCGGCGAGACCGTGGCCCTGGTCGGCCCCTCGGGCGCGGGCAAGACCACGGTGATCCAGCTGCTGCTGCGCTTTTGGGACCCGGCCACGGGGCGGGTGCTGATCGACGGCATCGACCTGCGCGACATGGCCCGCGACGATTTCCGCCGCGCCATCGCGCTGGTGCCGCAGGACCCGGTGATCTTTGCCGCCTCCGCGCGCGAGAACATCCGCTTCGGCCGCCCCGACGCCTCGGATGCCGAGGTCGAGGCCGCCGCCCGCGCCGCCCATGCCGACGAATTCCTGACCCTGCTGCCCGAGGGCTATGACAGCTATGTGGGCGAACGCGGGGTCATGCTCTCGGGCGGGCAAAAACAGCGCATCGCCATCGCCCGCGCCATCCTGCGCGACGCGCCGATCCTGCTGCTGGACGAGGCGACCAGCGCGCTGGACGCGCAATCCGAACGCCTGGTGCAGGCGGCGGTGGACGAACTGGCGCAGAGCCGCACCACCATCATCGTCGCGCACCGGCTGGCGACGGTGAAAAAGGCCGATCGCATCGTGGTCTTTGACCACGGCCGCATCGTCGCCCAGGGTCGGCACGAAGAGCTGGTGGCCGAGGGCGGCCTGTACGCCCGCCTGGCGCGGCTGCAGTTCACCGAAGGCGCGGCCGGGGGCGATCAGCGCGGCGCGCCGTAGACCGCCGCCCAATAGACGGTGCGGCCATCCGCCGACACCGCCTTGCCGATGCCGTAATCCCGGACCTGCGGGATCAGGATATTGGCCAGATGCCCGCGCGAACGTTCCCATTCGCGCAGCACCCGCGCCTGGCTGAAGGGGCCGGCAGCGATGTTCTCGGCCGCGACGCGGGGCCGGTAGCCGCGGTTCTTCATCCGCTGCATCGGCCCCTTGCTGGCAGTGCCGCGATGCGACATCACCCCGCGCCGGGCCATGTCGCAGGCGTGGCGCGCCGCGACCTCGGCCAGGGTGGCGTTGAGACGCAGCGGCCGCAGCCCGCGCGCCTGCCGCGCCGCATTGGTGGCGCTGAGTGCAAGGGCATTGTCGCGCGTGCTGGTCTGCTGGCAGTTGACCGCACGCGCCGCCTTGCCCTCCGAGGCCGGCGCAGGGACGGCCGCCAGGCACAGCAGGGCCATGCCGGCACATTGAATGACGGTTCTGAGTTGCATGTGTTTTCCTCGACTCCGCCCGAAGGCTAGAAGGCGCGCGGCTGCATTTCAATCACAGATTGCCCTGCCCCGGTACCAACCCGCGTTTTCGGCGAATCCCTGCCGCCGCGGCAGCGGTCATCCGCCGATCGGACCCGCGCCCTGGCCCCCTTCCTGACGCTGCGTTTTGCCACAGCAACCTCCGGGCAGGAGACTTGCCCCGCCGCGATCTTTCGCCCCATGCTGGCCCCGACACGGCCGCAGCAGGCCGGCATGACCCGGGAGGAAGACGGATGGCCAGGTTCGCGAATGTCGCAGACCGCGATGCGGTCGAGGCTGAGATGCCTTATGCCCGGCGCGACCTGCCGCATTCGCTGTATCAGCTCCTGACCCGCACCCGCGACCGCTTTCCCCAGCGGCCGGCGATCAGCTTCCAGCTGTTCTCGGATCCCGGCGCCCCTGCCCGCAGCCTGACCTGGACCGATCTGCACGAGCGCGTCACCGAGACCGCTAACCTGCTGCGCAGCCTGGGCATCGGCGAGGGCGATGTCGTCGCCTATCTGCTGCCCAACTGCCTCGAGGCGCCGGTGGTGCTGCTGGCCGGGGCCACCGCCGGCATCGTGAACCCGATCAACCCGCTGCTCGAACCCGAGCAGATCGCCGCCATCCTGCGCGAGACCCGGGCCAAGGTGCTGGTGACGCTGAAATCCTTCCCGAAATCCGACATCGCGCAAAAGGCCGCCGCCGCCGTGGCGCTGGCCCCCGAGGTGCAGACCGTGCTCGAGGTCGATCTGCGCCGCTACCTGACCGGGATCAAGCGGCTGCTGGTGCCGCTGATGCGGCCAAAGACCGCCATCCGCCACCAGGCGAAAGTGCTGGATTTCGAGGCCGCCGCCAGCGCGCAGCGCCACAACCGCCTGATCTTCGACGAGGCCGCGGGCGATCGCGTCGCCGCCAATTTCCACACCGGCGGCACCACCGGCACGCCCAAGGTCGCCCAGCACAAGCAGTCGGGCATGATCTATAACGGCTGGCTGGGCGGCACGCTGCTGTTCTCGGAAACCGACGTGCTGATGTGCCCCTTGCCGATGTTTCACGTCTTTGCCGCCTATCCGGTGCTGATGTCCTGCGTCGAGTCGGGGGCGCATCTGGTCATGCCGACCCCGGCCGGCTATCGCGGCGAGGGGGTCTTCGACAATTTCTGGAAGCTGATCGAACGCTGGCAGGCCACGTTCCTGATCACCGTGCCCACCGCCATCGCGGCGCTGCTGCAGCGGCCGGTGAATGCCGATGTCGGCACACTGCGCACCGCGATCTCGGGTTCGGCGCCGCTGCCGCTGGAACTATACAACCGCTTCAAGGCCGCCACCGGCGTCGAGATCGCCGAAGGCTACGGTCTGACCGAGGCGACCTGCCTCGTGTCCTGCAACCCGATCGACGGGCTCAAGAAGGTGGGCTCGGTCGGCATCCCCCTGCCCTATACGCAGGTGCGCATCCTGCAGCGCCAGGACGGCGGCTTTCGCGAATGCGCCACCGACGAGATCGGCGAGATCTGCATCGCCAACCCCGGCGTCTATGAGGGCTCGACCTATACCGAATCCGACAAGAACCGCGACCTGTTCGCCGAAGGGCGTTTCCTGCGCACCGGCGATCTGGGGCGCATGGACGCGGATGGCTATCTGTGGATCACCGGCCGCGCCAAGGACCTGATCATCCGCGGCGGCCACAATATCGACCCGGCGATGATCGAGGACGCGCTGCTGTCGCATCCGCAGGTGGCCTTTGCCGGGGCGGTGGGCCAGCCCGACGCCTTCGCCGGCGAATTGCCCTGTGCCTATGTGGAACTGGTCGCCGGCGGCACCGTCACCGTCGAGGAACTGCTGGACCTGGCGCATGCGCGCATTCCCGAACGTGCCGCCATCCCCAAGCATGTCGAGATCCTGCCGGAACTGCCCAAGACGGCGGTGGGCAAGATCTTCAAGCCCGACCTGCGCAAGCTGGCGATCCGGCGGGTGCTGGACGCCGCCCTGGCCGAGGCCGGGCTGGCCGCGCATGTGGCCGCGGTGCTGGACGACAAGAAGCGCGGCCTGGTCGCGCGCATCGCCCGCGACGCCGGCCTCGATGAGGCCGCCCTGGGCGATCTGTTGGGTCGATACACGTTGCAGTGGGAATTGGACTGAGTATCATCAGCATCTGATTGCAACCCGTCGGCAAGGCGCTAGTGTGGGCGCCAGCATCAACAAGACCGCACCCTGCCGATGTCCCTTCACGCCGCAACACCCGACGATGACGACGAACGCCCCGAGGGCGAGCCGGCCCGCTCGGACCAGGCGGGCAATCCCGCGCCGGGCTGGCTGGTGGACCTGCGCCGCTCGGACCACCGGCGCGGCTTTTACCAGTCGCTCGGCAATTACGCGCTGGTCTTTACCGACCGCGGCAGCGATCAGCTGATCGTCAGCTTTGACAACCTGTCCTCGGCCCGCGACGAGGCCATCGGCCGCGAGCCCTGGGGCTACGGCTTTGTCGCCAACAACGGCTGGTCGCAACTGGGTGTCATGGCCTTTACCCCGCGCTGGTTCCGCGACCCGGCGCTGTTTGCCGTGCTTGAGGACATGGCGGCCAGCGGCTTTTTCCGCCGCTTCCGCTCGGTCACGCTGACCGGCACCTCGATGGGCGGCTATGCCGCCTGCGCCTTTGCCCGGCTTGTGCCGGGCTGCACCGTCGTGGCCTTTTCCCCGCAATCGACGCTGCGCAAGGATCTGGTGCCCTGGGAGACGCGCTTTGCCGCCGGTCGCAAGGCGGACTGGAGCGGGCCCTATGCCGATGCCGCCGCCGATTGCGCCGCGGCGGGGCGGGTCTTCCTGATCCACGACCCGCTGTTCGAGCCGGACCGCCAGCATGCCGCGCGTTTCTGTCACGCCAACACCGTGCCGCTGCCGGTGCGCCACTCCGGGCACAAGTCCGCGCTGTTCCTGCGCCGGGCCGGCCTTCTGTCCACCATCATGCGCGAGGCGGTCGAGGGTGGTCTGACCGCCGCACGCTTTCATGCGCTGTGCCGCGAGGGGCGCAAGCTGCCCTGGTATCGCCGTGGCGTGATCGAGCGCGCCTACGCCCGCGGCCGGCCCGAGCTTGCGGCGCGCGTCATCCGTTACATGCGCCAGCGCGGTCAGGCCTATGCCGCCCACATCCTGCGCAAGCGACACCTGGCCATGACCGGCATGGATCCGTTCCTGACCAGAGCAAGAACCCCGTAAACCCAGCTGCCGGAGAGCCGCATTGAAACTTGACCTGACCGATGCCGAAAACAGCCTTGTCACCCTGGAGGGCGCCTTTGTCGTGCCGCCGCTCAATGAACAGCGCCTGCGCGATCAGCCCTCGGGGGTGCTGGATGCCAAGGGACAGTTCGTCGAGAATTCGATCAGCTGGACCGATTCCACCCGCCCGGTGAATGCCGCGCCCGCCATTCCCGCCGATGCCGAAATCCGCGACCTGCCGGGGCATTACCTGTTCGGCGGCATCTTCTACGGGCATTTCGGGCATTTCATCGTCGAATCCCTGGCCCGGACCTGGGCGCTGGCGGAATCCGAGGGCAAGCTGGACGGGATCATCTTCACCCCCAAGACCCTGCGCGTGACCGACCAGACGGTAGCCGCGCACCGCCAGATGCTGGATGCCTTCGGCATCGACATCCCGGTGGTGATCGCCAGTGGTGTGACGCGGGTGGAAACCCTGTCGGTGCCGCGCCAGGGCTTTGGCATGTATGACCTGATCGAGGGCAGCGCGAAATTCCGCGACCATGTCAACACCCGGGTCGGCCGCAATGTCTCGGCCGCGGGCCATGAAAGGATCTATGTCTCGCGCTCAAGGTTGGGGCCGCAGCGCGGCAGCATCCTCGGCGAATACCGGATCGAGGAATATCTCGCCGCCGAGGGCTACGAGATCTTTCACCCCCAGCACGTCAGCCAGACCGAACAGATCGCCCAATACAAGGCCGCGCGCATGATCATCGGCACCGATTGCTCGCCGCTGCATCTGCTGGGTTTTGTCGGCGACGCCGGGCAGAAGGCCGCGGTGCTGACCCGACGCAGCATGGAGATCGGCAGCTATCTGGCGCGGCAATTGCGCGTCTTCAAGGGGATGGACGCCATCGAGGTCAACGCGCTGGTCAATGACTGGATGCCGCAGCCGGGCAGCCGGCCCAGCCGCAGTTCCTGGGGCGAGGTCGATTTCCCGCGCATGCATGCGGCACTGCTGGCGGCGGGGATGATCGCAAACCCGAAGCCCTGGCCGAATCTGACCGCAACCGAGCGCGCCGCGGAACTGGCGCGGCTGGAGACCTCGCACAAGACCGGCTTCAAGCCCCTGCGCGAGGCCGCCTGAGGCCGGGTCTGGCGGGATGGGGTCGCGAAACGACTCCGTCTTCCGGGGTTTTCGGGCTATGGTGGGGGCATTCGTCCGCGGATCGAAATGCACGGCCCGGCCATGCGATTGTCAGGCATCCTCATTTCCGCCCTGCTGCTTGCGGCCCCGGCCGCGCTGCCCGGCAGTGCTGCGGCCGGACCCCCGGGTTGCGACCGGGACGACCTGGCCGGCGCCCCGTACTGCGAGTTTCTGAGGGGGCTTCAATCGGTGCTGTCGGGTGGCATGCTGGCCAGTTCCACCGACAGCTTCGTGCCGCCCCCGTCCCGGCGCGATGCGCTGGCTTCGGAGGCCACGATCCGGGCCTCGCGCATCTTTGCCGGACCGACGCAATATCCGCCGGCCGAATTCGCCGCCTATGGCATCCTTGCCTTTCCCAGCCGCGCCACCTCGGCCGACCGCGCCCGCCATGTGATGATCTGCGAGGCCTATGTGGCGACCCTGCCCGCCGTCGCGGAACTGGTCAGCCCGCGCGCGGAACAGATGGTCACCGTCTGGCCGGTGCAGACCGATGCCGAGGGTGCGCGGCTGACCGCGGACCCGCCCGTGGACCTTTGCGGCGAGGCGGTCACGGATTACAGCCTGTTGCAAGGCCTGCGGGCCATCCGGCTGGCGGAACAGGCCGGCGCCGGCCTGGGCGAAGGGCGCGGCCCCTATCTGCTGGCCTGGAGCCCCGGCGAAAGGCATGGCGCCCGCGATGCGCATATGCTGCGCATGGACATGAGCCAGGTCTCAAGCCACGAACAGGCGCTGCGCTTCTTCCGGCGTTGGGTCGACGACATCGAGCAGAACCCGGAACTGTGGCAGCAGGGCTGGAACCTGGAAACCCTGCGCCTGCTGCTGCAGGCCTGGGCCGATGACATGGGGGAGCGCATCCTGTCGTTCTGAACGCATGGACCTGGGCGAGATCATCAAATCCCTTGGCGTGCCCGGCGCGGTCGGCATCCTCGCCGGCATCGCGCTGGCAAGCTGGGCCGGGACCGGGGCCAAGGGATCGCTGCTCTTGATCCTGCTGGCGGTCTGCCTGGCGGTCGTGGCCTTTGCCGCCGCCAAGGCGCTGTGGCGCTGGCTGGCGCCCGGCCGCCCGCCCGACCCCCCGGCCGGCGACTGACGCGGCCGGGGCCCGGGTTCAGCGGGTGAACTTCTTGTATTTCACCCGCTTGGGTTCGATCGAATCCGGGCCAAGGCGGCGCACCTTGTCGGCCTCGTAATCCTCGAAGTTGCCCTCGAACCATTCGACATGCGCATCGCCCTCGAAGGCCAGGATATGGGTGCAGAGCCGGTCGAGGAAGAAACGGTCGTGGCTGATGATCACCGCGCAGCCGGCGAAATCCTCGAGCGCGGCTTCCAGCGCCTGCAGGGTTTCCACGTCCAGATCGTTGGTCGGCTCGTCCAGCAGCAGCACGTTGCCGCCCGATTTCAGCAGCTTCGCCATATGGACGCGGTTGCGTTCCCCGCCCGACAGAAGGCCCACCTTCTTCTGCTGATCGCCGCCCTTGAAGTTGAAGGCAGAGCAATAGGCGCGGCTGTTCATGGTGGCGTCGCCCAGGACGATCTGTTCCGCCCCGCCCGAGATTTCCTCCCACACCGTCTTGTTCGCGTCCAGCGCGTCGCGCGACTGGTCGACATAGGACAGCTTGACCGTGTCGCCCAGGGTGATCGTGCCGGCGTCGGGGGCCTCATTGCCGGTCAGCATGCGAAACAGCGTCGATTTGCCGGCGCCGTTCGGGCCGATGACGCCGACGATGCCGCCCGGCGGCAGCGAAAACGTCAGATCCTCGATCAGCAGCTTGTCGCCCATGGCCTTTTTCAGACCCTCGACCTCGATCACCTTGCTGCCCAGACGCTCGCCATTGGGGATGATGATCTGCGCGCGGGTCAGCTTCTCGCGCTCGGACTGGCCGGCCAGTTCGTTATAGGCGTTGATCCGGGCCTTCTGCTTGGCCTGACGGGCCTTGGCGCCGGCACGGATCCATTCCAGCTCGCGTTCCAGCGTCTTCTGCTTGGCCTTGTCCTCGCGGGCTTCCTGCTCCAGCCGCTTGGCCTTCTGTTCCAGCCAGGCGGAATAGTTGCCCTCATAGGGGATGCCGCGGCCGCGATCCAGTTCCAGGATCCAGCCGGTGATGTCGTCGAGGAAATAGCGGTCGTGGGTGACGATCAGGATCGTGCCGGGATATTCGATCAGGTGCTTTTGCAGCCAGGCGATGGTCTCGGCGTCGAGATGGTTGGTCGGCTCGTCCAGAAGCAGCATGTCGGGCTGTTCCAAGAGCAGCTTGCACAGCGCCACGCGCCGGCGTTCCCCGCCCGAGAGGCTGTCCACATCGGCATCGTCGGCCGGGCAGCGCAGGGCCTCCATCGCCACGTCGATCTGGCTGTCGAGATCCCAGAGGTTCTCGGCGTCGATCTCGTCCTGAAGACGCGCCATCTCCTCGGCGGTCTCGTCCGAGTAGTTCATCGCCAGCTCGTTATAGCGGTCAAGCTTGGCCTGCTTGGCCTTGACGCCTTCCATGACATTGCCGCGCACGTCCAGCGCCGGGTCCAGATGCGGCTCTTGCGGCAGATAGCCCACGGTCGCGCCCTTGGCGGCCCAGGCCTCGCCGGTGAAATCCTTGTCGATGCCGGCCATGATGCGCAAAAGCGTCGACTTGCCGGCGCCGTTCACGCCGACGACGCCGATCTTGACCCCGGGCAGAAAGTTCAGCCGGATGTTTTCAAAGGTCTTCTTGCCGCCGGGATAGGTCTTGGACACCCCGTCCATGTGATAGACATACTGGTAGGAGGCCATGATCGTTCCCCATCTTGTTCATGCTGTCAGCTGTTCGCCGCTATGTAGTCGAGGCGGACCGAAAGGGAAAGGCTCAGCGGAACTGCCGGGTGAAATCGGCGCCGAAGCTGCTGTCGAGGAAGGCAAACTGCGGCTCGAGCTTGGCGCGCAGCCGCGCCCGCGCCTCGCTGGGCACCGAAAGCCCCGGGACCGAGGCAAAGACCTTGGCGCCGGGGTTGCGATAGTCATGCGGCGCCAGGCCGAGAAATTCCTCGACCCGGCGCAGCAGCGCCACCGGATCGGCAGCGATCTGGCCGAAGGGCAGATAAAGCAGGCGGTCCGGGCCGAAATGCGCGTTCCAGCGCGGCACATAGCTGCGATAGTCGCCGCGGTCCATCAGCACCGGGTCCTCGATCTCGGCCAGCCAGTCGGCCAGCGTCGCCGGCCGACGCCCGGCGCGCGTCAGGTTCATCTTCAACTGCGAGATGGCGCGGTCGACCGGATGGCGGATGATATAGACGAATTTCGCCTGCGGCAGGAAATTCGCCACGAATTCCACGCCCTCCTCGGGCAGGGTCGAATATTCCGGCGTCACGTCAATGCCATGCGCGCCCGCCGGCGTGGGCGAGAACACCAGCTTGTACCAGTGGTTGGTGAACATCGGCTCGCGGGTGATGCGCTCCAGATAGGCGTCCATCTCGGCCGGGACCGGCTCGCCACGGGCTTCCCAGCGCTTGCGGATATTCGTGCGGGCGCGGCGGAAATGCCAGGGCAGCCAGGCGCGGTGCTCCTCGACAAAGCGGTGGTTGAAGAACTGCACCTCCTTGAAGGGCGGCGTCCAGATGTCGGGGCGCTGGCCCAGCATCTGCGACAGCCAGGTGGTGCCGGCCTTCTGCGCGCCGATGCCCAGAAAATCCGGTTTGCGGGGTTTGCCCTCGGGGTCCCAGTTCATGCGTGCCGCCCTGTTCGCTGCCCTGGCCCTGCTTAGGCCAGAGACGCGCGGGGGAAAACCCTCAGCGCGCCACAACCCCGGCATTATCCGTGCAGCCGGCCCCAGAGGTCGTATTCGCCGGCCTCGTCCACGGTGACGCTGACGATGTCGCCGGGGGACAGCCGGTCGAAATCCTCGTCGATGAACAGGTTGCCGTCGATTTCCGGCGCATCGGCCTTGGTGCGGCAGGTCGCGCCCTCGGCATCGACGCTGTCGACAATGACCTCGATCCGACTGCCCAGTTTCGCCGCCAGCTTCGCCTCGGAAATGGCTTGTGCCTTTTCCATGAAGCGGTCCCAGCGCTGCTGCTTGACCTCGGGGGCGATGTGGTCGGGCAGGTCGTTGGCGCGCGCGCCCCTGACGTTTTCGTATTGGAAACAGCCGACCCGGTCCAGTTGCGCCTCGTCGAGCCAATCCAGCAGGGTCTGGAATTCCTCCTCGGTCTCGCCGGGGTAGCCGACGATGAAGGTCGAGCGGAGCGTGATCTCGGGGCAGGCCGCGCGCCAGGCGGCGATTTCGTCCAGCGTCCTGGCCGCCGCCGCCGGCCGCGCCATGCGCCTGAGCGTGTCGGGATGCGCGTGTTGGAAGGGGATGTCCAGATAGGGCAGCACCAGCCCCTCGGCCATCAGGGGGATCAGGTCGCGCACATGCGGATAGGGATAGACGTAATGTAGCCGCACCCAGGCGCCCAAAGACCCAAGATCGCGGGCCAGATCGGTGATATGGGCGCGGTGGCCGCGCTCGCTGGCGAATTTGCGGTCGACGCCGTAGGCCGAGGTGTCCTGGCTGATCACCAGCAGTTCCCGTACGCCGGATTCGACCAGCTTTTCCGCCTCGCGCAGGATCGCATGGGCCGGGCGGCTGACCAGGCGCCCGCGCATGTCGGGGATGATGCAGAACCTGCAGGCGTGGTTGCAGCCCTCGGAGATCTTCAGATAGCTGTAATGGCGCGGGGTCAGCTTGACGCCGGTGGCCGGCAGCAGATCGACGAAAGGATCGGGCGAGGGCGGCACCGCGCCATGCACCGCGTCCAGCACCTGTTCATATTGCTGCGGGCCGGTCACCGCCAGCACGCTGGGATGCGCGCCGGTGACATATTCGGGCTCGGCCCCCAGACAGCCGGTGACGATGACCTTGCCGTTTTCCGCCAGCGCCTCGCCGATGGCCTGCAGCGATTCCGCCTTGGCGCTGTCCAGAAAACCGCAGGTGTTCACGATCACCGCGCCGGCGCCCTTGTAATCGGGACTGATGGCATAGCCCTCAGCGCGCAGGCGCGTCAGGATGCGCTCGCTGTCCACCAGTGCCTTCGGGCAGCCAAGGCTGACCATGCCGATGGTGGGCTGCCCGACCCTTCGCGTGGTGTCAAAGATCGGGGCGGGTGCAAGATCGGGGCGCAACAGGGGCGGATTCTGGCTCATGGCGGCGCATATAATGTGCGCGGGGCCGCTTGTTAAGCGCCGCGCGCGCGACATTGCAAAATCCCTGGAACGCCCGCGGCTCTGGCGCGTTGCCCCCGGCACAACCCGGAGCACGACCATGGCCCTCCCGACCGCAAGACTTGCCGCCAGCCTGCTGCTGGCCCTGGCCCTGGGGGGCTGCGCGGCGGCGGTGCTGACCGTGCCCGCCCCGGCGGCGGCCGGCCCGATCGTGATCGCCAACAACCGCGGCGGCAATGTCATCGAGGCGGTGAAATACCGCAACAAGCTGGAACGCAGCGGCCGCCGGGTCGAGATTCGCGGCTATTGCCGCTCGGCCTGCACGATCTTCATCACCCTGCCGAACGCCTGCCTGGCGCCCGATGCCACCGTGGGCTTTCACGCCCCGCGCATCCCCGGCACCACGATCATCCCGCCGCTGGTCGACGAGATCATGGCGGCACATTACCGTAACGGCATCCTGCGCAAGTGGAACGCCGAGTGGAAACATTCGCTGAAGATGCACAAGATCTCGGCCCGGCAATATGTGCGCCTCGACCCGCAGACGCGGCTGTGCAGAAAATAGGGCGGTGCGGCCCTCCTGCGCAAAAGGCCGGGCCATTGTGAGAACAATTGTTGCGACACCACGACGTTCCCGCAGGCGCTGCTTTTTCAGATGCCGTCGTTATGTGTCACATCCCGGCAGGTAGTATGGCCATTTCCTGAACAGGCTCGGCTTGAGTTTGTGCCAGTCCTTCATTGCCTGCAATGGCGACTTGCTGCCCAGGGCTGATTGCGGGATCTGCTGGTTGTAGAGCCAGACATAGCGGTGCAGCGTGGCCTCCAGTTCCTCGCCGGACCGGAAGTGGTGGCTTTGCAGCACCTCCTCGATCCGGCCATTGAAGCGCTCGACCATGCCGTTGGTCCGCGGCGATTTCGGCGGGGTCAGGCGGTGCTCGATGCCGAGTTCGGTGCAGAGCGCGTCGAACTCATGCTCCCCCGCTGCGGCACGCCTGCGCAGACCGAACAGGCCGTCGGTGAATTCCTTGCCATTGTCCGTGAGGATGGTGCGGATGCGGATCGGGCAGGCACGCTCCAGGTCGCGCAGGAAGCGCCGTGCATTGGCCGCAGTCTTTGCCTTGAAGATGCGGATGACGACCCAGCGGGTCAGGTGGCGTCCACGGGCGTGGTGTAATTTCACCGGCGCTGCCGGTGTAATCCGAGGTGGCCATCGAGGTGTATGGTCGAGGTGGAGTTTCGACGCTTCAACCACGAACCAGACGGAGACCCCGATGACCAAGACCAACATGGACTTGTCCGAGCTTCTGGCAAAGCAGGATCAGGGCGATTTTTTGCGCAGCATCGCCGAAACCGTTCTTCAGCTGATCATGGAGGCCGATGTCGAAGGACTGATTGGCGCCGGTCGGCATGAACGCAGCGGCGAACGCTCGACCCGGGCCGCAACGGCTATCGCGAGCGTGCGCTTGATACCCGGCTCGGCACGCTGAATCTGCGGGTGCCGAAACTGCGGCAGGGCAGCTATTTCCCCGGCTTTCCCGAGGCGCGCAAGACCTCGGAGCAGGCTCTGGTCGCGGTGATCCGAGGCAAGCCTGGATCAGCGGCGTCTCGACCCGGCGCGTCGATGATCTGGTGCAGGCCATGGGACTGAGCGGCATTTCGAAAAGCACCGTGTCGAAGCTGTGCAAGGACATCGACGAGCGCGTCGGCGAATTGCCTCGAACCGGCCGCTGACCGGCGAATGGTCCTATGTCTGGCTCGATGCCACCTATCTCAAGGTGCGCCAGGGCGGCCGGATCGTGTCGGTGGCGGCGATAATCGCTGTCGCCGCCAACACCGAGGGCCGCAGGGAAATCATCGGCCTGGGGCTGGGCCCTTCCGAAGCCGAGACGTGTCTCGGATGGATTTGCCTCACGCTCGCTGAAAGCCCGCGGCCTCGACGGCGTGAAGCTGGTGATCAGCGATGCTCACAGCGGGTTGAAAGGGGCGATCTCGCGGGTCTTAGAGGAGGTGCCGGTTTCTGAGACAGGGGCATAAGGTGGATCGACCGATGAAAAGGACGATCCGGGAGTGTCCTAAACTCTGTGTATCTGGCCCGTCCCATGCGGTTTCAGATGCTCAAGCGGCGAAGCGCTCGCCGAACATTATGGCGAACTGGTTGCGGGCTGCAAACCCTTCCCGGACATTGCGGCCATCCTTCTCGAAGCTGCGGATGGCCAGATAGATCAGCTTCATGGCGGCATCGTCGGTCGGGAACGACCCGCGCGTCTTGATGGATTTCCGGATCACGCGGTTCACCCAAGTTCGACAGCAAAACTGATAAGCGATTGATATTGCTGTCACGAAATTGCGGATTTGCCACAACGTGAGGG
>NZ_JBDHSP010000029.1:0-36599 GCF_039808215.1 Paracoccus sp. (in: a-proteobacteria)
CCTCACGTTGTGGCAAATCCGCAATTTCGTGACAGCAATATCAATCGCTTATCAGTTTTGCTGTCGAACTTGGGATGTAGGCCTTTGCCGAGGTCTTCTCGACGGTCGCCCTTGGCAGGTAGGGGTAGATCGACAGGTCCAGTCTCGGCGGGCGGCGCTCCACCCGGCACAGGAGAAGATGCTTGACCGCGTCGAAGCCGATCGCGCCGAGATGCAGGGCCTGCTTCACCGCCGCGTGCAGATCGGCGAGATCGAAGCTTTCCAGGAGCCGCAGCACCAGCACGTATTCCCGCCGGCCGTGCTTGGCCATGCGCGCCTCCATCAGCCGGCGCAGTGTGGCGAACTCTTCCGGCAGGGCCTAGCCCTGAAGGGGCGCGGCCTGATCCAGCGCATTGATCTGTCTCGCTCGATCAGCGCAAGATAATGCAGCGGCTCGAAGACAACGTCCTCCCGCTCCCAGTTCCGCGGATGACGGGCGATAATGTCGCCGCGGCAATCGATCACCACCTCGTCGGCATAGCCCCGGACCAAGCCATCCTGATGACCGAAGGCGACCGGGACGGAATAATCGTTGGTCTTGTAGCGCACCAGCGACTGGGCCGTGACACGGGCGCTGGCCTGATCGCAGGTATCGAAGGGCGAGGCCGGTAACGGGCGCATGGCGGCCAGATCGCGCTGCAGGCGTTCCCCGATCGTCTCGCTCTCGCCGCGCAGCCTGTCGCGCTGGCGCTTGCGGCATTGCTCTTCCAGCCAGGCGTTGAACTCATCCCATGTCGCAAGCCGCGGGATCGGCACCATGAAGTTGCGCCGGGCATAGCCGACAAGGCCTTCGACGTTCCCCTTGTCGTTGCCTTTCCCCGGACGGCCATAGCGATCCCGGATCAGGTAGTGAGACAAAAAACCGCTGAACAGTGTCGCCCGCTTGCGCGTGCCGTCGGGCAGGATCTTCGCCACCAGGCAGCGGTTCGTCGGGGAATTGATCCACTGGATCAATTCCTGATCCTCCTCACTGTCGTAGACGATCGACTGCGGCACCGCCCCGAAGAGGGCGAACGCATGGACGTGGCCGTCGACCCATGCCTCCGCCACGGCAGCCGGATAGGCACGCACATGAGCCGGCCGTCGCTGTGCGGCAGGTCGAGCACGAAGAAGTGCGCTTTCTGCTCCACGCCGCCGATCATGACCATGGCCTCGCCGGAATCGGCCTGCGCATGGCCCGGAGGATGCGCCAGCGGCACGAACACTTCCTGGCGACGCTGATCGCGCTCGCGCATGTAATCCTTGATGATCGTGTAGCCGCCGGTGAGCCCGCACTCCTCACGGAGCCGGTCGAACACTCGCCTGGCCGTATGCCGCCGCTTGCGCGGCACCTTCACATCCTCATCGAGCCAATGATCGGTGGTCGCAACGAATGCGTCGAGCTTCGGCCGCCGCACCGGTGACTGCCGCCGATAGCCGGGCGGCGCCGAATACGCCACCATCTTGCGAACCGTGTCGCGCGATATGTTGAAATGCTTCGCCGCCTCGCGCTGGCTCATGCCGGTCCCACAGGCGATGCGGACCTTCCGATAAAGTTCCACGGTATGGATCTCCCCGCCCTCCCTGCTTGCTGCAGACAGGACATGGGTGGACGACTTTTACGCCGCCCGAAGCGGGACTATTCCGCCGCTACCGTGGACGAATTTCGCACCGCCGCTCTCACGATCGCGATCATCGTGTTTCTCAGCCGGGCCGCCATCGGCCGGGTGATCCGGGCCGGGACCGCCTCGCTGGTCTATACCGATGACATGTATGTGGACATGAACCTGTCCCTGCAGACCGCCAAGGGCCTTGGCAATTGCCGGTTGTGGCTGACCAATGAACATGAACACAACGGCCTGCGCGCCTCGGACCGGGTGCTTGAACGGCTGCTGGCGATGGAGGACGGGCTTGACGGTTTCAACGCTTTCACGGGCTGACCGGCCTGCGCGCTGCGCAGCCAGGCGATGAACCCACTGCCGCTGTCCTTTGCGATCATCTCGGCCGAGGCGGCGCCGTGGTTCATCGGCCCGGCCAAGCTGACCGTCTCCGCCCCGGATGGGGTGACGCACTGCCCAGGGATTTCCTGCCGGCGCTGATGGCGCTCTCGGGCCGGCCGCGCAATGATCGCCCGGCCCGATACCGGCCTCCTCAGGGGTGCAGGTCGAAGCGGTCGGCCTCCATCACCTTGACCCAGGCGGCGACGAAATCGTGCACGAATTTCGCGGCATTGTCGTCCTGGGCATAGACCTCGGCATAGGCACGCAGCACCGAATTCGAGCCAAAGACCAGATCCACCCGCGAGGCCGTCCATTTCACCGCCCCGGTCTTGCGGTCGCGGATCTCATAGCCGTTGGCGACCGGCACCCAGGCATTGCCCATGTCGGTCAGGTTGACGAAGAAATCATTGCTCAGCGCGCCCGGCCGGTCGGTGAAGCGCCCCTGCGCGCTGCCGCCGTAAGCGGTGTCCAGAACCCGCAGGCCGCCCAGCAGCACGGTCATCTCGGCCGCCGTCAGTCCCAGCAGCTGCGCGCGGTCCAGCAACAGCTCCTCGGGCGCGACGGCGTAATCGGCCTTGAGCCAGTTGCGGAACCCGTCGTGCAGCGGCTCGAGCACGGCAAAGGACGCGGCATCGGTCATCGCATCACTGGCGTCGCCGCGGCCGGGGGTGAAGGGAACGGTCAGATCGACCCCCGCGGCGCGCGCCGCCTGTTCCAGCCCCAACCCGCCGGCCAGCACGATCGTGTCGGCCACGCTGGCGCCGGCCTCGGCGGCGAGGGGTTCCAGCGCCGCCAGCACGCGGTTCAGCCGCTCGGGCTCATTGCCCGGCCAGTCCCGCTGCGGCGCCAGCCGGATGCGGGCGCCATTCGCGCCCCCGCGCCGGTCCGAGCCGCGGAAGGTGCGCGCGCTGTCCCAGGCGGTGGCGATCATCTCGGCGGGGGCAAGCCCGGCCTGTGCGATGCGCGCCTTCAGCGCCGCCACGTCGTAATCGCTGCGGCCCGCGGGCACCGGGTCCTGCCAGATCAGATCCTCGCTGGGGGCGTCGGGGCCAAGATAGCGCGAGCGCGGCCCCAGGTCGCGATGCGTCAGCTTGAACCAGGCGCGGGCGAAGACCTGCTCGAAATAGGCGAAATCGTCGCGGAAGCGCTGCGAGATGGCGCGATAGGCCGGGTCCATCTTCAGCGCCATGTCGGCATCGGTCATCATCGGATTGTGGCGGCGCGAGGGATCCTCGACATCCTGGGGCTTGTCGGCCTCGGCGATCGCCACCGGCTCGTATTGCCAGGCGCCGGCGGGGGATTTGCGCAGCTCCCATTCATGGTCCATGAGCATGGCGAAGAAGCCGTCGTCCCAGCGTGTCGGAAGCGTGGTCCAGGCGCCCTCGAGGCCGCTGACCACGGCATCGCGGCCGATGCCGCGGCCCGCGCGCATCATCCAGCCCAGGCCCTGATCCTCGATGGCGCCGGATTCGGGCGCCGGGCTCAGATGCGCGGCATTACCGTTGCCATGCGCCTTGCCCAGCGTGTGGCCACCGGCGGTCAGCGCCACGGTTTCCTCGTCATCCATCGCCATGCGGGCGAAGGTCTCGCGCATCATCGCGGCGGTTCGCAGCGGGTCGGGCTTGCCGTTCACCCCCTCGGGGTTGACATAGATCAGCCCCATCTGCACCGCGGCCAGCGGGTTTTCCAGGCTTTCCGCCCTGGCCAGGTCGCCATAGCGGTGGTCGCTGGGCGCCAGCCATTCCCGTTCCTCGCCCCAGAAGATGTCCTTTTCCGGGTGCCAGATGTCCTCGCGGCCAAAGGCAAAGCCATAGGTCTTCAGCCCGGCTTCCTCATAGGCCATGGTGCCGGCCAGGGCGATCAGGTCGGCCCAGCTGATGCGGTTGCCGTATTTCTTCTTGATCGGCCACAGCAGGCGGCGCGGCTTGTCGGTATTGGCATTGTCGGGCCAGGAATTCAGCGGTGCGAACCGCTGGTTGCCGGTCGCCGCGCCGCCGCGCCCGTCGCTGATGCGATAGGTGCCTGCGGCATGCCAGGTCATGCGGGCAAAGGTGCCGACATAGCTGCCCCAGTCGGCCGGCCACCAGTCCTGGCTGTCGGTCATCAGCGCCCGCAGGTCGGCCTTCAGCGCCGCCACGTCCAGCTTGGCCAGTTCCGCGCGATAGTCGAAATCCGCGCCCATTGGATTGGTCTTGCGGTCATGCTGATGCAGGATGTCAAGGTTCAGGGCATTCGGCCACCAGTTCGTCACCGAACTGCCCGCCGAGGTCATGGCGCCATGCGCCACCGGGCATTTCCCCGCCGATTTTACGGTATTGTCGTTCATCGTCATCCCCTTTGCTGACGTGCCGGGGCGCCGCGCGGCTGCGGGCGAAGCCGGATCCGTCACTGTTCTAACCCGGGTCAGTCATAACGGGAACTTTGTTTTTCCAATGGTCGTGATATGATCTGCTTATGGTCACGCTGAGGCAGCTTCGCTATTTCACCGCCCTGGCGCAGCACGGGCATTTCGGCCGCGCCGCCGCCGCCTGCGCCATCTCGCAGCCGGCGCTGTCGCTGCAGATCCGGGAACTGGAGCAGGACCTGGGCGCACCTCTGGTCGAGCGCGGCCACCGCCGCATCCGCCTGACCCCGCTGGGCGAGACCCTTGCCGACCGCGCCCGGGCGATCCTGCGCGCCGTCGATGAGCTCTCGGATCTGGCGCGCGCCTCGGGGCAGGACCTGTCGGGGCGGCTGGGCATCGGCATGATCCCGACGGTGGCGCCCTATCTGCTGCCCGCGGTGATGGTGCGGCTGGCGGCGCTGTTTCCGGCGCTGGACCTGCGCCCGCGCGAGGCGGTGACCCAGCGCCTGATCGAGGATCTGGCGGCGGCGCGGCTGGATCTGGCGGTGGTGGCGCTGCCGATCTCGCAGCCCGAGCTGCAGGAATATCCGCTGTTTTCCGAGGAATTCGTGCTGGTGCGGCCGCTGGCCGAGCGCGACCGCCCGGTGCCCGGCCCCGAGACCCTGCGCGAGATGCGGCTTTTGCTGCTTGAGGAGGGGCATTGTTTCCGCGAGCAGGCACTGGCCTATTGCCGCCATCCGGCCGGGGCGCCGCGCACGCTGATGGAGGGCACCTCGCTGGCGACGCTGGTGCAGATGGTCGGCGCCGGCATCGGCGTCACCCTGATCCCGGAAATGGCGCTGGCGCGCGAAACCGCCACGGCACGGGTGGCGGTGGCGCGGCTGGCGCCGCCGCGGCCCCGGCGCAGCATCGGCATGGTCTGGCGCCGCGCAAGCCCGCTGGCCGCCCGCTATGCCCGCCTCGCCGCCATCGTCGGCGAAGAATGCCGGCAGCTGCCCGGGCTGGCCGCAGCTCCGGACTGATTCCGGCCGCGCCGCAGGGCTGGAGACCGGCGCCGCCGCGTGCCATGCTGGCAGACAACGCGGACCGGCGATGGGGGTTTTCATGGCGCAGAGCACCGCCAGGCGCATCTTCGGCAGGCTGCCGGACGGACGCGCGGTCGAGAGCATCCGGCTGCAGGGCGACGGGCTGAGTGCCGAGGTCCTGACCTGGGGTGCGGTGATCCGCGACCTGCGCTTTGACGGCCATGCCCCGCCGCTGGTGCTGGGGCTGAACAGCATCGGCGACTATCTGGCGCATTCACGCAATTTCGGTGCCTCGCCCGGGCGCTGCGCCAATCGCATCGCCCAGGGGCGATTCACGCTGGACGGCCGGGATTACGCGCTTGAGCGCAATGAGCGCGGCGGCAGGAACCACATCCATGGCGGCAGCCAGGGCATGGCGCGGGCGCTGTGGCGGGTGCTTGACCTGGGCGCCGACCGGCTGGTGCTGGGCATCGAGGACCCGGCCGGCAATGCCGGCTATCCCGGCACGGTCTGGACCGAATGCACCATCGCGCTGCGCGCTGCGGCGCTGTGCATCCGCTACGCCAGCCGTTGCGACGCGCCGACGCCGGTGAACATCTGCCACCACGGCTATTTCAACCTTGGCCACGGCCCGGATGTGCGCGACCACCTGCTGCGTATCGAGGCGGCGCGCTATCTGCCGGTGGACGCGGACAAGATCCCCAGGGGCGGGCCGCAGCCGGTGGAGGGCACGGGTTTTGACCTGCGCCGCGAAACCGCGCTGGCCGAGCGTCTGGTGCAACTGCCAGAGGGCTATGATCACAATTTCTGCCTGTCGGATACGGCCCGGCCCCTGCGCCCGGTCGCCTGGGCGCATGCGCCGGGCGGGTTGGAGCTGGAACTGGCCACCACCGAGCCGGGGGTGCAGCTATTTACCGCCGGCGCGCTGGACTGTCCGGTGCCGGGGCTTGACGGGCGGCGCTATGGCCCCGCGGCGGGCTTTTGTCTGGAAACCCAGATCTGGCCTGATGCCGTCAACCAGCCGGGCTTTCCGCCGGTGGTGCTGCGCCCGGGCGAGGTCCGGGTGCAGGACAGCGAATACCGCTTTTCCAGCGCCTGAAACGGACCGGGGCCGCAGGCGCGGCCCCGGTCAGGCCTTGTGATCACAAGCTTGCGCTCACAGCCCGCCAAGCGCCAGATATTTGATCTCCAGATATTCCTCGATGCCGTATTTCGAGCCCTCGCGGCCGATGCCCGATTGCTTGACGCCGCCGAAGGGCGCGACCTCATTGGCGAGCGCGGGGGTGTTCACGCCCACCATGCCCGCCTCAAGCGCCTCGCCGACGCGGAAGATGCGGCCGATGTCGCGGGCATAGAAATAGGACGCCAGCCCGTATTCCGAGGCATTGGCCATGGCGACGCCCTCGGCCTCGGTCTTGAAGGTGATGATGGCGGCCAGGGGCGCAAAGGTTTCCTCGCGCGCGACCAGCATGTCCTGCGTGACGCCGGTGATCACCGTGGGCTCATAGAAGGTGCCGCCAAGCGCCGCGGGCTTGCCGCCGGCGCGCAGCACCGCGCCCTGCGCCAGCGCGTCATCGACATGTTCCTGCATCTTGGCGACGGCCTTGCCGTCGATCAGCGGCCCGACGGTCACGCCCGCCTCGCTGCCGCGGCCCAGCCGCAGCCCGGCGACCTTGGCCAGCAGCTTGTCGGTAAATGCCTCGGCCACGCTTTCCTGCACATAGATGCGGTTGGCGCAGACGCAGGTCTGTCCGGCATTGCGGTATTTCGACATCAGCGCGCCCTCGGCCGCGGCATCAAGATCGGCGTCGTCGAAGACCAGGAAGGGCGCGTTGCCGCCCAGTTCCAAGGACAGGCGCTTGATCTGGTCGGCGGCGGCCTTGATCAGCCAGCGCCCGACTGCGGTCGAGCCGGTGAAGCTGATCTTGGCGATGTCGGGATGGCTGGTGAAGGCGGTGCCGATCTCCTGCGCCGGGCCGGTGATCACCGAAAACAGCCCCTCGGGCAGGCCGGCGCGTTCCGCCAGACGCGCCAGGGCCAGCGCCGAAAGCGGCGTCTGCGAGGCGGGTTTCAGCACCATGGCGCAGCCGGCGGCCAGCGCCGGGCCGGCCTTGCGGGTGATCATGCCGTTCGGGAAATTCCACGGCGTGATCGCGGCACAGACGCCGATCGGCTGCTTCATCACCAGGATGCGCTGGCTGGCATTGGGGCCGGCCATGAAATCGCCCTCGATGCGCTTGGCCTCTTCGGCGAACCATTCCAGATAGGCGGCGTTCGAGACGATCTCGGCGCGGGCCTCCGCCAGGGGCTTGCCCTGTTCGGCGGTCAGGATCTGCGCCAGATCGTCGGCATTCTGCACGATCAGGTCGTGCCAGCGGCGCAGCACCGCGGCGCGTTCCTTGGCCGGGCGCGCGGCCCAGGCGGGCATGGCGGCCCTTGCGGCGGCGACCGCCTCATCGACCTCGGCGGTGCCCAGGTTCGGCACGCGTGCGATCACCGCGCCGTCATAGGGATCGGTGACGGCGATGGCATCGGCGCCGGGCGCGACCCAGCGCGTGCCGATGCGGCACTGCTCGGCCAGCAGCGAGGGGTCTTTCAGGGCAAGAGCGTTCATGGCAGGACAGCCTTCATCAGTTGCAAGAGGGCGGGCAGGCTCAGCGCCAGGCCCGAGAGAAACAGCAGCCCGAAGGCCAGGCGCCGGATTGCGGCCGCCGACAGCGGCGGCGGGTGGCGCTGCGCCAGATGCGTGCCAAGCGCCACCACCGGCACCGCCCCGGCGGTCGCCACCAGCGTCGTGGCGGGGATGCCGGTCGTGGCCAGCACCAGCACCAGCCGCATGCTGCCGTTCAGCACGAAGATCGACACCAGCGTGGCGCGGATGGTGTTCAGCGTCGCCGGCTGGCGATACATGTGCCAGATCACCGGCGGCCCGGCGGTGGAAAACATCCCGCCCATCATGCCGCCCAGAAATCCGGTAACGACAAAGGCCGGGGCCGCCGAGCGGTGCGCGCGCGTCACCGGCCGACGCATCATCTGCAGCGCCGCGCCCAGGATCAGCACACCGAGGACCAGTTGCAGCACGCTCAGCGCGCCGCCGACCAGCCACAACAGCAGCACATAACCCAGCGCCAGCCCCGGCAGGCTGCCGGCCATGAACAGCGCCAGCGCCGGCCGGTCGACGCTGCGCCATTCGCGCCCGACCACCATGCCGCCGTTCACCAGCGTCAGGATGCTGGCGAGGATCGCCGCCTCGGGCAGCGGGATCAGGTCGAAAAGCCCGACCCCGCCCATCAGGATCAGGCCGAAGGCAAAGCCGGTCAGGGTCTGCAGCCAGGCCGCCAGCCCGACCACCGCCCAGAGGCCGATCAGCGAAGGGTCAAGCAGGGCGGCAAGCTCGGTCATGGTTACAGCGACCTCAGGCTGCGGAACAGATCGGCAAAGGCGCTGTCGGGGCGGAACCAGACCGCGGGCGCGCCGATCGGGGCGCTGGCGGTGATGCTTTGCCCGCCGGTCTGGCGCTGGCCGGTCCAGAGCTGTTCCCATTCCGTGCCCGAGGGCAACCAGACCTGGCGCGCGTCCTGGCCTGCCTCGCAGATGGGGGCAACCAGCATGTCGGCGCCGTAAAGATACTGGTCCTGCACGGCAAAGCCCTCGCGGTCCTCGGGGTGGTGCAGGAACAGCGGGCGCTGCACCGGCAGGCCGGTCGCGGCGGCCTCGGCCGAGAGATGTCGCAGATAGGGCGCCAGCGCGCAATAGACCTGTGTCATGCGGGCGAAATGCGCCAGCACCTGCGGGTCCTGGTCCAGCTGCAGGTTCTCGGTGGGGCGGTTGCCCTCATGGCTGCGCATGACCGGGGTAAAGGCGGCCATTTCCGACCAGCGCATGATCAGTTCCGGCGTACGGACGTTGCCAAACAGGCTGGTATAGCCGCCGATGTCGGAATGGTGATAGGCATTGCCCAAAAGCCCCGAGGACAGCGCGCCGCAGATCACCGTCCCCAGCCCGTCATGGCGCGAGAAATCGACAGACTGATCGCCGGCCCAAAGCAGCGGGCAATGCGCCTGCACGCCGGTGAATCCCGCGCGCATGAACCACAGCGCGTCGCCGGTCAGGCCGCGGCTTGCGACGGCGCGGGCGTTCACCTCGGCCCAGAGCACCGGCCAGGCGTTGTGCATGACGCGCGCATCGACGCCGTTTTGCAGATGCACGTCGATCGGCAGGTATTCCCCGAAATCCGCCATCCAGCCCGACAGGCCGAAATCCAGCATGTTCTGGCCGATCACCCGCTCGGCGAACCAGGCCGCTGCCTCGGGATTGGTGAAATCGACCACGCCGCAGTCGAATTCGCCGAAATCGACCTGTGCCGGCTTGCCGCTTTCGTCGGTAGCGAAATAGCCCTGCGCCGCCGCCTCGGGATAAAGCGGTCCATCGACGGCCAGATAGGGGTTCACATAGCCCAGAAAGCGGATGCCGCGGTCGCGCAGGTCGGCGATGCGCTGGCGCAGGTTCGGATAGCGCGCCTCGCTGGCCTGCCAGTCCCAGAACAGCCGCGCCCCGAACGAGGTATGGCGCAGGCCCACCCAGTCCTCGCACCACAGGCCCGAGACGCGCACGCCGGCGGCGAACATCTTTTCCATGCGGGCGAAGGAGTTCTCGCCGTCCTTCAGGCCCAGGATCGCGCCCCGATAGACCCATTCCGGCAGTTGCGGCTGACGGCCGAAACGCAGCGACATCTGCCCCACCAGCGCGGGAAAGTCCGGGGCGGCGAACAGCTCGATCCGGGCCGGGATTTCCCAGACCTCGATCTCGTGGAAGTCGGCATGGCGAAAGTCGAAGGCGGAATAGGCGGTGGTGTCCACATGCAGCGCGTAGAGGCGCGAGGAAAGCCAAGTCGGCTGCGGGTAGTTGGTGTTCCAGTAATCGCCCCCCGCCTTGCCACTCGCATCGGCGCGCCAGGTGATCTCGGTGGTCTTGTCGCGCCCGACGCCGGGTTCCGAGGTCCAGAGCGGGAATTTCCGGCCGCGCAGGTCGAACCAGGACATCTGCTCGCCACCGCCCCAGACATGCTCGCCGGGTTCGGCGGCGATGCGCAGCCACAGGCGGTTGTGGCCGGGAACCAGTTCCGAAATCCCGATCTGGCCGGGTGCGACCGCCAGCGCCAGCGCCGACGGCTGGCCCGGCGCGGGCGCCAGCAGCACCTGCCCGTCGCGGAGTTCGGCATGGCGCAGCGCCACGCGCTCGCTGATCTGGTCCTCGATGTCGAAATTGCCGCGATACATGTCCATGCGCGCATCGCCGCGGCCGATGAAGACCGCCGGGCGCAGGGGGTCATGGGACAGGATCAGGCGCTTGCCCAGCCAGAGCTGAAATCCGGTTTCGGTCGCCTCAAGTCGCAGCATGTCTTGCCTCATGGGATCAGTTCTGGGTCAGGCCGGCGTCGATGACGAAATTCGCGCCGGTGGCGCCTTCGCTTTCGTCCGAGGCCAGAAACAGCGCCATGCGCGCGACATGGCCGGCGTCCAGGCGGAATTTCAGCGCCTGCAACTCGATGAACTGCTGGTTCAGTTCCGGGGTCAGCCACAGGGCCTCCTGCCGCGGGGTCAGGATGGCGCCGGGCACCAGGCAGTTGACGCGGATGCCCTGCGGGCCCAGTTCGCGCGCCAGTGTCTTGGTCATGCCGTTGATCGCCGCCTTGGCGGTGGTATAGCCGACCATGCCCGGCCGCCCGCGCATCCAGGAAATCGAGCCCAGCATGATGACCGAGCCGCCCCCCGCCGCCGCCATCCCCGGCGCCAGCGCCTGTGTGGCAAAGAACTGGTGATCAAGGTTCAGCGCCAACGCCCGGCGCCAGTATTCCGGCTCGACCTCGGCCAGGCTGTGGCGGTCGTCGCGGCCGGCATTGTTGATCAGCGCGCCGGCGGGGCCGGATTCGGATTCCACCGCGGCCAGCGTGGCGCGCAGGGCGGCGATGTCGGTCAGGTCGCAGGCGTGAAAGCGCGTGCCCGTGTCGCGGGCCAGCGCCTTGCCCGCGGTGGCGTCGATGTCAAGAAAAGACACCCGCGCGCCCTGGGCGGCAAAGGCGCGCACCATCTCGGCGCCGATGCCCGAGGCGCCGCCGGTGATCACCACATGGCGCCCGGCAAGCGAGGCATAGCGGACGGTTGGCTCGGGCATGTCAGATCTCCGGGTCGAAGGCGGATTTCGGAAGGCCCGGCACATCCACGCGCAGGGCGAAGATGCCGCCGGAATGGGGATGCTCGGACAGCTGTTCGGGCGTGCAGCCGTCGCGCGCGCTGGTCAGGTAAAGCGTGCGCATGTCCGGCCCACCGAAACAGGGCATGGTGGGCGATGTCGCCGGCACCGGATGGCTTTCCAGCAATTCCCCCGAAGGCGCATAGCGGTGGACGCGCGCGCCCTGGTAAAGCGCGCTCCAGTAACAGCCCTCGGCATCGACGGCGGCGCCGTCCGGGCGGCCCTGATCGGGCGCGCCCGGGGTCAGCTGCACGAAGGTGCGGCGGTTCGAGATCTCGCCCCGCGTCACGTCATAGTCATAGGCGTAGATGACAAAGCGCGGCGTGTCCGAATGGTAAAGCGTCCGCCCGTCGGGGGAAAAGGCCAGCCCGTTCGAAGTCATCAGCCCATCCGCCAGCCGCGCCAGCCCGCGCCGGTCGAAACGGTAAAGTGCCGCGCGCCCCTGCTTGCCGGGATCGACGGTGCCCGCCAGCAAGCGCCCCAGCGGGTCGGTGGTGCCGTCGTTGAAGCGGCTGCCCGCGTGGGTTTCGGGGTTATCCGCCAGCAGCCGGGCCGGGCCATCCTCGGGCAGATTCCAGATACCGCTGCGCATGGCGCCGATCACGCCGCCCGCGCGGGACGGTGCAAAGCAGCCCAGTTCCTCGGGCAGGTCAAGGGTTTCCACCGCGCCGGACGCTGGGTCGAACTGATGCAGACGGCGGGCGGAAATGTCGGTCAGGCGCAGGCATTGGCGGTCGCCATCCCAGACCGGGCCTTCGCCAAGGCCGGCGCGCAGGTCGCAGACCAGTTCGAACCCCGCGCCCATGTCAATAGGCCGATTGCTGCGCGGCGACGGGCGCGGTCTTGCGCATCTCGGCCAGCCATTCGCCGGCGCGTCCGGTCAGCATGCCCAGATCCGATGCGACGGCGGCGAAATCATAGCCGTAATCCAGAAAGCGCGCCACCATGGCCGGGTTCGGCCCGACGATGCCCACCGGCTTGCCGGCGCGTTTCGCGGCCTTGGCGGCATGGGCGATCAGCTCCTGCACCTCGGGATGGGCGATATTGCCGATATGGCCCATGGCCGCCGACAGATCGCCCGGCCCGACGAAAACCGCGTCCACGCCCTCGACCGCGGCGATCTCGCCAAGGCTTGCCACCGCCTCGGGGGTTTCCAGCTGCAGGATGGAGAACGCCCTCTCATGCGCCGAGGCCAGATAGCCCGGCAGTGTGCCAAAGCGCGAGCCACGGTGCACAGCGGCGACGCCGCGCACGCCATGCGGCGGATAGCGCATGTAGGACACCGCCGCCCGCGCCTCATCCGCATTCTGGATGAAGGGCAGCATCAGCGTCTCGGCGCCGGCATCCATGGCGCGCTTGACCATGATCTGGTCGTTCCACGCCAGCCGCACCACCGGCACCGCCGGCGTGCAGCCGATGGCGCGCAGGATATGGGCCATGTCCGGGATCTCGATCGGGACATGCTCCATGTCCACGACCAGAAAATCGAAACCGGCGAACCCCAGCGCCTCGCCGGTCGCGGGCGCGGCGGCCATCAGCCAGGTGCCGAAGGGGGTCTTTTGCGCAAGGATCTGGCGAAAAGGGTTCATGTGCATGCCTTTCAATAGATGACCGGATCGGGAACCGGGTCAGTCCCCTCCAGAAAGTCGAAGTCGCAGCCCTGGTCGGCCTGGCTGACATGGCGCTGGTAAAGGGCCGCGAAGGATCGCGCATAGACCGGGGCCGTGGGTTTCCAGGCGGCGCGGCGGCGTTCCAGTTCCGCCTCGTCCACCAGCATGTCCAGCCGGCCCTCGGTCACGTCCAGGGCCACGATGTCGCCGGTCTGCAGCATCGCCAGGGGGCCGCCCACCGCCGCCTCGGGCGTCACATGCAGGATGCAGGTGCCGTAATGCGTGCCCGACATGCGGCCGTCGCAGATCCGCACCATGTCGCGCACCCCCTGTTTCAGCAGCTTTTTCGGGATCGGCAGGTTGCCCCATTCCGGCATCCCCGGCGCCCCCACCGGCCCGGCGTTGCGCAGCACGATCACCCAGTCCTCGGTGATGTCAAGGTCGGGGTCGTCCAGCACGCGGTTCATCTCGCCCGGATTGTCGAAAACGATTGCCGGGCCCTGATGCTTGAGAAACCGCGGATCGGCGGCCGAGGATTTCATCACCGCGCCGCGCGGCGCCAGATTGCCGCGCAGCACCTGCAGCGTCCGGCCGCGCGACAGCGGCACCACGGGGTTGCCCTCGTCGCGGATCACGTCGTCGTTCCAGCAGTCCACATCCGCAATCGCCTGCCCCAGCGTCTGGCCCGCCACAGTCGGCCGGTCCAGATGCAGGTGATGGGAAAACTTGCGCAAAAGCGCCAGCAGCCCGCCGGCGAAATAGAAATCCTCCATCAGGTATTGCCCGGATGGAAACAGGTTCGCGGCGACCGGCACGCGGCCGGCCATCTCGGCCATGTCATCGAGCGTCAGCTCGACCCCGGCGCGGCGCGCCATGGCGATCAGGTGCACTGCGGCATTGGTCGAGCCGCCCATGGCCATATAGGCCACCAGCCCGTTCAGGAAGGTCTCGCGCGTCAGGATGTCCGAGGGCTTCAGATCCTCCCAGACCATCTCGACGATGCGCACACCGCAGGCCGAGGCCATGCGCGGATGCCCCGAATCCGCCGCCGGCAGGGAACTGGCGCCCGGCAGCGTCAGCCCCATCGCGTCCACGATCGAGGTCATGGTCGAGGCCGTGCCCATGGTGTTGCAGGTGCCGATCGAGCGCGTCATGCGGCTTTCCAGATCCACCCAGTCGGCCTGGGTGATATTGCCGGCGCGCAGCTCGTCCCAGTATTTCTTGGTGTGGGTGCCGGCGCCGGTCTTTTGCCCGCGCCACTGGCCGTTCGACATCGGCCCGGCCGGGCAGAAGATCACCGGCAGGTCCATCGAGGTGGCGCCCATCAGCAGGCCCGGCGTGGACTTGTCGCAGCCGCCCAGCAGCACGGCGCCGTCGATCGGGTGGCTGCGCAGCAGCTCCTCGGCCTCCATCGCCAGCATGTTGCGGTAAAGCATGGTGGTGGGTTTCACCATCACCTCGCCCACCGACAGCGCCGGCAGTTCCACCGGATAGCCGCCGGCCTGCCAGACGCCGCGCTTGACCGCCTCGGCGCGGTCGCGCAGGTGGATGTGACAGGGGCTCATCTCGCTCCAGGTGTTCAGGATGCCGATGACCGGGCGGCCCATGAATTCCTCGCGGCGCAGGCCCATCTGCTGCGTGCGCTGGCGATGGGCAAAGCCGCGCATGTTGTCGGCGGCATACCAGCGCTGCGAGCGCAGGTCGGTGATGCTGCGGCGGGGTTTGTCCATGCTCATCCCTTGATACCTCCTGCGGTCAGGCCCGAGACCACGCGTTCCTGGAAAATCACGATCAGGATGGCCACCGGCACGATGCCCACCACCAGCGCCGCCGAGATCACCGGCCAGGGAAAGGCGAACTCGCCCTGGTAAAGCTGGATGCCCACCGGCAGCGTGCGCAGCGCCGGGTTCGAGTTGAACGAGAGCGCCAGCAGGAATTCGTCCCAGGAGTTCACGAAAGCCAGGATGCCGGCGGTGAACACGCCCGGCGCCGCCAGCGGCACCACGATCTTGAACAGCGCCCCCAGTCGGGTGCAGCCGTCGATCATCGCGGCGTTTTCCAGATCGCGCGGGATGCCCTCGAAAAAGGACACCAGGATCAGCGTGCAGACTGGCAGCGACAGCACGGTATAGGGCAGCACCAGCGCGGTCCAGGTGTTCAGCAAGGACAGCGCGCGCATGATCTCGAACAGCGGCACCAGGAGCGTGACCAGCGGGAAGGTGGATACCGCGATGATCGCCGACAGGATCAGCCCGCGGTGGCGCAGGTTCAGCCGCGCGATGGCATAGGCCGCCAGCACCGAGATCAGGATGGTCAGCGCCGTCGCGAGCAGCGCCACCATGAAGCTGTTGAACAGGAACAGGTGCAGCGGCTGGTCGCGAAAGGCGGTGGCATAATTGGCCAGCGTCGGCGCCGCCGGTGCCCAGGTGATCGGCAGCGCGGTCAGCTCCGCCTCGGTCTTGAGCGAGGTGAACAGGATCCACAGCGCGGGAAACAGCCCGTTCACCAGCAGGATGGCGCCGACGATCAGCCGCAGCGGCCGACCCGAAAGCAGCGCCATGGGCGAGGCGGGGGAAATGGCAGTTGCAGTCATCGCTCAGCCTTTCGTGCGGATCATGCGCAGGTAGACCGCGGTCACCAGCATGGAGATCAGGAACATCACCACCGCCAGCGCCGAGCCATAGCCCAGGTCCAGGAAGGACACGGTGTTCTGGTGGATGTACATGGCCAGCGTCGCCGTCGAGGTGCCCGGCCCGCCCGCGGTCATGGTATAGGGAATGTCGAAGGTCTGCAGCGCCGTGATGGTGCGAAAGATCAGCGCCACGATGATCGAGGGTTTCAGCAACGGCAGGGTGATTTCGAAGAACTGCCGCAGCTTGCCGGCGCCGTCCACATCGGCCGCCTCGTAAAGCGAACGCGGGATGGTCTGCAGCCCGGCGAGGATGATCAGCGCCATGAAGGACGAGGTCTTCCACACGATGGTCAGGCAGATCGCCACCATCGCCCAGGTGGGCGAATTGAACCAGATCACCGGCTGCAGCCCGAAGCGGCGCAGCACGTCGTTCACCACCCCGTATTCGGAATGAAAGAACCAGGCAAAGATCAGGCCGGCAAAGGCCAGGGGCAGCGCCCAGGGGATCAACAGCGACAGCCGCACCGGCCATTGCCGCTTGAAGGGCAGGTTCGCCATCAGGGCCAGCGCCATGCCGACCACCAGCGCGCCGGGCACGGTGACCAGGGTGATCAGCAGCGTATTGCCCAGCGTGGTCCAGAACACCGGATCCGAGGCGATCAGGCTGAAATTCTCAAGGCCCACGAAACGCGGCGGCAGGCCCGAGGTCAGCGAATGTTCGTAAAGGCTGGCATGGAACAGGCGCAGCACCGGATAGACCACGATCAGCAGCACCAGCAGGGTCAGCGGCGCCAGCAGCATGACCGCAAGCCCGCGGTCGCTGGGATCGGTCAGCCAGGAAAGGCGGGCACGGGTTGGAGCGGACATCATCGCCTCGCGATCGGTTGGGGGATTGTGCCCGGCGGCGGGGAAGGTGGCGCCGCCGGGACGGGGACCGGGGTCAGCGCAGGACGCGCGCCAGCCGGGCCTTGATCTCGGCCACGCCATCCTCGGGCGAGGTGACGCCGGCCAGCACCGCGTTGAAGGTGGTGCGGATCACGTCGCTGACCTCGGCATAGCGCGGCGTCACCGGGCGCGGGCGCGCGGTCTCGACCACGGCTTTCGCATCCGCAAACCAGGGCGCGGCGGCCAGCACATCGGCATCGGCATAGACCTGCGGGAAGGCGGGCAGCAGCGCGCCATGCACTGCCATGTATTCCGCGACCTCGGGGCTGGAGAGGTATTTCACCAGCGCCTCGGCCTCGGCCGGGTGCTGCGAAAATGCCGAGACGCCCCATTCCCAGCCGCCGAGGCAGCTGGCGGATTCGCCGCCCTCCATCGCCGGCAGCCGGGCGACGCCGACATTGCCCTTGACCGCGGATTCGTCGCCCTGGGCCTGCGCCCAGGCATAGGACCAGTTCACCGCGAAGACCGCATTGCCGGCCTGGAATTCCTTGCGCGTGTCGTCGGTCGCCACTTCCGAGATGTTCTTCTTGGAGGTGCCGTCCTCGGCAAAGCTTTTCCACAGCTGCATCGAGGCCACGGCGGCCGGCTCGTCCAGGGTCAGCTTGCCGTTCTCGGTGAAATTCTTGCCCTGGCTCCAGTAGGGCAGCAGGAAGGTGCAGACCGCGCCCTCGATCGCCTTGCCCTGGAAGCTGAGCCCCTGCAGGTCGTCGCGGCCCTCGGCGGCAAGGATGGTCTTGGCGGCGGTGCGCAGCTCTTCCCAGGTGGTGGGGACGGCGACGCCGTGCTTGTCGAGCAGGTCCTTGCGATAGTACAGAAACATCGCATCGGCGAATGCGGGCAGCGCCACCACCTTGCCGTCGATGGTATTGGCCTCGGCATAGGCGGGCAGATAGGCGGCCATGTCCACGCCCTCGATCGGGTTCGTCCAGCCGGCGGCGGCGAATTGTGCTGGGCGCACCACGTCAAGGATCAGCACATCCAGCGTCGGATCCTTGGCCGACATGACGGTGTTCAGATACTGGCTCTGCGCCTCGGAAGTATTGCCGCCGGTCTCGATGGCGACGGTCACGCCCGGCGTCTTTTCCTGATACTGGTCCAGCACCTGACGCCAGACATCGGGCTGGTGCTGGCTGGAGATATAGATGCGCAGGTCGGCATCCGCCAGCGCGGCGCCGGGCAGGATCAGCGCGCCCGCAATGAGCAGCGCCTTGGTCGAAAGCTGTTTCATGGTCTTCCCTCCCGTGTCGGTTCGTTCGGCCGGGCCATCCCCGTCCCGGCCGCAGGTTTCAGCGCAGGGCCTGTTCGGTTTCGGCGTCGAACAGGTGCAGGTTGCGGGGCGCGATGCTCAGCGCGATGCGCTGGCCGGTCTCGGGGCGCTCGGCGGGGTCAAGCCGCGCGGTCAGCGTGGCCTCGCCGATGCCGAAATGCGCCAGCGTGTCGGCGCCCAGCGGCTCGACCACCTGCACGGCGCCGGCAAAGTCGATGCCGGCGCCCGAGCCGGCGCGGATATGTTCCGGGCGCAGCCCGATGATGACCTCGGCGCCCTCGGCGGGCGCGCCCGCCACCTGCGACAGGTCGAAACTGACGCCATCGGCGCAATGCGCCACCCGGCCACGCACGCGGCCGCGCACGAAATTCATCGCCGGGGCGCCGATGAAGCTGCCGACAAAGACATTGGCCGGGGTGTTGTAGACCTGATCGGGGGTGCCCACCTGCTCGATGATGCCGCCGCGCAGGATCACGATGCGGTCGGCCAGCGTCATCGCCTCGACCTGGTCGTGGGTGACATAGATGATCGTGGTCTTCAGTGCCTGGTGCAGCTTCTTGATCTCGGTCCTGACCTGGCCGCGCAGCTGCGCATCAAGGTTCGACAGCGGCTCGTCGAACAGGAACACCTGCGGCCGGCGCACGATGGCGCGGCCCATGGCGACGCGCTGGCGCTGACCGCCCGAAAGCTGCCCCGGCCGGCGGTCGAGGAGATGCGCGATTCCCAGCATCTGCGCCGCCTCCTCGATGCGCCGCTCGGCCTCGGCGCGTTCGACGCCGCGCACCTTCAGGCTGAAGCCCAGATTGTCGCGTACCGACTTGTGCGGATAAAGCGCGTAATCCTGAAACACCATGGCGATGTCGCGTTCGCGCGGCTGCAGGGCATTCACCACCGTGCCGCCGATGCGAACCTCGCCCGAGGTGATGGATTCCAGCCCCGCCAGCATGCGCAAGGTCGTCGATTTGCCGCAACCCGAAGGGCCGACAAGGACGACGAATTCGCCATCCGCGATCTCAAGGTCGATGTCCTTGACGATGCGCAGCGTGCCGTAGCTCTTGCCGAGCTTGCGGAAACTGACCGCTCCCATCCGTCTCTCCCCCATGTTGTCCGGGATCGCCCGGCCTCGATTCGAGTTTCATAATAGCGCTACGATCATATCTTGGCAACGGAAACGCGCATCGATAACAGTATTCACTAAAAGGCAGATAAAACAGATGTATGTGAAAATCTTCTTGAGATTTTATGGAGCAACTTGTATCGTTGCGCTGCTAAATACGGAGGTTTCCGATGGCCGAGCAGCGCAGTATCCGCAAGCGGCGCAAGATCCAGGGCGTCACCATGATGGACGTGGCGCGCGCGGCCGGGGTCTCGCCATCGACCGTGTCGCTGTTCCTGCGCCGGCCCGAGGCGGTCTCGGCCGCGGCGGGCGAGGCGGTGCAGGCGGCGATCCGGCAGTTGAACTATGTGCCGAACCTGATCGCCGGCGGCCTGGCGGCGGCCTCGTCGCGGGTGGTGGGGGTGATCGTGCCTTCGGTGCGCAACGCCTTCTTCGCCGAGACGGTGGCGGCGCTGCAGCGCGACCTGGGCCGGGCGCGGCTGCAGATGCTGCTGGGCCACAGCGAATACGACCCGCAGACCGAGGAGGATCTGGTGCGCGCCACGCTCTCCTGGGCGCCCGCGGCCATCGTGCTGACCGGGCTTGGCCATGCCGAAGCGACGCGGGCGATGCTGAAGGCGGCGGCGATCCCGGTGGTGCAGATCTGGGAGCTGGGCCGGACCCAGCCCATCGACGCCGCGGTGGGCTTTCATCACGATCAGGTCGGCGCTGCCGCCGCAAGGCATCTGGTGGCGCGCGGCTGCCGGGCGCTGGTCTATCTCAGCGGGCGCACGCATCAGGACCGGCGCGCGGCGCAGCGCGCCGCCGGCTTTCTGGCGGCGGCGCGGGAACTGGGCGTGCCGGTCCGCCACCTGGGCCATCCCGCCCCCGCCACGGTCGAGCAGGGCGGCATCCTGTTCGCACAGCTGCTGGCCGAGGCGCCGGCGGTGCAGCCCCTGGGCATCGGCTGCTCGAACGACCTGCTGGCGCTTGGCGTGCTGTTCGAGGCGCAGCGGCGCGGCCGGCGCATCCCCGAGGAATTCGCCGTCATCGGCTTTGGCGACATGGGCTTTGCCGCATCAAGCAACCCGGCGCTGTCGACGATCCGGCCGGCGGGCGACCTGATCGGCAGCGAGGCCGCGCGGCTGATCGTCGCCCGCCTGGCCACGCCCGAGCTTGCCGCGCCCGAGCGGCGCGAAGCCGGCATCATCGACACCGGCTTCAGCGTCATGCACCGGCAAAGCACCTGAGCCGCGGCCCGGCACGGGTTGACCTTGCGTCAACCGCATGCCCCCATGCCGCGGCACGATTTTCACCCAGAAAGGATTCGACCGTGAAGGATTACCTGTTCCCCGCGATTCTGGCCGCCGGCGCGCTGGCTGGCCCGGTGCTGGCGCAGGATGCGCCCGCAACCATCGTCATCCATGCCGGCACGCTGCTGGCCGATGCCACGCAGGCGCCGCTGCACGAGCAGTCGGTGATCGTCACCGGCAACCGGATCGAGGCGATCGAGCCCGGCTTCGTGCAGCGCGAGGGTGCGCAGGTCGTCGATCTGAGCAAGGCCTTCGTCATGGCCGGGATGATCGACAGCCATGTCCACATCAGCTCGCAGCTTGCCCCTGACGCGCGGCTGAAGAAGGTCGAGAATTCGGACGCGGACTGGGCGCTGCAGGGGGCGCTGCACGGAAAGCGCACGCTCGAGGCCGGCTTCACCACCATCCAGGACCTGGGCGCCAGCAGCATCGACGCGGTCTTTGCCCTGCAGGCGGCGTCCAGGCGCAACGAACTGCCGCTGCCGCGCATCCGCGCCGCCGGCTATTCGATCTCGGTCAGCGGCGGGCATGGCGACGGCCGCCAAGGCTACAATGAGGACGTGGCCGAGGTGCTGCACAAGGATTCGGTCTGCAACGGCGCCGATGACTGCCGCCGCGCCACGCGCGAGCAGATCCGCAAGGGCGCCGACATCATCAAGATCACTGCGACCGGCGGCGTGCTGTCGAACACGCTGGCGGGGTTCAACCAGCAGTTCACCACCGCCGAGATCGAGGCCATCGTCGATGCCGCCCGCAGCATGGGACGGCAGGTGACGGCGCATGCACATGGGCTGGACGGGATTAATTCTTCGCTGGCCACTGGCGTGATGTCGATCGAACACGGCACCTATCTGGACGACCAGTCCATCGCGCTGTTCAAGGAAAAGGGCGCTTATCTGGTGCCGACGGTGATGGCCGGGGATTTCGTCGCCAAGACCGCGAAAACCGCGACCTGGATGACCGAGGCGCAGCGCATCAAGTCGCTCGAGGCGGGACCGCTGATGCTGGACATGCTGCGCAAGGCCCATGCCGGCGGCGTCAGGATCGCCTTTGGCACCGACAGCGGCGTGTCGCGCCATGGTGACAATGCCACGGAACTGGTGCTGATGGTCGAGGCCGGCATGACCCCGCAGCAGGCGCTGGCTGCCGCGACGGTGAATGCCGCCGACCACCTCGAGATGGCCGGGCAGATCGGCAGCATCGCCCCCGGCAAGCTGGCCGACATCATCGCGCTTGGCGCCAGCCCGCTGGAGAATATCGAGCAGATGCACGAGGTGGGTTTCGTGATGAAGGATGGCAACATCTACAAGTCCGACCTCTGAGGCCCGGGCCGGGCGCGACCATGCGCCGCAGCGCGCGGGCTTGGCTGCGCGCCGCGCCGGGCCTAGGTTTCCAAGGTCGGCACTGTCCCCCGCCGCGGCTTGACAGGCGCCGCCCGCCCGCGCAAGTTGCCCGCCTGTCCGGCGCCGCCACGATCACGGAAAGACCCAGCATGGCCCAGCAGCAGACCCCCAGGCTTCCCGACACCCGGCAGACGCTGGAATACATGACCGACGCCTGGCAGCGATCGGTGCTGTATCTCGACGTGATGCGCCAGCGTGCCGAGCAGTTCGAGGCCCATCTCGCCCAGCCCGAGCCCAATGTGCTGAGCTATCGCGCCGAGGTGGTGATGGACGGGCGCGACCTGCCGCGGCCGGTCAATTACCGGCTGCTGGCCATTACCCCTCCGGCGCGCCTCAGCATCGACCCGGCCAAGCGCCCCTTCGTGGTCATCGATCCGCGCGCCGGCCACGGCCCCGGCATCGGCGGCTTCAAGGCCGACAGCGAGATCGGCGTGGCGCTGAGGGCCGGGCATCCGGTCTATTTCATCGGCTTCCTGCCCGAGCCCGAGCCCGGGCAGACCATCCTCGACATCGCCGCCGCCGAGGCGACCTTCCTGGAAACCGTCATCGCCCGCCATCCCGCGGCCGAGGGCAAGCCCTGCGTGATCGGCAATTGCCAGGCGGGCTGGGCGGTGATGCTGCTGGCGGCGCTGCGCCCGGAACTGTTCGGGCCGCTGATCCTGGCCGGGGCGCCGCTGTCCTATTGGGCGGGCAAGCGCGGCCAGGGCGCGATGCGCTATGCCGGCGGGCTGCTTGGCGGCTCGTGGCTGACGGCGCTGGCGGGCGATCTGGGCGCGGGCCGGTTCGACGGCGCCTGGCTGGTGCAGAACTTCGAGAACATGAACCCCGCCAACACCCTGTGGCGCAAGCAATACGACCTCTGGTCAGAGGTCGACACCGAATCCGGCCGCTATCTGGGCTTCGAGCGCTGGTGGGATGCGCATGTAAGCCTGAACGCCGGCGAGATGCAGTGGATCGTCGACGAGCTGTTCATCGGCAACCACCTGGCGGCGGGCGAGATCCGCGCCGATGACGGCACCGCCATCGACCTGCGCGCGGTGCGCGCGCCGATCGTGGTCTTCTGCTCGCAGGGGGACGCGATCACGCCGCCGCAGCAGGCGCTGGACTGGATCCTTGATCTTTACGACAGCGAGGAGGACATCCGCGCCTGGGGCCAGACCATCGTCTATACGGTGCATGATCACGTCGGCCATCTGGGGCTGTTCGTCTCGGGCGGGGTGGCGCGCAAGGAACATGGGGAATTCGCCTCGAACATCGACCTGATCGACGTGCTGCCGCCCGGGCTTTACGAGGCGGTGCTGACGCCGCGCGCCGAGGCCGGGGGTGAGGGCGATCTGGTCGGCGGCGACTGGCTCATGCGCTGCGAGGCCCGCACGCTGGACGACATCCGCGCCCTGGGTGGCAACGATCTGGCCGAGGACCGCGCCTTCGAGGCGGCGGCGCGCCTGTCCGAGATCAATCTTGCGCTTTACCGCCGCCATGTGCAGCCCGCGGTGCAGGCGCTGGCCAGCCCGCAGCTGGCCGAGGCCATGCGCCGCATGCATCCGCTGCGCCGCTCGCTGCGCTTCTTTGGCAGCGCCAATCCCTGGATGCCCTGGGTTGCCTTCGAGGCCGGGCGCGTGCGCGAGAACCGCCTGCCGGCCGCGCCCGACAACCCGTTCCTGGCGCTGCAGGCGCGGGTCTCGGAAAGCATGGTCGCCGGGCTCGAGGCCTGGCGGCGCACCGCCGAGAACATTGCCGAGACGGGCTTTCACGCCATCTATGGCAACGGGCTGCTGCAGGCGGCGCTTGGCATCGACACCACCGGCGCGCGCGCCCCGCGCAAGCCGGCGCGCAGCCAGTTGCACGACAAGCTGGTGTGCCACCGCCGCGAGGCGCTGCGCGCCGACATGGACCGTGGCGGTCTGGACCAGGCGGTGGTGCGTGCCCTGGTCTGGGCCGCGATGTCACGGCGCGTGGTCGACGAGCGCAGCTTTGCCGCCATCACCCGCCTGCGCAAGGCCCATGCCGCCTGCCGCAAGCTGACGCTGGGCGATTTCAAGGCGCTGGTGCGCCAGCAATATCTGATGCTGGTCCTTGACGAGGAGGCGGCGCTGCAGGCCATCCCGGCGCTGCTGCCCGAGGATGCCGAGGCGCGCCGCAATGCGCTGGCCACCGTCTGCGAGGTGATCGCCGCCTCGGGTCCGCCGGACGCGGCCGGAAACCGCCGGCTTGAACGCATCGCGGAACTGTTCGGGCTGCCACCCGGGCGGGACCGGAAACTGCGGCTGGTCTGAACGGGGGATGCGCATGGGCGGCAGACGGGGGGCGGCATGAGTGAGGCGATCCTGGTGATCAACGCCGGCTCCTCCAGCCTGAAATTCCAGTCCTTTGGCCTGACCGATGCCGGGCTGATGCGGCGCCTGCGCGGGCAGGTGGACGGCATCGGCCTGCGCCCGCGGCTGCGCGCCAGCGACGGGCTGGGCCATGTGCTGGTCGACCGCAGCTATGCCGCGCATGAGGTCGCGGACCTGCCCGCCGCCATCGCCCTGACCCGCGACTGGCTGCAGAGCCGCGCCGATGTGGTGCTGCGCGCCATCGGCCACCGCGTCGTGCATGGCGGCCCGAACCACGACCGCGCCGTGCTGATCGACGAGCCGGTGCTGCAGGAACTGGCGCGCTATCAGGTGCTGGCGCCGCTGCACCAGCCCAACAACATCGCCCCGATCCGCCTCGCCATGGCGATCGCCCCCGAGGTGCCGCAGGTCGCCTGTTTCGACACCGCCTTTCACCGCGGCCATGCCGAACATGCCGATTGCTATGCCCTGCCGCGCGAATTCTACGAGGCCGGCATCCGCCGCTACGGCTTTCACGGGCTGAGCTATGAATATATCGCCCGCAAGCTGCCGGAACTGGCGCCGGCGCTGGCGGGCGGGCGCGTCATCGTCGCGCATCTGGGTAGCGGCGCCTCGATGTGCGCGCTGCAGGCCGGGCGCAGCGTCGAGACGACCATGGGTTTCACCGCGCTGGACGGGCTGCCGATGGGCACGCGCCCGGGCCAGATCGACCCCGGCGTGGTGCTGCACCTGATCGAGCAGAAGGGCATGTCCCCGGGTGAGGTGACGCGGCTGTTCTATCACGGCGCCGGGCTGGCCGGGCTCTCTGGCATTTCAAGCGACATGCGCGACCTGCTGGCCAGCCCCGATCCGCGCGCCGCCTTCGCGGTCGAGCATTTCATCTATCGCTGCGGGCTGCAGGCCGGCCAGCTGGCCGCGGCGCTGGGAGGGCTTGACGGCTTCGTCTTTACCGCCGGCATCGGCGAGCATTCCCCCGAGATCCGCGCCCGCATCGCCGCGCGCCTGGCCTGGCTGGGGGCCGAGCTGGACGCGCAGGCGAACGCGGCCGGGGCGGCGGTGATCTCGACACCGGGCAGCCGCCTGCCGGTGCATGTCATCCCCACCGACGAAGAGCTGATGATCGCGCGCCACACGCTCGCGCTGATCTGTCCACCGTGAGCGTCACTCCAGCCGGAACAGCACGAAGGCCGAGCGCAGGTCGCCGGCGATCTTGTCGTCGCTGACCATCAGGAAATGCCCGTCCTCCAGTGCCGCCAGCCCCTCGAAATCGGCGTCAGCAAGGTCGCTGACCGGGATCGCCAACTGCGTGCCGGTGCAATCCTGCCCCGCCAGGCAGGCCGGCAGATCGATGACGCGCAGCCAGGGCGCCATGGCCTCGGTCACGTCGTCCTTGGTGCGCTCGAGGATGAAAAGCCGGTCGTCCAGCGTCTCCATGCCCTTGATCGAGACCGAATCCGCCGCGCCGGTGGAAAAGCTTGCAGCGCCTGCCCGGGTGCTGAACAGCGCGTGGCGGTCGCGCGGCTGCCCGGCCTGCGGCTCTTCGGTCATGGCCAGAAAGCCGGTGGCTTCGGTCCAGCCGAGCGATTCGATGCCGTCCTTCTTGCTGGCCTGCTTGCTGGCATCGCGCAGCGGCTCGGGCAGCGGCTCGTCGCGCAGCCACTTGCCCTGGCTGTCGAACACCGCCAGCCGCGGCCCCTTTTCGCTGACGATGGCGATGCTGCCATCCGCCAGCAGCGCCGCGCCCTCTGGGTTGAAGCCCTGGTCGCGCAGCGCCGTGCCGTCGGGCCCGGTCAGCAGATGCAGCGCGACCGGCGTGACCCCGGTCAGCCGCCCGTCGCTGACCTGCAGGTCCAGCCGCGCCAGATAGCCGCGGTCCGAGACCGCCAGCACGCCTTGGCCGTCGGGGGCGCGCAGCAGGGCCGAGAACTCGCCGATCTTCTCGCCCTGAAGCCTGGTCTCGCCCAGGATCACCTGCCCCAGGGGGGTGACCGCCAGCGCCGCGGCCGGCAGCGCGCTTGCCGCCAGTGCGGCCAGGGTCAGTGCAATGGCTTTCATGAGTTTTTTCCCTTTCGTGAATCATAGCGATAGCCGGCGCCGCGCAGGGTGGCGATGCGCCCGCCGTAAGGCGCGATCTTGCGCCGCAGCCGGCCGACATAGACATCGACGACATTGGTCAGCGGGTCCTCCTGGATGCCCCAGACGGCATTGAGGATGCGTTCGCGCGACAGTGCCCGGTCGGGGTTGGCCAGAAACAGCACCATCATCTCGCGTTCCTTGACCGAAAGGTCGACCTCGGCGCCATCGACGAAGATGCGCAGCCCGTCGGCGTCAAAGCGGATACCGTCGTCGCCGGCATCCTCGCCGGTTTCGGCCTGGCGCTGCCGGCGGTGCAGGGCCTCGATCCGGGCCAGCAGTTCCTCGAAATCGAAGGGCTTGGTCAGATAGTCGTCGGCGCCCATGCGCAGCCCGGCCACGCAGGCCTCGGTGCCGTCCAGCGCCGTCAGCATCAGGATCGGCGTGCGGTCGCCCCGGGCGCGCAGGCGCCGGCAGACATCCTGCCCCGAGATCCCCGGCAACATCAGGTCCAGCAGCACCACGTCGAAATGCCCCGCAGCCATGGCCTGCAGCGCGCATTCGCCGTCTGGCGCATGTTCGACCGTCCAGCCCTCGGCCTTCAGGCCGCGGCGCAGGAAATCGGCGACGCGCGCCTCGTCCTCGACCAGCAGCAGGTTCATGCGACCTCCTTGCGGCAATGCGGCGCGCGCGGCAGTTCCAGCACGGCGATGGTACCGCCGCCGGGGCGCGGCTCAAGCCAGGCGCCGCCGCCATGCGCCTCGGCGATGGCGCGCACGATCGGCAGGCCGAGACCGCTGCCCTCGGTGTCGCGCTCGACGGCGTTCGAGCCGCGGAAGAAGCGGGTGAAGGCGCGCCGGCACTCCTCGGGGGTAAGGCCGGGCCCGTCGTCCTCGACCTGGATGTGATAGCCCTGCGGCGTGGCAAGCAGCCGCACCACGATGTCCGGCCCGCCATAGAGCCGGGCGTTCTGCACCAGCGCCGCCACCGCCTGGCGGATGCGGTTGCGGTCGGCCTGGATCGGGCTTTGCGCCAGATCGCACAGCACCGCCGGAGCGCCGGGGTCGATCATCGCCACGGCCTGCTCGACCGTCGGGCGCAGCTCGAACCGGTCGAGGTTCAGCCGCGGCCGCCCGGATTCGTTGCGCGCCATGAACAGCAGGTCCTCGACCAGCAGCGTGGTGCGGGCCGCGGCCTCGCGCGTGCGCGCCAGCGCCTCGCGATAGACCTCGGGCGGCTTGTCGGCGCCGCGCAGCGCGATGTCGCTTTCGCCGATGATGATGGTCAGCGGCGTGCGCAGCTCGTGGCTGACATCGGCCAGCATCTGGCGGCGGGCCTCTTCCTGTTCGCGCGCCTCTCCCAGCAGCTGCGCCAGATCGGCGGTGCGCGCCGCCACCGCCGCCTCGAGCGCGGCATTCTGATCCGAAAGCGAGCGTTCGCGGGCCTCGACGCGCTCGGCCAGCTGGTCCAGCACACCCGCCACCTCGGCAATCTCCGAGCGGCCGCGCAGCGCCATGCGATGGCCGTAATTGCCCTCGGACAGCTCGCGCACCCCGTCGCGCAGCCGCGCCAGCGGCCGCGCCATGACCGCCTGCCACACCAGCAGCAGCAGCACCGTGCCCAGCATCACCGCCACCAGCAGCCCCGCCAGCAGCCGGCGCAGGAACACCGTCTGGGCCCTGGCGGCGGCCTCGGTCTCCTCGACCTCATCGGCCTCCTGGCCGATGGTGCGGTCGATCTGGCTGGCCAGGTCGCGGTCGATGCCCTCGTCGAGGATGCGCGCCAGCTCGTCGCGGCGCTGCGCCTCGGCGGGCAGGGCGATCTGCCGTTCGATGTCGGCGATCTGGCGGCGCAGGGTCAGTTCCAGAAGCGCCAGCTCATCCAGTTCTTCGGTCTCTTCCTGGCCGACCAGCTCGATCTCTTCGGCGACGGCGCGGCGGATGTTGGCCAGGTTGTCCTGGATCGCCGCCTTCAGGCTGTCGCGGTGTTCGCCGCCGTCGCGCTCTCCGACCAGCAACACATCGGCATATTGCTTGAACAGGTCGGCCACATTGGCCCGCAGGCCCATGTGTTCCTCAAGCGAGCTGTGCGCCCAGTGGATGCGATTGCGCATGAAGGCGTCGCGCTCGATCGACCACCATGCAAGGCCAAGCGCCGTGCCGGTGAAGACCAGCATGACAAGCGCATATCGCGACAGGATCGTGCTAAGGCGCATGGCGTTTCCCTGTCCGGACGGGCGCGGCGGCGCGGTGGCGGGTCGCGGCGATCATGGCAGCAGCAGGGCGCGCAGGGCAAGAAAGACCAGCGCTGCGAGGCCGGCCGCGGCCGGTACGGTGATCACCCAGGCGGCGAGGATGCGCAGCATCAGCCGGCGGTTCACCAGCTGCTGCCGCCGGGCGCCGGGACCGCGGGCCGGTGCTGCGGTCTGCGCGCGCAGCGCCGCCAGCATGGCGCGGCGCCGCGCCGGGGCCAGGGCGTGCAGGCGGGCGATGAAACGCTCGGCCGCGGCGCCGTCCGCGGCGGGGTGGCGGGCGCGGATCTCGGCCAGGGTGGCGGCGTGGCGGGCCTTCAGCGCCTCGCGCAGCCAGCCCACGCCCAGCACCGCGCCGACGGTGACATGGGTGGTCGAGATCGGCATGCCCAGATGGCTGGCCACGATCACCGTCAGCGTGCTGGCCATGGCGATGCACCAGGCGCGCAGCGCGTCGAGATCGGTCAGCCCCTCGCCCACGGTGCGGATCACCCGCGGCCCGAAGGCCAAAAGCCCGATCGCCAGCCCCAGCGCCCCGAGCAGCATGACCCAGAAGGGCACCGCCGCCGCGTCGTGATAGGCGCCCGAGGACAGGGCATCGACGATCCCCGCCAGCGGCCCGATGGCATTGGCGACATCGTTCGAACCATGCGCGAAGGACAGCGCCCCCGCCGCCAGGATCAGCGGCACCGCCAGCAGCCGGTTCACCGCCGCCTTGCCATGCGCGTGCCCCATGGCCAGCCGGCGGACGCGGACGCGCATCAGCGCCCAGACCGGGGCCGCCACCGCCAGCCCGCCCAGCATCGCGCCGGGCAGCGTCACCGCCACCACCCGCGACAGGCCCTCGAGCAGCAGATAGCCGGTCAGCACCCAGGCCATGGCCGCAGCCAGCACCGGCACGCCGCGGCGCGCGGCGGCGATCATGTCGGGCTGCCAGGTGATGGCGCGCTTGACGGCGTAAAGCAGCGCCGCTGCCAGCGCCGCGCCGACCAGCGGCGAGATCAGCCATGAGGCGGCGATGTCGGCCATCACCCGCCAGTCCACCACCGCCGGCCCCGCCGCCGCCATGCCGGCCCCCAGCACGCCGCCGACGATGGCATGGGTGGTCGAGACCGGCGCCCGCATGGCGGTGGCCAGGTTCAGCCAGATCGCCGCCGCCAGCAGCGCCGCCAGCATGGTCTGGACATAGGCCTGGGCCGAGGGCAGCAGCGCCGGCGCGATGATGCCCGAACGGATGGTGCCCACCACCTCGCCGCCGGCGATCAGCGCGCCAGCGATCTCGCAGAGCGCGGCCATGACCAGGGCGGCGGTGACCGGCAGGGCGCGCGCGCCCACCACCGGCCCGATATTGTTGGCCACGTCATTGGCGCCGATGTTCAGCGCCATATAGCCGCCAAAGCCCGCGGCGAGGGCCAGCGCCGGCGCCAGATCGCCGGCGCCGGTGGCGGCATGGGCGGCGGCGGCCAGCAGGAATCCGGCCGAAAGCGCTAGCCGGCCGGCAAGGCCGCGCGAGGGGCGGCGCGGCGGCAGGACCTGGGAGGTGGCGGCCTGGATCAGCGCGGGCATGGCGGGTGTCCTTCCCTGCAGGATGCGCCGCCTCAGGCGGCGATGCGGCTGGCGGAGGCCGCAGCCAGAGGCGCGGCGCCCAGCAGGCTGAGCCGGCGCAGCGCCGGCAGAAAGCGGTTCATGCGCGCGACCTGACCCAGCGCCGCCATGCCGATGCAGTATTTCGAGCAGCGTTTCGTCGGATGCAGGTGCAGCCGGCGCAGGATGGCATCGGCGGCGCCATTGCCGCGGGCGGATTTCGTCTCGACGATGAACAGCCCGGGCGAGACCGCGCGCTTGTGCCCGTTCTGGGCAAAGTCGATGCCGCTGTCGATGGTCATGCGCTCGCCCCCCTGCTTGGCGACCAGGGTCACGCGCTGATAGCGCATGCCGATCACCGGGGTCAGGTCGCGCGCCAGCGGCGTGCCGTAAAGCTCGGTGTGGCAGCGGTCGATGAAGCCGGTGCAGGCCGCGTCCAGTTCCTCAAGCGGGGCGTCAAGGCGCAGGCGCTTTTTCACCGTCACGTCGCGCTTGTCCTTGAGCTTGACCTCGAGATAGCTGAAGCCCGCGTCCAGATATTGCCGCACCCGCACCTTGCAGCGCTTGCGGCGCCCCTGGTGGTGGTCGTAATAGGCGCGCCGCTCGGCATCGTCGAAATAGCGCGTCGCATAGGTGAAGGCGCGCCGGCCGTCGATCTCGAGCACGTCGAACAGGGCGCGGAACTCGGCCAGCGCCAGGTGCAGCCCTGCGGCCGGGATGATGTATTTCTGGTCCAGGCGCTCAAGCATCGCGGCCTTGGCATTCAGCGCCTCGAGGCTGATGCCGTCGAACTGCCCGAGGCTTGCGGCGATGCGCGGGTCCATGGCGGGGTCCTTTCGTCACTTGCGATAGAAGACATTGATCCGCGCCATGTCGCTGACATAGTCGAGCGCGGTGATCTGATAGGACATCACGGTGACGCCCAGCCGCTTCGAGAGGTCGGCCTTCATCCGCACCGGATCCGACAGCGCGTCATGGTCGATCTTGTCCAGCGTGACCTTGATGCCGTCCACCGAGGCGAGGATGCGCGGATGGTCGAACAGCCAGGCGCCGATCACCACCAGCGCCGCGACGATGCCGACAAAGGGCAGGGCGGTGCCCTGCACCGCGGTGATCACCGCCAGCGCGATGGCGCCGAAGAAATAGGTGATCTCGATCTTGCTGATCGGCTCGGAGCGCAGGGTGAACAGCGCGAGGATGGCAAACAGCCCGAACCCCGCCGCGACCGAGAATTCGACCGCGCCGAGGATGGTCAGCACGCCAAAGGCGAAGATGTTGAACAGCGCCGCCGCGGTGACCAGTTCCTTGTCGCGGTAGCGGCGGTAGTAAAGCCCGAACACCAGCACCAGCATCGCCAGCAGGTCGATGCCGAAGCGGGCCGCCAGCTCGGGCCGAACGATGGACAAAAGCGTCATGGCGGCTCCCTGAACTGCCCGGCGCGCGATGACAGGCGGCGCGGGCGCAAAGTCGTCCGGGGATTCGCCACCGACTCCGGCGCGTTTCCCCATGCCGCCATCATGCACCGGCGCCGCTTGCAACTGCCTGACGGCAAGATGAACAAAGGATGACAGAAGGGTGAAGGTCGCCTGACGCGCGCCGGGGCGGGGTCAGGCGGCGCGCAGCCGGTTCGCGATCAGGTCCAGCAGCGCCGCGCCGCCGTTGTAAAGCAGGGCGCTGTCGACCGGGGTGACATCGGCGCCGCGCGCGATCAGCAGCTGCGGCACACCGCGCAGGCCAAGTGCCGCCATCTCGGCGCGGCTGGCGGCAAAGCGCGACTCTGCCGCCGCCTGCAGATCGGCATCCTCGCGCAGCTGCGCCGCCAGTGCCGCGGGCGCCAGCGCATGGCCGGCCGCCGCGGCGACATCGGCGGCAATGTCGGCGGCGACCTCCTCGCGCGCGGTGTCGCGGCCTTCGACATAGCGCGCGTGCTGCGCCGCCTGCAGAAAGCGCGGCTCAAGCCTGGGCGCGATCGCCCCCAGCGCCACAAGTGCCAGGTTGAGCGGGCCCGAGCCGAAGACCCCGTCCGGCGCCAGCAGCACCTGTCGGCGATAGGCCTCGGAAAACCGCTGGCCGGTCAGCCTTTCGATGCGCTGGTCGTTTTCCCAGGCGTGATCGGCGATAGCCGCGATCGGGCGCGGCAGATGAAACAGCCCCGAGGGCATCATGCGCAGCCGCGCCGGATGCTGCCGGGCAAGCAGGGCCAGCGCCGGCGCGCAGGCATAGCACCAGCCGCAGAGCGGGTCGAAATGATAGCGAAGTGCAAGTTCCCCGGCCATGTCTGTCGTCCTCGTGGCTGCCTGAGGCGCAGCCTGCCAGCCGGGCGGGGCGGGCGCTAGAGGTCCTGGGCCAGTTCCGACGCTGCCGCCTGCAGCGCCGGCAGGTGCCGCATCCCCTGCTCAAGCGTCAGGCGCTGCACCGGCGCGTGGAAGGACACCGTGGCCGCCAGCCGACCTTCCGCGTCCAGCACCGGCACCGCCAGCGCGATCATGCCTGCCATCAGCTCCTCGTTGTCGGTGGCGTGGCCCTGGCGGCGGATCTCGTCCAGCGCGGCGCGCAACCGGCCGGGGTCGGTGATCGTCTGCGCGCTATGCGCTTCCAGCGGCGCCCGCCGCAGGATGCGCTCGCGCAGCGCCTCGGGCAGCATGGCAAGGCACATCTTTCCCGAGGCCGTGGCATGCAGCGGCACGCGCGAGCCGACCTGCAGCTGGATGCGCAGCGGCCATTGCGTCTCGACCCGGTCGATATAAAGCATGGCGTCGCCATCCGGGATCGACAGGTTGCAGGTCTCGCCCACCTGGGCGTTCAGCCGAATCAGCGTGTCGTGCCGGGGCTGGCTGTAATAGCCGCCCAGCATGGCGCCGCGCGCCAGCTGCCGCAGCCGCGGCCCCGGCAGATAGCTGCGCCCGTCGATCTGGCGGCTGAGGAAGCCCTCGGATTCCAGCGTGCCGACCAGGCGGTGGATGGTGGGAACGGGCAGGTTCAGGGCGGCGTTGATCTCGGTCGCGGTCATCGGCCGGCCACCGGCGGCCAGCGCCTCGAGAATGCAGAGATTGCGCAGGCCTGAGGGAATGGAATCGTGGTCGCTGGCTGCTGGCATGGTGCCCCGGTCATGGTCTGTCCTGGCGCAACCTTACGACTTTGTGCCGCCGCTTCCAATTGCCCCGCTGTCGCAGCAGGCAGGGGTGAACTTGTAAAAATGAGAGTGCAAATATCAAAACTGTTGCTTTTAGTGGCGCGATGGGTCATAAATGTCGGCGGGGCGGATGGAGGATCCGCCAGATATTCACGGTCTCTGCACGGGGGAGGGTAGAATGACCGAGGCAACCGCCGGTACCGGCACAAATGGCAGCTATTCGCGCGAGGTCCGCAAGGTCGCGCTGGCCAGCCTGGTAGGTTCGACGATCGAATGGTACGACTTCTTCCTGTACGGGGTCGTGGCCGGACTGGTCTTCAACCAGCTGTATTTTCCATCGGACGATCCGACCATCTCGACGTTGCTGGCCTATGCCACTTTCGCGGTCGGCTTCATCGCGCGGCCCTTCGGCGGTCTTGTCTTTGGCCATTTCGGCGACAAGGTCGGGCGCAAGGCCATGCTGGTGCTGACGCTGCTGATCATGGGCGGCGCTACCGTGGCGATCGGGCTTTTGCCCACCTATGAGCAGATCGGCATCGCTGCGCCGATCCTGCTGCTGCTCTTGCGCGTGCTGCAGGGTATCGGCATCGGCGGCGAATGGGGCGGCGCGGTGCTGATGGCCTATGAATTCGCACCGCCGCACAAGCGCGGCTTCTATGCGTCGATCCCGCAGATCGGCCTGTCGCTGGGTCTGGCGCTGGCCTCGGGGACCATGGCGCTGCTGACCTTGCTGCCCAACGAATCCTTCATGGCCTGGGGCTGGCGCGTGGCCTTCGTGGCCTCGATCGGCCTGGTCATCGTCGGCACCTGGATCCGGGCGCATGTCGGTGAAAGCCCCGAGTTCGAAAAGGAAAAGGCCGCGCATCGCGCCCAGGACCAGGGCCTGCCCTTTGTCCAGATGATGAAGCGCTATCCCGGCAATATCGTGCTGGGCATGGGCGCGCGCTATATCGACGGCGTGTTCTTCAACGTCTTCGCGGTGTTCTCGATCCTTTACCTGACCAAGCATATCGGCATGGACCGCAGTTTTGCGCTGCGCACCGTGGCTGCCGCCGCCATGGTGATGATCGTGACCATCCCGCTTTTCGGCCGCGTCTCGGACTTCATCGGCCAGGCCCGCACCTATGCCATCGGCTCGGCCATGCTGGCGATCAGCGTCTTTCCGGCCTTCTGGCTGATGTCCACGGGCGATCCGCTGCTGGTGGTGATCGGCATCGTGCTGCCTTTCGGCGTGATCTATCCGATCTGCTACGGTCCCGAGGCGGCGCTGTTTGCCAATCTGTTCGACCCCAGCGTGCGCTATACCGGCATTTCCTTCGTCTACCAGTTCTCGGGCATCTTCGCCTCGGGCATCACGCCGATGATCGCCACCGCGCTGCTGGCCGCCAATGACAACGATCCGCACTGGCTGGCGATCTATGTGGCCTTCGCGGGCGCCGTCTCGATGGTCTGCGCGATCATGCTGCACCGCCGCCGGCACGACCACCACTGATGCCGGTCCGCAGGCCCGGCCAAAGCTGCCGGGCCTGCCCCCCTTCACCCGTTTCTGACCGCAGGGGGCTGCACGTCCCCGCAAGGAGAGCAACCATGAACGCTGAGAGCGAGATTTCGGACTATGTCGTCGTCGGTGCCGGTTCGGCCGGCTGTGTCGTGGCCAACCGCCTTTCCGCCGATCCGGCGATGCGCGTGACCCTGCTTGAGGCCGGCAACCGCGACAGCAACCCCTGGATCCATGTGCCGGTCGGCTATTTCAAGACCATGCACAACCCGAATTTCGACTGGTGCTATTCGACCGAGCCCGATCCCGGCATCGGCGGGCGCAAGCTGGACTGGCCGCGCGGCAAGGTGCTTGGCGGTTCGTCCTCGCTGAACGGGCTGCTTTACGTGCGCGGCCAGCGCCAGGACTATGACACCTGGGCGCAGATGGGCAACGAGGGCTGGTCCTGGTCCGATGTCGGACCGATCTTCGAGGAACTCGAGACCTTCCAGCGCGGCACCGGCGAGGGGCGCGGCTTTAACGGTCCGCTGCAGGTCTCGGACCCGCGGCTGAAACGCGAGATCTGCGAGAAATGGATCGAGGCCGCCAAGGCCGCCGGCTATGCCTATAATCCCGACTACAACGGCCCGGTGCAGGATGGCGTGGGCCATTTCCAGCTGACGGTGAACAAGGGCTGGCGCTGTTCGTCGGCTGCGGCCTTTCTCAAGCCGATCCGCGACCGCAAGAACCTGCAGGTGGTGACGCGCGCCCATGTGCGCCGCATCGTGATCGAGGGCGGCCGCGCCACCGGCGTCGAGATCCAGCGCCCCGACGGCAGTCGCCAGGTGATCCGCGCCGGGCGTGAGGTCATCCTGTGCGCTGGCGCCATCGGCAGCCCGCAGATCCTGATGCTGTCGGGCGTCGGCCCCGCGGCGCATCTCAAGGACCACGGCATCGCCGTGCTGCAGGACATTCCCGAGGTCGGGCGCAACCTGCAAGACCATCTGCAGGCGCGGCTGGTGTTCAAATGCCATGAGGCGACGTTGAACGACGAGGTGCGCAGCCTGCTGAACAAGGCCAAGATCGGCCTGCAATACGCCCTGACGCGCAGCGGCCCGATGGCCATGGCGGCCAGCCTGGTCTTCGGCTTCATGCGCACGCGGCCGGGGCTGGATTCGCCCGATATCCAGTTCCACATCCAGCCGTGGTCCGCCGACAGCCCCGGCGAAGGGGTGCATCCCTTCTCGGCCTTCACGCAGTCGGTCTGCCAGCTCAGGCCCGAGAGCCGCGGGTCGATCACGCTGAAATCGGCCGATCCGCTGGCCGCGCCCCGTATCGACCCCAACTATCTGTCGGAAAAGGTCGATTGCGACACCATCGTCGCCGGGGTCGAGATCGCGCGCAAGCTGGCCGCGACCGAGCCGCTGAAATCGGCCATCTCCGAGGAACTGCGCCCGCCGGCCCAGCCGCAGGGCTATGATGAGCTGCTGCACTGGGCGCGCATGAACTCGACCACGATCTATCACCCGACCAGCACCTGCCGCATGGGTGCCGACGAGGCTTCCGTCGTCGATCCGCGCCTGCGCGTGCGCGGTGTGCGCGGATTGCGCATCGCCGACTGTTCCATCATGCCCAAGATCGTCTCGGGCAATACCAATGCCCCCGCGATCATGATCGGCGCGAAACTGGCGCAGATGGTCATCGAGGACCAGCGCGCCGCCGTCACCAACCCTGATGCTGCCTGAACAGAGAGGAACGAAAAAATGAAAATGACGACCGAGGAAGCCTTTGTCAAGGTTCTCCAGATGCACGGGATCGAACATGCTTTCGGGATCATTGG
>NZ_JBDHSP010000030.1:0-35978 GCF_039808215.1 Paracoccus sp. (in: a-proteobacteria)
GCCCGCGCGCCCGAGACCACCATGGCGTTGTTCAAAGCCTCGGTGAAATCGAGGCTTTCCGCCGTCGTCAGCCCCAGTTCGCGCAGGGCCGTGGCATTGGCGAGCCAGGATTCCGTGGTCTGCCCGAGGCTCGAATAGGTCCGCCGCGCCATGGCAGCGAGCCGGTCCATGACCGCCGCGCCGGCTTCCTGGCTGCCGGTGGCAAGATCGACACGGCTGCGCAGGTCGGTCCACTGGTCGGCATAGGCGACGAGCTGGCGGGTGCTGATCGCAGCACCAAGGACGCCCATGACCCGCCGCACCACCGCGCCGGTAATGTCGGCCTGCCGCTCGATCCGCTTGAAGTTGCTTTCGCCCGCATCGCCGATGCCCTGGAACTCGGCCTTCACCTGTCGGCCGCCCTCGGCGACGAGGCGGACGGAGACCTTCTTCTGTGCCATGGCTCATTGTTCCTGACGCGCGGGAAGAGGCTTGCGGACCGGATTCATCGCCCCGGCCCCAATGACGACCGGTCACTCGCCGCCATCTGTTCGTTGAGCTTCCTGACCATCACGGCCTCGATCTCGGGCAGGCATTCGGCGGCGATCAGCGGATTGACCCCGAGCGCCCGCGCCATGGCGAGGGCGGCATTCATATCCCAGCCGATGACGGCGCCACCGCCCATGCCGGCGGCGATGCGAAGCTGTCCGGTCAGGCGCTGCGCCAGATCCCAGACCTGCCAGCCGTCCAGCGTGAGGGGACGGTTCAGCCGCGCCGGGCAGTCCGGGCACGGGCCTTGGCAGGCCGCGCAGTAGGCGTCGCCCCCGCCGAAGTGCCACTCGGCAAGGGCGATGAGGCGTTTTTTTCCGCGTCCAGCATCAGATGCGGCGCGAGGCAGCGGGCTTGGAACGCCTCGAACACCGGCCAGATGTCCAGAAGCGCATCGATCCCTTCCGGACTGACGGGGACGGGATTGCCATCGGCATCGCCGACGCCCTCCCAGCCGGTGAGCACGCGGCGGGCGACGGCTTTCGCCATGACCAGCGCCTGCACCTCCTTGCTCGCCCCCTGGGGCAGCGACTCGACCGCTGGGTCGTTGCGCGCCGCGACCATGATCGCGGTGGTGACGGGCAGGACATGCAGGCGCAGGCCGGGGGCGAGATCGAGCCATTTAGGCGTGGCGGACAGATCGAGACGGATCATGGTCAATATTCCTCGATGTCGTTGATGAGGGTGACGGTGCACATCCGCCCGAGCGTGGCATCGCGCGCGGCCTGCCAGTCGAAGCTGGCCTGAATGCCCTGCGGTCCGCCGATCTCGATGCGCGGGCGCGGCAGATAGACAGCATGGACGGTGACGGTCAGGCTTTCGCCCGAGATGAGCATGTAGGAAAACTCCAGCTCGCAGGGTGTGCCGTTGATCGCCTGACTCACCAGCGTGCTGTCGGCGAAGCGCACCTCGGTGCGGCCGGTCAGCGCGGCAATCGAGGGATCGGCGCCGTCGATCATGCCGTCGGCACGGATGGTCTCGATCCGGTCGAGATTGTTGGCGTAGGTGATCTCGGTCGAGATCACGTTGCCGAGCGCGGTGCCGTTCCGTTTGATCGCGCCGTTGAAATGGCCGAAGCGGATCAGGTCGAGTTCCGCCGGCGTCCCCGCGCCGCTGGTCGTGGCAACCGTCTCGCCCTGCGCCGCCAGCCGCGCGGTGGCGGTCAGCAGGCCCGAACGCTGCATCTGCCAGCTGAGCTGGTCCAGCACCACGCCGGAATACATCGCATAGCGCGGCACCTCCGGCATGGCGGTCTCGATTGCCATGCTGGGCAGGGTCCAGCCGCCGGAGTGGAAGGTATGGGTGAACGGTCCCGGCGCGGTGCCAGTCGTCGTCGGCGCGCCGAAACCCGCCTTCAGCCAGAAGCCGAAAGCCTCGGCGTCGATCGGCACGACCACATCGCCATCGGCGGTCACCGCATCCTTGACCGGCGCCAGCGGATCACGGCCATAGCCGAGCAGTTCCGAGTTCAGGAGCGGCTGCTCCGCCCCCAGCGAGGTGCTGGCGAAGGGCATCCTTGTGTAGCCGCTCGCCGGTGCGGTGCCATAGGTCGTCTCGAACGCAAGCGCCATCCGCGCCCGTGCCCCTTGCGCGCGTGCCATATTGATCTCCTGTTGTCGGTTGGGTCAGGCCAGTGGGTCGGCCGTCGAATAGTGCAGCACGACCGGAATGACGGCCGCCTTCAGGCTGGCCGTGCCATCCACCGGCAGATCGACCGGGCGCGGCGCTTCCGCCTCGACCCAATCGCAGAGCCCGCCCAGCGTGCGGTCGGCGGCGAGTGCCGAGCCGATGCTGGCGGTCAGCGTGTCGAAGGCGATGTCACGGTCGGCGCCTTGCACGACCGCCTCGATCTCGGCCCGGTGCTGGTAGTGGTAGCGCAGGGGCGACAGCGTGACCTCCGGCTCCCCCGGCTCCCCGTCGCGCAGGATCAGCAGGCCCTCGGCCGGCACACGCTCGGGCAGCACGTCACCCCGCAGCGCGGTGGCGGGCAGCGCCGAAAGCCGCGCATGCAGCGCGGCGAGGATGGTTTCGCGTGGGGTAGGCATACCAGTTACAGCTTTGGGTCCATGTTTTGACGCTATGGTTACCCGCAGGGGGAGAGGTTCTTACTCGAACCAGCCACTGTCATCAAAGAAGTGATCTACCAGTTTCAAATTCGTCGGAGTTTCGACCTTTGCCTCGAAGACCATCCAAAATGGAAAGTCATGAGATATTTCCGCTGCATCATTTTTTGGGCCATATTGCAGCGTCACAGGAGCAATGCCCGAGAACCGCACCCGCACATTCTCAGCGGAGATCGAAACTATTTCGACCTCGTCATCATCTATCCAAAGATCGACTTCATAGCCGCGCCCAGAGAGTGAGCTAATAGTGTCAAAGTTTTCTGTAACAAGCGCGTTCATCATGGACTCGTACACGCTTTTCTCGAGGGCGTTTTGAACTGAACTGCGGCACTCAGAGAACGAGATCAAGAGCCCTTCCAACGCGCCGACCGCTTCGGCGATAAAAGCATCAATCGCTTCTGGATCTTGTTGTAGGGTTTGCGGACGTACATGCGTTGCCTTGTTCAGCTCGGTGATCGCATCAATAGCTTCCTTGTGAAGCTCGTCGACATTTACCCCCAAAGAAGCGATGAATTCGTCCGAGAACCCTCCCTGTGTCGCATATGTCGCGCGCTGACGCCGAGTAACCGTTGGCGTATCTTTTGCTTGCTCGAACCAACTGCATTTCCGGACTTCTTCATCTGGGGCCAGCGTGTGCAGAAGGTGACCGAAGAGTTCACGCAAGCCAGCAGCAGACAGGTGCATCCGCACAGGATTTTCCGTGTCTTGAGCTGCCCGTAGGCTTCCAGACAACAAGTCCCGGGACAAATCATCCGGTAGAAGATCTTGCAGGTCCATTGCTAGGTAACTCCGATCCACTCAGCAGAAAGTATTTGTAAAGCAATAGCCTGCTTCATGCCTTGGTTTCTAGCCAGTTCACCACGATCAGCCCCGGCACGCTGTCCAACGCCCGATCCGCATCCCGCGCTAGATCCAGCCGTTTCGGCAGCTTGACCTGCGGCACCAGCAGGAAGATCGGCGCGGTGACCTTGCCGCGCCCGGTCTTCGAGCGCGACACCACCGCCTGACCCTTCGTGTTCAGCCGCCCCTCGGCCACCAGCAGGCTCGGCCCCGTGCGGCGATAGACGAACCGCAGGCGGAGGCCACGGCGGCGCTCCCATTCGCCGGGCGTGATCCGGCCGCCACGCAGCGACTTGCCTGCGGCAGGCAGCGGGATGGCGAGCCAGAACCCATCCTTGGAACGGATCAGCGGGCCGGCGTCATGCGCGCCGATGATGACCGGGGCTTGGGACCAGACGAGCGCGGCGGCGTCGAGGCTCTCGCCAGACTTCGGAAACGTCTGGCTGCGGATCGTGTTGGCGAGCCGCGCGCCGAGCCCTGCGCCGGCGACCTGCAAGCGCCACGCGGCCTTCAGTCCGGTCCCGGCCTCGCGCATCGCGGCGGTCACGGCGCGTTCTCCCGCCGCCACCTCGGCCTGCATCATCGCGACAATGTCGGGATCGATGTCGAGCTTCAGTTTCACGCAGGCCTCAGATCGACGGTCCAGACGAGCTGATCGCGGTCGCGGACGGGCTCGCCCTGAATGAGAAAGGCCTCGCCATCGATCTCGATCCGGTCGCCGGGGCGTGGGTTCGGAACTTCGGCGACGCGCAGGTCGATGCGCGTGGTTTCGGACCAGAGCCGTGCATCGCCGAAGTCGGTGATCGCATCGGCCCGTCGGGCGACGACGCGCACCGGAACGGGCGTGCCACCGTCTGCGATGTAGACCGCGTCCCGCCCGATGTTCGGATCGGCGAAGAGCGCACTGAGCGCGGCAGCGAAAGCACTCATCAGAAGCTCGCGTTCAGGCGCACCCTGCCGATGGTGTCGCTCGCGCCGCTCGCCACGGCCTCGACGGCCACACCGATGAGCGTGTTATCGGTCGAGACGGTCGTGGTGCGCTTGTTGGTATCGTCCCAATAGACCTTCGCGCCGACGGTCCAGGCCTGCGAGCCCACCTTGGTGATGTCGAAGACGCCGACGAGGGCGGTCTCGACGGGTTCGCCGCTGGCGGCAGTGCCAGCGGCCACGCCGAAGATGGAGCCGACGAGCAGGCCCTCGCCGGAGACGACGGCATAGGGCGCGGTCAGGGTGATGGTGTTGCCGGGCTGGACGTAGTTTTTCATCGCGAGGGTCCTTTCGGAAAAGCGAAGGGCGGCCCGTCAGGACCGCCCGGATGTCTGGGTTCAGGATGGGACGCGCGTTACGCGCCCGGGTTCTTGTAGAGGCCACGCCAGTCGATAGCCTTGGCGCCGAAGTCGAGGCGGCACTTGATCTCGACGCCGTCGACGTCGAAGCCGTTGCGCGTCTCGATGTAGGCGCCCTGCTGGCCCTCGAGATAGGCGTACTCGATGGTGTCGATCTGGTTCGGGCTGGCCGCCAGATACCAGGCGGTCTCGCTGGCGGCGTCGAGCCGGGGCTCGCTGATCGGCGCCAGCGTGCGGATCGACTGCGGCACCACGTTGCCGCTGGACGCAGGCACGAGGTTCTGGGCGACCAGCTGCTCGGCTTTCAGTTCCAACGAGGCGGGCACGATCAGGAAGGCGGGGCGGACGTTCAGCACCGTCTTCTTGTCGAGGCCGGTCTGCTTGGCCATCGCGGCGCGGGCTGCGCCGACACTGGTCACGTCCAGCGCCGCACCGGTGCCCGCGAGGTTCTTGTGGTTGGTGTGGAAGAGCGCGGTGCCGTCGGCCATCGCCGGGTTCGAGGTGATGATGCCCCAGACCACGTCCGACTCCAGCTGGGCGATGGAGTTGCCGTACATCGCCGGGATGCGGGTGAAGGCGTCGAGATCGTCGTTGATCAGCGTCTGGCGGGTGATCGCGACCACCCGGCCATAGGTCTTGACCTTGTAGCTCTCCTTGCTCTCGCCGAGCGTGCCGCGCTTGAACTCGCCGCTCTCGCCGACCTCCAGAAGCTGCGGGGCTTCGCCGAGCTGCACCCGGTGCATCGCCTTGAAGTCGGTGGCGAGCACCTGGCGGCAGAACAGCATGAAGGTGCGGGGATAGGCCTCGTAGGCCTGCCGCAGGGTCTTGTTGGTCACCGCCGACAGGATCTCGGGGAAGTCCGAGGTCGAATGCAGTGCCCGCGTCGCCACCTCGTCGCGCGAGAGGCCGCGCGTGTTGACCCCGGCATTGCCGAGGCTTTCGCGGGCCAGTTCCAGCAGGGTCATGCCGCGATACTGGCGGGCGGCGTCCTCCAGCTGGAACAGCGTCGGGCTGTAGCGGTGCAAGAGCGCGTTCGCCACCGCGTCGCGGCGGGTGATGCGCTCGTCCCGACCGCCGAGCGGGACCGAGACATGCGGGAAGGTCCGGGTGTCGTCCGACTTCCCGGCGACCTGATCGAGGATGAGGCGGCGGGACTCGTCGACGCTGACGCCGCGCCTGACCAGATCCTCGGCGAAGCTGCGTTCCAGGCTGAGCCGGCCCGCCAGATCGTAGATGGTCGAGACGCGGTCGCGCTCGGCCTCGCGGGCGCGGGTCGCGACCGCCTCGGTGTCGGGCGCGGGCGTTGCCTGCGTCTTCGGCTGCGCGCGCGTCTCGCTGGCCGCGACCTTCGGGTCGGGCGCAGCCGCTTTCGGCTCGGTCATGGTGGTGTCCTCGGTCGCGACCGGCTCGGTCGGCTGTTTGGTGGTGGTGGCGTTCGCGGCTTCGCTCGCCGGGGTCTGGGGCTGATCGGTCATCGGGGATGCTCCTTGCTCTGTGAGGGCGTCCCGGCGGTGAAGGACGCAGTCGTGAAGATCGTTGTTGGCGCGGAAACCGGCGGCAGGATCGGCCCCGACCGGCACGGCGGAGACCTCGAAGGGCGTCCAGTCGACCGCCCGCCAGAGTTCGCGCCCGCCATCGGGTTTCGAGACATCGAAGCGGTGGACCTGGTACCCGATGGAGACCGCCCGGATGTGCCCGGCCTGGATGTCGCGCCAGATCGGCTCGACATCGGCGCGCTCGCTGATCCGCACCTGCGCGATGCCGCGACCATTCTCGATCCGCGCCGATCCCGGCACGACCGAACCGATGACGGCGTCGAGCGTGTCGATCTCATGCACCTTCAGGAAGGGCGCACCCGCATTCAGCCGTTCCAGCCGCACATGGGCAGGATCGAGGCTCAGTTCTTCGTCATAGGGCTCGCCGAAGAAGCTGGCGCGGCGAACGCGCGCGCCCGCCGACCAGATCACCTCGACGGTGCGGGCGTCACTGTTGACGCTGTTCGGCGCAAGCTCCGCCGACCGGCGCAGGGCCGGCAGTTCGATCATCGTGTCCATGGATCAGTCCTGTTGGGCGGCCTGTGGCCTCAGTCGGTTTCCGCGTCGGCGGTGGTGTCGTCGGTGGCCGGATCGCTGGTCTGGGCGCTGCCGGTCTTGGTGACCCGGCGCGGATCACTGTCGAGCACCAGCCCCAGCTCGTCGAGCCTGGCGTTGGTGGCGGCGATTTCCGCCAGCACCGCATCGGGATTGTGGCCCTGCCGGGCGATGGCCTGCGCCAGCGTCATGGTGCCGGAGCGGATCGCCAGCAAATCGGCCATGGCGTCCTTGTAGGGATCGACCGCATCGAACTTCGGCGGCGACCATTCGACTGGCACGTCCGGTGTCGGGATCTGGCCCGCCGCCCATGCGGCCTCAAGGAACCAGCGCCACACGGGCGCGCAGAACATCGGGATGAAGAGCTGCCATTGCACGGCGTCGATCTGACGGCGGAACTCCACGAGGCCGGCGCGGATCGAGGAATAGTTGACCTGGCTGAGATCGCCGGTCAGCAGCTCGTAGGGCACCCGGAAGCCGGCCGAGATCGTGTGCAGGCTCGCCCGCTTGTATTCGCCGTAGCCGCCGGTGGCGGCGGGCTGGTTGAAGCGGATGTCCTTGCCGCCGCGCGCATAGGCGATCAGCCCGGGCTCGAACTGCTCGACCCGATTGCCGTCGGCATCAACCACAGCGGGTGCGATGCCCTGCTGCGCCTCGTCATCGCCGAAAACGATGGCGGTGACGCAGGCCTCGGTCTTCTTGCGGACGAGTTCCGCCACCTCGTAATCGTCGAGATCGCGCAAGCTGCGGATCACCGGCGCGCCCCAGGGAACGCCACGCGCCTGCGTGCGCTGCTTCTCGTAGACATGGGCGATCTCGCTCGCCGGGACCGGTCGGCTGTCGAAGCCGCCGCGCAGCGCGCCATGGGCATCGCCGGGATGTTCCGGGTGCAGCCAGTAGGCCCGGCGCTTGCCGACCGGGTCGAATTCGATGCCCTGAACGATGCGGCCCGCGCCGATGTTGCTGGTCCTGGTGGCGTCAAGGAAGTCAGCCTCCAGCACCTGAAGCTGCAATGGCACCGGAAGACCGTCCGAAGATCGCCGCAGCCTGCGGCGCACCAGCACCTCGCCCGCCTCGACCATCTCGCGGCAGATCAGCGTCTGCAGCCCGTAGAAATCGAGCTGGCCGTCGGCATCGCAATCCGCCGTCCAGCGTTCGAACAGGGAATCGACCTTGCGGTCCAGCGTCTCATTGCCACTCGCAGCGCGCGGCATGATCCCCGCGCCGACGATGTTGTTCACCAGCACCGCCACGGCCTTGGCCGCATGCGGGTTGTTGCGCACCAGATCGCGCATCCGGTCGCGCAAGAGCGCCCCGGCGACGCCGATTTCGGTGTCGGCCGAGGATCCCGGCGCGCGCCAGCCCTCCGTCCGCCGTCCGCGTGCGGCGCCATCGTAACCGCGCGTCAGCGTCTCGAAGGCCTGACGCGCCATCACGCGGCGGGCCGCCATGCGCGGGGCTACGGTCGCGATGGCGTGATCGAACCAGGTCGCCGACATCACCGGTCCCCGCGCGAGAAGCCCGCGAGCCCCGCGACCGGCAGCGGCCGTGTCGTGCCCGCGATGGCGCGCTCGATGGTCCGGATGCGGGCGAGTAGATCCTCGGCCGAACCATAGTCCACCGACTTGCCATCATAGCTGACGCGGGTCGTGCCGCTGGCATAGGCCCGGCGCAGCGCCGAAAGCTCGGTTTCTGTCCAGTCGGTCATGTTCAAAACCATCCTTCGCGCCGCCCGAGCCAGTCGGAGCGGCGCTTGCCCTGCGGGGCCTGTCCCGGCCGGTTGATCTGCCCGGCGGGATCATCGTTGGTGGGTACGGCCCCGAGCTGATCCTCGAGGTCGCGCCATTTCTCGTCCGGCCAGCGATCCGCGCCCGCGATCCAGGCGGCGGCGCGGGCATAGACCCGGCAATCCAGCGCCTCGTTGCGCTCGCGCAGCTTTTGCCATTCCAGCTTGGCGAAGCCGCGTTTCGTGCGCACCGTCACCAGCTGCTCGGCCACGACCTGCTTCAGCCACTCGCTTTCCACCCATGTCGGCAGGTGGATGGTGCCGGGCGGGAAGGCCGCGCCTTCTGCGCGTTCCTCGGTCGTAGGTCGGTCGAGCCGCAGGAAGCGGTAGGTCTCGGCCTTGAAACTCGACACCGCCACAGTCCAGAGCCGCGCCCCGCGCCGCAGGCGCTTGCCGCCCTCGGTGGCGTCGACGAAGGTCGGTCCCGAGACCGGGCTCGACCGGTTGAAGCCTTCGAAGCCCTTGACCGGCGACACCTGTGCAAACCCTTGGGCTCGCGACCAGGAATAGACCGCCGGGGCCTCATAGCCGGTGTCGATGGCGAGCCGCGCGATGCGCAGATGCGCGCCGCCTTCGTGCGGCCAGGAGCGGTCCAGCAGCGCGGTCAGGTCGCCCCAAGCCTCGTGCCGATCCGGTCCGCCCTCGATCACGACGTGATCGACGAGCCAGCTTTCCAGCCCGCGACCCCAGGCCCAGACATCTATCTCGATCCGGTCCTTCTGGACGTCGGCCCCGGCGGTCAGGAACAACCCGCCCGCAGGCACGATGCCGGGCTTCCACGCCTCGCGCCGGTCATAGAGCCGTTGCCAGTCCGGCGCTTCGCCACTCTCGACCCATGTCTCGCCGAGGATCGTGTTGCGGAAGGCCTTTATTGCCTCGTCCGACCCTTGGGCCGCCTCCCAGCCGCGTGCGATCCGGGGCCAGCTGAGCCAGCCCACCGGCGAATAGAGCGCCGAGAGATGGTATCCGACCGTGGTCGGATCGGCGGCGGTGGCGGTCGCCCGCCATTCGCCAGCCTCCAGCATCGCCGTCTTGTGGTGCTCTGCGATTGCCGCGTCACAGCCCTCGCAATGATATTCCGCCGTTTCCGGCTTGCCCTTCTGCCACCGCAGCCGGTCGAACTTCAGCCATTGCATCGCACCGCAATGCGGGCACGGCACGAAGTAGCGTCGCTGATCCGACGTCTCGAACTCGCGCTCGATGCGCGACAGCCCCCGGATCGTGGGCGTCGAGACCAGCAGCACCTTGCTCCGATGCGCGAAGGTCAGCGACCGGGCCTCGGCCAGCGTGACCGGATCGCCTTCCTCGTCGGCAGACGCGGGATAGGCGTCGACCTCATCGAGGAAGATGTACCGCGCAGGGGTCGAGCGCAGCCCGACCGCCGAGTTCGCGCCGGTCATGATCAGGATGCCGCCTGCGAACTCCTTCGACAGCATCGTGTTGCCCGCATCGCGGGATCGCGCGGGCTTCACCCGGTCCCGCAGCTCCGGGCTCTCTTCGATCAGCGGATCGATCCGCTGGCGCGAGTTCCGCTTGGCCAGTTCCACCGTCGGCTGGACCGCCAGCATCGGCCCCGGGGCCTGGTGGATCACAAACCCGATCCAGTTGTTCCCAGCCTCGGTCGCCCCGACCTGCGCGGCCTTCTGGAACACCACCCTCTGCGTCCGATCGCCGGGGCTGAGCCGGTCCATGATCTCCCGCATGTAGGGCGTGCGCACGGTGCGATAGCGCCCCGGCTCGGCCGAGGCGCGGCCCGACAGCATCCGGTGCCGGTCCGCCCATTCCGAGACGGTCAGGTCCGGGTCGGGCCGCAGCCCCGCACCCCAGCTGCGCAGGATCTCCGCCGCGCCGTCGAAGTCCGTCAGGGCATCATCGTCACCGGAAGTCGGGCCGGACCTCGGCGAGTTCGTCGAGGTGGGCACGGACATATTTCTCCAAGGCCTTCTGCATGGCGGCAGGCTCCACGCCGAGATCGGCCGCCATCAGCGCCGCCGATCGCGCGGGCCAGTTGACCCATGCATCCCGTGCCTCGCGAGCGAGGCGAAACACCAGCGCCAGCGCCCGGGCCCGCTCGATCAATTCCCCCTTCAGCTTCTGGAGCCGGATGCGCCGCTCCTGCGCCTTCAGTACCTCGTTCGCCGTCTTCGCCTGCATGAAGGTCATGCCGCCGCCGGGGATCGGCGCGGCGAGGCCCTGTTCGCGCAGCGCATCGCCGACGGCGGCCACCGCCGCCTCAGGCACGGGCTTCAGTTTCGGCGCGGGCGGTTTGCGGATCTTCGACGGGTCGGTGGTTTCCGCCCGTCGCCGGTCTGAGCCTGCAGCGTCGATGGAGCCGTCGGGGAACAGAACCAGCCGCTCGGCAGCCTTCGCCTTCTGGATCGCGCCGCGCGACAGACCGACATGCGCGGCATACTGACGCTCGCTCATGCCCTGCATCGACGGCTCCGATTATCATTCAGAAACAGGTGCTTATTGAGTTGATAAGCATCGCGGACAGAGGGAACGTCACTCCAACGAAGCGATCCAACCCGACCAAGGAGCCACGATGGTGACCCGCCACGCACAGGACAACACGAAAGCCCTCGACGCCTTCCTCGCCGCCAAGTTCGAGATCGACGCGATGCTGGAGCGGCTCGCCGCCCTCAGCGCGGACCATTTTGAGACCAGCCCCGACGAGATCAACTGGGGCCATGTCGGCACCCTGAACCACTACCGCGCCAGGCTGCGCGAGATCACCGACAGCGCCTTCAGGGAAGGCGAACACGCCGAGTGAGGCGAACCACTCCGGGTCTCGCCCGCCGACTGGCGGGCTCGGCCTCGTAGAAGGGCTCGCATCCCGCGCGCCCTGATACGGAGACCACGATGACCCAGCTTTCCGACACCCAAGCCATGATCCTGAGCGCCGCTGCCCAGCGGCCCGAGCGCATTGCCCTGCCGCTGCCTGACAGCCTGCGCGGCGGTGCCGCCGCCAAGGTGGTCGGCTCGATGCTCGCCAAGGGCCTCATCGAAGAGGTCGACGCCAACCTGCGCCGGGGCGAACCCGTCTGGCGCGAAACCGGTGACGGCCACGGCGTCACGCTGGTCGCCACCGACGCAGGGTTCGCCGCCATCGGCATCGAGCCGGAAGGCACGACCACTGCGCCTGCGGGCGCGACGGAGGCGCCGACCGAAGGGCGCGCGCCGAACACCTCCACCGAGACCGAGGCCGCCCCCAAGGCGCGCACGCCGCGCGAGGGCACCAAGCAGGCCGCCTTGATCGCCATGCTGCGCGCGCCGGACGGCGCGACCATCGAGGAGATCATGGCCGCGACCGGTTGGCTGTCACATACGGTGCGCGGCGCGATGGCCGGGGCGCTCAAGAAGAAGCTCAGTCTCGAGGTGACCTCGCAGAAGGTCGAGAACCGGGGGCGGGTCTATCGGCTTCCCGCCGCCTGACCCCCTGACCCCGAAACAAGCTGATGGCCGCCGTCCCACCAGGGCGGCGGATCCTCGATGGGGCAAGCTCAGCTAGGCCTGCTGCCGGATGACGGCATCGAGCTCATATCGACGCACGCTGCGGGGCGCATAAACGATGGCTTTCGCATTCCACTGTTGTCGCAGCGCGGTGGGGCCTCGCGGCTCCGCGGGCATTCGGTTCGGCCTAAGACGAGTAACCCGGAAAGTGCGACATTGCCGCTTCTTAGAGTGTCGGCGCACTGTCGTTGCCCGCGCGGCACATGTTAGTGATACCCATGCGGATGATCAGAGTCGCGATAAGGGCGACGGGTAGAGTCTTGAAGAGTGCAAGCAGACAGTCGACAACGGCACCGAAGAGGGCCCTAGCTTCCGAGTTTTCGTCGGCTATGAAGGCTTGCACGCGCGGGTCGGCACAAACGGCGGTTCTGATCGTGCCCCACTCCGCCGTCAGCCAGGCACGCCCGCGCCTGATCAGCTCCCGCGATGAGGGTCGGCCCGCCCCGAAATCGTCCGACGTCACCGTCCGGCCCAGCTCGCGGTATAGGTCCTCATCCGACATCCCGGCCAATGCCACAAAGTCTAGATCTTCCATATTTTCACATCCGGCAACCATATGACCAAGACGCAGGACACTGACTTCCAACGCTTTGTCAAGCGGTACGGGAGTCCCATCAATCCAGACCTCGCCACACATGCAACTTTCTTCAGTCCGAACTTCGCATTTTTTAGCGGGTTGAAGCGCCAGATCAAGCTAAAGCCCGATCAACACGCTCCCCATTTGGAGTTCGGGTTCTGCATGGTGAAGGACTATCCGAATGCCGTTGTCGGACGATCCGGCGACACATACTGTGCGCTGATCTATCACATGTATCTTCCGGCTCTGCTCGAGGTCTATGGGATCCTGTTGTCTCACCCCGAGATCGCGCCGAGCCTCGGGGACAGAGACCGGGAAACCGCTCGGCCGCATCATCGCCGCGAGATCGCCTGGGGATTTCATCAATGGACGGACAACTTCCGGCACGGCCGGACGTGGCACGACGCGTTCACAACGTACGCTCCGGCCTGCCCTGAACGCCAGTCTCTCGTCGTTTTCATGACCAACATTGCCCTCCGCTTCCTGTGGCTGCACGAAACCGCCCACGTCCTAGACGGGCATCTCGAGTACCAGCAGACGGTGCACCGCCGCTCAGAGATGATCATGCATTTTCGTGATGATCGGACGGCGACAGAGATCGTGAAGAAGGAACTATCGATCCTCGAGATCGCCGCCGACAACCTGGCTATTCAGTATCTGCTGCAATCGATCCTCGACGGCGGCGAGATCAACTACCCGGCGTGCATGAGCGGTGCGGGCACCGACGACAAACTTTACGTGCACCTTCTGGCCCTAGTGTTCTTGTCCTGGTATTGGATGGGACGGGAAGCGCAGATTGCATTCGACAACGGCGTATCCGAGAGCCGGTTCGGCTGGGACAGTTATCCGAGCCCCACCGGACGGCTGATCAAGATGGTGGCGACGTTTCGCGATACGGTAACACGAATCTGGCCTGGCTGCGGCTCGGACTTGCAGCGCTGCCTCGATCGCCTCGAAGCGGATGTCGATGTTGTAGCGGCCCTCGGATCGCATTATGAGATACTCCGAGTGGTCAAGGTGCCCGATCAGGCTGCGCCGATCTTCTATAGGCCATTCTTGATTTCTGAAAAGTTCGTCAACGATCTCCGAGACCGCGTGCGTCCGTTTAGCCGCGTTCTCTAAGCAGCTTGCCCGCACGCCTGCTTAATCGTTGGGACCGTCAATGAGGGACCAGTGAGTGGCGTATATCTGGATGAAATGGAAGTTCAGGCAAGCTCGGCGAAAGCACGCATAGTCCGCCCAAGCAGGCATCAATGGCGCTGCGGCCCGAAATTCCTCAATTGATACTACGCATCCGGATCGCCTCGAACAGCCGCCGCAAGGCGAACGAACGGATGATCGACACGATGGTGAAGATGGCGCCCATCTTCAGGTTCTGCGCCAGCGTCGTGTGCAGCCCGAAGATCGGGAAGATCAGGATCTGCGTGACGACGGCGACGCCGTAGCCGACGGCGACATTGGCGACAGACTCCACCATCGACATGGTGCGCGACTGCTTCATGCCGCCACCTCATCCATCGGCCAGCAGCTGAGCTGCCAGAGTTCGCAGCGCATGAGCTGCAACCAGCGGGACGACGCCGTTGCCACAGAGGCGAAGCCGGTCCACCCGGTGGGCCAGCCCATCAGCGCCTCGACGAACAGCGGGTTCAGCGTCCGGCGCGCATTGGAGGTATCGCTCCCAGCCATCGGCGTCACCAGGACCTGGCGGCCAAGGAGCCCGTTGACCGGGGTGTTGGCAAGGCTCGTCGCCCCGTCCTTGTGATCGCGCGCCGTCGGCGTCATCCACATCCCCGCCGCGTGGGTCAGGTCGGCCGTCCGTCGGTTGCCCGCGCTCGGCTTGCAACCATCGTTCGCCATCGGCGTCGGCCAGTCCCGCGCCATCCGGTCCAGACACTTCTCGTCGCGCCTCGCGCCGCCACGGCTGCGGAAACTGTCGGCTTGCGGCGTCGGCCAGAGGCGGATCGCGTCGCAGAGCGTCACGCCGTCGTGATGCCGGCTCCGGGGATCGGTCCGTGCACTGGTCCGGTTCCGCCCGCTCTTGCTGTCGGTCACCGTGGCGGTCGGCCACCGCCGCAGCAGTTCCGTCCGGATGCCGCCACTCGACCGGGTTCCAGAGCAGGCGCGCGGGGTCGGCCAGTTCGTCCCCCTCGCGGATGGCGAGGATGAACAGCCGCTCCCGCTTGTGGGGGGCGCCAACTTCCGCCGCCGTGAAGAGGCCTGCCGCAAGCCTGTAGCCCATACCGACCAGTCCTCCGGCGACTTCGGGGAAGCCGAGGCGGAGATGATGGGCGACATTCTCGAGGAAGACGAAGGGCGGCTCGACCTCGCCGATGATGCGGGCGACATGCGGCCAGAGGTGGCGCGGGTCATCCGCACCCCGGCGTTTGCCCGCGACGGAGAACGGCTGGCACGGATAGCCCGCAGTGACGATGTCCATCGCGCCGCGCCACGGGCGGCCATCGAAGGTTCCAACGTCGTCCCAGAGAGGCGCGCGATCCAGGGCCGCGTCTTCCATCCGCGCCACGAGGATGGCCGCGGCGAAGGCGTCCCGCTCGACGTAACCCACAGCACGATATCCAGGGATGGCGATGGCGAGCCCGAGGTCGAGCCCGCCCGCGCCGGAGCAGAGGGAGAGGCCGAAGATGCATGCGTCTCCGGCTCCGGAAGCGCGTCCGGAGGAAGGTAAAGCCAGGCCATGCATGTCACGCGGCGGTCTTGCGCTTTCGCGCGGGTTGGGGGTCGGCGTCCGTGTCCGAGGCATCGGCGGGGACGTCAGTGTCGTCGCCCAGCCTCTCGACCCTTACAGCCGCGAAGGTCCGGCCATCGCCGTCGAGGATCGCCTCACGTCCGGTGTCCGCCTGCCAACGCTCCACGGCGACATCGACATAGGCCGGGCTGATCTCCATGGCATTGACGCGGCGGCCGTTGGCCTCGCCCGCCATGATCTGCGAACCGGAACCGGAGAACGGCTCATAGCAAAGCCCGCCGCGCGCCACATGCTGGCGCATCGGGATCCCGAAGGCATCGAGCGGTTTCGGCGTGGGATGATCGGGCCGCTCGTCCTTGGCGAAGCTCGGCAGCGCCCATGTCGAGGGCAGCGTTTCCTCGGCGACCTTCGGCGGGCGGTTCGGGCGGCGCCAGCCCATGAAGCAGGGCTCGTGCTTCCAGAGGTAATGCGAGCGGGTCAGAACCCCGCGGTCCTTCACCCAGATGATCTGCTGATGGACGAAGGCGCCAGCTTTTTCCCAGCAGGCTTCCAGCATCGCCTGGCGGCGCGAGGCGTGCCAGCAATACCAGGCGGCATCTTCGGTGATCGCTTCGGCGACGGCAGCGGCGATGAAGCCGTCGTAGAGTTCGGCACCCTGGCTCGAGTCGTCCCAGGTTACGCCATAGGACTGGCTCCAGTCCTTGTTGCGCGTGGGATGGTTCGAGCCGTCATAGTCCACGAGATACGGCGGGTCGGTCGCGAACAGCACCGCCCGTTCGCCGTTCATCAGGCGGCGGACATCGTCATGGCTGGTGCTGTCGCCGCAGAGCAGCCGGTGCTCGCCGAGGATCCAGAGATCGCCCGTCCGCGATGCCGGGTTGCGCGGCGGCTCGGGAATGGTCACTGGCGGCACGCTGGCGCCGCCACCTTCTTCACCGTCCCCCTCCGGCACATAGGCCAGCAGCTTGTCCAGCTCGCCATCGGAGAAGCCGACCAGCGACAGGTCGAAATCCTCGGCCAGCAACTCGTTCAGTTCGGCCGACAGCAGCGCCTCGTTCCAGTTGCCGAGTTCGGTCAGCTTATTGTCTGCGATGCGATACGCCCGGCGCTGTGCCTCGGTCAGATGGCCCAGAACGATCACCGGCGCCTCAAGCAGACCCAGCTGCGTCGCGGCCAGCACCCGGCCGTGGCCGGCGATCAGCTCGCCGTCCTCGGCCACGAGGCAGGGCACGGTCCAGCCGAACTCGGCCATGCTGGCGGCGATCTTCGCGACCTGGTCCGCGCCATGCGTCTTCGCGTTCTTCGCGTAGGGCTGCAGGCGCGCAAGCGGCCATTGCTCAATCCGCTCGGGAGCGAAGGCGAGGGTCATGAAGGATCCTGTCGATGATGGGGCAGCGGCAATCGGCGGCGCCGTGCGGTGGCTTCCGGCCGGTGGAGTCCACCGGCTTCCAGCTGGATTCCGGGGTCCAGGGTATCCACCCCGGAGTCCACCAGAGAAGGCGCTGTTATTGCGTGGTTATTTCAGGTTGCGCGGTGGCTTCCGGACGGGGTGGCTTCCCAAAAATCCGGCCCTGTCGCTGGCGATGCGCCGCGCTTCGCCCGCCAGCATACGAAAACGCCCAGGAAGGAACCAAGATATCAAAGGCTTGGCAGTTCGGACCCTCACTGGTCCCCTCGCTGGACCCCGGAAGCCAGCGACGCGGCCTCTGCCTGCGCGCTCCTCTCCCGAGCATATTGAATCTGTAGCGTCCTGGACGCGATCTGTCTTGGCATCCGGTGTCTCGCAGAAAATCGTCTCACGCACGCAATCCCTATTGACAGCGTCACTATATATCCGCGCCCGAACCAGTCCTCGCACAACATCTCGTTTACGGAGGGCGTCACATCTGATATGTTGCCACTATGTTCTGATGTGCGCGATCAGCGGCAAGTCAATGGATGACGCGCGGCATCCGCCTCCCTTAGACGGCAAGGAAATCACTATGAAACCGCGCACTATCAAGACGTTACCAGTGAAATTCGACCAGAAGGAAATCGGCCAAGGGGTGCTCGACTTGGGCATCGAGAAGGATGCCGAGATCAATGGAATCGGAATGGGGGTGTTGTCGGATGGAACACCCTACCTGAACCAGCGCGGGCTTGCCGCGCTTTGCGGCGTTCAGAACGCGCATATCGGCACCATCAGTTCGCAATGGAACGAGGCCGATCCAAAGCCGCGGATTCAGTCGATCAAGGCAATCCTGTCAAAGATTGGCCTCGAATTCCCGGCCGCGCATGTCGAAGTTCCGCACAATGGCGTGGTGCACTATTGCTATCCGGCTGAAGTCTGCCTCGCCATTCTGGAGTACTATGCATTCGACGCCGGGGCGAATTGCCAGCCCGAAGCGCGTGACAATTTCCGGATCCTCGCCGGAACGAAGCTGCGGGAGATGATCTACTCGCAGGTCGGGTATGACCCGACCGGCAGAAACCGTTTCGACAAATGGCACGAGCGTCTTGCGCTGAACTATCAGTCGGCCCCTCGGGGCTTCTTCAGCGTCTTCAATGAGGCCGAAACGCTGATTTACGAAATGATCGTGGCAGGAGCGCCCGTCGACGAAAAGAACGTCATCGACATTTCCATCGGCCGCCACTGGTCGAAGTTCTGGGACGAGAACGGTTTCAACGAACGGTTTGGTGACCGCAACAAGTTTCCGCACCGCTATCCGGACAGCCATCCTCAGTCGAAGTCGAACCCGCAGGAAGCCTGGTGCTACCCACTCGATTCTCTGGGTGCGTATCGGGAATGGCTCCAGGACCATTACATCGGTGGCGGAAAGTTTCGTGCGTACATCACGGAGAAGGCGAAGAAGGGCGCAATCACGCCGTCCATCGCTCAACTTACGATCACCGCCATCGAAACCCCTCAGATTTCCGGCTACTGAGCTGCTCGGCTGATCACGAAGTCAATCGACCGCTTCGTCGGCACGCGTTTGCCGTTCAGACGCCAGACGATGACGGCGATGCCATACTGCCAGCGCCGGTTGGCGGTGGCGCGGCTGATGCCCAGTTCCCAGCAGATCGGCTTCCATGGCTTGCGGTTCGCCCGGAGCCACACAAGGCGCGCGTCGGCCGGGTCCAGCCAGCGCAACCAGAGCAGCGCGTCGTCGGCTTGGGTGATGTCGCGCGGGCCGGGCTTCGGCCGTCGCATCCGAGGTTCTTGGCCGACCTGATCGGCGAAGCTGTGAAAATACTCGGGCCAGGCGTTGAAGTAGCCCTGCGGCTTTACCTCCGGCAGCGACCGGAAGACATCGGCCGCGCTTTCAAGGCGCGCTTCGACCATGGCGGGTGTCCAATCACCCATTGGCCACCTCCCTTGGCTCGACACGCGGGCCGTAGAGTTTTTCACCCAGTTGGCGGACCAGTTCCTGCTCCGGCCAGGTGAGACGCGGGTCATCGATGGAGACGGCCAGCAGACCATGGTCGTGCCAGCCTTCCTGCTTGACGCGATCTGGATCACGCCGGGTGCCACCATAGCCTCGGGGATACCACCTCACGCGACACCCCCGTTCGTTTCGATCGCCCAATGCAGGATGGCGATGGCATCCGCCTCGTTGTCATCCGCGGGGCTGAACCCACGCGCCCGCGCGGCCGCAATCATCGCCTCCTTGTCGGCGTTGCCCTTGCCGGTGGCATGGCGCTTGATAGTGCCAACCGGAACGCCCTCATAGGGGATGCCGCGGAGTTCGGCCCATGCCGTGAGCGTGGCCATAAGCCCGCCATAGACATGGGCCGCGTCGGTGCCGACATGGCGGCGGACTTCCTCGAACCAGATCGCAGCGATGGGGCCTGATAGCCGGTCGACCTCGGTCAGCCAGTTGGTGAAGCGAAGATACCGCATACCGCCGCCGTCGAACCGCCCGGGGCGAAAGGACGTCGTGCCAGAGGTGATCAGGCCGTCATGGCCACGCAAGGCCCAACCTGTCGTTGTCCCGAGGTCGATGGCAAGGATGCAGGACGTGGAAAGGCGCCCCTGTTCGAGGTGCAGATCCGCAGTCTGGATGGTCGGCGTCATGTTGAAGGCTCACCTGAAACGTGGGCCTTCGGCTTTGGTCATGGGCAGAGAATCATGACACACGCACCCATTCAAGAAAAATGCGCCAGACGATACTTCTGTCCCACCTGCTCGTGGGGTGTCCCACTTGCCGATCAAAGTGGGACGCCAGATTTTCCTTTCAAAACAAGGCGCGTCCCACCTGTCCCACTTGTCCCACCTTTTTCCCTACGTCGCATGAGGAAGAATGAGGTCGAGGGGGATGTATGTGCTCCATATGGGAAAGAGAGAAGTTGGCGGTCCAAGTGGGACAGGTAGGACAGGATTGATTTGAAATGGTTTTTTCTGTCCCACCTTGGGCTTGAAGTGGGACAGGCCGCGAAGTGGGACAGCGGCAAAACGAAAAAGGGCACCCGGTTGGATGCCCCCTCGATGCCTGCCACGGCCATCGCGACGTCAGCCGCGCGGCGACCTGCGGTAACGCCATTCGCGGGTCGCACCCGCTCCGCTGCGGTATCGCTCCCAATCCCGCGACTTCAGCCAGGCCCCCACGCGCATCTGGTCGCCCTTGGTCCATTTCGCGGGCTCGATGCCGAGCGCGCCTTCGAGGATTTCGCCCACCGACACGTCGTGGATCGGCTCGGGACGTTCGAACTCTTCATCCTGCCAATCATCCCAGCCCGCATGGCCGCGATTGACGCTGCGGGTGTCGTGGGTCAGCCAGCGGTCGATCCGCGCGTCCCAGGCATCCGCCTGGTAGCGTGCCTCCTGCGCGGCGGCGGCTTCCGAAAGGATCGCCGGATCGTCGATCCACCAGATCGCGCCTTCGCGGAAGCGATGAACGGCTTCGGCCCAGAGTTGATCCCGGTCACGGGCGATTGCGGCGATGTCGATGCTGCCACAGCGTAGCGGCCAGAAGCGGCGATTGCCGGTTTCGTCGCGCAGATAGGTGTCGGGGTTCACAGTGCCCGCGAAGACGCATTGGCGTGGCACTTCAACGGTGTAACGGCCATAGGGCGGACGGAAGCGGTCGGTAGTGCGGGTCAGAAAGGCCTTGATGCGCGAGACCTCGGCCCGGCCGATGGCGTCGAGTTCGGCAATTTCCACGATCCAGACGCCCTGCATGTGAATGGCCGCGTCCTTGGACCCAAGCTCTGGCAGCTCGTCGGTGAACCATTCCTCGCCCGCCAGCACCTTGATTGCCGTCGATTTGCGCGCGCCCTGCGGCCCTTCGAGGATCAGCATATGATCGGCCTTCACGCCGGGCCGATAGATCCGGGCCACGGCCGAGATCAGCCAGAGTGCACCGATGGTGTGATGGAAGGCTGTCGGCGCGGCGCCGAGATAGGTGCTGGTCCAGGTCTCGATCCGGGGCGTGCTGTCCCATTTCAGGGTGTCGAGCCAGTCGCGAACCGGATGGATGCGCATGTCGCGGGCCACCGCGCCGACACCACGGCCGACAACCATCGGGGCGACGTTCAGCCCGCGCAATTGCAGCCACTCGGCCGTGCGCACATCGTCGGCATCGTTCCAGGGGCGCGGAAAGCGGATGGCCGGGTCATCCCACGGCAGCGGCTTGCGCACCACGATACCTTGGGCGAACTCGTCGAAGGCCAGGAGCCCTGCGAATACCGGATCCGAGGACAGGGCGATGATCACATTGGCCTCGTTGCGCTCAGCCGTGCCGGACAAATCCTGACAGAGCCGCCCGAACCAGGCAGGGCGCGCGATCCTGCCCTGCGGATCGCCCGTCGCATGCACGCGGCGGCGCAGTTCCGTCAACTGCTTGTCGAGGATCGACATGGAGATGCCGGTCGCAGTCTTGATCCGGGCGAGGATCTGGCGTTCGGGCAGCGGATCTAGCCGGGCCAGCGCAAGGCGGCCGAGAAGGCTCGAGAGCGCGGCGAATTCGGGCGGATTGGTCAGCGCCTCGGCGGCGGCAATCAGAGCGTCCGGATCGCCAGGCGCCGAAGCCGCCACTGTCGTCATGGCCTCAGTGCCGACCGGCTCGTCGGTCGAAATATCCCGGCGATAGTCGGCCGCACGCGCTCCGCGCATCAAATCGTCGTTGAAATCGTCGCCATGGAGCGGGACCACGATCTCGTTCGGAATGTCGGCCCGGTTCAGGCGATCTGACAGGGTCGCAGCGGCTTGACGACCTGCGTCGCCAGCATCGGCGTAGATCGTGACCCGTGTGGTGCCCGCCGGCCACTGAAACCGCGCGAGTCCATCGGCAGAGAGCGCCGCCCAGACGGCGGTGCCGAACAGGGCATGCGCTGCCAACGCTGTCTCGATGCCTTCGGCGATGCCGAGGTGGCCGTCCGCAGGCATGGCGAACAGGCGCACGGCTGCTTCGGCAACCGAACCCAGCATCTTCTTTCCCGCAGGTGCCTTGGTGCTGCCGTCGTCCAGCAGGAAGGTCCGGTGGATGCCCTGCGCGCGGGTGCCATCCGCCAGGCGTGGCAATGCGATCAGCCCCGGCCAACCGCGTCGCGTGTCGAAATCCGGCAGGTCGGGGTGGAACAGCAGATCCGGGCATCCCGGATCGGCAAGGCCGCGGATGCGGAGGTAGGTTTCGCCGGGCGTGCCAGCGAGAGGCTGCGCGCCATCGACCAGCCGGGCAATCTCGCCGGTATGATCGGGCTTCGCGCGCGCCGCGTTTCGGGGCGCGGGATGATCCATCCCGGCAATCCGCGCCGCTTCGTCGAAGAGCGCGCCATCGCAGAGCCCGGTCGCCTGCGCGATCAGATCGATGGGCCCGGCGCTTTCGCCGGTGGCATAATCGAACCCCCAGCCCGCATAGGGCCCGTCGAGGTGGATGGTGCACGACCCTTCCTTGCGCGGTGGGCGGCCGGACAGGTCGGCACAGCGCAGGCTGCGACGGTCGCGCGCGATCCTTGCCTCCGGAAAGATGCCGGGGAGCCAGTCGCCAGCGGTCGCCGCCAGCCGGTCCTTTACGGCCGCCAGATCGTGGCGTGCTTTCGGCGCGCCGACATCGTTGAGATCGATCATCGCGCGCCCTCAGGCCAGAAGGACGAGCCCGCGCTCAGCGCGGGTGATGGCGGTATAGAGCCAGCGGCGGCGGTCGATCTCGCTGCGGCCCAGCCCGTCATCCCAGACGATCACATTCTCCCACTGCGACCCTTGCGCCTTGTGGGCGGTGATCGCCCAGCCGAAAGTCGCCTCGGTCAGCTTGCGCTTTTCCCGCCAGTCGCGGTCATGGCGCTTGGCGTCGTAGGAGACGTGATCCTCGAAATGCCCCTTGTAGATGCGCAGCCGCCCGGGGCGGCCGTCGCTGTCGAAGGGGGAGACCCGGCGCCCGTCCTCGTCATGCACCACGGCCGAGAAATAGAGGCTGCCCTCGTCGACAATATCCTCGAGGGTCAGGAACATGCCGTTGATAAGCCCGAGCGAATTGTCGTTCTTGAGGCAGATGATCTTTTCCGCCGCGCCAGTGGGCAAATACGTCCCGCCAAGGCCAGCCGCCGCGCGCATCGCATTGTTGATCTGCAACCGTGTCGCGTTCAGCCCGCAGATCAGCTGCCCGCCGCGCAGCGCCTGTTCCGGCGAAATGTCGCCCTTGCGCATCTTGGCGACATGGGTGTCGTAGGTGCCAAAACCGATGGGCTCTCCCATCCGCGCCATGGTGGCGAGACGGATGATCGCGCTCTCGGCCGCCTGGCGGTGGATCTCGGTCAGCATCACGTCGGGCGTATCGCGGGTGAAGGCGCCTTCGCCCTTGATGGGCGGCAACTGACCCGGATCGCCCAGAACGAGGATCGGTTTGCCAAAACTCATCAGATCGCGCGCCATTTCCTCTCCCACCATCGACACCTCGTCGAGGACGATCAGCCTTGCATCTGCCGCATCGCTCTGCGGGTTCAGGGCGAAGCGGGGATGCTTCATCGCCGAGAGCGCCTGCCGCATGGCCTCGATTGCGGCCTCGGCCGTGGTGCGGTCAAAGCCGGTCAACCGCCGCGCGGCAGTCTCGGCCTCTCGGACCTTCTGCGCTGCGGCCTCGATTTCCGCTTCCGTGGCCTCGATCACAGAATAGATCAGGCTGTGGATGGTGCGCGCAGGCGTGCCTTTGCGGGTCAGCACCAGCGCCGCCTTTCCGGTGAAGGTGGCGGTAACCACACCCGGCACACAGGTGCCGTCCTTCGCGCCGCGGTGGGGCGACAAGCCAAGCTCATCGAGCGCGAACTTCAGCACCGTGCTCTTGCCCGATCCGGCATAGCCAAAGAGCCGGAACACCTGTTGCTGTTCGGTGCGGTTCTCGAACCAGTCGCGGACCTCGGCGATGGCGGCGGCCTGCGCGGCCGATGGGGTAAATTCCGTCATGTCTGCCGCGCCTCCACCGCATAATCCTTCACCACCCCGCCGCGCGCGGGATCGCCCACTTCACATTGGCGCACGTAGATGCGCCGGCCATCGGGCAACTGGCGCCAATGCCCCCGGCGCAGGTGCCAGCGCGGGCTGGCATGACTGCCACCGAGCCGCTCGGATGCTTTGCGAACCCGGACCGGATCGATGGCGACCTGATGCCAGGTCCAGCCACGCACGCCATCCCGCGCGAAGGGTTCGCGCCTGATCGGGGCGATCTGGCGTTCGCTGATGCTCGCTGCCGATGCGAGGATTGCGAGCCCACGCCAGACGATGGCGGCCGCTGCCTGACCGCTTTGTTCCGCAAGCCCTGCATCGCGAAGTGCCGGATTGGTGGCAAACTCGGCGATGCCGCCGTCGGCGATCCGGACATGGGCATGGATATCGGTCCAGCGTCTGGGGTTGCGCCACAGGGCAAGCCAGACCGCCTCGATGCCATCGTCGCGCTGCTGGGCGTAGACGATCTGGCTGCGGATGGTCCGACTGCGTTCGGCCAACTCGAAAATCGTCTCGGGGTGTGGCAAACGTTGCGGACCTTCCGCCAAGCGGCGGGCCAGTGCATCGACGTCGTCGGAATCGAACTGCGCCTGATCGGCGAAGCGCCAGACCGGTGCAAACTCGAACCCTTCGAGCAGGTCCGGCAGCCAGAAGCGCGCGCGATGGGCGCGGACAATCCGCTTGAGATCATAGGCCTCGGGGAACATCGCCGCTCACCCCAGCACCGCTCCGCCCATGCGCAGGGCGCGTGCCACTTGCCACCGGCCATGCCACCCCGGCAGACGACGGCCGTGGGTTCGGTCGCCGTCCGGGGCAACCATTCGCCCGCCTCGGACGCCTGCACGACCCCGACCGCGCGATCCGACATCTCCTGCGCAAGGCGGGCATCGAAGGGCACGAGTTCCGTGTGCAATTCCATCGTGTCGCGGTTTAGCGCGGTAAAGAGCGCCGGGTTGGGCAGGTCCATGTAAGCCTGATAGAGCGCGATCTGGGCGGCGTAGACGGGGCGCGCGATGCTGACGCCGCGCTTGACCACATCCTTCCAGCTCGACGCGCCGAGCGCCTTGTTCTCCCAGAGCGCGGGATAATCCATCGCCACGGGGCCGGAGACAAAGCAGCCGTCGATATGCCCCTTGAACCGGCCCGCCATGGCCGCGAAGCCGAACTGGCGGCCATCGGGGCGTTCGGTGCGCAGGTCGAACCCGGCGATCCGGAACCAGCCCGCGACAATGTCCTCGGCGCGATGGCCTGCATCGAAGATCCGCAGGATGCGCGGTTCGAACTCCTGTCCCTCGTCCTTGGGGACAGCGAGATAGTCGAACTGGATCTGGCGCAGACAGGCGCGCCCGAGCCCCGAGGAACTGACATAGGTGCGGGGGCGCTCGGCGCGATTTCGCGCCGTCAGGGCGCCATCGATCGCGGACGAGACGGCGGCGGCGATCGGCGGTCGCGGTGCGTCTTGGCCATAGAGGCAACCAGAGCCATGGTTCAGGTCGATCATTGGTCACGCTCCCAGAACCCGCCAGCCTGCGCGATGCAGGTCAGCTTGTGATGCTGGGCCTCGGTCAGCCGGGCGCGCGCGCCGAATGTCTCCAGCTTCTGGCGCAGGCTCTCACAGAACTCGACCTCGAAGTCGGTGATGGCATTCGCCGTCGCGGCGGCAAGAAGGTCGGCCCAGGGGGCGGTCTCATTGTTCAGATCGATCATGACGGCCCTCTCAGAACGGAATCGGATCGTCATGGGCGGTGCCGGTCCGCTCCTTGCGCGCGCCCTGCGCCAACATGCTGTCGACATAGCCGGTGACGGCCGCCTCGATCAGCCGGTCGATATCGGCGGCCGTGCGATGGAAGAAAGGCTCCATGAGCCCGAGGTCGGTCAGCGCTTCGGCAAAGAGCGCCCGCGCGTCGCGGATCGCCTGTGCCTCGCGGGCGGTCTTGTCGATCATGCCATTCATCCTTTGGGCGATTGCGCTGCCCACGTCCTGACAGCGGAGCGAGCAGAAGCGGTGATAGGGATAGCGATCATGCTGGAGGCGGTGGACGTAGCCGAAGCCGCGAGCCTCCCGCGTGCAAACGGCGCAGAGCGCTACCCGAGCAAGAAATTCGCGATCGGGTCTTCGGGCGGCCAACCCGCCCGCTGGAGCTTCTCGGTCTGCATCACGATCCAGCGCGAGATCGCGTTGCTGGCCATGGCCTCGAGGTCGCCGAGGGTAAGGCTTGCGATGGGTTGGTGCAGTCTTCCTCGGGCCTCGAGCCATGTTCCGATCTCCAGCGCGGCGACGCGCGTCACATGCGCCTGCCATTCGTCGGGGGTCATGGGCCGGTCTGCCGGCCCATCCCCATCGGGCTCGGCGGCAGGCGACCCTGCGGACCCACCTGACCGCCGCTTTCGCCGCACCTCAGCCATTGAGCCACGCGGGCATCGCCGGGGTGCCCGGTGCTGCGGGTGCCGGTGTTTGGGGCGTGGCCGGTGCAGCTGGTCCGGTCTGTGCGCCCCAGGTCGGAGCGGCCGTCGCAGTGGGCTGCGCTGCCGCGCCCCATGCCGGAGTCGGCGCCTGCCAGCCCGGCGCCGCGACGCTCGCGGCCTTGCGCGGCGGGGCGTTGACGGGTTCCGGCGGGACGGTTTCACCACGCATGACGGCCGTATGCTGCGGCTCGTCGGGCAGAACGACGTTGGCGATGCGGTTCTGGTCGCGGTATTGCGGGTTCGAGGCGGGCTCCACCATGATGCGGGCGGCAAAGACGATGCCGTCGAGATGCTTGAGGCCGGGCAGCACCCGCTTTGCCTTGGTCGCCGGGGTTTCGTCGCGGGGATCGAGCCCGAGGGCACTGTCGACCATGGCGCGAAACGTGGATTTCGAGATCTTCCAGCCGATGGATTGGGCTTTCTCGTCGAGCTTTCCGCCTGCCACAGTGAAGCTCTGCCAGAACTTGCGGCGGGCATGCGGGCCCTCGACCACGGTGAATTCGCAGTCGAGCATCCGCGCATCGCTGGACTGCGAGGCCTTCAGCAGCCCCGCATCCATCGGCGTCGCACCGTTCACCCCGCCGGGGCGGATGGTCAGCCGCACCTTGGCGAAGGTACCGTCGGGGATCAGTTCGCCGATGGGGGCCATCTGCGGCTGGGCGTCGTTCAGATCGTAGCTCATGTCAGTTCCTTTCAGGGATCAGGAGGTGTGGGCTTGTTGGTGAGAGGCGCGGCCGTCGATCCGCGCGAGCAGCGCGCCTAGGTCTGGCGGTTCGGTCAGGTCGAGACGGCCGGAACGGTCCTTGGCGGGAAGGCCCCAGGGATTGCCGGACTTGCAGACAAGGCGGCGGTCGGATGCGGTCTCATCCAGCACCCAGCCGCCTTCGGCATCGCGGGCGAACAGCTGCATCGAAACCACCTGGTCCACGATGCCGGGCAATTCCCGCCCCGCCTTGCTGCCTTCCATCTGCGGCTGCCAGGTGACGGCGGCGAAATCGTCGGTCACCTTTTCCAATACGCCCACGAAGATCACGGTCTTGCCGCGGGTATGCTGCAAATGCTTCAGCGCCTGGATCACCTCGCGGCCCAAGAGCCCATAGGCGCCGCGCACATCCGGCTTGCCGGTGCGGTCCGAGAAGGCTTCCGGCTGCTGGCGGGCATAGGCCATGGCCTGACGGGTCAGATCGGTGATCGAGTCGACGAAGACGATGCGGCGCGATGCCAGGAAGGCTTCGATGCCGCTGTCGCGATGCTGGGCCTGCAACCAGGCATAGCGCTCGGTGCCGTACCAGGACTGCGGATGCTGTGCCGGGTCCGGCCCGCCGATCAGCACGACCAGATCGCGGAAATCGCTGAAGCTGCGCACCGGGATCGACGCCCCGCGCCAGTCCTGCACCGACTTCATCCCGGCCTCGAGGTCGAGGCAGACGGTCTCCTCGGCGGGCAGTGATTTCAGCAGCGTGGTCTTGCCGACGCCGGGCGGGCCGAAGATCGCCAGCGAGGTCTTGTTCTCGGCGGCCGAGAGGCGCTCGTCGGCAGTGATGATACGGAAAGTCATGCTGTTCTCCGAAGGATTGGAAGCTGCGCGGCGGCGGGGGTGACCGGGTGCCGAAGGGGAACCTGCCCGGTGTTGCCGTCCGGGCGTCCCGCCGCCGCGCGTCACCGGTCTCGGGTCTCGAGCCGGAACACGGGTTTGCCGGTGGTCTCGCTGCGGGCGGATGCGAAGCCGTCGCGCACGGCCTCGGGCCAGGCGCTGAACCGGCGCTCGGGCACGCGATAGGCGATCTCGAGATATTCGGTCGGATCGTCGCCGGACTCGCGGATCCGGGTTGCCATCGTGGCCAGCCGATCCTGATCCCAGGTCACCTTCTTGGGCAGATCGGCGATGACGGTGATGCCGGCATCCTCGATCCGCACCGTGCCGCTGGTCTTGCCCTGCGCGGCACGCTCGGCCTCGGTGGCAGCGCCGTAACGCTGACCAATCCCGGTCTCCAGACGGTCCCGCAACCGCTTGACGCGCGCCGTTTCCGCCAGCGCTGCCTCCTGCAGGGCGAGCAGCATCTCGGGCGGCAAGGCAGCGATATCGCCGATGGCGAGGTGGTCGAGATCGTCGAACTTCGGCGCGTTGTCGAGGCGAGTTTCGGCCGATACCTCGGTGCTGGGGAACGGCATGGCCATCAGTGCCCCTCCCGCGTCAGTGCCGCATCGACGGCGCGGTCGGTGCCGACAGCCCCAGCTTCACGGGCCAGACGATGGAGCTTTTCCAGCGCCGAGGATCGCTGGATGGCCGCAGAGAGTTCGGCATTCGCGGCGACGATCGCGATGGCGATATCGTCGACACTCGCGGTCTCGACGGGCAGCGGATCGGTGGCATTGCCGGGACGCCAGGCGGCGGGGATCACCTCCGGCAGATCCTCAAGGCTGCGGAAAGCCTTGCGCAGGCGCGCAAGCGGGCCGTTGGTCTCGGTCATATCGTGGTCTCCGTTGGGGGATGGGGCCGAGTTTCCGGCCAGAAGGAAGTAGAGGGACGGCGGCAGCCGATCCCCGATCCAGGCGAGCATGGCGCGCATCAGGCGGCCTCCTCTGTCGCGATGAGTTGGGTGAACGAGACCGGCGCATGGCGCGGCTTGGTTCGCGCGATGGCGAGATAGGCGAAGCGGTCGGGGCCGACGCGCACCTGCACGAGATGGACCATCGCGGCGTCGAAGGCGCGGTATGCCGCGCTGGCCAGCGCCCCGAGCCGGCGGCGCTCCGGCTCCGGCAGGGTCGAGATCACCGCCGTGGTGTCGATGCCGAGAAAGCCGCGATGGTATTCCAGCCGGTCGCCGGGCACGGCCTGACCGATCCAGGCGCAGAACTCGATGTCGGTGAGCGGCCGGGGCCGGATCGGGGTGAATGCGGTGACGGGCATGAACATGATCTCCTCCTTTCCCCTCTACTCACGCCGCCTTTGATCCGTCCCACCGCGCCCCGAACCCGCGCATGGCGAGATCGAGCCGCAACCGGGCGATGTGGCGGTAGAGGGCGGAGCGGGAGGTGCCGCCGCGACCGACGATCTCGGCGATGGCGCAGGATCCGAGCGCCGCGCAGAGGCTTTGGGCGTCCTCGGGCAGATCGCCCAGCGCACGGGCGAGGTCGTGCCGCAGCTCGGCATCCTCGATCACGCAGACGTCCTGACCGTGCCAAGTGGACAGCCCGTCGGCTTCCGCCAGCAGGCAGCCCAGCGGCTCGGTGGCACCGGCGGCCGGCACGTCCAGCGACAGCATCGTCCCGCCCTGCGCCCGGCGCTGGCGGTGATGACGGATCGAAATCCGCGATGACTGGTTGCGCAGGACGATGTTGGCGAAAGCGCCGAGGCTGCCGCGCCGCGCATCGAAGCCGGGCAAGCGGCAGATCAGATCGACCAGCAGGTCCTGGCGGAGATCGTCGAGATCGGCGGCGGGCAGCACTAGCCTGCGGTGCAGGCGGCGCGCGGCGACGGCGGCCTCGTCGATCAGGGTGGCAAGGTCGGCGGGGGAAATCGGCGGATGCATGTCGTTCGGTCCTGGTCGTTCGTGGTGACCAGCCGAAGATGCAACCTGCTGAAACTATTTATCTCTCGGGCTTCTCCCGAAAACCTCCCGAAAACCTCCCGGTGCCGGAGAACGGATCTAGGCCATGAATCCGATCTCGGCGGCGGCGAGCGTCAGACGGCAGCCGACCTTGGCCTTGGTTTCGATGAATCCGTTCTTCGGAACTGCGGGCAGGCGTGGTTCCTTGCGGAAAACGTCACGCAGGCGATTGATGCTGCGATCGACCTGCTCGGGATTGCCCTCTCGCCCTGTGCTGGCCCGAAGTGCCGCATCAATGCTGCCGCGCAGCACCCAGCCGCCGGCATCCGCCGCCTCTTCGGCCAGCAGGACGAACACATCGAAGTCCCTCGGCTCGACGGCGAGTTCGACGTTCTGGAAGATCACGCGTCGTCCTGTCCGGTCGACGACCAGGCGCGCTTCTGGCACGGCCGGCCCCGACGAGATACGAATCCGGCTGAAGTCCATCGCCAGGGGATTTGCCGCGTCACCCCGCAGCAGGTCTTCGGCAGGCGCCACTGTCATGCGCAGAAGGTCGAGCTGGCGGGCGACAGCGGTGGGCAGATCGCAGCGGCCAAGGCTGACCAGCATGATTGCGGTCTCGGTATCGATGGCCCCACGCACGTGATCCACGATCTCTTGCGCCGTTTCCTCGCGCAGCCGTCGCACGAGACATATCTCGGCCACCCGTCCGTGCCGCGAAGATCGGCCGAGCCGCCACACCCGCGTCGAGATCGGCGTCGGGCCGGGACCCTCCAGACCCGACTGTTCGCGGATCGCACGACAGATCGCGGCGAGATCGATATCGAAGGTCTGGACATCCAGCGCATCGTCATGACGCTCGCAGGCGCCGGTCTCCGGGTCGATGGCGACCAGCGCCTCGTCGACGACCTGCAGGACGGTCGCGCCATCGTCGCGCAGATCCTCGCGCTCAGTCAGGATCCCGAGGTTCCGGAGCGAGCGGATGAGACGCGGATCGTAGGGCAGCAGCTCGGCGGCCCCGACGGCCCGGATCGGATGGCGATCACTCTGCTGCAGCAGCAGCCTGATCAGTCCGGCGGCGTTTGCGGATTTCATTGTCTTCCAGCATTTCGAGAATGAGCCGTTCGTGCGAGTGATCGCGCATGCTGACCGTCCGCGGCGGTCTGATCGTCACCGGCACCACGATTTCGCTGCCGTCCACTTCGATGGTGACGTCGATCTTGGCATGCACGATCCGCACGTCGGCAACCTCGATCTCTGGAGCCAGATCCTTGAGGCGCCTGAGCGCATTCTCGGAATCGCCGAGCGCCAGAAACCACGGCGAGCGACGCAAGCGCCCCGTGGCGGTCAGCTGCGCCTCGTCGATGCGCACTTCCCGCAGGGCGACATGCGTGATGTCGCCATCGGGATCGAAGGCGAACCTGAACCTCTCGCCGCGCCGTTGTAGGGGAGCGAGGGTGTAGAGTTCCTCCTTAGCCGAAGCCTCGAAAATGTCGCCATCTCCGAGAACATGCGCGCCGAAGAGCTTCACCAGCTTCTTGGCGTCGGTTGCGGACTTCGAGCCCACGGAGATCGCGCTTCTGCGCTCGTCGTACTCGATCGTCGATTGCACGATCTCGCGGAACTTCAGCGTATCCTCGGCGCCTTCCTGGTCGACGTTCTTCGTCTCGGGCTTGGAACCGTGCAGGACCAGCACGCGCAGCAGATCGTCCTCTTCGAACCAGCGAACGTCGCAATAATGCCCGTTGTAGCGGCCCGCGAAATGCAGCCGCGCCGCCTCCGCGAACCCATCCTTCACCCCGGCATCGTGGTGCCGAAGTTCGACGTCCTCCCGTTCCGCGTCGCGTTCGAGCTTGGAGGAGTGGGCAAGAAAAGCCGCAGCGCTGAGGGCACGGTCAAAGATCGGACGGTGATCGAGCCAGGTGACCAGCGCCATGAAGCGCGGCGTGAATCGCAGATCGTCAGCGGCACCGTCGATGCGATAGGCCGACAGGACGTCCACCCCGGCTTCCGAGGCGATCTCCTGGATGATCCGGGCGCCGGCATCCGTCGACAGCGTCGAGATGTTGTAGAGGGCGAATTGCAGCTTCGCTGGAAATCGCATGTCGGCTCTGGCGAAGAGGCCGAAGATCGCCTCGCGCCGCTTTCCGTCGTCCTCCGGCAGCCCGTCCCAATCGAAATCGATCTGGCCCAGATAGGGGATCAACAGGCGATAAAGCAGTTCGAGATCGACGGTTCTGGAGAAGGCGCGATCGACGAAATTCCTGATCCTCTTGGCCACGTGAGCTCCTTTCGCCCGGAAATCTTCTCGCTTGCGGTCGCGAACCGGACTGCGCCTCCACGGCCCGCATTACGCTGCCACAGGCGGAAGCAACACGTCCGATTCACCGGGCGAAGGTGAAATCTGTTCCGATTATGTTCTACGCGACGGATCAACCGGGAGTCGAGTCCGATTGGCGCAGTTTGTCGTGGCGTGCCGCCGTGGGACGTTTCGCGCTGCCGGTGAGTAGAGGCCAGAGGAGACGACCGCTCCGAGGCCCGCATGAAACGCCCCAATCCGCTGCCGCCCGACCTGATGACGCCCGCCGAGCGCCGCACCGAGCTGTGCGGCCTGCTGGCGCTCGGCCTGATCCGGTTGCGGGTGCGGGATGGCGGTGAAGTATCTGACGAAACTGGAGAACGTTGCCTACACTATCCGGCCGACCAATGCCGTCATGCAACTCCAACGCACCGGAGAACCGCATGACGACCCACGATCCCATCCCCGCGCGTCTGGCCGCGCTGAAGACCACGCCGACGCCCGACCTGAAGGCGCAGTGGCGCAATCTGTTCGACAGCGAGCCGCCGCCCTTCAACCGGCGCTACCTTGAATCCCGGCTGGCCTATCGCATTCAGGAACTCGCCTATGGCGGGTTGAAGCCGGAAACGATCCGGCGGCTGGAGCGGCTGGGCGAGGAACTGGACGGCGGCGACCGGTCGAGGCGCAGCATCCGCGCGGATCGAGACCGCCCCATTATCGGCACGCGGTTGCTCCGCGAGTGGCAGGGCGTCGAGCAGATCGTCACAGTCACCGCCGACGGCTTCGAATGGCAGGGGCGGCCCTACAAGTCGCTGTCCGCCATCGCCCGCGCCATCACCGGCACGCGCTGGAACGGCTGGGTGTTCTTCGGGCTCAGGAACCACCGGGGACGGACATGACGAAACCGCCGGAGAAATCGAAACTCGTCCGCAAGCTGCGCTGCGCGGTCTACACCCGCAAATCCTCCGAGGAGGGGCTGGAGCAGGAGTTCAACAGCCTGCATGCCCAGCGCGAGGCCTGCGAATCCTACATTGCCAGCCAGCGGTCAGAGGGTTGGGTGCTGGTCCGCGACCAGTATGACGATGGGGGCATCTCGGGCGGCACGCTGGAACGCCCCGGATTGAAGCGGCTGCTGGAGGACATCGAGGACGGGCTGGTCGACGTGGTTGTCGTCTACAAGATCGACCGCCTCAGCCGCTCGCTGGCCGACTTTGCCAAGCTGGTCGAGGTGTTCGACCGAAACGGCGTGACTTTCGTCTCGGTCACGCAGTCCTTCAACACGACCACGTCGATGGGCCGGCTGACGCTTAACATCCTGCTCTCGTTCGCCCAGTTCGAGCGCGAGGTTACTGCCGAGCGCATCCGCGACAAGGTCGCCGCCAGCCGCAAGAAAGGCATGTGGATGGGCGGGGTGCCGCCCTACGGCTATCGCGTCGAGAACCGCAAGCTGGTCATCGACGACGAGCGCGCCGACCACGTCCGCTGGATCTTCGCCCGGTTCGTCGAGATCGGCTCCGCCACGGAGCTTGCGCGGGAGGTCGGCACTCTCGGCATCCGGACGCCGCGCGGCAACCGGATCGACAAGAAATACATCTACCGCATGCTCAGCAACCGCGCCTACATCGGCGAGGCGGTGCACAAGGGCGAGAGCTATCCCGGCGAGCATGACGCCATCATCGACCGCGAGACGTGGGACCGCGTCCATGCGATTCTGCAGGAGAGCCCCCGCAAGCGCGCCGCACGCACCCGTGCCGATACGCCCGCACTGCTGAAGGGGTTGCTCTTCGGCCCCGACGGCGCGGCCTTCTCGCCGACGCACACGCGAAAGGGCGGCAGGCTCTACCGCTACTACGTTAGCCAGACCGTGCTGAAGCACGGTGCGGGGGCCTGCCCCATCGGCCGCGTGCCTGCGGGCGAGATCGAGGCCGCCGTCATCGACCAGTTGCGCGCCGTGTTCCGCCAGCCCGAGATCGTGGCGGGCACATGGAAGGCCGCGCGCATGCAGGATGGCGAGATCACCGAAACCGACGCGCGCGAAGCCCTCCAGCAGCTTGACCCGCTGTGGGACGAACTCTTCCCGGCCGAGCAGACGCGCATCGTCGCCCTGCTGGTCGAGCGGGTCGAGATCGGCACCGAAGGCCTGAATGTCCGCCTGCGCATGGATGGGCTGGCCGGGCTGGCGCGCGAAATCATCACCGACATTGGAGCAGCCGCGTGACCCGCGCCACACCGATCCCCGACACCGTCACCATCCATGTCCCGTTCCGCATCGTGAAGCGCGGCGGGCGCAAGGAGATGGTGCTGCCGGACGGCGTTGCACCGCCCCGAAAGGCGGACAGCACGCTGGTCAAGGCGCTGGCCCGCGCCTTCCGGTGGAAGCGGATGCTGGAGTCGGGCGAGTTCGCGTCGATTTCCGAACTGGCCGAGCGTGAGGGGATTGCCTTCACCTACATGGCGCGGCTGATGCGGTTGTCGCTTCTTTCCCCGGAACTCGTTGACGCCATCATGGACGGCCGCCAGCCCGCGAATGTCACGCTCGCCAAGCTGACGGACCCGTTCCCGACCGACTGGAAAGAGCAGCACGCGCTCTGGTCCGACAAGAACTGATTCGCGCGTGCAAAAAGACAACCGGCGCGATAGGTAATGGAAAACAAGACCTTTTCGTGAGTTCCCGGCCCCCAATGACCGACAAGCCCGATATTTCCGACCTGATCCTGTCCCTGACCCCCGAAGACGGCTCCTCCATCGGCAACGGGGCCATGCTGGCGCTTCTGCGCGAGCATGTGCCCGAGCTTGCCGAGGGCGACTATGCGGCCGCGCGCGATGCCCTGATCGACGAGGGGGTGCTGGGGCGCGGCAGGGGGCGTGGCGGGTCGATCTTCCGTACCGCCGATGACCCGGACGATGAGGATAACGACGAGGACGGCGACGACGATGGGTTCGAACTGACCTTGACCGAGGAAGCCGCGCCGCGCCAGCGACGGACCACCGGCACGAGGAAGGCCGCGCGCAGGCCGGACGGGCCGGTGCAGGTGCTGTCCTACCGCCATGGCGAGACGCGGGTGAACAACCCCGAGGTGGGGATGGTTCATGCCGGCACCGATCCGGATGGCGACAAGACGGTCTGGGCCCATGACCCGCATCTGGATCCGGTGCTGAACTTCGACTCTGCGCGGGCGGGGATCGAGCGGCTGATCGACGACGCGCTGGCCTCGGGCGATCCTGATGCCATGCGCGACGCGCTGCACGAGCTGAAGCGGTTGCAGGCGCCCTATCTGAACTGGACCGGCAAGGCCGAACGGCTGGCCGTCGCGGTCGATACCGTGTCCTTGCATGTCCATGAACGGGTGGACCCGGCGACGATCCTTGCCAATGCGGCACGGCGACTGAAGGGCAAGGATCCGGCGTCGCAATGGCGCCAGCCCGACCTGTTCGCGGCGCCGTTCGAGAACCTGCCGCTGCGCCAGGCGCTGGATTTCTACCATCACGAAAAGGGCTGGTCGAACCGGCTGGTGGCGGGTGACAGCCTGCTGGTGATGAACTCGCTGCTGACCAAGGAGAGCATGGGCGGCAAGGTGCAGATGATCTACATCGACCCGCCCTATGGCATCAAATACGGGTCGAACTTCCAGCCCTTCGTGGGCAAGCGCGACGTGAAGGATCGCTCGGACGACGACCTGACCCAGGAACCCGAGATGATCAAGGCGTTCCGGGACACCTGGGAACTCGGCATCCACTC
>NZ_JBDHSP010000031.1:0-35621 GCF_039808215.1 Paracoccus sp. (in: a-proteobacteria)
CGGCTGCCCGCGATCGCGTGAAATGCGTGCCCGCGATCACGCGAAATCGCTGCCCCAATTCCGCGAAATGCGCAGCACTTCGTGCGTTCAGGGCTGAAATCTGTCCACCGGACAGATTTCCGGGCGCCCTTCACCCCACACCGGATTGTCGATGCCGAGACCCACGAACCACCGGAACAGCAGTTATACTGCATCTGCTCCATCAGCTGCCGCTCGGAGCGGACCGAGAACAGGATCTGGATCAGGCTCGCCCGGATCAGCCGTTCCGGTGGGATCGAGGGACGACCGAAATCGGTGTAGAGCGCCGCGAACTCGCCATCCAGGCTGGACAGAGCCTCATTCACCACCTGACGGATCTTGCGCAGCGGGTGCCGCGCGGGAATGCGATCTTCCAGATCGACATAGCTGAACAGCGACCCGCTCGCCTCGTCAGTCCCGCGCATCCTCACCCCCGCCGTAACCGTGCGCAGGATGAATCATGTTCCGTAAATCAGGTCGAGGGCCGACTTCTTCAGCAGCCTGTTAGTGGGCTTGGTAGCCCGCCACCAAGCTGACCCCCAAGGCGCGGGCCGTGAACCGGGCAGGCAGGCATCGGGCACCTTCACGGACCATGGAGCAAGCGGCGGGCGGCGCCTTCATCTTCACGGCAGGCCCTGTCGCATCAGGTGGCGTTCAAGCGTTTTCATGATGGCAGGCAGTATGGCGGGTATGATTTGAAAACCGCTAACTTTGCCAATTAACTCAATGATACATGGCGGCCGGAATTTCGCCATCGCGGCGATGGCGGAACGGGGCCGCGGTCGGCCCCGCCCCGTTCCGGGTTCAGAAGCAGCTTTCCAGCAGCGCGCGAGTATTTTCCAAGGTCAGCGCCACCGGATTGCCGCCGGTCGAGGGATCGTCCAGCGCCTCGCGCGCCAGCTGGTCCAGATTGTCCTTCGGCACCCCCAGTTCCGTCAGATTGGCCGGGATGCCAAGGCTGGCGCGCAACTCCAGCACCCGCTGGCAAAAGCCGTCAAAGCCGCCCTTGATCCCCAGATAGGCCGCGGCGCGGTCGATGCGATCCTCGATCGCCGGGCGGTTGAAGGCCAGCACCATCGGCATCACCACCGCATTGGTGGTGCCGTGATGCGTGCCGTAATGCGCGCCGATGGGATGGGACAGCGAATGGACCGCGCCCAGACCTTTCTGAAAGGCGACCGCGCCCATCGCCGCCGCCGCCATCATCTGGCCCCGCGCCTCGAGGTCGCTGCCGTCCGCATAGGCGCGCGGAAGGTATTCGTTGACCAGCCGCAGCCCCTCCAGCGCGATCCCCTGGCTCATCGGGTGGAAAAAGGGCGAGGAATAGGCCTCGAGGCAATGGGCGAATGCGTCCATGCCGGTGCCGGCAGTGATGGCGCGCGGCATGCCGACGGTCAGCGCCGGGTCGCAAATGACGACCGAGGGCAGGATTTTCGGATGGAAGATGATCTTCTTCACATGGGTTTCCGAATTGGTCAGCACGCCGGCGCGCCCGACCTCGGAGCCGGTGCCGGCGGTGGTCGGAACCGCGATGATCGGCGCGATGCCCTTGGGGTCGGCGCGCGCCCACCAGTCGCCGACATCCTCGAAATCCCAGACCGGCCGCGCCTGCCCCTGCATGAAGGCGATGAGCTTGCCCAGATCCAGCGCCGAGCCGCCGCCAAAGGCGATCACCCCGTCATGGCCGCCGCCGTGATAGACGGCCAGCCCCGCGGCCAGGTTCTTCTCGTTCGGGTTCGGATCGACCTCGGAAAACACCGCGCGGCCAAGCCCGGCGGCGTCGAGGACCGCCAGCGCCTGCGTCGTGATCGGCAGGCTGGACAGCGCGCGGTCGGTGACCAGCAACGGCCGCGCGATGCCGGCGGCCTTGCAGGCCTCGGGCAGCTCAGCGATGCGGCCGGCGCCGAAACGCACCGCGGTGGGATAGGACCAGTTGGCCTTGTGTATCATGCTTTCACCTTGCGGAAATGAATCGTGCGCGGCCGGGTCACGCCGCGATAGCCCAGGGCCGACATCGAGGCGCCGCGGCCGGTGTCCTTGACCCCGGTCCAGCAGCCGGCCGGATCGACGTAATCGGCGCGGTTGAGAAACACCGTCCCGGTCTCGAGCCGGCGTCCCAGCGCGAAGGCCCGTTCGGCGTCCTGCGTCCAGAGCGAGGCGGTCAGGCCATAGTCGGAATCGTTCATCAGCGCCAGCGCCTCGTCGTCGCCGCTGACCGGCATGATGCCGACGACCGGGCCAAAGCTTTCCTCGCGCATCACCCGCATGTCGTGGTTCACCCCGACCAACACCTGCGGCATCAGATAGGCGCCGCCGTCGTCGGCGGGAAAGTCGCTGGCCGGGATCAGCCCCCGCGCGCCCTGCGCCAGCGCCTCGGCGGTCTGGTCGCGCACGGTTTCCGCGAAGCGCGCGCTGGCCATCGGCCCCAGCGTGGTTTCCGGATCGAAAGGGTTGCCCAGCTTCATCTGCCCGACCCAGGCCGCGGCCTTGTGCACGAAATCGTCGTAAAGCCGCTGGTGGACATAGATGCGCTCGATGCCGCAGCAGCACTGGCCGGCGTTATACATCGCGCCGTCCATCAGCACGTCCACCGCCCAGTCGAGGTCGGCATCCTCCATGACATAGCCCGGGTCCTTGCCGCCCAGTTCCAGCCCGGTGCCGGTGAAAGTGCCGGCCGCCGCGCGCTCGATCGCGGCACCGCCAGCGACCGAGCCGGTGAAGTTCACGAAGCCGAAGCTGCGGGCGCGGATCAGCGCCTCGGTGGTGGCGTGGTCGAGGACGAGATTCTGGAACACCTCCTCGGGCACGCCGCCGGCATGCATCGCCTCGGCGAGACGCTCGCCCACCAGAAGCGTCTGGCTGGCGTGTTTCAGCACCACCGCATTGCCCGCCACCAGCGCCGGCACGATGGTGTTCAGCGCCGTCATGTAGGGATAGTTCCAGGGCGCGATGACCATGACCACGCCATGCGGCACCCATTCGATGCGGCGTTCGAACTGGCCGTCGGACTGCGCCACGATCGGGGCCAGCGCCTGGCCGGCGATGCCGGTCATATAGGCGGCGCGTTCGTTTATGCCGCCGAATTCACCGCCAAAGCGGGTGGGGCGGCCCATCTGCCAGGCCAGCTCCTCGACCACGCGCGCCTTCATGCCGTTCAGCGCGGCGATGCCGGCCATGACGCGGTCGATGCGGGTCTCCAGCGGCAGCGCGGCCCAGGCGGGCTGGGCGGCGCGGGCGCGCGCCACGGCGGCACCGGCGGCGTCAAGGCTCAGCGCCTCGCGCTCGGCGTAAGGTTCGCCGTTCACCGGCGAGATGCAGCGGATCAAGGTCATTCGTCTCTCCTCGTCAGGCCGCGGCCCCGGGCGGGCCGGGCGGCTATGCGCGCGCGCGCGCCCCGCGGTTACGCGCGTTCGAACCCGTGCGCCACCTCCCAATCGGTGACGACCGTATCCATCTGCTGCAATTCCCAGCAGGCGGCGCGGTGGTAATGCTCGACCACCGCATCGCCCAGGGCGGCGCGCAGGAATTGCGAGCCATCGAGCAGCCTCGCGGCGGCGCGCAGCGTCCTCGGCACCTCGCGCGCCTCGCTGTGCTGATACATGTCGCCGCCGATCTCGGGTTCCAGTTCCAGCTTGCGCTCGATGCCGTCGAGCCCCGCCGCCAGCTGCGACGCCATCGCCAGATAGGGGTTCAGGTCGGCGCCGCCGACGCGGCATTCCACGCGCACGCCGCGCGTGCCCTCGCCGCAGACTCGATAACCGGCGGTGCGGTTGTCGGTGGACCAGACCGCCCGGGTGGGCGCGAACATGCCGACACAGAAACGCTTGTAGCTGTTGACATAGGGGGCAAGAAAGATCGTCACATCGGAGGCGTGCTCCAGCAGTCCGGCCATGTAATGGCGCATCAGCGCCGACATGCCATGTTCCGCCGCGGGGTCGAAAAAGACATTGGCACCGCCCTGCATCAGCGACTGGTGGACATGGCTCGACGATCCGGCATGGCGGTGGTCGTATTTCGCCATGAAGGTCGCGGCCATGCCATTGAGAAGCGCGATCTCCTTGATGCCGTTCTTGACCAGCACATGGTTGTCGGCAGTGTCCAGCGCGTCCGAATAAAGGACGTTCACCTCCTCCTGTCCGACATCGGCCTCGCCCTTGGAGCATTCGACCGGGATGCCGGCGCCGTAAAGCCCGTTGCGGATGGCGCGCATCACCGGCTCATGCTTGGTGGTGCCCAAGAGCGAATAGTCCAGATTGTAGCCGCCCGAGGCCTGCATGCCGCGCCAGCCCAGGGCAGACTGCACCTCGTAATTGCCCTCGAACAGGTAGAATTCCAGCTCGGTCGCCATCATCGGCGTGAACCCCAGCGCCCGCGCCCGCGCAATCTGGCGCTTGAGGATGGCGCGCGGCGAGATCGCCACCTCTTCATGGGTGTGGTGGTCCAGCACGTCGCAGATCACCAGCGCCGTGCCCGGCAGCCAGGGGATGCGGCGCAGCGTCGCCATGTCCGGCCGGTGGACATAATCGCCATAGCCCGTCTGCCACGAGGCCGAGGCATAGCCCTGCACCGTGTTCATCTCCAGATCCGTGGCCAGCAGGTAATTGCAGCCATGCGTCTCGACCATGCCCGAGTTCAGGAAATGGCTGGCGTGGAAACGCTTGCCCATCAGCCGCCCCTGCATGTCGACGATGGCGGTGATCACGGTGTCGATCTCACCCGTCGCCACCGCGGCCTTCAGCTCCTCCAGGGTCATGTTGCCCGGCATCTCTCGCTCCCTTGCACCGAAAGGGGGCGGCCCCGGCGGGGCCGCGCCCAGGATAGTTGCGCGCCCCGGCCCTCAGCAGCGATAGGGGTTGCCGGCCTTGGCCATGACATCGTTGTATTTCTTGAAGATATCCACAACCTGGCGCTTGATCTCGCTTTCGGCCGCGATCTCGTCCCAGAACTTGCGGGCGGCATCCTCGACCTTGGCCCATTCATCGGCCGGGATGGTGGTCAGTTCCAGCTTGGGCCCGTTCACCCGCAGATCCGCCTCGCCGCCCCAGTACCACCACTGGCGATAATAGTGCGACTGCTCGAAACAGACCTTCATCAGCTCTTTCAGATGGTCCGGCACCTCGTTCCAGCGGTCCTGGTTGGCAAAGAAATGCCCGATCCAGGCGCCCGAGATCGGATTGGTCAGGAAGTATTTCGTCACATCCGCCCAGCCCACCGTATAGTCCTCGGTGATGCCCGACCAGGCCACGCCGTCAAGCCCGCCGGTCTGCAGCGCCACCTGCACGTCCTCATAGGGCAATTGCTGCGGCACCACGCCGAACTGCGCCAGGAAGCGCCCCGCCGTCGGGAAGGTGAAGATGCGCAGCCCGTTCAGGTCCTCGAGGCTGTTGATCGGCCTGGTGGTGGCAAAGTTGCACGGATCCCAGGCCCCGGCCGAGATGTGCTGCACGCCGACCTTGGCGTATTCGTCCTTCCAGATCTTGTCGAGCCCGTACTGGTTGAACAGCACCGGCACATCCAGCGAAAAGCGCAGCGCCAGCGGGAAATAGCCGCCGAACACCGTCACCTCGGTCGGCGACTGCATCGAATCGTCATCGGACTGCACCGCGTCGATGGTGCCCTGCTGCATGGCGCGGAACAGCTCCGACGTGGGCACCAGCTGGTCGGCGAAATACAGCTCGATCTGCATCTGGTCGCCAGCGATCTTGTTGAAACTGTCGATCGCCGGCTTGCACACATGCGCCCCCAGTGCCGCGCCCGCATAGGTCTGCATGCGCCACTTGATCGGCGCGGGCTGGGCATGGACGGCCGGGGCGGCCAGCACCGCGGCCCCGCCCAATGCGCCGGTGGTCAGAAACTTGCGTCTTGTCGTCGTCATTTCTTCCTCCATGTTTGAATCCGGGGCGTTTCTCGCCCGCTTGCGTCAACTTCCATAGACCTGATGCGGCAGCCACAGGGCGATTTCCGGAAACCACATCACGATGGCCAGCGTGACGATCATCAGCACCACGATCGGCCCGATCGAGCGATAGATGTCTGCCAGCGTGACATGGTTGGGCGCCAGCGCCCGCATCAGGAACAGGTTATAGCCGAAAGGCGGCGTGATATAGGCGATCTGGCAGGTGATGGTGTAAAGCACACCGTACCAGATCAGCACGTCCTGCGGCGGCATGCCCAGATCCAGCTTGGCCACCAGCGGGATATAGAGCGGCGCCACGATCACCAGCATCGCGGTGTCGTCCAGAAACATTCCCATCAGCAGGAAGGACACCTGCATCAGGATCAGGATCGACCACGGCCCCAGTTCGAGGTCGCGCAGGAACAGGTTCTCGATCGCGTTGACCGCGCCCAGCCCGTCAAAGACCGCGCCAAAGGCCAGCGCCGCCAGCAGGATCCACATGAACATGCAGGACACGCCCAGGGTGCAGGTGATGCAGGTCTCGAATACCTCTTTCGTCATGCGCCCGCGCAGCACCGCCACCAGCGTCGAGACCGCCGCCCCGATCACCGAGCTTTCCACCAGGCTGGCCCAGCCATAGATGAACGGCCCCATCATGGTGACGAAGATCACCAGCGGCATGAAGCCGGCGGTCAGCAGGCGCAGCCGCTCGCCCCAGGGGACGTTGCGCTCCTCCCGCGGCAGCGGCGGGCCGAGCTTGGGGTTCAGCCCGCAGCGGATCACCACATAGACGATGAACACCGCCGCCATCAGCAGGCCGGGAAACACCCCGGCCAGCCACAGCTGCCCCACCGGCTGGCGCGCGATCATCGCATAAAGCACCAGCACTACCGAGGGCGGCACCAGGATGCCCAGTGACGATCCGCCCTGGATGATCCCCGTGACCATCACCTTGTCATAGCCGCGTTTCAGCATCTCGGGCAGGGCGATGGTGGCGCCGATGGCGAGCCCCGCCACCGACAGCCCATTCATCGCCGAGATCAGCACCATCAAGAGCACCGTGCCGATGGCCAGCCCGCCCGGGACCGGCCCGAACCAGACGTGGAACATGCGGTAAAGGTCGTCCGCCATGCGCGTCTCGGACATGACATAGCCCATCCAGACGAACATCGGCAGCGTCAGCATGGGAAACCAGTTCATCAGCTTGATGGTGCTGGTGAAGGGAATGGCCCAGCCCCCCGCCCCCCACAGCATGCCCCCGGCCAGCGCCGCGACAAAGCCGATGACGGCAAAGACCCGCTGCCCGGTCACCAGCAGGATCGCCATGCCTCCGAACATGACGACGGCGATCAGATCATGCGACATCAGATCTCCTCCCCGCGCAGGAAGGCGATGTCGCGGATCAGAAAGCAGACCGACTGCAGGATCATCAGGAACACGCCGATGCAGATGATGATCTTGATCGGCGCCATGTAGGGCCGCCAGACCGTGCGCGACCTTTCCCCGTATTCGAAGGCATAGATCGTGCTGTCGATGCCGCCGTAAAGGATCACCCCCAGAAAGAAGATCATCGTCAGCACGGTAATGGAATCGACCAGCGCGCGCTGGCGCGGCGACCAGCGGCCATAGAGCAGGTCCATGCGCACGTTCGAGCCGAGCTGCAGCGAATAGGCGCCGCCCAGCACGAAATAGCCGACCATGATGAACTGCGCCATCTCCTGCGCCCAGAGCGGCTGGGTGAACAGCGCCTTGGCGATGATCGACCAAAGCAGCACCGCCGCCAGGGCAAAGAACAGGTAGTTCGCAAAGCGGCCGACGCGATAGTTCAGCGCCTCGGTGACGCGCACGAAGGTGATCAACCAGCCGGGCATCAGTGCAATCCTTCGTTCGCAGGCATTCGGGACAAGGCTTCCTCCAGCAGGGGCGCAAGCCGATCCGCCATCGCCCGCTGGGCATCGGCATCGGCGATCAGATCGTTGCGGATTTCCAGCATGGCGTGGCGCAGCCCGTGCGGGGTGGCGTGCAGCCGCAGCGTGTGGGCAACGCCATCCGCGGCGGAATAGGGCTGGTTCAGCGCCGTCAGCAACCCCAGCCGCGGACTCGCGGCCTCGGCCAGGGCGCGGGCATAGCTGGCGTCGGCATCGTGGATGATGCCGAACTGCACCGCGCGCGGCTTTCCGAACCACTGCGGGGTGAAGCTGTGCACGGTGACCAGGACCGGCCGGTGCCCGCGGGCCAGCATGCGCGCCAGCTGCCCGGTCAGCGCCGCCTGGAAGGGCAGATAGACCGCCTCGGTCCTGGCCAGGCGCGCGCCGGCGTCAAGGTCGCGGTTGCCGGGAATGTCATAGACCTCCGAGCGCGCCGGCATCGCCGCCAGCGCATCGGGCGGGCGGTTGCAGTCATAGACCAGCCGCGACACCGTCGCCGCCACCAGGGGCGAGCCCAGCCGGTCGGCCAGCCCCCGCGCCACCCCCAGCGCGCCGGGGTCCCAGGCGACATGGGCCATGCGCGCCTCGGCATCGAGGCCGAGCGTGCCGAACCCCTCGGGGAAGGCATTGGCGGCATGTTCGCAGACGAACAGGAACCGCCCCGCCGATTCCGCATTGTGCAGTTCTGCAACCTTGCCCATGCACACCCCCCGCATCCTTTCTGCAGGGTTTTCCGGCGACCCCCCTTCTGTCAACATCTTTTCAGCGCAAATTAACCTGTTACAATCATTTCGGTCGCGGGAGCGCGGCTTGCCACCGCCGGCAGAGAGGTTGCGGATGCCAGAACCGACCATGCTTGAGCGGCTGCATGCCGCCGCCGGGGTGCTGACCCCGGCCGAAAAGCAGCTTGCCGCGCATCTGCGGCGCAATTACCCGGTGGCGGGGCTGGCCTCGATCACCCGGCTAGCGCGGGCGGCGGGCGTCTCCTCGCCCACGGTGGTGCGGCTGGTGCAGAAGCTGTCCTTTCGCGGCTATCCCGAATTCCAGACCGCCCTGCGCGAGGAACTGGCGGCACAGCTCGTCTCGCCCCTGGCCAAGCACGAACGCTGGTCGGGCGCCGCCCCGGACGGGCATATCCTGAACCGCTTTGCCGCGGCGGTGGCCGGCAATCTGCAGGCGACGCTGGGCCAGGTCGACCCGGGCGAATTCGACCGCAGCGCCATGCTGCTGGCGGATCCCCAGCGGCGCGTGCTGGCCACGGGCGGGCGAATCACCCATGCGCTGGCCGATTATCTGTGCACGCATCTGTCGCTGATCCGGCCCGGGGTGACGCTGATCGCTGACGCCGCCACCGGCTGGCCGCCGGCGATGCTGGACCTGCGGCCCGGCGACGTGCTGGTGGCCTTCGACATCCGCCGCTATGAGCAGGCGGTGCTGGCGCTGGTCGAGATGGCGGCGGAACTGGGCGCCGAGGTGGTGCTGTTCACCGATCAGTGGATCTCGCCGGCCTCGGCGCGCGCCGGCCACACTTTCGCCGCCCATGTCGAGGCGCCCTCGGCCTGGGATTCGAATTCGGTACTGATGGTCCTGGTCGAGACGCTGCTGGCCGCCGTGCAGGCCCAGACCCGCGACGAGACCCGCAGCCGCATGGCCCGGCTCGAAACCCTCTATGAGCGTAACCGCCTGCACCGCCGGCGCTGATTCCGGGCGGCGCTGATTTCCTTGGCCCGCCCGCGGCATCGCGGGCTATACTCGGCCAAGAGATCCGATGGACAGGGCGCCATGCAAGCAGCGATCGACCCCGCCCAGCCGGTGCTGGTGACCGGAGCGACCGGCTATCTGGCCGGCTGGATCATTCGCGAACTGCTGGCGCACGGCGCCACCGTGCATGGCACGGTGCGCGACCCCGGCGATGCGGCGCGGCTGCGCCACCTGCAGGCGCTGGCGGAGGCAGGGCCGGGCCGGCTGCGCCTGTTTGCCGCCGATCTGCTGGCAGAGGGAAGTTTCGCCGCCGCCATGCAGGGCTGCTCCATCGTCATGCACACCGCCTCGCCCTTTCGCACCCGGGTTGACGACCCGCAGCGCGATCTGATCGATCCCGCGGTGCTGGGCACGCGCAACGTACTCGAGCAGGCGCGGCGCTGCCCCGGCCTGCGCCGGGTGGTGCTGACCAGCTCCTGCGCCGCAATCTATACCGATGCCGTCGATTGCGCCGCCGCGCCCGGCGGCGTGCTGACCGAGGAGATCTGGAACAGCACCGCCGCGCTGGACCATGAGCCCTATTCCCTGTCCAAGACCCTGGCCGAGCGCGAAGCCTGGCGCATCGCCGCCGAGGCGGGCTTTCACCTGGTCGCGATCAACCCCAGCCTGATCATGGGCCCGGCCATCGGCGGCCGGCCGACATCCGAAAGCTTCAACATCATGCGCCGCGCCGCCAGCGGCGAGTTCCGCTTTGGCGCCCCGCGTCTGGGTCTTGGTTTTGTCGATGTGCGCGACGTGGCACGCGCGCATCTGGCCGCCGCCTTCCTGCCGCAGGCGGCGGGGCGCAACATCGTCTCGGGCCACGATTCGGACCTGCTGTCGGCGCTCTTGCTGCTGCAGGATCGCTATGGGCGGCGCTATCCGCTGCCCCGGCGCGCCGCGCCCAAGGCGCTGCTCTGGCTGCTGGCGCCGATGTTCGGGCTGACGCGGCGCTATGTCAGCCGCAATGTCGACATCCCCTGGCGGGCTGACAATGGCAAGGGCCGGCGGGAACTGGGGCTGAGCTATCGGCCGCTGCGCGAGACCATGGAAGAGATGTTCCAATACATGATCGACAACGGTTGCCTGTAAGTCACCGCATCAGTCCGGCCGGCGCGGGAGCAGAGCCGTCGCACAGCCCCGCCATCGGCCGGGGGACGCCCAGTTGCCGCTCGATCGCCGGCCAGGCATCGGGATCGCCGTGCGGGCAGGTCTCGGCGGCAACGATGGCCAGCGCCTCGGCCAGCCTGGCCCGCTGCGCCCCCGACATGGCGCAGCCGTCACGGCTGTAGAGGCATTCGATCAGGCCCGCGACCTCGGACCCGTTCAGGCTGACGCGCGCGCCAGCCTGCGGCACCCGCAGCAGGGACGCGATCCAGCCGGTTGCCGGCGCGCCCAGGTCGATGCGGCCGGGCAGCCGCCAATGCGTGCCGATCGCGCGCGCCAGCGGTTCCGGCATCACCAGCTCATGCACGAAACCGTCCGCAACCCCGGCGGGCTGGCCGGCCGCGCGCGCCGCCAGCGCCAGGCGATCGCGCAGCCCTGCCTCGACCGCCAGCGCCATCTTGCCGCCCGCGGATTGCACAGCCCTCAGGCCCCAGCTGTCCCCATAATGGCCGCCCGGCGCCGAGGCATCGGCGATGATGACATGCAGCGGCCCCGACAGCCGGCCCCCGGCCCCGGACAGGGCGTCGATCAGCGCCAGATACAGCGTCACCGCACCGCGGTTCTCGACCGCGCCGCCGTCGGTCACCCAGAAACGCCGCCCCTCGTGCCCGTCGGCGGTGACATCGATGGCGGCATCGGGAAAGACCGGCGGAAAGTTCGAGGCCAGTGCCGCCGCTCGCGCGATCGAGATGCCGGGCTGGTTCAGCGTCACCAGCCAGCGCCGGTCCCGGCCGTCGGCGCCCTGCCCCAGCGCCGGCAGGTTCGTCAGCGCCAGGCGCCCGCCCGCCACCGACCCGTCCAGATCGCCGTCGCAGGCGCGGGCGCGCGCCGGCAGGCTGGCCTTCCCCGCCGCGCAAGGTGCATCTGCGGTGTCGAAGCGCCCCAGCAACGAGGTGTTGAAGATCGCCGCAAAAGGCAGATCGTCCATGCTGGCCGCGCCCAATGTGCAGACGAAGCTCTCGGCCAGGACATTGCCGCTGCGGCTGCGCGCCGGCGGATACCAGCCCTTGACCCGCGCATAGGGCCGGCCCGGCTCGCCGCAGGCATCGTTGCGCCAGCTGTAGCGGCCATAGGCGACGCGCATGCTGCTTGCCTCGGCCAGGACATGGTCGATGAAAGGCTCCGTCATCGCGCGGCCGAATGCCTCCCAGGCGCGGGCATCGAAGCGGGGCGTGCGCAGGCTGCCGTGATGGGCGGCGAAATATCCCAGCGCCGCCGCCCCGCCCGAGACGCCGCTGACCGCGACCAGGTTGCAGATCTGCCCGTCCGCCGCCAGCCCGCGCAGCACGGCAAAGCCGTGCATCGCCGCGCGCGTGCCGCCGCCCGACAGCGCCAGCGCGATGCGCGGCGCGCCGCGTTCGGGCGCGCCACAGGCCGAGGCAGGATGTTCCTGCCCCTCAAGCGCCGCGGCCAGGTCGAAACTGCCGTCCGGGCCGGGACGCAGCAGCAGTTCCGGCGGCTGGATCGTGGCGAACAGCCCGACATAACCCGGCAGCAGAAGAATGGCGAAGGCCAGCGCCGCCGTCAGCGCCGGATAGATCGCCGCCGTGCGCTGCACGTCGCGTACCAGGCTGAGCGAGGTGGAACTGTCCTGTTCTTCGGCCAGGGCGCGCAGCCGGGTGGTCAGCTGCTGCGGCGTGAAGAAGGCCAGCGCCACCCGGCCGGCGGCATATTGCGCGCCGTGCAGCCCCTCGACCTTGAAGCGGCCGGCGCCGTGCAGGGCCAGGCTGCGCCCCATGGCCTGCACCTGCGACAGATCCGAGCCCGGCCCCGCCTGCGCGGCGGCCGCATCCGGGCCGGTGGCGCGTTCCTCGGGTTCAAGCACCACGCGATAGCCAAAGCGCCCGGCGGCGGTGCCGGCCAGCAGCGGCAGCAGCCGCCGGGCGAGGAACAGGTCGCACCAGAAACCGTAAAACCAGGCGGTCACGAAGGCGAGCGCCAGATAGATCTGGACCACCCAGGTGTCGGAGGCGAATAGATAGGTGACGTAATGGACCTCGCCCAGCCGCAGCAGCGCCACGGCGATCAGCAGCCAGGTCAGCAGCCGCTGCGGCCCGGCAAAGAACAGCCGGCCGACGGTCTCCAGCAGTTCCAGCAACCGCTCATGGATCAGCCCCAGCGCCACCAGCAGCCAGGTCGCGCCGGTCAGCGCCGCCAGCAGCCACAGCTCGCCCTGCCAGCCGCGGCCAAGCTGGTCGCGCGCCGCCTCATCGATGAACAGCAAGAGCATCGCCGCCGGCAGCAGGATGCGGTCGGGATAGCGCATCAGCGCCACCACGCCCGCCACCGAAAGCACCGCGCTGTCGGTGGCCAGATAGCGCTCGCGCGGGGAAAACAGATCGACATTGCCCAGAAGCGCTGCCAGCGCGCCCGGCGGCGCCCGGCGCAGCAGTCGGCCCGACAGCCAGCTTGCCAGGGCAAGGCCAATGCCGGTGGCCAGCACGATGGCCACGCCGACATGCAGCTGCAGCCCCGGCTCGGAAAAGCTGTCGGCGCCCGCCAGCGCCAGCAGCACCGCCGAGATCGCCGCAAGCACCAGCATGTAGCCGGCGCAAAGCCGCGGCAGATAGCCGCTGCCCCGCGCGCGGCGCACCGCCCGCATGCAATCGTCATGCACCAGCGCAAGACCGGCAATCCCGGCCAGCGCCAGCGCCAGTTGCGGCCCGCCAAGGCGCGGCGCCGGGCCAAGCGCCATGGCCAGCACCGCAAGCATGGCCAGGACCGGCAGGTGCCAGACCACGCCCGCGGGCAACAGCAGCATCCACAGCCATGCCCGGCCCTCGGGCTGCGGGCGGTTCATGCGCGCATCAAGCCGGCGCCAGCGCCGCACCAGCCATTTGACGAAACGGTCGAACCAGGGATCGTTGCGCGACATCGGCGGCTCCGGGCGGTCAGGGTGGCGGCGGGCCGGGCGCGGCCGCTGCATCCTCGAGGATCATCTCGGCGGCGCGCTCGGCCAGCATGAACACCGCCATGACCAGGAAATAGCCCGGGATGCGCGGAAAGGCCGAGGCATCGACCACCCGCAGCCCGGCGATCCCGTGCACGCGCAGGCGCGAATCCAGCACCCCGCCCGCCGCCTCGGGGCCCATGGCAGCGGTGCCGCAGGCGTGATGGCCCCAGGCATTCGCCCGCACATAGTCGCGCAGCGCGGCATCGGAACTGCGGTGATGGCCCGGCTCCTCCTCGTCGGCGATCAGGTGGTCAAAGGAATCCGCCACCCGCCGCACCGTGCGCAACCCGTGCACCACCGCATCCAGATCCGCCTCGCCCTCGGGGCCCTGGAACGAACGAAAGCGGATCTCGGGCGCGGTGTCGGGATCGGCGGCGCGCAGCCGCACCGTGCCGGCGCGATTGGCGGCATAGGCCTTGAGCACGACCCAGCTCAGGCAGTCGCCGCGGCGGATGCGTTCGGAATAGCCGCGGTGATAGCCGCGAAAATCCGCCAGCAGCGCAAAGCAGTGCAGGTCGGTTTCCGTGACCGTCGGACGCGAGCGCATGGCAAAGGAAAACAGCACCCCGTTCGAGGCGTAATTGCCGCGGCCCAGCCATTTCCAGATGCGGTAATGCCGGTCGTGGCGGGAATAGCGCACGCCGCGCATCGCGTCCCAGGGTTTTTTCATCCGGTTCACCACGCCGATCTCGTAGCGGTCCTGCAGGTTTCCGCCGACGCCTGGCAGCGCCCGCACCGGCCTGATGCCATGGGCGCACAGATGCTGCGGCTCGCCGATTCCCGACAGCATCAGCAACTGCGGCGTGGCAAAGGCGCCGCCGGCCAGGATCACCTCGCGCCCGGCGCGCAGGGTCTCGGGCCCGGCCGCGCCGGCGATCACCACGCCGGTGGCGCGGCCGTCGCGGATCTCGAGGCGCAGCACCTTGCAATGCAGGCGCAGCTCCAGCCGGTCGGGAAAGCGGCGGCGCACCGCCAGCAGCCGCTCGCGCGCGCCGTCGCGGACATGGCGGCGGGTGCCCATGGGGGCGATGCGGATGCCGGCGATGCCGCGGTTCCACCAGCGCCGGTCGTTGGGATCGGTGGCGGTGGTTTCCCAGCGCGTGCCGGCGCTTTCAAAGACATCCGCGACGCTGCCGATCGAGCGCAGCAGCATCCGGCGCAGCCGCAGGTCCAGCAGCGCGCGCAGCGGAATGGCGCGTTCGGTGGTCAGCCAGCCGTCCCAGCCATGCCCGGTCGGATTGAGCCCGGTCAGCCGCCACAGCCAGCGCCACAGCACCGAGCGGTAGCGGCAGCGCTCGATGCGCTCGAAATGGCGCTGCATCTGCGAGGCGCGCCAGCCGCGGTCGCCGGTGATCGCGGCGATCTGGTTCCAGTCGGCATCATTGGGGCGCACCACGATCATCGCGTGATGCGCACTGCAACCGCCCAGACCGCGGGCGCGCGGGTAAAGCACCCCGCCCTGCTGCGCGTCATAACGCCAGTCGCGGCGCTGCAGCGCGTCGTCGTCATGGTGCAGCACCCAGTGATCCTCGCGCAGGTCGGGATGCTCGGAGGCGAAGGTGTGGAATGCCGGCACGCGCACGGCGTCGCAAAGCCGCATCTCGGCGCTGTCGTCGCGGTCCATGTCCAGCGGATCGCCCCCCGCCTCGAGGACCAGGACCCGGGCGCCGCGCTCGGCCAGCCGGGCCGCCAGCACGGCGCCGCCCGCCCCCGCGCCGACGATGATATAGTCGGGGATATGGTCGGGGGCCGCAGGCGCCATGTCACAGCTCCATCAGGAATGAGATCAGCGCCTCCTTGTCGGCATAAGCAAGACCGGCGCCGAATTCATGGCCCTTGTTCACTACATAATCGGGGCATTTCGACAGGCCCACCAGCCGGTCGACAAGGCCGCTGTCGCGCGTGATGCGTTCGGCATCGGCCTCTACCGCGGGATCGGCCAGTTCTTCGGCGCTGCAGCGGCCGCCAAGCTGTTTCAGCGCGCCCAGCAGCCCCGGCCCGGCCTTGGCCATGGTCCACAGGTGCGCGGCCATGTCGGGCTGGTCGTTGTCCGGCAGCAGCCGGGTGTTGACCAGCGCATTGATCGGGAAGCCCCTGGGGAAGGGGCCGATGCGCACATCGCCGCCGGGCGTGACCAGCCAGGGCGCCAACCGCGACAGCAGCCGCGCATTGTCGCGGATCAACGCCGGCGCGAAGCCCCTGGGCACCATCAGGCAGGCCGGGGCCGAAAGGCGGTAGATATAGCCCGGCACCGGCTCGGCCGTCATCGCGTCCATGCGCCGCGTCCCGGGCGACAGCATCTGCCGGATCGCGCGGTCGAACTGGTAAAGCCGGTTCTCGACGCAGGGCATATAGGGGTCGTCCGCATCCGCGGCCGGGCAGCTGGCCGGATAGGTGTCGTAATCGCCCTCATGGCCTTCATAGGCGTCGTGGCCGACGGAATTGTTCAGCAGATAGGGCGCGGTGGACCACAGGCTGATCAGCGAGGCCGGCCGCAGATAGCCGCGCCCGTTGCCGCCCGCCTGAAAGGACGAGGCCGCCCCCGAGACCGGGTGATGCACGGTCACGGGTTTCGGCGGCGGCAGCGACTTGTAGCTGGCCGAGGTGAAATTGTCCCAGATGTCGCCCGCCAGCCCGTTCGTGGCGATGGCCGAACAGGCATTGGTGCCGACCACATCCATCGGCACCCGCCGTTCCGTGGACAGGTAATTGCCGCGGGTGAAATCGGGCGCCGCGACGATGGCGCGCATCTGCGCCTTGTAGGCATCGCTCTGCGTCCAGGCCCAGTAGCGGTCCCAGCATTCGCGGTAGCGCGGCCCGGCGCCGCCGCCGGCGCAGATGCCCTGATCGACGCCGCTTTCCGCCGGCGGCATGGGCTGGCGCGAGGAATGGCAGGCGGCGCAATTCTCGGCAAAGACCTGCTTGCCCCGCGCGACCTGCGCGGGATCGCGGGCGGACAGGCGCGCGGCGCCGCCCGGCGCATCGGCCAGCTTGTCGGCGCGCGCCGTCACCAGGAAAAAGATCGCCATGTCCGCGGTCATGTTCTCGGTCGCCTGCCAATAGGCCGAATTCTTCTGCGCGTCGGGGATGCGGATCGGCGAGATCTTCTGCCCGCCAAGAAAGGGGCGGAAATGCAGCAGCCATTCCTCCGAGAACAGGCCGATGTTCAGATAGACCCGGTTCAATGCCCCCAGCGTGCCGACCGAATCCGACCCGTCCTTGAGCACCCGCATCGAGGCCACCTGGCCCTGGCCGGCGTCGTAAAGTCCGGCCAGCGCCGCGGTCTGCGGGAAATCCTGGAACTGCCGGTTGGCCCTTTCGTCGCCCTGCAGCTGTTCAAGCCCCAGATGGCGGGCGATCTCAAGCCGCGCGCCGGCCTCATAGACCGCGTTCATGGTGCGGGGATTGTTCATGTAATCGGTCGAGACCAGCGAGGTGTCCAGCGATCCAGGCGGATTGGTGTGAAACAGCTGGAACAGAAAATTCGCCTCGTTCGGCGCCGGCACGCCCGGTTCGGGCCGCGGGCGGGTGTTCCAGAAGAAGATGCGCTCGACCCAGAAATACTGCGCCCCGGGGTTCGAGGTCAGCTCCTCCCATTGCGGCGCCTCGGGGTTGGCCGGCGGCCGGATCGGATTCGGCCCGACATGGCAAAAGGCGCAGGACATGCCAACCCGGTAGGGCCGGACCAGATCGCGGTCGTTGTAATAGTCGGGATCGGTGTAGTAACGCTCGGGGTCCCAGCGTTTCGCCGCCTCGGCATCGAAATCCGGGTTCGGAAACAGCCGCAGCCCGATCACCCCCGAAGGCTCGCCGTAATATGAGCCCAGCGGCACCGTCTCGCCCCGCGCCCCCACCGCGGCACCGGCGTATTTTTCGCCATCGGCGAAGGGATCGGCGGCGCATTGCGGGTCGCGCCGGTCCAGCCACAGGCCAAAGCGATCGGGGTCCGGCCCCTGCGGCCGGGCAAAGCAGGGCTCGTTGATCAGCCCCAGCCAGCGGAAACGGTTGTCGCGGCTGTAATATTGCGAGGGATGCGAGGACACGGTCTTGAGCAGGTCGAACGAGCCCACTGTATTGCCGGCGGCAAAGTTCCAGAAGCGGTCATTGCCGCCGGTCCAGACGATCCAGGCGTTCTGGCCACGGATCGCCGCCTGGCGCACCGCCTCGGGGTCCTGACCAAGCTGCGCCGCAACCTCGCGGATCTCGGGCGGATAGCTCTGGCCGGCGGCGGGGGGCAGCAGCAGGCCCTTGTCCATGGCGGCGAAATAGGGCTCCTCCGCGGCTTTGAAATGGCTGGCGTCAAGCCCCGCCTGCAACGCCTCGTCCCGGACATTGCCGAAGGCGGCACGGTCGGGTTCGATGAAGGCGCGCAGCAGAAAGAAACCCGCGACGGCGACGATCAGCGCCAGGACCACGACCAGTCCGGCAAGCCAGGCGACAAGGCGTTTCAGCAGGCGCATGTGAACCTCACAATGTCTTCAGATAGGCCAGAAGATCCTCGCGTTCGGCAGGGGGCAATTGCGTCCCCCACAGATGGCCGCCATTGCCGTTGCCGGGCAGGCGCGTGTCATAGATCCAGCCCTTTGCCAGCGGATCGGCGCGAAAGCCGCCGTTTTCCGCGTCGATCAGGTCGCTGCCGCGGACAAAGCTTTGCGGCCGCTGCGCGGGCGGCAAAAGCAGGGCGCGCAGGCTCGGGACCGAGCCATTGTGCAGATAGGGCCCGCGCAGCCACAGCCCGGTCAGGTTGACCGCGGTATAGCCCTCGGTCTTGCGAAATGAGCGGAACCCCCAGGAATGGTCGGGCTGATAGGCCAGATAGCGGTCGCGCGCCGCCGGCGTCCACATGTCAAGCCGGTGCCGGTCGGTGCCCAGTTCCACCGCCGGGATCGGCTGGCGAAAGCGGCGCCCGTCCGGGTCGTGGCATTCGGCACAGTCGCGGCGATAGAGGACGCGGCCCCGCGCCACCTGCGCCGCCTCCAGCCGGTAGGGATCGCCCGGCGCCAGATCGCTGCGAAAGGGCGAAGGCGGCGGCATCTGCACCCGGATGAATTCCTCCATCCTGGCGAGGTTTTCGCGCGTGCGCGGGAAACTTCCCGGCCCCAGCCCGTCGCCGATGGCCCCGGCGACCACGGTCTCGTGCAGGTCGGTCATCAGCCCGTCCCAGTGCAGCGAACGGATGCTGCTGGCGGAATCCAGCACCGGGCCAAGCACCCACAGCGGCATCATGTCGGAATTGCCGATGGTGCCGTCGTCGGGCAGACCGAGGTTGAAGAATTTCACCGGGTTGAACGGGTCGATCCGTCCCGGCCCCCAGTCCGGCCGGCTGGCAGTCCAGGCAAAGCGGGCCGCCTGCTCCTGCAGCGCCTTGCGCGTCGCCGGGATCAGCACAAAGCGGTAAAGCGCGCGTTCCCACAGCGGCAGGGCGACGATGGCGTCGATCTCATGCATCAGGCGTGCCGAGGTAAAGCGCGGGTCCTGCCCGGCGGCGATCAGGAAGCGCAGATAGGCCTGCACCTCGACCCTGGTGCCGGCGCCGGCGCTGACCCGCTGCGCCGGCATTTCCGGCGACAGCCGATAGCTGCCCTGATGGCAGAAGGCGCAGTTCGGCGCCACGCGCGGGATCACCCCCAGGGTCATCATGGAAAATCCCGTCGGCAGTGCCTCGCCGCGCTGCCAATGCAGGCCGAAGGCGCCATAGCCGTCGCCATTCCCGGGCAGAAGGTCGGGAAACACCTGCGGCAGCACGCGCCAGATCCAGAACGGGATGCCTTGCGTTTCCTCGTTCCCGATCGAGCCATGGTTGAACACCGCCGCCAGATCGTGGCTTTCCGGCTGGCGCACCGGGCGCAGCAGCAACAGCCAGCCGCCGATGCCGCCCAGCACCAGCAGCAGCAGCACGAACAGCAAGGCGCGACCCCAGCGCATCAATCGTCCCCCTCGGCGATCTGCTGTTCCAGCGCAACCACGCGGATCAGGCACCAGAGCGAGGCGATGCCGATGCCGCCGTCCAGCGCCACGCCCAGCAGGAAGGCGGCGGGCTGCTGCGCGAGAAACACCATATAGGAAAAGAACAGCACCCCGGCGCTGCGCGAGGGAAAGACCGACAGCCAGGCAAAGATGCGGTAGCGGTCGATGTCCAGCGTCGCCGGAATGTAGAAGATGGTCAGGATGCCCAGCAAAAGCCCGGCAAAGCGTGGCCAGAGCAGCGGCTCGGCTGTCAGCCCGAACAGGCCCAGGAACCAGACCGGCGCAAACAGCAGCGAGATGACAAAGCCTGCGTTCAGCACGATGCCCAGCCAGACCACCACTGCGTGGCGGGCCTTCCAGCGGCTGAGGGATTGAAGCCCGGTCATAGCTTTTTCATGTATTCGACGATGGCGTCCTTCTGGTCGCCCGTCAGATGTGTGCCGTATTCGTGGCCGGCATTGCCATTGCCGGGCAGGGCGGTGTCAAAGACCACGGTCCGGCCGGGGGCCGCCGCGTCCGAGCGATAGCCCACGCGGGCCAGGTCCAACTCATCCGAGCCGCGGCGGAACTGCGCCGGGCGCCGCGCCGCCGGCTCAAGCAGGTCACGCAGCGTCGGGACCGAGCCGTTGTGCAGATAGGGCGAGCGCGCCCAGATCCCGTCCAGCGGCTGGCTGGCATAGCCCTCGGTCTTGTGAAAGCGGTGAAAGCGCCAAGGATAACCCGCGTAAAGCAGGTTCTGCGCGGCGGCGAATTCGCGGGTATAGGACAGCCAGCGCCCGGGATCGGTGCCGATGCGCATGAGCGCCTCGACCTCGCCCAGGCAGGGATGGCGGGCGCGGCTGTAGTCATATTCCCGCGCCGGCACATAGGCAAAGATGCCCTCGCCATAGAGGGGCGGGGCGTCGTCGGCCTCGGGCGTGTTGCGCGCCGGGCGCTCTGCCACCGGCTGCGGCGCGGCGCAGTCCCGCGCCCCGCCATGGGCCGCCGCCTCGGTCGCGCCAGCATATTCGCGCCGGGGCAGCAGCGGCGGCGGATCGGCCAGCGCGCCATGGCAGGCGGCGCAATAGCGCGCATAAAGCGTGGCGCCGGCCCGCGCCTTGCCGTCATCCACCGGGCCGGGGAAACGCGGCGCGGGCAGGTGCCACATCCAGCCCTCGATGCGCGCGATGGCGGCGCGGTCGACGGTCACCGGGGTCACCCCCGCCCCCAGCGCGGCCGAGAGGTTGCGCTCGGCCACGGAATCGTTGTTGCCGTCCCAGTGCAGGTTCATGCCGTCGCGCGGGGCCTGCTGCCAGATCGCCGGATAATCCGAGGCGCCGTTCAGCGCCATACGGCCGACATGCGCCTCGTCCATGGGAAAGTTGAACTGGATGGCCTTGTAGGGGTTGAACGTGTCCACCCGCCCCGGCCCCCAGTCCACCTGGTCCCGCACGAAGGCCAGGCGTCCGGCGACCCATTGCAATCTGGTCTTGACCCGCGGAAAGACCAGATGGCGATAGATAAGCCGCTGCGGCCAGGACAGGTTGCCGCCGGCCTTGTCGATGCCGGCCATCAGCGCATCGGCGGTAAAGCCCGGGTCCTCGCCGACATCGGTCAGAAACAGGATCAGCTCCTGCAGGCGCAGATTGTTCGCGGGCGCCCCGGCGATCAGATGCTGGCTGGCATCGCCCGGCAGCCGATAGGAGCCGACATGGCAGAGCGAGCAGTTGAACCAGACCCGCTCGACCCCGGTGACCACCCGGCGCGAAAAGCCCAGCGGCAGATCGTCGCCCTCGGGGGTGATCAGGCCGAAATGCCCCCAGCCCTCGTCGCCCAGCCGGTCGCGATAGATCACCGGCAGCGCCTTGAACACCCAATAGGGCAGGCCGTTCGCCGTCTCGGCCCCGATCGAGCCGTGCAGGAAATGCTTCTGCTCGCTGTCCTGGGCCACCACATACTGGTTGACCCCCACCAGCCGCCAGGAGAGGAAGGCCAGCAGCACCAGCACGATCAGCCAGACGACCAGCCGGCGCTTGCGCACCGCCCGCTCGACCGGGGTCAGCGGTTCGTCCTCGCGTCTCACTTCTGTGCCCCCTCTTGCTGGTCGGCGAAGGCCGGGGGCCGGAACACCGACATGACCTCGGCGATCATCGCGTCGTGGCGGGCCTCGAAACTGTCGCCGGGAAAGCGGCTGACCTCATAGCAGCCCAGCGGGTTCTCCAGATCGTTGATCAGGCATTTGTTGCAATAGCTGCATTCACGACCGGGCTCGGGGCCGTTCGCGCGCCGCAGGATCTGCGGCAGGTCGTTGTTGGCGATCAGCGGCCGCGCGATGGACACCGCGTCGCAATCGCCGGCGCGGATGGCACCGGCGATCACGTCGGCATGCTGGAAGCCGCCGGTGCAGATCACCGGCACCGTGGGGTCGATGGCCCGGATCGCGGCGCGCACGGCGCGGGCATAGGGCAGGTTGATGCCCTCGATCACCTTGCCGCGCCGCCACAGCCAATAGGCACGAAACAGCGCCGCCGTCACCCGGTTGGAAAAGATCGCATGGTTGAACCCGGCCCGCGTACCCTGGCTGATCAGCCCGTCATACCAGCGCACCAGATCGCGCATCGGCAGGTCGCCCGGTGGGTTGCGCGGATGCGGGAAGGTCGATCCCGACGAGATGTGGAACGCATCCACCCCCTTGCCGTCATCCAGAAGCACGCGGCAGATCTTCAGCGTCTCCTCCAGCGAATTGCCGCGCTTTTGCCAGGGATAGAGCCAGTGGTTGTGATCCTCGCCGTTGATCTTCATCTGCAGGTGAAAATCCGCCCCCACCTCGGCGCGGATGGCGCGGATGATTTCCAGCACGAAACGCGCCCGCGCCTGCCAGTTGCCGCCGTAATCGTCCTTGCGGTCATTGATCCCCGAGGACAGGAACTGCGTGATCAGATAGCCGTTCGCGCCATGCAGCTCGACCCCGTCCAGCCCGGCCGCCTGCGCGCGCCTCGCCCCTTGCGCGAATTGGTCGATCACCTCGGCGATCTCGGGCCGGGTCATCGCCTGGCAGAGGATGCCGTGGAAATAGTCGCGCCGGTCGGTGGAACTCAGCGCCTTGCGGTAAAGGTTCTCGACCCCGCCCAGGTCCTGCTGGCGGCCGGAATGCGACAGCTGCATGATCAGCTTGCAGTCATGCCCGTGCACCCGATCCGCCGCCGCGCGCCAGAACGGGATCTTGTCGTCATCGTCGATCATCGCATAGCGCGTCAGGATGCGGCCGCGCACCGAGACCGGCGTGAACGAGGTCAGGATCGCCCCCACGCCGCCGCGGGCGAATTTCTCCTCCCAGTTCAGCCGGGTGTGGCTGCCATGGCCGTCATAATCGTCGAAGGTCCCCGAGATGTTCGAGCGGAAGATGCGGTTCTTGACCGTCAGATGGCGGAAAACCAGAGGCTCGAAGATGACACGGGCATTGTCTTCCTGCGGAAAAATCCTGTCGGGGTTCATTGCGATCACCGCGCAATAGGGCAACCCGGCGCAAAAGCGCGCCGAACAAACTGGATAACTGTGAATTTTGGTAGGGACTCGGGAATTTTACCCGAGAAACGCCATCCGATCAAGCGTCGCGGCGAAACGGCGGCAGGCCCGGGACCTGCCGCCGTGAAAGGAGGCCGCGGGCCGCCCCCTTGCGGGGGCCTGCCCGGTCAGACCTTGTATGTCTGCACCGCGCCGGGTTGCTGGCTCCATTCGCCATACCAGGCCTGGAACTGCGCCAATTGCAGTTCGGCCCAGGCACGCTGGCTGGGCGAAAGCCCGTCCGTTTCGTTGAAATGCCGGGCATATTCCTTGTCGCCCAGGACCACCAGCATGTGCTTGTAGTAAAGCACCAGGTCGCAACCCTCGTCCCAGGTCGAGAGCACCTCCAGCGCCTCGCCCAGTTCCTGCGCGCGCGCACGGGCATCGACCTCGCCGCGCGCCGCCGCCTTGGCGAGGGCGACGAAATGCAGCACCTCGCGGGGCAGCACGTTGCCGATGCCGGTGATCGTGCCGGTGGCGCCGCATTTGACATAGCCGTGATAGACGCCGGTATCGACGCCGGCCATCAGGATCACCCCGTCTCCGGCACTGGAGATGTGTTCCGCGGCATAGCTCATCGCCTTGGCGCCGCCGAATTCCTTGAAGCCGACCAGATTCGGATGTTCGGCGCGCAGGGCGAAGAACAGGTCGGCCTTGGTCTCGAAGCCGTAATAGGGGCTGTTGTAGATCACCGCCGGCAGGTCCGGCGCCGCGGCGAGGATCGCCTTGAAATGGTGGCGCTGCGCCGCGCTGGAGGCACCGCGCGACAGCACGCGCGGAATGACCATCAGCCCGGCGGCGCCGACCTTTTGCGCATGCGCGGCATGGGCCACGGCCAGCGCCGGGCTGACCGCGCCGGTGCCGACGATGACCGGCAGCCCGGCCTTGACCAGGCGCTCGACGCCCTCCATGCGCTGCGCATCGGTCAGCAGCGGCCAGTCCCCCATCGAGCCGCAATAGACCACCGCCGACATGCCGGCCGCGATCATCTGCTGACCCTTGCGCACCAGCGCGTCATAATCCGGGGTGCGGTCGGGCTTGCAGGGTGTCATCAGCGCGGGAATGACGCCGGTGAAAATCTCGGTCTTCATCTGGGGAACTCCTCTGGGCGGTTGACGGCGGGCCGGGGGCTGCCGATTCTGTCGCCACCCATCATATGCATTGTATTTTATTTGTCGACATAAATTCGGCGCCGCTCACAGGCTGAGATCCTGACGCTGGTCGCGGGCAAAGAACTGCTGGATCTGGCGCACGATCTGGTCGGCATGCTGGCGCGCCAGCCGGTCACACAGGTCAAGATCGCGCGCGGCGATGGCCTGGATGATCGCCTCGTGCTCATCGACATATTCCTGCGGCAGGCGGTCGTCATAGGACTGGTAGTAAAGCCGCAGGATGCGCCGGCCCTCGTCCAGCACCCGCAGGAACAGGCTGGTGAAATAGGGGTTGCGCCCGGCCTCGGCGATGGCGGCGTGAAAGTCGCGGTTGGTGGCGATCATCGCCAGCGCATCCTGGGCGGCGACGGCGGCGGCGAATTTCGCCTGATGGCCGCGGATCACCGCCAGATCCTCGGGGCGGTGGTATTGCGCCGCCAGCCGCGTGGTGACGCGATACATCAACGTGATCGCGTCAAAGAAGGTGTGCAGGTTCAGGAAATCGATATTGGCCACCATGGTCGAGCGGTTGGGCAGCGTCTCGACCAGTCCCTCGCCCGAAAGCCGCACCAGCGCCTCGCGGATCGGGGTGCGCGACATGCCAAAGCGCTCGGCCAGCTGCACCTCGTCGATCAGGCTGCCGGGGGGCAGCACCAGATCCAGGATCTCGTCGCGCAACAGGTCATAGACCAGCTTGACGCCGGCGCCGCGCTTGCGTTCGGGAAAGGTCTCGGTGGTGGCCCTGGCCATGGCGCTTGCTCCTGCGGTTGCCGGATCGTCAGTCGACATAAAGAATACATTGACGGATCGCGGCGTTCAATCGCCGGCTGCGGCGGCGCGGGGCATTTTCTGACCGCCCCGCTCTGGCATTTGGCCGCGCCGCACCTAACTTCTGCACGACCTTTTGGGAGAACAACGCATGAAATGTCCGACCGACAACACCGACCTCGTGATGAGCGAACGCCAGGGCATCGAGATCGACTATTGCCCCGCCTGTCGCGGCGTCTGGCTGGACCGCGGCGAGCTTGACAAGATCATCGAGCGCAGCCTGCCCGCGACCAGCGCCGCACCGGCGCCGGCCGCCCGCCCCGAGCCGCAGCGTGCCCGCGACGATCACGACCGCTATCGTGACGACGACCACGACTATCGCCACAAGCGCAAGCGCCGCGAAAGCTTTCTCGGCGATCTGTTCGATTTCTGACCTGCACGTTTTCTGATCGGCGCGGGCAGCCGCCGGGCGCGCGCGCCCGGCGGGTCCCGGATCAGCCGCGGCGCAATTCGGCCAGAAGATCGGCCGAGGGCTCGCCCGTCACCGGCAGCCCGCGCGCGGCCTGATAGGCACGGATGGCGCTGATCGTGTTCGAGCCGACATTGCCATCGACGCCCTGGGTGTCGAAGCCGCGCGCGCTCAGCAACTGCTGCATTTCCTTGCGCTGCTCAAGGCGCAGGCCGGGGTGATCGGCCGGCCAGGGATTGGCCAGCCCCGGATAGCCCTTCAGCCGGTCCGCCAGATGCGCCACCGCCAGCGCATAGCTGTCGGCATTGTTGTAGCGCAGGATGGCGTGGAAATTGCGGGTGATCAGAAAGGCCGCGCCACTGCGGCCGCCGGGCAGGATCAACTCGACCGGCGTGCCGGCGGGCGGCAGCGGGCGCGAAGTGGCCTGGCGCACGCCCATGGCCTGCCATTCCGCCACGCTGCGCTTGCGGCCCTTGCCGGCCAGGCCGGTGTCGAAACCGGCGGGGATCGTCACCTCGACCGCCGCCGGCAGCCCGTGCTGCCAGCCCGATTTCGCCAGGTAGTTCGCCGTCGAGGCCAGCGCATCGGCCGGATTGTCCGACCAGATGTCGCGCCGGCCGTCGCCGGTGAAATCGGCGGCATAGGCCAGATAGGTGGTGGGGATGAATTGCGTGTGCCCCATGGCGCCGGCCCAGCTGCCGGTCATGTGCCCGGGGTCGATGTCGCCCGCCTGCAGGATCCTCAGCGCCGCCATCAGCTGCTTGCGGAAGAAATCGCCGCGATAGCCCTCATAGCCCAGGGTGGCGAGGGATTCGATCAGCGGCAGATCGCCCCGGCGTTCGCCATAGGTCGATTCCATGCCCCAGACGGCGGTGACCACCTCCTTGTCGACGCCGTAGGCACCCTCGACCCCGGACAGCACGCCGCCATGGCGCGCCAGCGCCGCGCGGCCGTTCACCTGCCGCTTTTCCGACACCGCATTCTCGAGATATTCCCAGAGCGGTTTCTTGAACTCGGCCTGGTTCTGGCTGCGCTTCACCGCCTCGGGGTTGTAGGTCACGTCGCGAAACGCCAGCGCCAGCGTGGCGTCGCTGATGCCTTCGCGGCGCGCGCCGGCCTTGAAGCCCTCGACCCAGTTCTCGAGCCCCGCGACCTTGGCGGCGGGCGGGTTCTGGTTGCGCCCCCATTTGATCTCCTGCCGCTGCTGCGGCACGCCGGCGCCGGGCCCCTGGCCACCGCCGCAACCGCCCAGAACCAGCGCCAAGGCGCATAGCGCCACCGATACCCGCATTGAAATCCGCATCTCTGCCCCTTGCCCGATGTTTTTGTCGCAGACTAGCGCCGCGGCGCCGGCACCGGAAGCCGGAAATCCGCCGCCGGCGCTATTCGGGCAGCGGCGTCCAGATCACCTCGTCGAGGCGCGGGGCGCCGGTCGCCAGCAGCACCAGCCGGTCGAACCCCAGCGCGCAGCCCGCGGCCGGCGGCATCTGCGCCAGCGCCGCCAGGAAATCCTCGTCCAGAGGATAGCGCTCGCCATGGACGCGCTGCTTCTCGTCCATTTCCAGCTGAAAGCGGCGGCGCTGCTCGGCGGGGTCGGTCAACTCGCCGAAGCCGTTCGCCAGTTCGACGCCGCAGGCGTAAAGCTCGAACCGCTCGGCCTCGCGCGCATCATCCGCGCAGCGCCGCGCCAGCGCCGCCTCGGCAGCAGGATAGCGGTCGAGGATCAGCGGCCGGCCCTGGCCCAGATGCGGCTCGACCCTTTCGACCAGGATGCGCGAGAGCATGTCCGACCAGCCGTCATCCGCACCCAGCCGGATGCCCCGCGCCTGCGCCTGGGCGCGCAAGCCGCGCGCGTCGGTCTGCGCGCCGTCGCAGGTGGCCAGCAGGTCGATCCCGGCGAATTCGCGAAACGCCTCGGCCACACTAAGCACATCGGGCGCGGCAAAGGGGTCGCAGGTCCTGCCGCGAAAGCGCAACACCTCGGCCCCGGCGGCCCCGGCGGCGAGACGCAGGTATTGCGCGCAATCGGCAAACAGGCGGCGGTAATCCTCGCCGGCGCGATACCATTCCAGCATGGTGAATTCCGGGCTGTGCAGCGGCCCGCGCTCGCGGTTGCGCCAGACATGGGCAAAGGCAAAGATGCGCTCCTCGCCCGCAGCCAGCAGCTTTTTCATGGCAAATTCCGGGCTGGTGTGCAGATACATCGCCCGCGCCGCGCCGTCATTGCCGATCATGGCGGTGGCGAAGGCATGCAGATGCGCCTCGTTGCCCGGGCTGGTGGCCAGGGCGGCCGGATCGACTTCAAGGAATCCTTGGGCGAAAAGCCAGTCGCGGATGCCGGACTGGATGCGGTTTCGGGTCAGCAGCAGCGGCCGTCGGCCGGCGTGGCGGTCGCGGTCCCACCAGGGGCTGGCCTTGCTTGCACTCATGCGGCGCTCCTTGCCGGGGCTTTCCGCTTGAGACTGGCGCAGGTCGGCGGAAAACGCTATGGAGCGGCATCATTGCCGGATTTCGCAGCGCCGGCCACCCCCCAACGTGAATAGCAGACAAGGGATCAGCCTTGAAAGTCATCGCATCCAGCCTTCGCAAGGGCAATGTCGTCGAGATCGACGGCAAGCTTCACGTCGTCCTGACGGCGACCAACTTCCACCCCGGCAAGGGCACGCCGACCACCCAGGTCGACCTGCGCCGCATCGCCGACGGCAACAAGGTCTCGGAACGCTGGAAGACCACCGAACAGGTCGAGCGCGCCCATGTCGACGAGCGCGAATATGATTTCCTCTATGAGGACGGCGAGGGTTTCCACTTCATGGAGCCGGCCAGCTACGAACAGGTCACGGTCGCGGCCGATGTGGTGGGCGAGGACAAGGTCTTCCTCGAGGATGGTATCAAGGTGTTCCTGCAGGTGCATAACGGCGTCGCCATCGCGCTGGAACTGCCGCAGAAGGTCACTGTCGAGGTGGTCGAGACCGAGCCGGTGGTGAAGGGCCAGACCGCGTCGTCAAGCTACAAGCCGGCGGTGGCGCATAACGGCGTGCGCATCATGGTGCCGCCGCATATCGGCGTCGGCACCCGGGTGATCATCAACACCGCCGACCTGACCTATGTCGAGCGCGCCAAGGGCTGAGCCCCGCACGCAGCCATGTCGCGGCGCGGTTCAGCGCCGCTGACGCGCCGCCAGATCGGCATGCAGCAGGCGCAGCTCGTCGGCCAGCGCCAGTTCCAGCGCCGCGCCCTCGGCGGGGACGGCGCCCGGGTCCTCCTGGCCGTCATGCATCAGCTGGCGCTCTTCGAGCCAGTCCAGCATCCCGGCCTGCGCCGCGGGCGGCGCCAGCGCCAGCAGCCGCATCAGCACCCGGCGATGCGCGATCACCCGCCCCTCGAGCGCAAGCAGCTCGGCCGCCAGATCCCGCATCGGCCGTTCCTTTCCTGAAACCGGCCCGGTGCGGGCCGCGGGCAGCATGGCACGGATCGCACCCCGCGCGAAGCCCGCTCAGTCGCGCGGGGTCAGCTTGCCGCCCTCGATGCGGCGCAGGGACACCTGCAGGCGCGCATCGGCGGCGGCGACCTCGGCCAGGGCGCGGCGCACATAATCCGTATGCGCCTCGGCGGCGCGGCCGGCCGCCTCGGCATCGCCCGCCAGCACCGCATCGATCAGGGCGCGGTGCTGGGCCAGCAGCGGCTCGCGCACCTCGGCGCGGGCGTAAAGCCGTTCGCGGCTGTGAAACACCCCGCGGCGCAGCATGCCGGCCAGGGCGCGCATCAGCTGCAGCAGCACGACATTGTGGCTGGCCTCGTAAAGCGCCAGATGCAGCGCCACATCGGCCTCGGCCTCGGCCTCGGCATCGCCGCGGGCATGGGCCTCGTCGATGCGCGCCATGCAGCCGATCAGCGCCGCGCGGTCGACGGCATTGGCACGCCGCGCCGCCAGTGCCGCGGCCATGCCCTCAAGCCGGGCGCGCAGTTCCAGGTAATCGTCCACCACCTCGGCGCGCGAGGCCATCAGCTCGATCAGCGGATCGGTGATGCTGGCGGCCAGAGGCGCGACGCGCCGGCCGCCGCCGGGGTCGGCGACGATCAGCCCGCGCGCCTCGAGCATGCGGATGCCCTGGCGCAGCGTCGGGCGCGAGACGTTCAGCCGCAGCGCCATCTCGCGTTCAGGCAGCAGGGGATCGCCCGGCCGCAACGAGCCCTCGAGAATCAGGTCCTCGATATGGCGCGCGGTGCTTTCCGCCGCCGGTGGCGCCCTGTCCACTTCGCCGCTCATGCCTCTCTCCTGCCGTGCCGGTGGCGCCATCTAGCCGTGGCAGCCGCCCTGGTGCAATGGATTTTCCGCTTGACCGATCTGGTAAAACCATTTTACCGACCATGCCGGGGGGAGAGGCATCCCAGTCCGACCGCAATCAGCACCTGCGCGCAACTGCGCAGCAGGCTTTGCGATTTTTGCGGATCGCGCTAGGATGCCCGGGAAGGCTTTGCCCCCCGCACAACCGGAGGAACAGCCATGACCCGCATCAGCCCCCGGGCACCGGCGCCCGCGCGCCCGCCAGATCCGCCGCGGCAGCATCGCCGCGGCCCTGACCCGCACCCCGAATCAGCAACTGCAGACCACCGGCCGAACCGCGCCGGCGCCCTGCCCCCTTGGGCAGCCGCACCGGCCCTCACAAGGAAACCCTCATGATCTGGTCACAGATATACGACCCGTTCGGCAACATGCTGTTGTCGACCCTGGCCGCCGCCATCCCGGTCCTGGTGCTTCTGGGCGCGATCGGCATCTTCGAGATTCGCGCCCATGTCGCAGCGGCGCTCGGCCTCGTTACCGCACTTGCGGTGGCGATCATCGGCTTTGGCATGCCGGCCGGCCCGGCGCTGATGTCGGCGGTTTATGGCGCCGGTTTCGGCCTGATGCCCATCGGCTGGATCATTCTCAACGTCATCTTCCTTTACCAGCTGACCAACGAGAAGGGCGAGTTCGACGTGCTGCGCCACTCGATCCGCTCCATTTCGGACGACCGGCGCATGCAGCTGCTGTTCATCGCCTTCAGCTTCGGCGCCTTCTTCGAGGGGGCGGCGGGTTTCGGCACCCCGGTGGCGGTCACCGCCGCCATGCTGATGGGGCTGGGCTTTTCGCCGCTCTCGGCTGCCGGCCTGTCGCTGATCGCCAATACCGCGCCGGTGGCCTTCGGGGCGCTGGGATCGCCGGTGATCGCGCTGGCCGCCGTCACCGGCCTCGACCTGATGGACCTGTCGGCGATGATCGGGCGGCAGTTGCCGTTCTTCTCGGTGATCGTGCCCTTCTGGCTGATCTGGGCCTTCGTCGGCTTCCGCCGCATGATGGAGGTCTGGCCGGCGCTGCTGGTGGCGGGCGTGTCCTTTGCCATCCCGCAATATCTGGTGTCGAACTTCCACGGGCCCTGGCTGGTAGACATCGTGGCGGCGCTCTGCTCGATGCTGGCGCTGGCGCTGTTCCTGCGCGTCTGGCACCCGGCGCGGCCGATCACCGACGCGCCGCGCGACTGGTCCTCGGACCATGTCGAGGACCAGAGCGACGCCAGCGCCGATGCCGCGGCCGGACGTTCCGTGGCCAAGGCCTGGATGCCCTGGATCATCCTGACGGTCTTTGTCTTTCTGTGGGGCATGCCGCAGATCAAGGTGCTGCTCGATTCGATCTTCAGCGTCAAGATCCCGGTCTCGGGCCTTGACGGCGTGGTGCAGAAGGTGCCGCCGGTCGCCATGGAGGCCCATATCGAGGCGGCGGTCTATAACTTCAACCTCTTGTCGATGACCGGCACCGGCATCCTGCTGGCCGCGCTCGTCTCGGGCTTCCTGCTGGGCTACAGCCCGGTCGGGCTGGTACGGATGTATCTCAAGACCTTCTGGATGATCCGCTTCTCGCTTCTGACCATCGCCTGCATGCTGGCGCTTGGCTATGTCACCCGCTACTCGGGGCTTGATGCGACCATGGGCCTTGCCTTCGCCAATGCCGGCTGGCTCTATCCGTTCTTCGGCACGCTGCTCGGCTGGCTGGGCGTTGCGGTGACCGGCTCGGACACCGCCTCGAACGTGCTGTTCGGCGGACTGCAGAAGGTCACGGCGCAGCAGCTGAACCTGAACCCGGTGCTGATGGCGGCCGCCAACTCGTCGGGCGGGGTCATGGGCAAGATGATCGACGCGCAGTCCATCGTCGTCGCCTCGACCGCGACCAAGTGGTACGGGCATGAGGGTTCGATCCTGCGCTTCGTGTTCTTCCACTCGATCGCGCTGGCGGCCATGGTGGGCTGTCTGGTGATGGCGCAGGCCTATGTCGAGCCATTCACCCGCATGGTCCCCGAGGTCGCGGCCCCGGTGGTCGAGGCCCCGGCAGCAGAACCGGCCGCCGCCACAACCGCAGAACCGGCAACCCCCGCGAAGTGAGGCAAGGACAGCCATGACCGGAAAGCCAAACCCGACCGTAGGTCTGTTCGTGACCTGCCTCGTGGATGCCATCCGCCCGCAGATCGGCTTTGCCGCCCTCGAACTGCTCGAAGAGGCCGGCTGCCGGGTCGAGGTGCCGCAGACGCAGACCTGCTGCGGCCAGCCGGCGCTGAACAGCGGCGACGAGGCCGCCACGGCGGCGCTGGCACGCCAGACCATCGCCGCCTTCGAGGGCTACGACTATGTCGTGCTGCCCTCGGGGTCCTGCGCCGGAACGATCGTGCACGGCTATCCGGAACTGCTGGCGGGCGACCCTGAATGGGCCGCCCGCGCCAGGGCCATGTCGGCCCGCACCCATGAAATCACCAGCTTTCTGGTCGATGTCATGGGATTTCTGCCCCGGGGCCGCAGGCTGGATGCCTCGGTCACCTATCACGACAGCTGCTCGGGCCTGCGCGAACTGGGCGTCGCGGCGCAGCCCCGCGCGCTGCTGGCCGAGGTCGCGGGGCTGGAGATGCGCGGGCTTGAGGGCAACGATGTCTGCTGCGGCTTCGGCGGCACCTTCTGCGTGAAATATTCCGCCGTCTCGAACGCCATCGTCAATGAAAAGGCCGAAGCCGTCGAACGCAGCGGCGCCGACATCCTGCTGGCCGGCGATCTGGGCTGCCTGATGAACATGGCCGGCAAGCTGAACCGCCGCGGCGCGAAGACGCGCTGCTATCACACCATCGAGGTTCTGGCCGGCCGCGCAGACGGCCCCGCCATCGGCGAGGAGGGCTGAGCCATGCACGACACCCCCCTGCCCCCGTTCAAGACGCGCGCCAGGGCCGCGCTGGCCGACAGGACGCTGAAGACGGCGATCGAGCGCACCACCGGCAATGCGGAACGCAAGCGCGCCGCCGCCATCGCCGCCTTCCCCGAGTTCGATGCCGCCCGCGCCCGCGGCAAGGCAATCAAGGATCATGTGGTCGCCAACCTCGGGCATTATCTGGAAATGTTCGAGCGAAACGCCAGTGCCACCGGCGCGCAGGTGCATTGGGCCGTGGACGACGCCGAGGCCCGCGCCATCGTCACCCGCATCTGCCTTGACGCGAAGGCGAAGCTGGTCACGCGCTCGAAATCCATGCTGGGCGAGGAAATCGGCCTGCCGCACGCCCTGGCCGATGCCGGCATCGAGCGGGTGGAGACCGACCTGGCCGAACATATCATCCAGCTGGCCGGCGAGGCGCCCTCGCATATCATCTGGCCGGCGATGCACCGCACCCGCGAACAGGTGGCCGAGCTTTTTCGCACCGGCCACCACCCGCCCCCCGCCGCCGAGGACCCGGCGACCATGGTGCAAAGCGCCCGCACGCAGCTGCGCGCCAAGTTCCTTGGCGCCGATGTCGGCATCTCGGGGGCGAATTTCCTGGTCGCCGACACCGGCGCCACCTGCACCGTCACCAATGAGGGCAATGCCGAGCTGACCACCACGCCGCCGCGCATCCACATCGTCACCGCCGGCATCGAAAAGCTGGTGCCCTCGACCGCGCATGCCGTAGCACTTCTGCGCATCCTCGTGCGCTCGGCCACCGGCGGCGAGCTGACGCAATACACCACCTTCCACGCCGGACCGAAACGCCCGGGCGACGCCGACGGCCCCGAAGAGATGCATATCGTGCTGGTCGACAACGGCCGCACCCGCATGCTGGCCGACGAATTCCGCGAGATGCTGCGCTGCATCCGCTGCGGCGCCTGCATGAACCATTGCGTGGTCTATCGCCAGATCGGCGGCCATGCTTACGGCGGCACCTATCCCGGGCCGATGGGCGCGGTGCTGACACCGGTGCTGGACGGTCTGGCGCAATCGCGCGACCTGCCGCATGTCTGCACCATGAACGGCCGCTGCCAGGAGGTCTGCCCGGTCGGCATCCCGATCCCGACGCTGCTGCGCGCCTGGCGCATCCGCAGCTGGCGCGAGCGGCTCGAGCCCGGATCGGTGCGCGCCGGCGTCGGCATCTGGGCCTGGGTGGCGCGCCGACCGGCACTTTACCGCCTCTCCAGCCGCATCGGCGTGCGGGTGCTGCGGCTGTTCGGGCGCCGGGGCTGGATCTCGCGGCTGCCGATGGCCGGGGGCTGGACCGATTACCGCGACATGCCGCGCCCCTCGGGCCGCACCTTCATGGAACAGTATCGCGCCGAGCAGGCGCGCAAGGGGAAAAGCCGATGACCGCCCGCGACACCATCCTTTCTGCCATCCGCGCCGCGACCGGCCCGGCGCGACCGGCCGCGGATATCGCCGCTGAGGCGGCAGCGCTTCTGGCCGATCCCGACGAAAGCCGCCCGCGCCTTGCCGGCGCCACCCTGCCCGAGGCCTTTGCCGCCAAGGCCACGGCGCTGGGAACCACCATCGACCGCATTCCCGACATGGCCGCCGCGCCGGCGGCGGTGCGCGCCTATCTGGAGGCGCAGGGCCTTGGCCGGCGGCTGGCGCTGCAGCCCGACCCGGCACTGGCGGCACTCGACTGGTCGGGAATGGATACCCACGCCGGCATCGCCCCCGATGAGCCGGCATCGCTGTGCCTTGCGCTGTGGGGCATCGCCGAGGGCGGCTCGCTGGTCATCCATTCCGGACCGAACTCGCCGATCCTGCTGTCCTTCCTGCCGCTGCACCACGTCGTGCTGCTGCCCGAGGCGAAACTGCTGCCCTATCTCGAGGATTACGCTGCGCGCCTTGGCACGGCGGACATCCCGCGCAATGCGGTGCTGATCACCGGGCCTTCGGGCACCACCGACATCGAGGGCAGCTATGTGCGCGGCGCGCATGGGCCGGGCTTTCTGCATGTCATCCTGATCGGCGATGCCGGCTGAGCCAGTGCCCGCCGGCACGCCGCGCGAGCATTTCCTGCTGCTGGCGGCGCAGCCCCCGCCCGAGGTGGCGCTGCAGATCGAGCGCGCCTGGAAGCGCCTCGGCCGAAGCGAGCGCTTTCGCCGCAACCGACTGCACATGACCATCCTGCCGCTGCTGCGCTGCCCGCATCTGGACGCCGCCATGGTCGAGGCGCTGAAACGCCCGCTGGCCGGGCTGCGTTTTCCGGCCTTCGACCTGCGGCTGGACCTGATCGATACGTTCGGGCCGCCGCGGCGGCGCGACCGGCCGCTGGTTCTGACCTCGGCCGGGGAAAACCCGGCGCCGGACGCGCTGTGCCAGCATCTGTGGCATCTGCTGGCCGATGCCGGGCTGGGCGTGGCGCTGCACGAGGTGCGCCCGCATGTGACGCTGGCCTATGGCAAGCCGCTGCCGCCGGGCGGCATCCCGGTGCCCCCGCTGCGCTGGCATGTGGACCGGCTGACGCTGATCGACAGCCTGCAGGGGCTTGGCCGGCACATGGCGCTGGCGCATTGGCCGCTGGCCGAGACGCGGGGCCCCGGTCAGGGCGGGGATCAGAACGGGCTGTCGGGGAAGAATGAACCGCGCCGGGTTTGCCGGAGGCTCCAACTCTTGAGTAGGATGGAGCATCATGAGCAAGACCACGAACAAGTTTTCCCCTGAAACGGGCGTTGTTGTAGAAGTCGGAACCGGGCCGCAGTTCCCCCTTTCCCCGGTGATGTCAGCCCACGCGCTGGA
>NZ_JBDHSP010000032.1:0-33028 GCF_039808215.1 Paracoccus sp. (in: a-proteobacteria)
GTTCGGCGAGCGCTTCGCCGCTTGAGCATCTGAAACCGCATGGGACGGGCCAGATACACAGAGTTTAGGACACTCCCCGTGTTGACGGCGACCGCGATTATCGCCGCCACCGAGACGATGCGCCCGCCCTCACGTACCTTCAGGTAGGTGGCGTCGAGCCACAGATAGGGCCAGTCGCCGGCAAGCGGGCGCTTGAGGAAGGCGTTCACCCGCTCGTCGATGTCCTTGCACAGCTTTGATACCGACGACTTCGAGATGCCGGTCATGCCCATCGCCTGCACCAGTTCATCGACCTTGCGCGTCGAGACGCCGTTGATCCACGCCTCCTGGATCACGGCGACCAGCGCCTTCTCCACCGCCCTCCTCGGCTCCAGGAAGCCGGGAAAGTAGGCCCCGGAGCGCATCTTCGGGATCTTCAGGTTCAATGTGCCAAGCCGCGTGTCGAGCGAGCGGTCACGGTAGCCGTTGCGCCAGGTCTGGCGGGTCTCGCCGCGCTCGTAGCGGCCAGCCCCGATCAGGCCGTCGACATCGGCCTCCATGATCAGTTGCAGCACGCTCTCGGCAATGACGCGCAGGAAATCGGCATCGCCACTCTTCGCGGCAAGCTCGGCCAGCGGTAGTCTGTCATCGGTCATCGGGGTTTCCCTTTCGGTCAGGTTGAAGTCGATCAACTCCACCTTATCCGACAGGCCCGGTGACCACCCGACGCTCGGCGAAACTGGCAGCGAAATCTCCACCGCAAAGTCCACCCGCGTCGCTCCCCGAAATTACACCTCCATCGTGGACGCTACCGGCGGACAGAGCGAGCGCCGCGACAATGGCGCATTCCTTGTGCCCACGCGGCGTCACATTCCTGCCTTGACCATTCTCAATCCGGAAGCTGCCGCACAGCCCGATGCGACGAAACCCGGCCGCGGTCATGTCCGGCCTCCGCGTCACAACGCAAGGTTTGCGCGCATCGGCCACTCAAGCAAGCGTACTATGCCGGCTCCATGGGGTAAGATGCTGTCTTGTCTTGCGCCGAGGGTGCCCCGGTCGCTGTGGACCGTTTCCGAGCGCAGATCGCCCCCGGGGACGCGCCGTTCGATTTCGCCAGCCGTTTTTAGCGCGCGGTCGCCGATGGCATGAAAATCCCCTGGTCCGTCCGGGGTTGCGGGTCGGATGCCGGTCAGCCCTTCATGCCGGGCGCAGTCCCGGAACGCGCGACGGCACGGCGGTCGTTCCCTTCCGCAGGAACGGCCACCGCTGGCGCGAGGATTATTCAGCCGCCAAGGCGCACGACGGCATCCCCTGGGCGATCCGGAAATGATGGTCCGGGTCAGCCGATGGCGGCGGCGCGCACGTCCTCGTCGATCTTGTCGGCATATTGGGCGAAATTGTCGCTGAACATGCCGATCAGCTTGCGGGCCTGGGCGTCATAGGCGGCGGGATCGGCCCAGGTGCGGCGCGGATCCAGCAGCGTCTCGTCCACGCCCGGAACCGCGACCGGCACCTCGAAGCCGAAGTTCGGATCCTTGCGGAACTCGACCTTGCCGAGCGAGCCGTCCAGCGCCGCGGTCAGCAGGGCGCGGGTGGCCTTGATCGGCATGCGCTTGCCGGTGCCGAAGGCGCCGCCGGTCCAGCCGGTATTGACCAGCCAGCAGGTCGCGCCCGAGGCTGCGATCTTTTCCTGCAGCAGCTTGCCATAGATCTCGGGGCGGCGCGGCATGAAGGGGGCGCCGAAACAGGTCGAGAAGGTGGGCGTCGGCTCGGTCACCCCGACCTCGGTGCCCGGAGCCTTGGCGGTGAAGCCCGACAGGAAGTGATACATCGCCTGCGCCGGGGTCAGCCGCGCGATCGGCGGCAGCACGCCGTAAGCGTCGCAGGTCAGCATGATCACGTTTTTCGGCTGGCCGCCCAGCGAGTCGCGCGACGCGTTCGAGATATATTCCAGCGGATAGGCGCAACGCATGTTGTCGGTGATCGAGTTGTCCTCGAAGTCGAGTTCCAGCGTCTCGGGGTGGTGGACCATGTTCTCGACCACGGTGCCGAATTTCGAGCAGGTGGCGTGGATCTCGGGCTCGGCCTCGGCCGAAAGGTTGATGGTTTTGGCGTAGCAGCCGCCCTCGAAGTTGAAGATGCCGTTCTCGGACCAGCCGTGCTCGTCGTCGCCGATCAGCACGCGCGAGGGATCGGCCGAAAGCGTGGTCTTGCCGGTGCCCGAGAGCCCGAAGAAGATCGCCGCGTCATCCGGGTTGCCGATGGCGTGGTTGGCCGAGCAATGCATCGGCATCACGCCCTTTTCCGGCAGGAGGTAGTTCAAGAGCGTGAACACCGATTTCTTGTTCTCACCCGCATAGGCGGTGTTGCCGATCAGGATCAGTTTCTTGTCGAAGTTGAGCGCGATCACCGTCTCCGAGCGGCAGCCGTGGCGCGCCGGGTCCGCCTTGAAGGACGGGCAGTTGATGATGGTGAAGCCGGGGACGAAGCTGGCCAGTTCCGCCGCCGCCGGGCGGCGCAGCAGGTGGCGGATGAACAGCCCGTGCCAGGCCAGTTCCGTCACCACCCGCACGTCAAGGCGCAGGGCAGGATCCGCGCCGCCGTAGAGGTCCTGGACGAAATAATCCTTGCCCTTCATGTGTTCCAGCATGTCGGCATGCAGCCGGTCGAAGGCCTCGGGCTGCATCGGGCGGTTGTTTTCCCACCAGATGCTGTTTTCGACCGAGGGTGTGCGCACCACATGCTTGTCCTTGGGCGAACGGCCGGTATGGGCGCCGGTTGTGGCAAGGAAGGTGCCGCCAAGGCCCAGCTTGCCCTCGCCGCGTTCGATTGCCGCCTGGATCAGCGCAGGTTCCAGCAGGTTGTAATAGACATTGCCAAGCCCCGTGATCCCCTGGTCCTCAAGACGGCAATTCGGATTGACACGCGGTTGGGTCATGGCACCTGTTCTCCTGCAATGGGCGACCGGCAACCGGCCGTTGCGCTCCTATAACACGGCCTTTCCCCGGCGAAAGCGCACTTATGGACAGGGTTAGCGCAATCAGCAACGGTTTGCGCTATCATTTGCCGCGGCATGGTCCGGGGTGGTGGAATGCGGCACAAGGACGCGGCGGCGTCGGGCCGGGGGGCGGGTGATTCGCAACGGAAAGGCGGGCAGGGTGATCCTTCATGCCTCATGCGTGGCCCATCGGGGCAGGGGGGTGCTGATCCTCGGGCCCTCGGGGTCGGGCAAGTCGACGCTGGCGCTGGATCTGCTGGCGCTGGGTGCGGCGCTGGTCGCCGACGACCGCACGCTGCTGCGGGCCGATGCGGGGCGCATCATTGCGGATGCGCCCGACACCCTGCGCGGGTTGATCGAGGCGCGCGGCGTCGGCATCCTGCGCGCGCCGGCGCATGGGCCGGTGGCGCTGGCGCTGGCCATCGATCTGGCGCGGGCCGAACCGGAACGGCTGCCGCCGATGCGCCGGCTGGAGCTGCTGGGATGTGCCCTGCCACTGGTCTGGGGCGCGGGCCGTGTTCATCTTGCATCAATCCTGTTGCAATATCTTGTCGGAGGGCGCGCCGATGACGATTTGCGCCTATGATGGGCGGTGTCATGACGGATAGCGCGATCAGCCGGGAAGAACAGGTGCAGCGTCTGGTGCTGGTCACCGGCCCCTCGGGGGCCGGCCGCTCGACCGCGATCAACGTGCTCGAGGACATGGGCTATGAGGCTATCGACAACCTGCCGTTGTCGCTGGTGCCGCGGCTGCTGGACGGGCCAGCGCGGCCGGTGCCGCTGGCGCTGGGGCTGGACGTGCGCAACCGCGATTTCTCGGTCGCCAATCTGATCGAACTGGTCGACCGCCTGACCAGGCTGCCGGAATACGCGCCGGAACTGCTGTTTCTGGACTGCGCCACCGAGCAGCTTCTGCGCCGCTTCAACGAGACCCGGCGCCGGCATCCGCTACGCTCGGAAGGCTCGCCGCTGGAGGCGATCCTGGCCGAGCGCGACATGCTCGAGCCGCTCAGGGCGCGGGCGGATGTGCTGGTCGATACATCAGATCTGTCGCCCCATGACCTGAAGGCCGAACTGTCGCGCTGGTTCGAGACCGAGCCGGGGCGGCGCCTGACGGTGTCGGTGCAGTCCTTTTCCTACAAGCGCGGCGTGCCGCGCGGGGTGGACGTGATCCTCGACTGCCGTTTTCTGGCCAATCCGCACTGGCAGCCGGCGCTGCGGCCGCTGGACGGGCGCGACCGCGCGGTTCAGGACTATGTGATCGCCGATTCCCGATTCACCGAGTTCTTCCAGAGGGTGCGGGACCTTGTGCTTTTCACCCTGCCCGCCCATCTTGCTGAGGGCAAGGCGCATCTGGCGATCGGTTTCGGCTGCACCGGAGGGCAACATCGTTCCGTCACCATGGCGGAAAAAATGGCCGACGCGCTTGCGGAGGCCGGCTGGCAGGTGTCAATTAGGCACCGGGAACTTGAACGCCGCGACAAGACGCCGGCACCTGCGGAGGATGGCCCCGGCCAGGCCGATGCGCAGCGCGGGCGTCCGGGACAGCGGCTGGCTTATGGTAGGAAGAATTGATCGGGATTGTCATCGTTGCGCATGGCGGTCTGGCCCGGGAGTATCTCTCGGCCGTGGAGCATGTCGTGGGACCGCAGCCCGGCATCAGGGCCGTGACCATCGAGGATGACCACGACCGCGGCGCCAAGCAGGCGGAAATCTGCGCCGCCGCCGATTCCGTCGATTCCGGCGACGGCGTGGTGGTGGTGACGGATCTCTTCGGCGGCTCGCCCTCGAACCTGTCGCTCCTGGCCTGCGCGACCGGCAACCGCTCGATCCTTTATGGCGCGAACCTGCCGATGCTGGTCAAGCTGGCCAAGTCGCGCAAGCTGCCGGTCGTCGATGCGGTCACCCTGGCCAAGGACGCGGGGCGCAAATATATCAACAGCTATGATGTGCTGCCTCAGGACGTGCTGCCCATCCCCAGCCGGGCGGTTTCATGAATGACCTGAGCAGCGGGGCGATCACCCGCGATCTTGCGATCATCAACGAAAAGGGCCTGCATGCGCGGGCCAGCGCCAAATTCGTCGAGACGGTCGAGCGTTTCGACGCCAGCGCGCTGGTGGAAAAGGACGGCATCAGCGTCTCGGGCGATTCGATCATGGGGCTGCTGATGCTGGCGGCGCCGCGCGGCAGTTCGATCCGCGTCACCACCCAAGGCACGCAGGCGGCGGAACTGGCCGATGCGCTGGCAGCACTGGTCGGCGACTATTTCGGCGAAGGCATGTAAGGGCCGGCCATGGCCCGCGCCTCGTATCATCATGGCAATCTGCGCCAGGCCCTGGTCGAGGCCAGCGTGCGGCTGATCGAGGACAGCGGCCCGCAGGCCTTCACCCTGGCCGAGGCGGCGCGCCTGGCCGGCGTCAGCGCCGCCGCGCCCTACCGCCATTTTGCCGGTCGCGACGAGCTCTTGCAGGAAATCGCCCGCCAGGGCTTCGAGGAATTCGCCGACCGGCTGGAGGAGGCCTTCGACGAGGGCCGGCCGCGACCGCTGACCGCCTTCCTGCGCATGGGCCAGGCCTATCTGGGCTTTGCCGCCGAACGGCGCGGCTATTACATGGCGATGTTCGAATCCGGCATCTCGATCGCCGGCAACAGCGGCTTGACCCTGGCCTCGGAACGGGCGCGCGGCACGCTGGTGCGCGCGGCGGCGGCGCTGTTCGCGCAGATGCCGCCCGAGCGGCGGCCGCCCGCGGGCATGATCGCCGACCATATCTGGGCGCTCAGCCATGGCGTGGTCGAACTCTTCGGCCGGGGCGCACCGGGCAGCCGCTCGCCGGTCTCGGCCGCCGACATGCTGGAAAGCGGCGCGCTGATCTATCTGCGCGGCCTGGGCGTGATTCCCGACTGAATTTTTTCCGCGGCGGGCTTGAACGCCGCTTGCGCCGCTCCATTTATGTGAATGTGATTAACATTCACATCGGAAATCCACCTCGGAAAGGGACCGCAATGAATTCTGACATCGCCCCGCGCCCCTCCGTCATCGACCGGATCGGTGCCATCCTGGCCTCGGTCCGCGACTGGCTGGATGAGCGCGGGAAGGGCGCCTGGATCGTCGCCATGATCCTGGGCTTCATCGCCTGCTGGCCCGTGGGCCTTGCCATCCTGGGTTACATGATCTGGAGCAAACGCATGTTTTCCTGTCGCCACCGCCACAATCCCGGCCAGCACGAGGCGCGCAGCTATGCCGCCCCGACCGGCAATGCCGCCTTTGACGCCTATCGCAGCGAGACGCTGAAGCGGCTTGAGGATGAGCACCGCGAGTTTCTGGGCTTTCTGCAGAAGCTGCGCGAGGCCAAGGACAAGGCAGAGTTCGACCAGTTCATGCACAGCCGCCGCGACGGTGGCGAGCCGGGCCAGTAACCCCGCGCCGCAGAGACGAAAAGGGCCGGGTCAACCCCGGCCCTTGCTCAATAGGAATATTCGCCGTAGACGCGCGACAGATCGCCCGCCCATTCGCCTTGGTATTTCTGCAGCATCTCGTCGGCCGGGGTGCGCCCGGTCTCGACGCTTTCGCGCAGCGTGTTCAGGAAATGCGCCTCGTCCGGCACCAGCCCGCCATTGCCGGGGCGCGCCCGCGCCTTCAACCCGGCCTCGGCGATCGCCAGCACCTCGCGCGCCAGATCGCGCATGCGGATGCCGTCGACCTCCGCCGCCAGCGCCTGCCGGCCGGCGGCGCGGCGCAGATTCTCGCGCGTCTCGGCGCTCCAGCCTTTGGCCAGGTCCCAGGCGGCGTCCAGCGCCCCCTGGTCATAGATCAGCCCGACCCAAAGCGCGGGCAGGGCGCACAGCCGCCGCCACGGACCGCCATCGGCGCCGCGCATCTCGATGAATTTCTTCACTCGCGCCTCAGGGAATACCGTGGTCAGATGGTCGGCCCAGTCGGAAAGCGTCGGGATCTCGCCGGGCAGGGCGGGCAGGCGACCCTGCAGGAAATCGCGAAAGCTTTGACCCAGCGCATCGATGTACTTTCCGTCGCGATAGACGAAATACATAGGAACATCAAGAACATAGTCTACCCAGCGCTCATAACCCATGCCGGGTTCGAAGGCGAAAGGCAAAAGCCCGGTGCGCGCGTCGTCCAGGTTTTGCCAGATATGGGCGCGCCAGCTTTTCCAGCAGTTCGGCTTGCCGTCGAGGAAGGGCGAATTGGCGAAAAGCGCATTTGCCACCGGCTGCAGCGCCAGGGCCACGCGCAGCTTCTGCACCATGTCGGCCTCGGAGGCGAAGTCGAGGTTCACCTGCACCGTGCAGGTGCGATACATCATCTGCGTGCCCAGCGTGCCGACACGGCCCATGTAATCGGTCATCAGCCGGTAGCGCCCCTTGGGCATCATCGGCATCTGATCCTGCGACCAGATCGGCGCGGCGCCAAGGCCGATAAAGCCCGCGCCCATGGCTTCGGCGATCTCGCGCACTTCGGCCAGATGCCGGTTCACCTCGTCGCAGGTCTGGTGGATGGTTTCCAGCGGCGCACCGGAAAGCTCCAGTTGCCCGCCAGGTTCCAGGCTGACATTGGCGCCGTCGCGCTCCAGCCCGATGATGTGGCCGGCCTCCAGCACCGGCGCCCAGCCAAAGCGTTCGCGCAGCCCTTCGAGCATGGCCTTGACCGAGGGCTGGCCGGCCGGCGCGTCATAGGGCAGGGGCATCAGGTCGGACTGGCGATAGCCGAATTTCTCGTGTTCGGTGCCGATGCGCCAGTCCTGGCGCGGCTTCTCGCCCGAGGCGATGTATTCGGCCAGTTGCCGGGGATGCTCGATCGGGCCGCCGCCCTGCTGGGGAATGGACATGGGGCGCCTTTCTTTTGCCGTGAAGCCACAGGTGGCAAGCCGCGCGCGTCAAGTCAAGCGGCTGCGCGCCGCGCGGCGCCAGACGGTCTGGATCGCCGGCGCCTGCGGCGCCAGCGCCGCCGAGACGCGGCCCATCTCGATTCCGGGCAGGGTCGAGAAGGCGCTGGCAAGGATTTCCGCCCCCGCGGCATCGACGGGAACCAGCAACGCCTGGCCATCCAGGCTCTTCAGCCGCCAGTGACTGCGCCCGTTCAGCCGCATCAGGCGGATTTCGGTCAGGTCGCGCAGTGCGATCTCGCCGCCCAGCAGCCGGTTCGGCGACAGATAGCGGATGGCGCCCTCGTCCAGTTCCACCATACCGGGGCCAAGGGTGGGGTGGCGAAAGCGCATGCGCCGCCAGGCGTCCAGCGCCCAGATGCCGGAACCGCCCGCAACCAGCAGCCCCAGCGGCCAGAAGATCCAGCCGCCCAGCGAGAACAGCCACAGCCCGCCGGCGATCGCGGCGAGCGCCGCGCCGGTCTCGGCCCAGGGTTGCAGCCTTACGGCCAGTTCCGGGCGGATCAGTCCCATGTCGGCCTCATGTCAGCTCCACGTCAGCATCATGTCGCGATGCGGGATGCCGGCGTCGTCATAGACCGGCCCATAGGCGACGAAGCCCAGCTTTTCATAGAATCCGATGGCATGGGTCTGGGCGCCCAGCTTGGCGCGGCTGATGTCGTGCATGGCGCGAAGCTCGGCCAGCGCCGCGCGGATCAGCGCCGCGCCGATGCCCAGGCCGCGCGCCTCTTTCAGCACCGCGACGCGGCCGATCTTGCCGGTATTGCCCAGGATCAGGATGCGCGCGGTGCCGATGGCGCGGCCCTCGGCGTCGCGGGCCAGCAGGTGGATGGCGGCCTCGTCGCGGTCGTCCCATTCCTCGGCCTCGGGCACGTTCTGCTCGACGATGAAGACGGCGCGGCGGATCTCGCGGCAGGTGGCGATGTCGGTGGTGCGTTCGATCATGCGAAATAGCGCTCCAGGATGCGGCGGTAGATGGTGGCCAGCTGGCGGACCTGTTCGGCGGGCACGCGTTCGTCCACCTGATGCATGAAATGCCCGACCAGGCCGAATTCAAGCACCGGGCAATGGTCCTTGACGAAACGCGCATCCGACGTGCCGCCCGAGGTCGACAGCGCCGGCACCAGCCCGGTTTCCTCGTGCACCACGCCGGCGACCAGATCGACGAAGGGGCCCGGTGCGGTCAGAAAGCTTTCTCCCGCGACCTCGGTCCCGATGGCGAATCCGACCCCGGTCGCTTCGCTGACGGCCTGCGCCCGGTCGCGGATCATGCGATCGAGGCTGGCCGAACTATGCGCGTCGTTGAAGCGGATGTTGATGGTGGCGCGCGCCTTTTCGGGGATGACGTTCGAGGCCGGGTTGCCGCAATCGACCGTCGTCACCTGCAGCCCCGAGGGGTCGAAATGTTCGGTTCCCTGATCCAGCGGCTGGCTGGTCAGATCGTGAAGCAGCGCCAGCAGCGCGTGGATCGGGTTCCTTGCCCGCTGCGGATAGGCGGCATGGCCCTGCACGCCGTGCGCCTCGATATGCAGGCTCATCGAGCCGCGCCGGCCGATCTTGATCATCTCGCCCAGGCGGTCGGGGTTCGAGGGCTCGCCCACGAGGCAGACATCCATGCGCTCGCCCCGCGCCGCCATCCAGTCGAGCAGCGCCCGGGTCCCGTCCCGGCCCGGGCCTTCCTCGTCGCCGGTGATGGCCAGGATCAGCGCTCCGTCGGGGGGCGTTTCGCTGACAAGGCCGATGGCGGCGGCGACAAAGGCCGCGACGCCGGATTTCATGTCGGTGGCGCCGCGGCCCCAGATCCAGCCGTCGGCCTCATGGCCGGAAAAGGGCGGATGCGTCCAGCTGGCGGCATCGCCCGGCGGCACCACGTCGGTATGGCCGTTGAAGCCAAAGCTTCTGGCCCCCCGGGCCCCCCAGCGGGCGAACAGATTCGGCACGCCGCCGCGGTCCACGCGGTGGCATTCGAACCCCGCGCCCGTCAGCAGCTCGGCCAGCAGCACCAGTGCACCGCCCTCCTCGGGCGTGACCGAGGGGCAGCGGATCAGCCGGGCGGTCAGTTCGGCGGGGTCGGGGACCTGGATCATGGCGGCGCCTTTCGCTTTTGCATCTGGTTACACCGCCGGCAGGGCGATCTCCAGCCATGCGCGCGCCGCCTGTGCCGGCAAGACGAGAAATTTTCGTTCCCCTTGCGGCTTTCTTGCGCAGGATAGTTGCGCTGCGGTTGCGAGCAGGCTATCCATGCTGCAACGCCGCAGAAGGATGCAACCATGAAGGATCTGCCCGTGATGCCTGCCGATACGCCCGCCGCCCTGCTGGCGCTAGCCCGCCAGGCCCTGCCCGAGACCGAGGCGCTGCAGGCGCGCGCCACCGAGGCGCTGCGGGCGCTGGTCGCGCCGGCCGGCAAGCCGCAGCCGGCACTTCTGGACCAGCACCAGCACGCCGCGCATGCCCTGTCCTGGCTTGCCACCTATGTCGAGGCGCTGCGCCAGCTCTCGGCCTGGGCCGGGCGGCTGCAGGACGGCGCGGGGCTGGGCCGGATCGAGGCGCTGATCCTGCAGATCGGCCTGGGCGAATACCTGACCCAGATCGCCGGCGGCATCCCGATGAGCCAGACCGAATTCGCCCGCCTTGCGGATCTGGGCCTCGACTGGCAGCCGGGCGAGGCGGCGCACGCCCTGATGCGCGGCAATACCCCGGCGGCGCGGGCGGAACTGGCGCGCCTGATGCAGGACAACCACGGCCGCGCCACTTTCGGCGCCTCGGGCCTGGACGAGGATCTCGAGATGATCCGCGACCAGTTCCGCCGCTACGCCGATGAGCGCGTGGTCCCGAACGCCCATGACTGGCATCTGAAGGATCAGCTGATCCCGATGGAGGTGATCGGGGAACTGGCGGAACTGGGTGTTTTCGGCCTGACCATCCCCGAGGAATATGGCGGGCTGGGCCTGTCCAAGGCCTCGATGGTGGTGGTGACCGAGGAACTTTCGCGCGGCTATATCGGCGTCGGCAGCCTTGGCACCCGCAGCGAGATCGCGGCCGAACTGATTCTATGCGGCGGCACCGAGGCGCAGAAGGCGAAATGGCTGCCCGGCCTCGCCTCGGGCGAGATCCTTTCCACCGCCGTGTTCACCGAGCCGAACACCGGCTCGGACCTTGGCTCCCTGCGCGCCCGTGCGGTCCGCGACGGCGAGGACTGGCTGGTGACCGGCAACAAGACCTGGATCACCCATGCGCAGCGCACGCATGTGATGACGCTGCTGGCGCGCACCGACCCCGAGTCCAGCGACTGGCGCGGCTTGTCGATGTTTCTGGCCGAAAAGACTCCGGGCAGCGACGACGACCCCTTCCCGACCCCGGGCATGACCGGCACCGAGATCGGCGTGCTGGGCTATCGCGGCATGAAGGAATACGAGCTGGGCTTTGACGGCTTTCGCATCAAGGGCGAGAACCTGCTGGGCGGAGAGCCTGGAAACGGCTTCAAGCAGCTTATGGAAACCTTTGAAGCGGCACGGATTCAGACCGCGGCCCGTGCCGTCGGCGTCGCGCAATCCGCCTGCGAGATCGGCATGCGATATGCCATCGACCGCAAGCAGTTCGGCAGGTCGCTGATCGCCTTCCCGCGCGTCGCCGACAAGCTGGCGATGATGGCGGTCGAGATCATGATCGCGCGTCAGCTGACCTATTTCAGCGCCTGGGAAAAGGACCACGGCCGGCGCTGCGACCTCGAGGCCGGCATGGCCAAGCTGCTGGGCGCGCGCGTCGCCTGGGCGGCGGCGGACAATGCGCTGCAGATCCATGGCGGCAACGGCTTTGCCCTGGAATACCAGATCAGCCGCGTGCTCTGCGATGCCCGCATCCTGAACATCTTTGAAGGCGCCGCCGAGATCCAGGCACAGGTCATTGCGCGCAGGCTACTGGATTAGGACGAAATTCCGGCCCCTGCTGGACAGCGGGGGCCGATCGGGCATTATGGCGGCATCTGACTGGAACGGAGCTGCCCATGATCCGCATTGCCATGCTGCCGGCGGCGATCGCCGCCACCCTTGCCCTGACCGCCTGCGAGCCCTCCGGTGCCTCATCGGCCTCGGGCGCGAATATTCCCACCGGCCCCTATGTGCTGGTCGGCATCGGTTCCGATACCGTGCCGCAGCGCAATATCGGCCTGACGATCAATGCCGATGGCTCGGTCAGCGGCAAGGCGCCCTGCAATACCTATTCCGCCCCGCAGACGGCCGAGCCGCCGGGCTTTGCCCTGGGGCCGATGGTCACCACGCGCATGGCCTGCGGCGGCGCCAATGGCCGGCTTGAGACGCGCTATCTGGCGGCGCTTTCGGCCGCGACCGGCATCGGCTATGAGGGCGGGGTGCTGACCATCACCGGCCCGACCTACCTGACCTTCGAGCCGGGCTATCGCAAAGAAAAATAGCCCGGGTTTTCCGGCGCCGCCTGACCCTCGCGGGTCTGCGGCGCCAGCCGGGCGACCAGCCGGGCGCGGGCGGCGGGCAGGGGGCGGCCGGCATGCGATTCGGCCAGACGGCTGTGCAGGAAATGCCCGCTCAGCGCCAGCGCCTCGGCCAGCCCGCCATTGCCGCAGCCGCCCAGCATCGCCGGCAGCGGCAAAAGCCTGGGCGCCCAGTCACCGGCCGCCTGGGCGCTGACCGCGCGGCCGCTGCGCGGGCTGACATAGGCAAGCCCGGCCGTGGTGCCGGTGACGGCGCAGCGCCCCAGGTCCAGCCCCAGGCCCAACTCGTCCAGCAGCCGCAACTCCCAGCGCAGATAGGACTCGGCCCAGTCCGCGCCCGCGTCCATCCGGTCCAGCAGCGCCTCGGTCGCGTCCGACAGGCGCGGATGCGGGTCGCGCTCGGGCAGGGCATAGGTCAGCAGCGCCGTGACCGCATTCACCCCCGCCAGCGCCAGCCCGTCCGCCAGCAGACCCGGGCGGGCGCGCAGCGGCTCGGCGCTGAAGGTGCCCAGCTGGTCCTCGCAGCGGGCGCGCCAGCGCAAGGCCAGCCGGCCTCCGGGCTGCAGCATGGCGGCGCGCCGCGGGCTGGCCCCGCCCGGAACCAGCCCGGAGACCAGCCCGGCATCGCGCGCCAGCACCGTCAGGATCGCCGCGCTTTCGCCATGCCGGCGCAGGGACATCACACTGGCCTCGCCGCTCCATTCCATCGTCATGCCTTTCCTTCGCCGCCACCCTGCCGCAATCTGGCGGGCATGAACAGAAAGGAGCGCGCGATGCTGAAACCCTGGATCCTTTCGCAAGCCCGCCTGGTCGAGGTGGCGGCGGGTCGCGCCCCGGCGGATCTGGTGATCCGCGGCGGGCAATGGGTGAACGTGCACACGCGCGAGGTGGTCCCCGGCTGCGATGTCGCGGTGGCCGACGGCCGTGTGGCCTGCGTCGGGCCGGACGCCGGCATCGGCATCGGACCCGATACGCAGGTGATCGAGGCCGAGGGGCGTTTCATGGTTCCGGGGCTGATCGACGCGCATATGCATGTCGAATCGGGCATGCTGACGCCCGCCGGTTTCGCCGGGGCGGTGATCGCGCATGGCACGACGACGATCTTCCACGACCCGCATGAGGTGGCGAATGTGCTGGGCCTCGAGGGCGTGCGGCTGATGCGCGACGAATCGCTGCTCCAGCCGATTTCCATGTTCACGCAGATGCCCAGCTGCGCGCCCTCGGCTCCGGGGCTGGAAACCACCGGCCATCCGATCTCGGCCGGCGAGGTGGCGCAGGCCATGGGCTGGGAGGGCATCGTCGGCCTGGGCGAAATGATGAACTTTCCCGGCGTCGCGGCGGGCGACGAACAGATGCTGGCCGAAATCGCCGCCACCCGCGCCGCCGGCAAGACCGTGGGCGGCCATTACGCCAGCCCGGATCTGGGCCGGCCCTTTCACGCCTATGTCGCGGGCGGGGCGGCCGATGACCACGAAACCACCACCGAGGCGCAGGGCATCGCCCGCGTGCGCCAGGGCATGGGCTGCATGATGCGGCTGGGCAGTGCATGGTATGACGTGGCAAGCCAGATCACCGCCATCACCGAAAAGCGGCTGGACCCGCGATTCTTCATCCTGTGCACCGATGACAGCCATTCCGGCACGCTGGTCCATGAGGGCCACATGAACCGGGTGCTGCGCCATGCCATCGCCTGCGGCTGCGATCCGCTGGTGGCAATCCAGATGGCGACGATCAACGCCGCGCAGCATTTCGGACTGGAGCGCGAGTTGGGCAGCATCACGCCCGGGAGGCGGGCGGATGTGATCCTCAGCTCGGACCTGCGCAGCCTGCCGGTCGAGATGGTCATCGCCCAGGGGCGGGTGGTGGCGGAAAACGGCCGGCGCGTGGTCGATTGCCCGCGCATCGACTGGCCCGCGTCGGCGCGCAACTCGGTGCATCTGGGCCGCAGGCTGGCGGCCGGGGATTTCGCCGTGCGGGCCAGCGGCGCGCAGGCCCGCGTGCGGGTGATCGGCGTGATCGAGAACCAGGCCCCGACCCGGGCGCTTGAGGCCGATCTGCCGATCCGCGAGGGCGTGATCGAGGGCGAGGGCGAGGTCTGCCAGATCGCGCTGGTCGAACGTCACCGTGGCACGGGGGGCGTGGTCAACGGATTCGTCTCGGGCTTTGGCTATCGCGGCAGGATGGCGCTGGCCTCAAGCGTGGCGCATGACAGCCATCACATGATCGTGGTGGGCACCGACCGCGACTGCATGGCGGCGGCGGCGAATCACCTGGGCGCCATCGGCGGCGGCGTCACCCTGTTTCGCGACGGGGTGGAAATGGCGACGGTCGCCCTGCCCATCGCCGGGCTGATGTCCGAACGCCCTGCCGAAGAGGTGGCCAAGGATGCGCAGGCCATCGTCCAGGCCATGCAGGATTGCGGCTGCACGATGAACAACGCCTATATGCAGCATTCACTGCTGGCGCTGGTGGTGATCCCGGAGCTGCGCATCTCGGACCTTGGCATCGTCGATGTGCGCGAGTTCCGTCTGGTCGATCTGCTGCTCTAGGCCAGGGCCGAATCCGCGCCCGCGCGCGTGACCGGCAGAAAACGGGCGCGGCCCGTCAGGGCGGCGAACAGCTCCGGCCCGGTGCCGGTCAGCAGGCTTTGCGCCGGCAGCGCGCTGATCTCGTCGTAAAGCGCGGCGCGGCGGGTCTCGTCCAGATGCGCCGCCACCTCGTCGAGCAGCAGCACCGTCGGCTCACCCGCCAGCGCCCGGGCATTGGCGAGGATCAGCGACAGAAGCAGCGCCTTCTGCTCTCCGGTCGAGGCCAGCGCCGCGGGCATGTCCTGCGGCCCCCAGCTTGCCCCCAGATCGGCGCGGTGCGGGCCGGTCAGCGTGCGCCCCGCCGCCATGTCGCGCCCGCGCCATTCGCAAAGGCGCCGGGCAATGCTGTCGGGATCGCGGTCGCAGGCAAAGCCTTCGCCCGGCAGCAGCGTCAGGCGGGCGGCGGGAAAGGCGGTGGCCGCGCCCTGCTGCGCCGCGGTGATGCGCTCGAGGGCATCGAGACGGTTGCGGGTCAGCGCTGCGCCGGCCTCTGCCATCTGCGCCTCGAGCGCGCGATACCAGGCGGGGTCGCGGATCTGGTCCCTGAGCAGGCGGTTTCGCTCGCGCATGGCCTTGTCATGGGCCAGCGCCTCCTCGGCATGGCCGGGGGTGAAGCTCAGCGTCAGCCGGTCAAGAAAGCGCCGCCGCACCTCGGGCGCGTCCAGCCACAGCCGGTCCATGGCGGGCGTCAGCCAGATCACCCGCATCAGCGCGCCCAGCGCCAGCTGTGGCGCCGGCTTGTCGGCGATCACCACCTCGCGCTTTTGGCCGGGCAGCGCGCGGGTCAGCACCTGCCGGTCGCCGATCAGGGCGCGGATCTGCCAGCCCAGATCGGCGCCGCGCCGCGCCTGGTCGCCCGGCGCGGCGGCGCGCATGCCGCGGCCCGGCGCCAGCATCGAGACGGCCTCGAGGATATTGGTCTTGCCGGCGCCGTTCGGGCCGTGGATCACCAGCGGCCGCGCGTCCAGGGCAAGGTCAAGCCCGGCCCAGCTGCGGAACTGCGTCAGCTGCAGCCGGGCAAGTGTCACACGCGCATCGGCATGACGACATAGACGGCGCTGCTGTCCGCACCCTCGCGGATCAGCGCCGCGTCGCCCGAGCCGCCGAACAGAAAGACCGCGTTCTCGCGTTCGATCTGGCTGGCGATCTCGTGCAGGTATTTGGCGTTGAAGCCGATTTCCAGCGCCTCGTCGGCATAGGCCACGGGCAGTTCCTCATCGGCGGCGCCGGCGTCGGGGGCGTTCACCGACAGCACCAGCCGGTCGTCGTCCAGGGACAGCTTCACCGCGCGCGACCGTTCGCTGCTGACGGTGGCGACGCGGTCCACGGCCTTGGCAAAGTCGCTGGCATCCACCTCGAGCTTGCGGGTATTGGCGGCCGGGATCACCCGGCTGTAATCGGGGAAGGTGCCGTCGATCACCTTCGAGGTCAGGGTGATGGAGGCATTGGCAAAACGCACCTTGGTCTCGCTGACCGAAACCGCGATCTCGGCGCTGTCGTCGTCCAGCAGCTTCTTGAGCTCGCCCACCGTCTTGCGCGGCACGATCACGCCGGGCATGGCCTCGGCGCCGGCGGGCAGCGGCGCGTCGATGCGCGCCAGCCGGTGGCCGTCGGTCGCCACGCAGCGCAGGCAGGTGCCGCTGTCGGACTGCGCCACATGCATGTAGACGCCGTTCAGGTAATAGCGGGTCTCCTCGTTGGAGATGGCGAATTTCGACTTGTCGAACAACCGGCGCAGCACTGCGGCGGGGGCGGTGAAATTCGCGCTGTATTCCGCGGCGGCAATCACCGGGAAATCGTCGCGCGGCAGGGTGGCGAGACTGAAGTTCGACCGTCCGGCCTGCACCGTCAGCCGCCCCGAGGCGTCGAGGCTGAGCTGCACCAGCGCCCCGTCCGGCAGCTTGCGCGAGATGTCGTTGAGCATGCTGGCCGAAACCGTGGTGGCGCCGGGGCGTTCGACCCGGGCGGTGGTGCGGTCCACGATCTCGGTGTCAAGGTCGGTGGCGCGAAAGCTGACACCCTCGTCCGTGGCCTCGATCAGCACATTGGCCAGGATCGGAATGGTGTTGCGGCGCTCGACGACGGACTGGGCTTGCGAGACGGCCTTGACCAGGTCGGCGCGTTCGATCGAGAATTTCATGGTCGGTCCTCATGGCGTCGCGGGTCGCCAATTTGGCACAATCCCGCGCAGGGTCAAGCGGATGCGATCACGCCTCGAGCAGGCGGCGCAGCAGGTCGATGTCCTCGGCCAGGCTGCGGTCGGCGCTGCGCAATTCCTCGATCTTCTTCACCCCGTGCATGATCGTCGTGTGGTCGCGCCCGCCAAAGCGGCGGCCGATCTCGGGCAGGCTGCGCGAGGTCATCACCTTGGACAGGTACATGGCGATCTGGCGCGGCCGGGCGACGGTGCGCACGCGCTTGGGCCCGATCATGTCGGCCAGGCGGATGTTGTAATGCTCGGCCACCTTGCGCTGGATTTCCTCGATCGACACCTTGCGGTCATTGGTGCGCAGGATGTCGGCCAGGCATTCCTGGGTCATGTCGAGCGTGATCTCGCGCCCCATCAGGCTGGCGAAGGCGAACAGCCGCTGCAGCGCGCCTTCCAGCACGCGCACGTTCGAGGTGATGCGATGGGCAAGGAATTCCAGCACGCCCGGCGCGATCTGCAGCCCGGGATACTGCGCGCGGAAATTGTCGGTCTTGGACTGCAGGATGCCCAGGCGCAACTCGTAATCGGTCGGGTGCAGGTCGACGACCAGTCCGCATTGCAGGCGCGACTTGATGCGCTCCTCGAGGTCCTTGATCTCGCCCGGGGCACGGTCGGCCGAGATGACGATCTGCTTGCCCTGATCGACCAGGGTATTGAAGGTGTGAAAGAATTCCTCCTGCGTGGAATCCTTGCCGGCGATGAACTGCACGTCGTCGACCATCAGCACCGACACGGTGCGGAACAGTTCCTTGAAATCCATCACCGTGCGGTCGCGCAAAGCCTGCACGAAGCGGTACATGAACTGCTCGGCCGACAGATACAGCACCCGCGCCTCGGGCTGGCGGGTCTGGATCTCGCGCGCGATGGCATGCATCAGGTGGGTCTTGCCCAGCCCGACGCCGCCGTAAAGAAACAGCGGATTGAAGGTCACCGGCCCGCCCTCGGCCACACGGCGCGCGGCGGCATGGGCCAGTTCATTGGGTTTGCCGACGACGAAATTGTCAAAGGTAAAGCGCTGGTCCAGCGGCGCGGCCAGTTCCTCGCCGCTGCCGGCCGAGGGACGCGGACCGGTGCGCCTGACCGCCGGGGCGGCCGGCGGCCGCGCGGTCTGGGCGCGGGTCTCGAAGCTCAGGCGCTGCACCGGGCTGCCGAGGCGGTCCAGCACCTTGAGGATGTCGTCGGCATAGTGGCGCGATACCCAGTCCGACAGAAAGCGCGTCGGGCAGGCGATGACCGCCGTGCCGTCCTCGACGCCGTTCAGCCGCAGCGGCTCGATCCAGGTGGCGAAACTGTCGGCGCCGACGACCTTCTGAAGTTCCTCACGTGCCTGCCCCCAAAGCTTGTCCATCTGACCCGGTTCCGTCTCTTGTCCGCATTTCCCGCCGGTGCCCCGGCGCGAGGTGATTTCGCGACGCCCTGGCGCCGGCAATGACCCGACCGGCCGCGCAAGCGGCTTGACGGGCCATGGCTTGGCCGCAAGATGCAGACATGATCGGCCCGCCGGTGGCAGCCGGCCAGCGCATCGTCGGTGCGGATCCCTGATCCTTGTCACCGTCCCGTCCGCCGGCCGAACCGGCATCCGGGGCATGTCCCCCAGGCGCGACGTGAATCGCAGCCCCGAAGCTAGCAAGAACCGCCGCCCGCCGACAACCTATCTTCGCGCTTGACAGACAGTTTGCCGCAGCGAATCCGGACGGGGCGCTGAAGGGGTGCAGTCGCCCGCAAGTTGCTGAAATTTCATGTGCTGACGCTGCGTCAGCGAAAGGAAAAGGACATGTCCACGATGGACATGCCCTGGTTAATTCTACCAATAGTTGCGCAAATGCCGCAGGTGCTCAGGCGGTGGCCAGAGCCTTCACCCGGGCCGAAAGCCGCGAGATCTTGCGCGCTGCGGTGTTCTTGTGCACCACGCCCCGGGTGACGCCGCGCATCAGTTCGGGCTGGGCGTTCTGCAGCGCCTCGCGGGCGGCCTCGGCATTGCCGCTGGCGATGGCTTCCTCGACCTTGCGCAGGAAGGTGCGGATGCGCGAACGGCGCGCCTTGTTGACGGCGGTGCGGCGCTCGATCTGGCGGGCGCGCTTCTGGGATTGGGGCGTGTTGGCCATGGGTGCGGTCCTGTCTGTTTCTGTCGGTTGCGCAAAGCCCATGGCACCGTCCGGCTGGGGACGGTCATGATTCTTGCCTTAAGCGGGCCCACGCGCATGTAAGCCCGGTCCTATACAGGCGCCGGGCCGCAAAGCCAAGTGCCAATCAGCGGTCGCGAAACTGTGGCTCGCGCTTTTCAAGAAAGGCCGCCATGCCCTCCTTCTGGTCCTCGGTCGAAAACAGCGCCTGGAAGCTGCGCCGCTCGAACAGGATGCCCTCGCGCAGCGTCGTCTCATAGGAACGGTTGACCGCCTCCTTGGCGGCAAGGGCGGCGATCTGCGACTTTTCCGCGATCTTGCGCGCTGCGGCCAGCGCCTCGGGCAGCAGCCGGGCAGCGGGCACGACACGGCTGGCCAGGCCCGCGCGCTCGGCCTCGGCCGCGTCCATGAAGCGGCCGGTCAGATGCATGTCCATGGCCTTGGACTTGCCGACCAGACGGGTCAGGCGCTGCGTGCCGCCGATGCCGGCCATGACGCCGAGGTTGATCTCGGGCTGGCCGAATCTGGCATTGTCGGCGCAGATGATGAAATCGCAGGCCATGGCCAGTTCGCAGCCGCCGCCCAGGGCATAGCCCGCGACCGCGGCGATCACCGGCTTGCGGGTCGCGGTGATGCGGTCGATCTCGGCGCCGAACAGATCGTCGGTATAGACATCGACAAAGCTTTTCGTCGCCATTTCCTTGATGTCGGCGCCGGCGGCAAAGGCCTTTTCGCTGCCGGTCAGCACGATGCAGCGCACCTTCTCGTTGCGGTCGGCCTCGGCAAGCGCGTCGCCCAGTTCGGCCAGAAGCTGCGAGTTCAGCGCATTCAGCGCCTCGGGCCGGTTGAGCCGGATCAGCGCGACATAGTCCTCGATCTCGACGGTGAGGGTCTGGTAAGCCATCGATGCTTCGCCTTTTTGAAACAAGCTGACCGCGACTTGTAACGAAACCGTGCGCACAAGGCCAGTGCCCCGGCGTCTGGTCGCGCGGGGCGGCTCAGTGCTGGCAAAGCGGGCAGAAATAGCTTGAGCGCCCCGATTGCACGATGCGCGCGATCCGGCCCGTGCAGCCGGGGGCGAGGCAGGGGGCGCCCTCGCGGCCATAGACACGGAAGCTGTGCTGGAAATAGCCCAGCTCGCCCGTGGCCTGGCGGTGGTCGCGCAGCGAGGAGCCGCCGGCGGCGATCGCCTCGAGCAGCACCGCGCGGATATGGCCGGCCAGCGCCGCCAGCCCCTCGGCCGTGATCTCGCCCGCGCGCCGGCGCGGATCGATGCCGGCGCGGTGCAGCACCTCGCAGACATAGATATTGCCCAGGCCCGCGACGATGCGCTGATCCAGAAGCGCCGTCTTGACCGGGCTGCGCTTGCCGGCGAATGCGCGGGCCAGCACCGCGGCATCGAAGACTGCGGACAGCGGCTCGGGGCCAAGCCCGGCCAGCAGCGGATGCGTGGCCCCCGGCGCCACCAGATCCACCATGCCGAATCGCCGCGCGTCGTTGAAGGTGATGCGTGTGCCCTGATCGGTCCAGAACACCACATGGTCGTGGCGCGGCAATATCGCCGGGTCGCGGTGGAATTCGCCCTGGGCCGCGTCCTCGATCAGCATGCGGCCGGACATGCCCAGATGCAAAAGCAGGCTGCCGCGGTCCTGCAGTTCCGCCAGGATGTATTTCGAGCGCCGGCGCAGCGCCACGACCCGCGCCCCGGTCAGCACCTGCACCAGATCGGGCGGCAGCGGCCAGCGCAGGTCGGGGCGGCGCGCCTCGGCCCGGGCGATGACATGGCCTTCAAGATGCGGGGCAAGGCCGCGGCGGACGGTCTCGACCTCTGGCAGTTCTGGCATATTCTTCCCGTTCGTCGCATGGTGCGGTCGCGCCACAGGTGGCGCGCGCCGCGCATCCGGTCTATCTGGGCGCGAAACGACGGATGGACAAGCGACATGACCCCAGACGAGCCCAAGCAGACCCATTTCGGCTTTCGCACCGTGGCCGAACAGGACAAGGCCGGTCTGGTGCATGGCGTCTTCTCGCGCGTGGCCTCGCGCTATGACGTGATGAACGACCTGATGAGCATGGGCATCCACCGGGTCTGGAAGACGGCGCTGATGGACTGGCTGGCGCCGCGCGACGGCCAGCACCTGCTGGATGTGGCGGGCGGCACCGGCGACATCGCATTCCGCTTTCTGGGCCGCGCCCCGGGGGCGCGTGTCACCGTCTGCGACATGACCGAATCGATGCTGGTCGAGGGCCGCAAGCGCGCCGGGGCCGGCCGGCTTTCCGACCGGCTGGACTGGGTGACGGGCGACGCCATGGCGCTGCCCTTTGCCGACAATACCTTCGACCGCTACACGATCAGCTTCGGCATCCGCAATGTCACCCGCATCCCCGATGCCCTGGCCGAGGCGCGCCGCGTGCTCAAGCCCGGCGGGCGGCTGATGGTGCTCGAGTTCAGCCAGATGCCGGTGCCGATGCTGCAATGGCTTTACGACCGCTATTCCTTCAACGTCATCCCGGTCATGGGCCAGATGGTCGCCAATGACCGCGACAGCTACCAGTATCTGGTCGAATCGATCCGCAAGTTCCCCGACCAGGAAACATTCGCCGAGATGATCCGCACCGCCGGTTTCGGCCGTGTGCAGTGGCGCAACCTGTCGATGGGCATTGCCGCCCTGCATTCCGGCTGGAAGCTCTGACATGCGCGGCCCCCACAACATCTGGCGGCTGATCCGCACCGGCGCCACATTCGAGCGCTCGGGCGCGATGAAAGTCGTGCTGGACGCGATGAGCGCGCCGGCGCGGGTGCGGGCCGCCGCCCGCGTCCTGGGCTGGCCCTTTGCCTGGCTGGGCTACAAGGGCGACCCCGACCTGCCGCCGATCACCCGCGCCATCACCGCGCTGGGCCCGGCCTATGTGAAATTCGGCCAGATCCTGTCCACGCGGCCCGATGTGGTCGGCGTCGATCTGGCCAACCAGCTTTCCATGCTGCAGGACCGCCTGCCGCCCTTCGACCAGGAACTGGCACGCCGCACCGTGGCCCATGAACTGGGCCATCCGGTCGAGAGCCTGTTCAGCGAATTCTCGGAACCCGTCGCCGCGGCCTCGATCGCGCAGGTGCACCGGGCGCGGCGCATCGACACCGGCGACGAGATCGCGGTCAAGGTGCTGCGGCCCAATATCGAGGCGGCGTTCCGGCGCGACATCGACGCCTTCCATTTCGCCGCCTCCATGATCGAGCGGTTGTCGCCCGCCACGCGCCGGCTGCGGCCGCGCGACGTGGTCAGCCATTTCGAATCGGTGGTCAGCGGCGAGCTGGACCTGCGGCTCGAGGCGGCCTCGGCCTCGCAATTCGCCAACAATACCGGCAGCGACGAGGGCATGGTGGTGACGCGCCCGCACTGGCACCTCAGCGCGCGCCGCGTCCTGACCACCGACTGGGCCGAGGGCCTGCCCATGGGCGATGTCGCGGCACTGCGCGACGCCGGCCACGACCTGCCGGCGCTGGCCGCGCGCGTGCTGCAGCTGTTCCTGCGCCACGCCCTGCGGCATGGCTATTTCCATGCCGACATGCACCAGGGCAATCTGAAGGTGGCGCCCGACGGCCGCATCATCATCTATGATTTCGGCATCATGGGCGAGATCGACGACTACACCCGCCGCGTCTATGCCGAAATCCTGATGGGCTTCATCCGCCGCGACTATGACCGCGTGGCGCGGGTGCATTTCGAGGCGGGCTATGTGCCGCGCGACCGTGACATGCAGGAATTCGCCCGCGCCCTGCGCGCGGTGGGCGAGCCGATTTTCGGCGCCGACGCCAGCCAGATCTCGATGGCGAACCTTCTGGCCTATCTCTTCGAGGTGACCGAGCGTTTCGGCATGGCGACGCGGACCGAACTGATCCTGCTGCAACGCACCATGGTGGTGGTCGAGGGCGTCGCGCGCTCGCTCGACCGGCAGATCAATATCTGGGAGGTGGCGCGGCCGGTGGTGGAAAGCTATATCCGCGACAATCTGGGACCGAAATCCGCCAGCCGCGACCTGCTGCGGGCCGCGCAGGTGCTGGGCCGTTTCGCGCCGCTGCTGCCCGAATATCTGGAGCGCCGCATGCCGGAACTGCTGCGCGAGACCGCGGTCCCCGCCGCCGAGCCGGGCCGCGGCACGGGCCGGCTGGCTGCCATGGCCCTGGGCGCCGGCATCGCGCTGGCGGCGACAGCCCTGGGCGCATGGCTGGGCTGAGACAGCGCGGGGCTTGAGCCGGCCCCGGCTTTCCCCTAACCCTTCGACATGCGCATTCTGTATCTTGGCGATGTGATGGGGCGTGCCGGACGGCGCGCGATCAGCGAGGGGCTCGCCCCCCTCAAGGAAAGGCTGGGCGTCGATTTCACCGTGGTGAACGGGGAAAACGCCAGCGGCGGCATGGGGCTGACGGCGGGACATGCGAAGCTGATCCTGGAGGCCGGCGCCGATTGCGTCACCCTGGGCGACCATGCCTTCGACCAGAAGGAGATGCTCTCGTTCATCGAGACCGAGCCGCGCATCATCCGGCCGCTGAATTATTCCAGGGTGGCGCCGGGCCGCGGCGCGCGGGTGTTCGAGGCCACGCGCGGGCGCAAGGTGCTGGTGGCGCAGATCCTGGGCCAGGTATTCATGAAGCGCCCCTTCGACGATCCGTTCTCGGCCATCGACACGGTGCTGAAGGCCCACCCTCTGGGCGGGCTGGTGCAGGCCAGCATCGTCGACATCCATGCCGAGGCCACCAGCGAGAAGATGGCCGTGGGCCATTGGTGCGACGGGCGCGCCAGCCTGGTCGTCGGCACGCATACGCATGTGCCGACCGCCGACACGATGATCCTGAACCGCGGCACCGCCTATCAGTCCGATGCCGGCATGTGCGGCGACTATGACAGCGTCATCGGCATGGAAAAGACCGAGCCCCTGCGCCGCTTCCTGACCGGCATGGCCTCGGAACGCTTCACCCCTGCCGAGGGCGAGGCGACGCTATGCGGCGTGCTGGTCACGACCTGCGACCGCAGCGGCAAGGCGCTGTCGGTCGAGGCCCTGCGCCAGGGCGGCCGCCTGGCCCGCACGCCGGACGGGGCGCAATGACGCGCCGGGCCGCGCTTTTTCTTGCGAGGCGCGGGGCCGGCATGTTAATGACGACCGAAACAGCCGAGATTAACGGCGCCGCCTGACAGGGACCGCATGCTTGGTTTTGAACTGACCGGAACGAATGCCGCGATCGCCCTTCTGGTCATCGTCGCCATCACTTTCATCCAGTTCATCCGCGAAAAGCATCCGCCCGAGGTGGTGGCCATCGCCTCGGCCGCCAGCATGATGCTGCTCGGGCTGCTGCCGGTCGAGGAGGCGGCGGGGGTGCTTTCGAATGCCGCGCCCTGGACCATCGCCTTCATGTTCATGATCATGGGCGGGCTCTTGCGCACCGGGGCGCTGGAAATGATGTCGCGCATCGTCACGGCGCGCGCCCATAACAACCCGCTGATCACCGTCATCGGGCTTTTTGTCTTCGTCTGCCTGGCCTCGGCGGTGATGAACAATACGCCGGTGGTGGCGGTGATGATCCCGATCGTCATCCAGCTGGCGTTGCGGCTTGGAATTTCCCCATCCAAGCTGCTGATGCCGCTAAGCTATTTCACCATCCTGGGCGGGATGATCACCCTGATCGGCACCTCGACCAACCTGCTGGTGGACGGGGTCGCGCGCGAGCAGGGCCTGGCGCCCTTCACCATCTTCGAGATCGCCCCGGTCGGCATCGCCATCACGCTGGCGGGTTTCGCCTATTTTGCCCTGATCGGGCGCAAGCTGCTGCCGGACCGCAGCTCGCTGGCCGGGTTTCTGGGCACGCGGCGCGAAATGAAATATTTCACCGAGGTGGCGGTGCCCGAGGATTCCAGCCTTGTCGGCCAGCCGGTGCTGACCGCGCCGATCTTCAAGCGCGAGGCGGTGCGGGTGGTGGACGTGCTGCGCGGCGATGTCTCGCTGCGGCGCAACCTGGCCGAGGTGGTGCTCGAGCCGGGCGATCGCGTGGTCCTGCGCACCGCCATGGCCGACCTGCTGGAGATGCAGGCCAACAAGAACTTCCAGATGGTCGACAAGCTGAGCTCGGTCGCCACCGAGACCGTCGAGGTGCTGATCTCCCCCGGGGCACGGCTGGTCGGACGGCGCCTGGGCGACATGCGGCTGCGGCGGCGCTACGGCGTCTACGTCCTGGCCGCGCACCGGCGCAGCCAGAACATCGGCCGGCAGCTGGACGATCTGGTGGTGCAGGTGGGCGACACGCTGCTGCTGGAAGGCGCGCCCGAGGACATCGCCCGGCTTGCCACCGACATGGACCTGGTCGATGTCTCGCGCCCCTCGACCCGCGCCTACCGGCGCGAGCGCGCGCCCATCGCCATCCTGTGCCTGCTGTCGGTGGTGACGTTGGCCGCGCTGGATGTGGCGCCGATCATGGCGCTGGCCTTCGTCGCCTCGGCGGTGATCCTGATCACCCGCTGCGTCGATGCCGAAGAGGCGTTTTCCTTCATCGACGGGCGACTGCTGGCGATGATCTTTGCCATGCTGGCGGTGGGCGAGGCGCTGGAATATACCGGCAGCGTCGCGTTGATCGTCGATGCGGTGTCGCCGATCCTGCGCGGCCTGCCGCCCTTTGCCACGCTGATCGCGGTGTATTTCCTCGGGCTGGTGATGACCGAGGTGCTGTCGAACAATGCCGTGGCGGTGCTTCTGACCCCGATCGCCATCGCGCTGGCCAAGTCGCTGGGACATGACCCGCGCGCCTATGTGGTGGCGGTGATGTTCTCGGCCACGGTCGCCTTCGCCACGCCCATCGGCTATCAGACGCATCTGATGGTCTATGGCCCGGGCGGCTACAGGTTCAGCGATTTCATCAGGGTCGGCGTGCCGCTGGACATCGTCTGCGGCATCGTCGCCTGCCTGACGATCCCGCTGTTCTGGCCGATCTAGGCTGCAGCGGCAAAGCCCGCGCGGATCTCGGCCTCGGCCGCGGCGGCCAGTGTCTTGCGGCTTTCGCCGGCGACCGGGATCGGCCTGTGCAGGCGCACCGTCACCCCGCCCTGAGGCGATTGCGCCAGCACCGCCAGCAGATGCGGCCCCAGGTCCATGTCGTCCCACCAGCCATAGAATCGCGGATCGCGGCCCGGCGGCGCCTGATAGCGGGCACTGACCGGCTGGATCGCCAGATCCGCGGGCAGCGCCGGGTCGAGAAAGCCCTGAAACAGCGTGGCCTTGAAGGGCAGCACCCGCAGCCCGTCGCTGCTGGTGCCCTCGGGGAAGAACAGCAGCCGGTGGCCGGCGCGGGTGCGGGCGGCGAATTCCCCGGCCTGGGCGCGCGCCTGCCTGGGGTCGCGGGCGACGAAATGCGTGTCGGTCACCCGGGTCAGCACATTGATGCCGGGCCAGCCCGCCACCTCGGATTTCGCCACGAAGAACACCGGCATGGCTGCGTTCAGCACGAAGATGTCCAGCCAGCTGCCGTGGTTCGCGACCACGGCGCCCGGCCCGTCCAGCGGCCGGCCCTGACAGCGCCAGCGGATGCCGATGATCCGCAGGCACAGCCGGCACACGCCCTGCACCCAGGGACCGGTTACCGGTCGGCGCGGGCCGCAGGCCAGACGCTCAAGCCCGCGCAGCGGCAGGATCAGCAGCACCCCCAGCGCCAGCACCGTGACGATGGCGCCGCCCCTCAGCGCGATCCGCACCCAGCCGGCGATGCCGGGGCGCGGGGTGGGGGGCGGCGGCACTTCATGGCGCCAGGTCGCGGCCGAAGCTCGCCTCACAACTGTCGCGCCTCGTAGAAGCGGCGGTGCTTTTCCGACATGGCGCGGGTGTCAAGCAGCAGGAACACGTCGGTGGTGTTGAAGGCATGGTCCAGAAAGGCGCCTTCGCCGACGCTGCCGCCCATGCGCAGATAGGCCTTGATCAGCGCCGGCATCAGCAGCATCGCCGCGCGCCGTTCCAGCAGCGCCTCGGGCACCAGATCCATGCGCTGGAAACCCTCGGGCCGGGCGCGCGGGCGCAGCCCGGCGGGGGCCAGGTGGTGGTGGTGCAGCCAGGACAGCGGCTGCGCCAGCGCCGCAGCATCGGTGCCGTGAAACGAGGCGACGCCGAACAGCACCTCGACCCCCTGTGCCAGCACATGCTCGGCCAGCGCGCTCCACATCAAAAACATCCCCGAGCCGCCGCGAAAGGCCGGATCGACGCAAGAGCGCCCCAGTTCCAACAGCCGCCGCCCCGAGCGGCGCAGCGCCGTCAGGTCGTATTCGCCGTCGCAATAGAAGCGGCCGAAAGCCTCGGCGCGCGCCCCCGGCAGCAGCCGGTAGACGCCCACGACATGTTCCAGATCGGCGGCCGGGCGGCGGTTGTCGACCAGCACCAGGTGATCGACGACGGGATCGAACTCGTCGCGTTCAAGGCGGTGGGCGTGATCGACCAGCGCGCCGTCGCCGCCCAGTTCCTCGACAAAGACGCGATAGCGCAGGCGCTGTGCCGCCAGAAGATCGACCTCGCTGGTGGCGATGCGCGTCTCGAAGAATGAGGTGTCTGGCGTCATGTTCCGGTCTTGCAGCCCGCCCTGCGGTCATCCGGCCCCGTGTCTAGGCGCAGGGCGGCGGCATTGCAACCGCCCGCCGGCGCGCCAGGGCCCTGACCGGATGCGGGGTTGACACAATCAAGGGTTGATCTAACCTGCCGGCATCCACAATCAGAGATCGGCCGTGACCAGTTCCAGTGCGATGCGCCTTCCGTCCACCACCTGCTTGCCGGCATGGGTGAAATTGACGGTGATGCGGTCGCCGATCCGCGACTGGACCTGGCCCTTGCCCCATTCCGGCGCGCCGGGGTGACGCACGATCATGCCGGGTTCCAGGATCTCATTCATCTCGGCCCTCCCATCCGACAACAGGCTAGGCTTTCATGGACGATCTGACAATTCACCATCACGCCCATTCCCATCGCGGCCTCGCGCCCGAGCGCCTGGCGGCGCTGCTCGGCTCGCGGCTGTGCCATGACATCGTCTCGCCACTGGGGGCAATCGGCAACGGGCTGGAACTGCTGCAGATTTCAGGCGACTACCCCGGCATCGCCAGCAGCCCCGAATTGCAGCTGATCGGCGAAAGCGTCGCCGCGGCGCAGGCGCGTCTGCGCTGGTTCCGCGTCGCCTTCGGCCAGGCCGGGGCCGGGCAGCGGCTAAGCCGTGCGGAACTGGCGGGGCTGCTGGCCGATGTCGAACGTGCCGGGCGCATCCGCCTGCGGCTCGAGGCCGAGGGCGACCTGCCGCGTGAAGAGGGGCGCCTGATCCTGCTGGCGCTGATGTGTCTGGAAAGCGCCATGCCCTGGGGCGGCAGCGTGCTTTTGTGCCGCGGCGCGCGCGGCTGGCGGCTGCTGGCCGAGGCCGCCCGCACCAAGGCCGATCCGGCGCTGTGGTCCTGGCTGGACCATGACAGCGCGCGCGAACGCCCCGAGCCCGGCGCGGGCGAGGTGCATTTCCCGCTGCTGGCAGAATTTGCCCGGGCCGCCGGGCTGACGCTTGCCTGGGAACTGGACGAGACCGGCGGCGAGATTGCGTTCTAGACCTCAGACGCCCGCCGCCCTCAGCGCACGCTCAATCCGGCGCTGCCAGGTGGCGGGGATCGCGCCCCCGGTCGCCAATAGTTGCGACAATGGTCCGGCCGCGGCCAAGTCGCCTGCGGCCAGCAGGTGCAGGCCGGCCTCGAAGCGGTTGCGTGGGCTGCCGTGCCGGGCAAGGTTGCGCAGCTCCGCCAGGGCGCGGTCGGGGTGGCGCGCCAGCGCCGCGGCCGCAAGGTTCAGCCGATAGCATTCTGCCCGGCGCCTTGCCTCGCGATGCGCCCGTCGGATCGCCTGCGCCTCGAGCCGGTCCTCGACCAGCGCCTGCGCGATGCGGCCGATGCCGCCCACCGCGCCGATGACGCCGGTGGCGGGATGACCGCCGTGGGGCAGGGCGACCGGGGTCAGCCGCAGAAAAGCCGCACGGATCAGCGCGGCATGGGCGCGATCGGCGCGGATCGCCGGATCATGGATCAGCACGCCCTCGACCGCGGTATTTCCCCAGGTCTCGGGGCGCGGCATCGGCAGGCCGATGCGGGCGAACTTGCCGTGACGGTCGGGATCGAAGGGGGCGATGTCCGGGTCGATGGAATATTGCGGCGACACCAGCATCAGTCGGCTTGCCCGGCAGGCGGCGGAATAAAGCAGCGCCGCATAGCCGCCCATGGAAAATCCGGTCGCCACCACCTCGGCATAACCGCGGCTGGCGACGGCCAGCGCCCCGGCCAGGGCCGGGCTTCCTGGCGAGATGAACCAGTCCCGGCGCGCGGTCTGCACCACCAGCGCGTCGATGCCCAAGGCGCGCGCAAAACCCGGCGGCTGCGGCGGCGCAAAGCCCGCCATGCGGTCGCGGCCGTGTTCGAACCCGACCACGGCGCGGCGCGACCCGCCTGCGGCAGAAAAGCGGGTGATGCGGTGATGCGCGTCCTCGTGCAGCGTTTCGGGCTGCATCAGGGCCGGATGCTGCCGTCGCCGGTGACCAGATATTTGAAGCTGGTCAGCTGCTCGGCGCCCACCGGGCCGCGGGCATGCAGCTTGCCGGTGGCGATGCCGATTTCCGCGCCCATGCCGAATTCGCCGCCATCGGCGAATTGCGTCGAGGCGTTGCGCATCAGGATCGCGCTGTCCAGCCCGCCGAAGAATCGCGCGGCGGTGGCATCGTTCTCGGTCAGAATGGCCTCGGTATGCCCCGAGCCGTGGCGGCGGATATGGGTGATCGCCGCATCGACGCCATCGACCAGCTTCACGGCGATGATCCTGTCCAGAAACTCGTGTCCGAAATCCGCCGGAACCGCCGGGACGGTGCCGGGAATCGCGGCCAGCTCGCCCTCGGCACGGACCTCGACCCCGGCATCCAGCAGGTCCCGGATCAGCACGGCCCCGTGTTTGGTGTAGAATTGCCAGTCGATCAGCAGGCATTCGGCGGCGCCGCAGATGCCGGTGCGCCGGGTCTTGGCGTTCAGCACCACGCGCCGGGCCTTGTCCAGATCGGCGTCGCGGTCGGCATAGACATGGCAGATGCCGTCCAGATGCGCAAAGACCGGTACACGCGCCTCGGCCTGCACCAGCCCGACCAGACCCTTGCCGCCGCGCGGCACGATCACGTCGATCAGCCCTTGCGCGCGCAGCATGGCGCCAACTGCCGCACGGTCGCGCGTGGGCACAAGCTGGATCGCGGTCTCGGGCAGGCCGGCCTGCTTCAGCCCCGTCACCAGCGCCTGGTGAATGGCCGCCGAACTGTGCAGGCTTTCCGAGCCGCCGCGCAGGATCACCGCATTGCCGGCCTTCAGCGCCAGGGCGGCGGCATCTGCGGTGACATTGGGCCGGCTTTCATAGATCACGCCGATGACGCCCAGCGGCGTGGCCACGCGCTGGATGTGCAGCCCGTTCGGCCGGTCCCATTCGGCCAGCACCTTGCCCACCGGATCGGGCTGCGCCGCGACCGCGCGCAGCCCGTCAACCATGGTGCGGATGCGATTGCCATCCAGCCGCAGCCGGTCCAGCATGGCGGGTGAAAGCTCTTTCGCCTCGGCATAGCTCATGTCCTCGGCATTGGCGTCGAGGATCGCGGTTTCGGCGGCGCCCAGGGCCTCGGCCGCGCCGACCAGCGCGGCGTGCTTGCGCTCGGCGCTCGCCTGGGCCAGCAGGCCTGCGGCATCGCGCGCCTTGCGGCCAAGATCGGCGATCAGCGCGTCGGCATCGGTCGGGGTCAGGTCTTTCATCGTGGCTTTCCCTTGCATGCCCATTGCATAGGCGCGGGTGGCCTGAAAAACCAGCAAGAAAGCGGGGAAGGTGCAGGATTCTGTTGCCAGGCTCCTGCGGGCCCCGCCTTGCGCTGCTAGGCGCAAGGGCTTGAGGTTTCGGTTACCCGAGCTGCTTACGCAGCCAGAGCCACCGGAGCACGGTTGTCGTTGGCAACTGTACATTTTGCACCGATAACGGTGGTAGCTCACCGGGACAAAGCCACAGCTTTAGACGTTCGTCGATCCTGTTTCGGCCCCATGTGCCCCCAACGAGGGATTCTGGTGGAGCCGCCGGGTACCGCCCCCGGGTCCGATCCGCTTATTACCTGCGCGTTTATGCCCATAGTCCGGGCGAACCCGGACAGGCTGAATATAGAGGCCGCGCCTTCGTCGCGCAAGGGAGGGGAACGCTGTTCCCCTCTTGCCCCGCGGGTGCGGGCAATTCACCCCCTTGGGATATTTGGACAAGAAAGAAGCCGGGCGGTCTTGCCAGGGCGGGCTTCTCTGTTCCCCAAATACTCATGCTGCGCTCCGATATGGAAAACGCCCCGCAGGTGGGGCGGGGCGTTGCGACCTGTCGATCGGGGTTCAGAAGCCGGCCTTGATCTTCTCGAATTCCTGCAGCTGACGCTCGCGCTGCTTGGGGTCGTTCGGGGTCTGGGCCAGGATCGGCGCGTCGATGGCCGAGAGCCCCTCCTTCACCGCCGGCTCGTCCTTGATCGTCTCCATGGCCACGGTCGAGGTGTGGCCATAGCCGATAGTGTCGAGAAGGCCCTTCGCCGCCGGCGGCGCAAGCCAGGCGTTGATGAAGTCATAGACCTTGTCTTCCTTGCCCGGGCCGTTCTTGAGGTTGATGAAACCGCAAAAGAAGGTCGAACTGCCCTCTTTCGGGGCGCGCTGGAAGCCGACGGGAAATCCGTCGTTCTCGAGAAGCACCACGCCGTCGTTCCAGGACCAGGCCACGTCGACCGCGCCCGAGGCCATCAGCTGCGCCTGTTCGGCAGGGTCAGCCCAATAGGCGGCGACGTTCTGATGCGCCTGACGCAGCCAGTCGGCGGCCGCCTTGAACTGGTCCTCGGTCACGCTGGTCCAGTCGGTGGTGCCGGTGGCGAGATAGGCCAGCGCCCAGACATCATCGGCGGAATCCGGCAGCGAGGTCCGGCCCTGATACTTCGGATCGGTGAAGATGTTCAGGCTGGCGACATCCTCGGCCGGAACATTGTCCTTGTTGTAGGCGATGGCCGTCGCGCCCCAGTCGGTTGGGATATACCAGACGCCGCTTTCGTCCTTGAAGATGGGCGAGGCAAGAAACCTCGGATCGATGCTGGCAAAGGCCGGGATCCGCGACACGTCCCAAGGCTCGATCAGCCCGGCGTCGCGGTATTTCGACACCATCTGCGAACAGGGGTGCGCCACGTCCGCCTTGAAGCCCGAGGCGAGCTTTTGATAGGCCTCGTCGTCGTCGCCGTAGAAGGCGTAGGTCGGGCTGTCCTTGTATTTGTCGATATAGCCCTGGAAGATCACCGGTTCCTCGAAGCCGGCCCAGTCGAAGACGGTCAGTTCCGGGTCGCCGGCGTGGGCCGGCATGGCAAGGGCCGTGCCCGCCAGGATCAGCGCGACGGCGGAAAGGCGCAGATGTTTCATCAGGAACCCATGGATGTTGGCTTGACGGCTCTGACGCTAGCCGTGGCGGCTTTTTCCCGCAAGTCACTGTTTCGACAAATGCACCCTGTCCTTGCTGCTCGGCCGGGTGTCTTGCGTTTGCGGGGCCTGGGATTGTTGTTTTGGATGAGGTTGGGCTTTTCCATGTTGCTGCGCTCTGTGGGCCTGGTCCCGGCGGGTGGGCGGTTGAGTAACACGTTGTTATCCTGATGGCGGTTATCGGCATTCGACGTAATGGTTGCGCGGCCTTATTCTGAACCTGT
>NZ_JBDHSP010000033.1:0-32101 GCF_039808215.1 Paracoccus sp. (in: a-proteobacteria)
CTGCGCCGCGGTCGATGATCGTCCCATGGGTGGATCCTCCTTCCCAAGAATAGCACGGGAAGAAGGTTAAGTGGACATGTTAAACGCTACTGTAAACGCCGGAATGAGAGGAATGTCAGATATGACGCAAGTAATTGAAAATACTTGGAGGCGGGTACCGGAATCGAACCGGTCTTCACGGATTTGCAATCCGCTGCGTAACCTCTCCGCCAACCCGCCGGAGCCTTGGTCTCATTAGATTTTATGACCGTGGTCGTCAAGCGGTTATCAGTCGAGTTATCATGTTCTCGTTTCGGTTTCGTTCTGTTTAGAGGTGGTCCCGTTTATCTGAACAGGTCATGGGCGCTTTGTAAATGGTTTTCCGCCTCTGTCATGCCGCACCCGCGCCGACAGGCCGGCGGCGTCGATCAGGGCGCGGACATGGGCGTGCTGGTGGCGCGACAGGGTGATGCCGGTGGCCTTCACGGCGTGATGGCGCGCGGCATGCAGCAAGAGCCCGCCCCAGCCGGCGCCGATGTCGAGAAAGCGCTCGCCCGGGCGCAGGTCCAGCTTGCGGCAGATCAGGTCGAGCTTGGCCACCTGCGCCTTGGCCAGGCCCATGCGCGGGCTGCGGAAATAGGCGCAGGAATAGACCCGGCGCGGGTCCAGCCACAGCGCATAGAATTCATCCGAGACATCGTAATGCGACTGCACCTGCAGCGCGTCGCGGTGGCGGCTGTGGCGCAGCCTCGAGACGATGCGCCCCAGCAGCCTTTGCCAGGGCCAGCGCGGCAACGGCCGGCCCCGACCGGGCACCAGCACCGCCACCGCGCGCATCAGCTCGCGCATGCGGCCCTCCACCTGCACCTCGCTCCGCACGATGGCATCGGCCAGCCGTCCCAACTGCCCGCTGGCCAGCGTGCCGCCCCGAGGGCAGGCGCACCGCCAGCGCCACCGGCAGAGCCCGCAGCCTGCGCTCGATCACCTGTTCCAGACCGGGCATGAGAACCTCACGCTTGGCCGGCCGCGGACGGCCGCGCTGTCATGCCCTGCGGACGGGGCGCTACCCGGATGCTAGCGCCCATGGACATTCAGGTTTCCCATCCTGCCTGATTTCTGATTCAGGCTTCCCGAAGGGAGGTCTGAATGGACGGGCAGCGATTTGTGGTGACGGATGGGGTCTGGGCGCGCCTTGAACCCCATCTTCCCGGCAAGGAGATCGACAGCGGCTTGACGGGCAAGGACAATCGCCTGTTTCTGGAGGCTGTTCTCTGGCGCGTGCGCACCGGCCTGCCCTGGCGGGATCTGCCACCGGAATTCGGGAACTGGAACAGTGTGTTCCGCCGCCTTCGCAGATGGGTCACGAGGGGTGTTTCCGAGCGCCTTTTCAATGAGATCCGCGGCGAGCCAGACTTCGAATGCGCGCTGATCGATGTTTGAGGCGCGAGCGCGCCACCGGTTCGAGCGCCGCGCCGAAAGGATCGTCCAGGCTCACCAGAAGGCGAGCGGCGCAAGGGGGGGGGACTCAGGCTCAGGCCATCGGGCGCTTGCGCGGCGGACTGACCACCAGGATCGTGGCGCTGGTCGATGCCCTGGGCGACCTGTCCGACCCTGTCCTCCTGCCGGGTCAGGCCCGGGATCTGAAACGGGACCTGAAAGGCGTCGCACCGCTGATCGAGGACGTGGCATGCGACGCGCTTCTGGCCGACAAGGCCTTCGATGCCGACGTGCCGCTTGCCGAGCTGGATCTGCGCGGCGCGAGCGCAGTCATTGCGCCGAAAGCGAACCGCAAAATCAGGCGCGACCACGACCGGCATGCCTGTAAATGGCGACATCTGATCGAGAATTTCTTCGCGAAGATCAAGGAGTTCCGAGCCATCGCCACGCGCTACGAAAAGACCGCATGCAGTTACGCCGCCAACTGGCACCTCGTGGCGACCATCCTCGCCGCGAAGCGAATGTCCACGGGCTCTAGGCCCGAATCGTCGCAAAAGGCCAGACAGGGCCGCGTGATCGCCTGCAACCGCAGCCCGACGCCGAAAAGCGACCCGTAGGCCGCTGATATCCGTCGTCTTTCGTGAAAGTATTTCTGGAGCGGGCGATGAGATTCGAACTCACGACCCTAACCTTGGCAAGGTTATGCTCTACCCCTGAGCTACGCCCGCACTCCATACCCTTGGCTCGTCGCCGCCGGTGAGCGCTCATTTACGGAAGGGCGCCGGGGGGTGCAAGGGGAAAATGCAGCCGCAGCGAAAATTTCCCCCGCACCGCCAGGGCCGCGGCCGGGCGCGCGCCGGTGGGCTCGACGGTGGGCTTGACGGCGGGGCCGGCTTGCCGAAACCTGCCCGGCAAGGAGGTGGCGATGAAACCGTCCGACCAATTGTCAGAATTCGTCCGCGCCGCCATGGCGCAGGGCGGCAGCCAGCGGCAGATCGCCGCGGCGCTGACCCATGCCGGCTGGTCCGGGCCCGAGATCCACGAGGCCCTCGACAGCTGGGAGGCCGCGCCGGACCTGCCGCCGGTGCCGCGGCCGCGCCCCTATGCCTCGGCGCAGGAGGCGCTGCTTTACGGGCTGCTGTTCGTGTCGCTGGGCATGGTGGCCTGGCATGTGTGCGAGCTGGGCATGGCGCTGATCGACCGGCTGATCCCCGACCCGGCCGAGCCCTATCCCTATTGGGCCGGCTCATCGGTGCGCTGGTCCATCGCCTCGCTCATCGGTTTTGCGCCGCTGTTTCTGTATCTGAACCGCAAGGTGGCACGGATGAGCCGGGGCGACGCCGGCCGCCGCCGCTCGCTGGTGCGCAAGTGGTTCGCCTCGGTGACGCTGATGGTGGCGGCGCTGGTGTTCCTGGCCGACGGTATCTATGTCGTCTACACCCTGCTCAACGGCGAGATGACGGCGCGTTTCGCCGCCAAGGCGGCGCTGGTCGGCGCGATGACCGCGCTGGTGCTGGCCTATTACCGGGACGAGCTGAATGATTAGGGGCTGGGCCACGGCGGCCATCGGCCTGCTGGCCGCGGCCGCGGTCGTTGCCGGGCTGGTGCTGACCGGCGGTCCGGGCCAGGCGCGCAAGGAACGCCGCGACCGCCAGCGCGAGAGCGATCTCGCCAGCCTGGCCGGCATGGTCGATTGCCTCGCGCGCGAGAATGGCGGCCGTCCGCCCGCGGCGATCGCCGCCACTCCGGCCTGCGACTGGCAGGTGCCGCTGCAGGACGCCTTCACCGGCGCGGCCTATGTCTATGAGGTGACCGGCCCGCGCAGCTATCGGCTTTGCGCCACCTTCGATCTGCCGCCCGCCGGGCCGCCGATGCGCGGCAGCCGCGACGCGCAGGGCTGCATCAGCCATGAGGTGCCGCCGATGACCGATATCGTGCCGCAATCGGGCGCGCCGCAGCCCTGAGGGCGCATCTCAGGCCGGCCGCGCCAGCGGCAGCCACAACCCCGCCGCTTGGCGATGTGCCATGAACTGCCCCGTTGCGGGTCGATGGGCGTGGGAAACGCCGGCTGCCTGCGGCACGGCGGCCGCAGGCTTGCTTGCCTTGAGAGAGAAAGCAGAATAAAAATACTCGACTATTGATCGCGGTCAAGCCGGCTTGAACACCATGGCGGGCATGATCGCCAAGACAGGTGATCGCATGATCGAATTCACGCCCTGGCCACCCGAGCTGGCCCGCCGCTACCGCGAAGCCGGTTACTGGATCGACCAGCCGCTGACGCAGATCCTGGACGCGCAGCTGGCGGCGAACCCGGATGCCGAGGCGCTGATCTGCGGCGCCCGTCGCCTCAGCTATGGTGATCTCGACCGGCAGGCGCGACATCTGGCGGCGCGGCTGGCGCGGGCGGGCTTCGGGCATGGCGACACGGCGCTGGTGCAGCTGCCGAACCTGGCCGAGTTCTTCGTGGTGTTCTTTGCCCTGCTGCGCATCGGCGTGGTGCCGGTGAACGCGCTCTACAGCCACCGCCGGCTGGAACTGGCGGAATACGCGCGCCAGATCCGCCCGCGCCTGGTCATCGCCGCCCGCGGGCATGAACTGTTTCGCGACGATGTCTTCCTGGCCGAACTGCGCGCCGGCGGTGCGGAACTGGCGCTGTTGCTGGGCGATCCCGACCCGGCGCAGGGGCTGGAACACTGGCTGACCCATGGCGGCGATCTGCCCGAGGGTGCGGGACCGACGCCGGCCGAGCAGGTGGCCTTCTTCCAGCTTTCGGGCGGCAGCACCGGCACGCCCAAGCTGATCCCGCGCACCCATAACGACTATGACTATTCGATCCGCGCCAGCGTGGCGATCTGCGGCGTGACCTCGGCCACGCGGTTTTTGTGCGCGCTGCCGGCGGGGCACAATTTCGCGCTGAGTTCTCCCGGCACGCTGGGGGTGTTCCACGCCGGCGGCTGTGTCGTCATGGCCCCCAGCCCCGAGCCGCAGTCCTGCTTCGACCTGATCGCCCGCGAATCCGTGACCATGGTGCCCCTGGTGCCGCCCGCCGTCGCGCTGTGGCTGCGCACGGCCGAGGCGGATCCGGCGCGCCGCGCGCAGCTTGCGACGCTGGACCTGATGCTGGTCGGCGGCGCCAGCTTTGCCGAGGCCACGGCCCGGCGCGTGCCCGATGTGCTGGGCTGCCGGCTGCAGCAGGTCTTTGGCATGGCCGAGGGCCTGGTGAATTATACCCGACTCGACGACCCGCCCGAGGTGGTCTTTGCCAGCCAGGGTCGCCCGATCAGCCCCGATGACGAGATCCGCATCCTCGACGCGGAGGGCAACGAGGTGCCCGAGGGCAGCCCCGGCGTGCTGGCCACCCGCGGCCCCTATACTTTCCGCGGCTATTTCCGCGCGCCCGAACACAATGCCGCGGCCTTTGACGCCGAGGGATTCTATCACTCGGGCGACGTGGTGCTGCGCCAGGGCAGCAATCTGCAGGTTGTCGGCCGCATCAAGGACCAGATCAACCGCGGCGGCGAAAAGATCGCCGCCGAGGAAGTCGAGAACCTGCTGATGCGTCATGGCGACATCACCCATGCGGCGCTGGTGGCCACCCCAGACGCGCATCTGGGCGAAAAGAGCTGCGCCTTCCTGGTGCTGCGTGCCGGCGCAGAGAGGCCCTCGCCGCCCGTCCTGCGCCGCTGGCTGCTGGACCTGGGCGTGGCCGAATTCAAGCTGCCCGACCGTTTCCGCATGGTGGCGGAACTGCCGCTGACCGCGGTGGGCAAGATCGACAAGCGCCGCCTGCGCGACAGCCTCGCGGCCAATGCCTGAAAGGACCGACATGGACATGATCGACGGAACCGGCCTCAGCCGCGCATGGCTGCTGGCCCGGGTGCAAGCGATGATCGAGGACGATTGCGACATAGACCCGGCCGAGAACCTGGTGCTTTACGGGCTCGATTCCATCGCGGTGATGGGATTTTCCAGCGAGCTGAAGCAGCTGGGCATCGCCGCCGGTTTCGAGGAACTGGCGCGCGAGCCGACGCTGGACAGCTGGTGGGCGCTGATCTCGGCGCGGCTCTAGCCGCGCAGCGTCGCGCCGCCATCGACGTAGAGATCGGCCATGGTGACATGGCCGGCCTGATCCGACAGCAGATACATCACCGCGCCGGCGATGTCCTCGGGCGTGGCCAGCTTGCGCAGCGGGATGCCGGTGCGATAGGCGGCAAGGCTGCCCTCGATCACCGCGCGCTCGCCCGCGCCGCCGTCCTCGGACCACATGCCGGTCTGCATCGGCGTCAGGGTCGAGCCGGGGGCGACGATATTGCAGCGCACGCCGGCGCCGGCCAGTTCCAGCCCCAGACAACGGATCAGCATGGTCGCCGCCGCCTTGGACGCGGCATAGGCGCCCATGTTCAGCCGCGGGATGACGGCGGCGTTCGAGCTGACCGCGACGATGGCGCCGCCGCCGTGGCGGGCCATGGCGCGGCCAAAGGCGCGGGCGGTGTTGAAGGTGCCGGTGGTATTGGTGGCGATCACCCGTTCCCATTCCCCGGGGTCCAGATCCAGCAGCGGCCCGATGGACAGCACCCCTGCGGCGTGGACGCCCAGCGCCAGCGGCCCGTGCACGTCCTCGGCCCGCGCCACCAGCGCCGCGACGGCGGCACCGTTGCGCACGTCCAGCACCTGCGGGATGGCGCCCGCGGGCAGCGGCGCGGCGTCCAGCGCCGCCGCGGTATCGCCGGCAATGACGCGGGCGCCGGCCTCGAGCAGCGCCGCGGTCACCGCGCGACCGATGCCGCCCGCCGCGCCGGTGACGATGGCGCTGCGCCCCTGAAAGCCGCTCAGGCGCATGGGCGCATCTCCTGCCCTGCCAGCGTGGCCTGAGCCTGGCGGGTGGACAGCACCACGCCGCAGGTGGCGGCGATCCAGGCCATGGCCATGTCGTGTTTCTCGCGGCTGAAGTCGGCCTGGGCGTCGGCGACGGCAAAGGCCTCGATGTCGCGCTGGAAGGCCTCGACCGCGGTGGCCATGCAGCCGATATGGGCATAGATGCCGCAGATCATCATCTGGTCGCGCCCGCGCGCCCGCAGCATGACCTCCAGATTCGTGCGCTGAAAGGCGCTGTAGCGGTGCTTGACCAGCACCAGATCGCCCGGCCCGGGGGCCAGCTCGGGCAGGATCTGCTCATGCTCGGGCCTGGCCTCCATGCCGGGACCCCAGAGATCGGCCTGCAACCCGCGGTCGGGGCGGAACTGGTCGCCCTTCTGCGCGGTATAGAAGACCGGCACACCGGCGCCGCGCGCGGCATGGATCAGGCTGGCGATATTGGCCACCGCCGGCGCCAGCGGCGCGCCGGCGGGATAGGGGCGGCAGAAATAGCGCTGCATGTCATGGACCAGCAGCGCCAGGCGGTCGCGGCGGGGCTGCCAGGGGCCGCGCGCCGGCGGCAGGTCGGCTTCGGCGGGTGGGTCATAGGGGGCGATGCCGGGCAGGGCCATCAGTTCTCTCCTTGCTGGCGCGGCACGCCGGTCAGGCCGGCGTCGGCGGGCAGTCCCAGCGCTGCCAGCAGCGCGCCGAACTTGGCGCCGGTCTCGGCCGCCTCGGCCATCGGGTCCGAGCCGGGCACGATGCCGGCGCCGGCATAAAGCCGCGCCTGACGGCCGCTGATCTCGGCGCAGCGGATGGCGACATACCAGTTGCCGTCGCCCTGCGCGTCGCACCAGCCGACCGCGCCGGCATAAAAGTCGCGGTCCACGGGCTCAAGCGCCTTGATGAACCCCGCCGCCCGCGCCATCGGCACGCCGCAGACCGCCGGCGTCGGATGCAGCAGCGAGGCCAGCACCACCGAGGGCGTGTCGCCGTCGCGCAGCCGCCCCTCGATGCGCGTGCCCAGATGCCACATGCTGCGCGTCGAGGTCAGGCGCGTGCCCTCGGGGCAGCCCAGTTCGCGGCAATGCGGCGCCAGCGTGTCGAGGATCGCCTCGACCACCAGCGCATGTTCGCGGTGATCCTTGTCCGAACGCTCCAGTGCCTCGGCCCCGGTGCGGTCGGCCCTTGGGTCGGCCAGCCGCCGCGCCGAGCCGGCCAGCGGATGCGAGACCACGCGCGCACCGCGCTTTGCAAGCAGCAGTTCCGGCGTCGCGCCGCACAGGGTGCGGCCCTGCGGATGCGCCGGCCCCTCGGGCAGGGCGACGCGAAAGGCGGTGACGCTGGGATCGGCATGCAGCCGCGCCATCAGCGCCGCGACCGGGATCGGGGCGCGCGCCTCGGCCAGGATGCTGCGCGCCAGCACGATCTTGCGCAGGGCGCCGCGGCTGCCGGATTCCTCGGCCATGATCTGCAGCGCGCGCGCGACGCTGCGGGCAAAGTCGGGGGCGGCGGGCTCGGCGGTCAGGCGCCAGTCGCCGCCGGGCAGGACGGGGGCAGCCTCGCGCGGGGCGCGGTCGCGGCGGTGGCAGCGCCACAGGCAGTCCTGCGCCTTGCGGTCAAAGGGCAGGGCGCCGCCGATCAGCTCCTCCGCGCCGCAGTCGGCCAGGGCCGCGGCGACGCGCGCCGCCAGCGTCGCGGCGCTGCCCGGCGCCAGCCTTTGCGCGCCGCCGCCGCCACTGATGCGCCCGGCCGGGCCGTCAAAGCCGAACATGAGCCGATCGGTCACGCAAGGCGCCGGTATCGCGGGCGCGTCTGCCAGGCGGATGTTCATGGGTCATCTCGTTTCAATGGATTTTGCCCGTCTGGCGCGCTTGCCGGCGCCATCGGGAAATGTCGGGGGAAAACAAGCAGCCAGAGATCCCGCCTGCGTCATCATGTCCGGGGCAGAAATCTCCTGCACAAGCCATGGGGTCATCGTGGCGGGCGCGGACGCGCATGGCCGCGCCGGTCCCGGGATTTTGCGCGGCCAATCTGGCAAAGTCGCGCGTCAAATACAAGTAAAAAGATCAGGTATAGCCGGCGACCGGACCTTGCCCCGCCGGTTCGATCACAAAGCGCGTGCCCCAGGGGTCGGTCAACCGTGTCCGCGTCAAAGCGGCCATGGCCCCGGCTTCTGCGCGCAGCACCACCTCGGCCAGGCCCGCGGCGTCGGCGCTGCGCCGGCCGGCGCCGCGGCTGTTCCAGACATTCGCCGCCAGGTGGTGGTGATAGCCGCCCGAGGCAAAGAAGCCGGCACCCGGCAGCCGCGCCATGCAGGCAAGGCCCAGCCGGGTCATGGCGAAATCCTCGGCCAGGGCGATGTCGCCCACCTGCAGATGCACATGGCCGATACCGCTGCCGGCGGGCGCGCCCCGCCACGTGCCGTCGGCCGCGGCCAGCAGGCCCGGCAGGTCCAGCGCCGCCGTGTCCATCACCACCTGGACGCCGGCATGGCGCCACTGGCTGCGCGGACGGTCGGCATAGACCTCGACGCCATTGCCCTCGGGGTCGCGCAGATAGATCGCCTCGCTGACCAGATGATCCGCGGCCCCCTCCAGCCTGGTGCCGCGCCCCGCGGCATGGGCCAGCCACCCGGCCAGCGCCGGACGGCCGGGCAGCAGGAAGGCGGTGTGAAACAGCCCGGCCTCGCGCGGGTGCGGGCGTGCCATGGCGTCGCGGCGCAATTCCAGCAGCGGCTGGCCGCCAGCGCCCAGCATCATGCCGGCGCCGTCGCCCGAGAGGCGCTCGAGCCCGATCACCGACTGGTAGAAATCCCCGACCCGTGCCAGATCCCGCACCACCAGCGCCACGCGCGCAATGCGGATGGGGGCGTCGCTGCTTGCCATGGCGGCCTCCTGCCTGCTGCTGCGCCAGTAGATAGGCACGCTGGGCGCGCCCGGAAATGGCGGCAAGGGCAATGATTGCCTTTGGCCCTGCCGCGGCGCATGATGCGGGGTCCTTTTCCCGGTGGTTCCCGATGACGCCCCGCAGCCCGCAGACCCCGCCCCGCCCGCAGCCCGAAGCCGCGCCCCTGGCCGCCGATCCGGCGCGGATGGAGATCTTCCTGGTCGCCACCCCCGGCCTTGAAGCGCCGCTGGCCGAAGAGGCGCGCGCCCTTGGCTTCGACGCGCGCATCCAGCCCGGCGGCGTCACCTTTGCAGGCGGCTGGCCCGATGTCTGGCGTGCCAACCTGCAGATCCGTGGCGCCACAAAGGTGCTGGCGCGCATCGGCGCCTTTCGCGCCCTGCATCCGGGGCAGCTTGACAAGCGTGCGCGTCGCTTTCCCTGGGCCGACTGGCTGCGCCCGGACGTGCCCCTGCGGCTTGAGGCGACCAGCCGCAAGTCGCGCATCTATCACGCCGGCGCCATCACCCAGCGCTTCGAGGCCGCGATCCGCGACAGTCTCGGTGCCCCCGTCGCCGAGGATGCGGCGGTGGTGCTGAAGATCCGGCTCGAGGACGATCTGTGCACCATCAGCCTGGACAGTTCGGGGGAATCGCTGCACCGGCGCGGCCACAAGCAGGCCGTCGGCAAGGCCCCCATGCGCGAGACCATGGCGGCGATGTTCCTGCGCCTATGCGGCTATGACGGCTCCGGGCCGGTCTTGGACCCGATGTGCGGCTCGGGCACCTTCGTGATCGAGGCGGCCGAGATCGCCGCCGGGCTGAACCCCGGTCGCCTGCGGTCTTTTGCCTTTGAACATCTGGCGCAGTTCGACGCCGCGGCCTGGGCCGCGATGCGCGCCGCTGCCAATGGCCCGCCCGCCCCCGTGCCGCTGCGCTTTCTGGGCAGCGACCGCGACGCCGGCGCCATCCGCATGAGCCGCGAGAACGCCGCCCGCGCCGGGCTTCAGCACTGGACCGCATTTGACAACCGCGCCATCGCCGACCTGATCCGTCCCGAGGGTCCGCCGGGGCTGGTGATCGTGAACCCGCCTTACGGCGCGCGCATCGGCAACAAGGGGCCGCTTTACGCCCTGCACGCGGCGTTGGGCGAGGTCTTGCGCGCGCGTTTCCGGGGCTGGCGCGTCGGCATCGTCACCAGCGAAGGCCAGCTGGCACGCGCCACCGGCCTGCCGCTCAGCGAGCCCGGCCCCTATGTGGCGCATGGCGGGCTGAAGGTGCGGCTTTACCAGACCGGGCCGCTTTGATCCTTGCCCGGCTGCGCGCCCATGCGCCGCGCCGGCCAGCGCGGCAGCCGCGGCACGATCAGCGCATCGCCCGGCCTGACCCGCGCCGCCAGCCAGATCAGGTCGCGCCGCGCCATGGCGATGCAGCCCGCGGTCGGAAAGCCCGGTCGCCGCCACTGATGCAGGAAGATCGCCGAGCCGCGCCCCGCCTCGGCCCGCGGGTGGTTCCAGTCGGTCACCAGCACGATGTCGTAAAGCGGATCGGCGCGGCGCATCGCCTCATGGCTGGCGGCAAAGGGCGCGCGCACCGGCTGGTTGTAGGCAGCATGTCCCGGGGCATCGCACCACAGATCGCCCGGCAGGATCGGCCGCGCCCAAGAACTGGGCGGCGCCAGCCGGTCCGGGCGGTAAAGCAGGGCGAGGATATGATGCAGGCCCGCAGGCGTCGCGCCGTCGCCCTCGTGCTTTGCGCGGGAAATGCCGCCGCGCCCGACCGCGCAGGGAATCAGCCGCGACCCGGCCGCCAGCCCCATCGGCGTCAGCCGCAGCCTCACAGGATGTGTCCGGATTTCTGCGCCTTCACGTCCAGATAGGCGCTGTTGTGGCGGTTTCGGGGCGTGATCAGCGGCACACGCTCGGCCACGGCGATGCCCTGCGCCTGCAGCATCGCCACCTTTCTGGGATTGTTGGTCATCAGCCGCACAGCGCTGAATCCCATCCGCTTCAGGATGCCGGCGCCGATGCGGAAATCGCGCTCGTCGTCCAGAAAGCCCAGGCGGTGATTGGCCTCGACGGTATCAAACCCCTGATTTTGCAGGGCATAGGCGCGCATCTTGTTGGCCAGGCCGATGCCGCGCCCCTCCTGGTTGAGGTAAAGCAGCACCCCGGCGCCGGCCGCGCCCATCGCCTGCAGCGCCGCCTGCAACTGCGGGCCGCAATCGCATTTCAGGCTGCCCAGCACGTCGCCGGTGAAGCAGGCCGAATGCAGCCGCGCCAGCACCGGGGCGTCGCGGGACGGGGTGCCGATCTCGACGGCGTAATGCTCGGCCTCGCCGCTGTCGGGGCGAAAGATGTGCAGCCGCGCGTCTTCGGCGGCATGCAGCGGCAGGCGGGCGGCGGCGACCGGCGCCATCAGCGCCTCGCGCGCCATCTGTGCCAGAGCCGGGCCGGCGGCCAGGCGTGTCAGGCCGGGGGGCGGCGTATCGACCGCGACCACCAGCAGCGCCGGCAGCAGCTCGGCCGCCTTGGCCAGGGCGATGCCGGCGCGGTGCGCCTCGACGATGCCGCCGCGCGGGCCGGTGAACGGCCCCTTCATCGGCGTCATCAGATCGCCTGCGGGATCGGCCACGGCGCGCAGCCAGGCCAGGTCGGCGCCCTCGGGCACCGAGATGCGCGCCAGATCCCCGTCATAGATGCGCGCCTTCAGCGTCTCGGCGCGCGGAGCGGTGATCGCCAGCACCAAAGGACCCAGCGCGCGCATCGCCGCCAGCCGCTCGGGGTTCAGGGTCTCGACCGCGGCCAGCAGGTGATCGCCGATGACCACCGGCAGGCCCATGCGCAGGTCGGCGCGGGCACGCGAAAGTGTCTCGGTCAGGGTCGGGATCAGGCCCATCGGCGCGGCATCTCTGAAACAAACTGAAACATAAGCCGGATTTCCGACAACTCCATGTGAGATATGTTGCAGACCGCTGGACGCAAGCCGTGCCGCACCACAGTTTTCCGCCATAAGGACAAAGGAGGCAAGAATGGCCGGACTGAAAAAGATCCTCTTGGTCGATGACGAGGAAGACCTGCGCGAGGCCCTGGCCGAGCAACTGACCGCCACCGAGGATTTCGAGGTGGCCGAGGCCGGCAGCGGCCATGAGGCGGTCGAACGCAGCAAGGGCGCGATCTTTGATCTCGTGGTGCTGGACGTGGGCCTGCCCGACACCGACGGGCGCGAACTGTGCAAGCGGCTGCGCAAGCAGGGGGTGAAATGCCCCATCGTCATGCTGACCGGGCATGACACCGACGCCGACACCATCCTCGGCCTCGACAGCGGCGCCAACGACTATATCACCAAGCCGTTCAAGTTTCCGGTGCTGCTGGCGCGGCTGCGCGCACAGCTGCGCACGCATGAGCAGTCCGAGGACGCCATCTTCCAGCTTGGCCCCTATACGTTCAAGCCGGCGATGAAGATGCTGGTCGACGGCAAGGATCGCAAGATCCGCCTGACGGAAAAGGAAACCAACATCCTGAAGTTCCTGTATCGGGCGCAGGACGGCGTGGTGGCGCGCGACGTGCTCTTGCACGAGGTCTGGGGCTATAACGCCGGCGTCACCACGCATACGCTGGAGACCCACATCTACCGCCTGCGCCAGAAGATCGAGCCAGACCCCTCGAACGCGCGGCTGCTGGTCACCGAATCCGGCGGCTATCGGCTGGTGGCCTAGGCGCGGCGTCACCGTCGCGGGGGGACTTCGCGTCCCCCGGTGCGACGCTGCCGATGGACAAGCCGCCACCGTCCTCATAGGCTCCGCCTCCGGATAAAGGAGCCCGCCGTGTTCACCATCGCCACCTGGAACATCAACTCGGTCCGCCTGCGCGCGGCGCTGGTCGCGCGCCTGCTGACCGAGGAGGCCCCCGACATCCTGTGCCTGCAGGAGATCAAGAGCCCGGTCGAGAAGATCCCGATGGAGGGTTTTCAGGCGCTGGGCTATCGCCACATCGTCGCGCGGGGGCAGAAGGGCTACAATGGCGTCGCCATCCTGTCACGCCTGCCGCTTGAGGACGCGGGCGAGCGCGACCACGCCGATCTTGGCCATGCCCGCCATGTCGCCGCGCGGTTGGAAAACGGCGTCACCATCCACAATTTCTACGTCCCCGCCGGCGGCGACATTCCCGACCGCGAGCAGAACGAGAAATTCGGCCAGAAGCTGGATTTCCTGACCGGGATGCGCGACGCCTTCCATGCCGAGCGCCCCGAGCGCGCGATCCTCGTGGGCGATCTGAACATCGCGCCCCGCGAGGACGATGTCTGGAACCACAAGGCGCTTCTGAAGATCGTCAGCCACACGCCCGTCGAGGTCGCGCATCTGGCCGAGACGCAGGCGGCGGGCGGCTGGGTGGACATCACCCGCCAGGACATTCCCGAGGGCCGGCTCTACAGCTGGTGGAGCTACCGCGCCCGCGACTGGGACGCCGCCGACAAGGGCCGGCGGCTGGATCACATCTGGGCCACGCCCGACATCGCCGGGGCAGGCCATGGCAGCCGCATCCTGCGCGCGGTGCGCGGCTGGGAGCAGCCCAGCGACCACGTTCCGGTGCTGGCCAGCTTCGATCTATAGGCGGCGTTGCGCCACCTTGCATCGCCCCATGCGCTGCTCCATCTAGGGGGCGACCCTTTCGCAAGAGGAAAACCGATGCTCGAGCTTGGCTCTGCCCCCGTCGAAAACGCCGCCCCCGAGATCATCAAGGACGTGACCGAGGCCAGTTTCATGGCCGATGTCATCGACGCCTCGATGAGCGTGCCGGTGATCGTCGATTTCTGGGCGCCCTGGTGCGGCCCGTGCAAGACGCTGGGCCCGCAGCTTGAGGCCGAGGTGGCGCGCCACAAGGGCCGGGTGCGCATGGCCAAGATCAACGTGGACCAGAACCAGATGATCGCCGGGCAGTTGCGCGTGCAGTCGATCCCGACGGTCTATGCCTTCTTCCAGGGCCAGCCGGTCGATGCCTTCCAGGGCGCGATCCCGCAAAGCCAGATCAAGAGCTTCGTGGAAAAGCTGGTGGCGCTGGGCGGCGATGACGGCGGGCTGGGCGCCGCGCTGGAGGCGGCCGAGGCGATGCTCGCCGAGGGCGCCCCCGAGGACGCCGCCGAGACCTTTGCCGCCATCCTCGAGGAAGAGCCCGAGAACGCCGTGGCCTGGGGCGGGCTGGTGCGCGCGCGTCTGGCCGCCGGCGCGCTGGACCTGGCCGAAGAGGCGCTGGCGGGCGTGCCGGCCGCCGCGACCAATGCCGCCCCGGTCGAGGCGGCGCGCGCGCAGCTGCAACTGGCGCGGCAGGCGGCCAGCGCCGGCCCACTGGACGAATTGCGCCACCGGGTCGAGGCCAACCCGACCGACCAGCAGGCGCGGTTCGACTATGCCACGGCGCTGCATGCCGGCGGCGAGGTCGAGGCCGCCATCGACCAGCTTCTGGACTGTTTCCGCCGCGACCGCGACTGGAACGGCGGCGCCGCCAAGGCGCAGCTGCTGACCGTCTTCGATGCGCTGAAACCCACGGATCCGCTGGCGCAAAAGGGGCGGCGGCGGCTGTCCTCGCTGATTTTCGCCTGAGATGCTGCTGCGCCCCGACCTGCCCGAGGTGATCGCGCTGTTCCCGCTGCCCGGGGCGGTGCTGATGCCGCGCACGCGCCTGCCGCTGCAGATCTTCGAACCGCGCTATCTGCAGATGGTCGAGGACGTGCTGAAGACCCCGGCGCGGCTGATCGGCATGATCCAGCCTGCCGAGACGGGGCTGGAGGCGCTGGCGCAGGTCGGATGCGCCGGGCGCATCGTGGCCTTTTCCGAGCTTGAGGACGGGCGGCTGATGATCTCGCTCAGGGCGCGCTCGCGCTTTCGGCTTGGTGAGCTGCGCCCCGGCTTTACCCCCTATCTGCGCGCCCAGGTGGACTGGTCTGGCTATGACGCCGACCTTGCCACCCGCCCCGAGGAGGACCAGGGCTTTGACCGCGCCGATTTCATGGCGCGGCTGGGGCGCTATCTGTCCCTGCGCGGCCTGTCGACGGATTGGGAATCGGCCGAGGCCTCGGATGACGAGACGCTGGTCAATTCCCTTGCCATGCTGCTGCCCTTGGCGCCCGAGGAAAAGCAGGCGCTGCTGGAATGCCCCAGCCTGTCCGCGCGCCGCCAGCTTCTGGACGGGCTTCTGGAATATGCCCTGCATGGCGGCGACAACGAGGAGACGATCCAGTGACCGACACCACCGACACCCCGGAACCGCGCGGCTTCGACCGCCGCATGCTCGAGGCGCTGGTCTGCCCGGTGACCCATGCCACGCTGCGCTATGACGCGCAGCGTCAGGAACTGGTCTCGGAGGCGGCGGGGCTGGCCTTCCCGATCCATGACGGCATCCCGATCATGCTGATCGCCGAGGCGCGCCAGATCCGGGGCTGAGGCGGGCATCTGCGGGCGCGCGCGCTGCTTTGGGGAAGGCCGCGCGCCCGCGACATGCGGTCAGAGCCGGCAGATCTCCGACCGCACAAGGAAACGGCGCTCGCGGCCGTTGTCGAGGCTGAACATGCCGCCGCGTCCGGGGACCACGTCGATGAGCAGCCGCGTGTGCTTCCAGGCCTCATACTGGCTTGCCGAGATGTAGAACGGCATGCCGCCGATCTCGCCAAGCCTGACGTCGCGTTCGCTGAGGCGGAATTCGCCCTGCGGATAGCACATGGGCGAAGACCCGTCACAGCAGCCCCCGGACTGGTGAAACAGCACCGGCCCGTGATCGGCGACGATCTCGGCCAGCAGCGCCAACGCCGCGGCAGTGGCGCTGACCTGGTCCAGCCCTTCGGGTGCGGCGACGGGTTCCATGGTCAGGCCGTCAGGTCCATGACGACCCGGCCCTCGATCTGGCCCTTGTGCATCTGCGCGAAGATGTCGTTCACATCCTCGAGCCGCGCCTTGCGGACCGTGGCCTTGACCTTGCCCTGGGCGGCGAAGTCCAGCGATTCCTGCAGGTCCAGCCGCGTGCCGACGATCGAGCCGCGCACGGTGACGCCGTTCAGCACCATGCCGAAGATGTCGAGCGGGAAGTCCCCGGGTGGCAGGCCGTTCAGCGCCACGGTGCCGCCGCGCGCCACCATGCCGATCGCCTGTTCAAAGGCCTTGCGCCCGACCGCGGTGACCAGCGCGCCCTGCGCCCCGCCGTCGGTCTGCTTCTTGATCGCGGCCGCCGGGTCGTGTTCGGTCGCGGCGTTCACGGTGACGGTGGCGCCCAGCTTGCGCGCCAGCGCCAGCTTGTCGTCGTCGATGTCCACCGCGGCGACGTTCAGCCCCATGGCCTTGGCATATTGCACCGCCATGTGCCCGAGGCCGCCGATGCCCGAGATCACCACCCAGTCGCCGGGCTTGGTGTCGGTGACCTTCAGCCCCTTGTAGACGGTGACGCCCGCGCAAAGCACCGGCGCGATGTCGAGGAAGTCGATGTTCTTGGGCAGGTGGCCGACAAAGTTCGGATCGGCCACGACGTAATCGGCAAAGCCGCCGTTCACCGAATAGCCGGTGTTCTGCTGGCTTTCGCACAGGGTCTCCCAGCCGCCGAGGCAGTGGCGGCAATGGCCGCAGGCGGTGTAGAGCCACGGCACGCCGACGCGGTCGCCTTCCTTGACATGCTTGACGCCGGCGCCGACGCCCGAGACATAGCCCACGCCCTCATGGCCCGGGATGAAGGGCGGGTTGGGTTTCACCGGCCAGTCGCCCTCGGCGGCATGCAGGTCGGTGTGGCACACGCCCGAGGCATGGATGCGGACCTGGATCATGCCGGGGCCGGGTTCGGGGATCGGCACCTCGTCGATGGTCAGCGGTTTGCCGAATTCGCGCACGACGGCGGCTTTCATGGTTTTGGCCATGGTTCAACTCCTTGCAGGAATGTTGTCGGGGGAGGCTGGGCGCGCCGGTCCCCGGCGCACCCGGTCGTCCTGGCCCTAGAAGAAGCCCAGCTTCTTGGGCGAATAGCTGACCAGCATGTTCTTGGTCTGCTGATAGTGGTCGAGCATCATCTTGTGGGTCTCGCGCCCGATGCCCGACTGCTTGTAGCCGCCGAAGGCCGCATGCGCCGGATAGGCGTGATAGCAGTTGGTCCAGACCCGACCGGCCTTGATGCCGCGACCCATCGAGTAGCAGATATTGGCGTCGCGCGACCACACGCCGGCGCCCAGACCGTAAAGCGTGTCATTGGCGATCTCCAGCGCCTCGGCCTGGGTCTTGAAGGTGGTGACCGAGACCACCGGGCCAAAGATCTCTTCCTGGAAGATGCGCATCTTGTTGTGGCCGGCAAAGATCGTCGGCTCGATATAGTAGCCGCCCGACAGTTCGCCCCCCAGTTCGGCCGCCTTGCCGCCAGTCAGCACCTCGGCGCCTTCCTTCCTGCCGATGTCCAGATAGGACAGGATCTTTTCCTTCTGCTCGGAAGACGCCTGCGCGCCGATCATGGTCGCCAGATCGCGCGGGTCGCCCTGCTTGATCGCCTGCACGCGCTTGACCGCGCGTTCCATGAAGCGGTCATAGATCGATTCCTGCACCAGGACGCGCGACGGGCAGGTGCAGACCTCTCCCTGGTTCAGCGCGAACATGGCGAAGCCTTCCAGCGCCTTGTCAAAGAAATCGTCATCTTCGCGCGCGACGTCCTCGAAGAAGATGTTGGGGGATTTGCCGCCCAGTTCCAGCGTCACCGGGATCAGGTTCTCGGCCGCGTATTGCATGATCAGCCGGCCGGTGGTGGTCTCGCCGGTGAAGGCGATCTTGGAAATGCGCGGGTTCGAGGCCAGCGGCTTGCCCGCCTCCAGCCCGAAACCGTTGACGATGTTCAGCACGCCCGGTGGCAGCAGATCGCCGATGAGGCTGGCCCAGACCATGATCGAGGCCGGGGTCTGTTCCGCGGGCTTGAGCACCACGCAGTTGCCGGCGGCCAGCGCCGGGGCCAGCTTCCAGCAGGCCATCAGCAGCGGAAAGTTCCAGGGGATGATCTGGCCGACGACGCCCAGCGGCTCATGGAAGTGATAGGCGACGGTGGTGGCGTCGATTTCCGAGATGGTGCCTTCCTGGCTGCGCAGCACACCGGCGAAATAGCGGAAATGGTCGATGGCCAGCGGCACGTCGGCGGCCATGGTCTCGCGGATGGGCTTGCCGTTGTCCCAGGTCTCGGCCGTGGCCAGCAGTTCGAGATTGGCCTCCATGCACTCGGCGATCTTCAGCAGGACCCTGCTGCGCTCGGCCGGGGCGGTGGTACCCCATTTGTCCTTGGCGGCATGGGCGGCGTCAAGGGCCAGTTCGATGTCCTCGGCCCCCGAGCGGGCGATCTCGCCGATCTCGGCGCCGGTGATCGGGGTGGTATTGGTGAAATAGCGGCCCGACTTCGGCGCGACCCACTGGCCGCCGATGAAGTTGTCGTAGCGCCGCGCAAAGGGCAGCACGCCCACGCCCTTGAATTCATGTGCCTGATCGTTTGGCATGTCCTTCCTCCTCTCTGGCCGGCACCTCCTGCCGGTTCTGAGGACAAGCCTGCCCGCCACGGGCCCTTCACACAATCCGGCCCCGGCAGCGTCCGGGGCAAAGTGTTTCAGCCCCGAGACAGTTTGCCGGGGTTTTCCACGATGCCCAGCCGCTGCATGCGCCGGTAAAGCGTGGCGCGGCCGATTCCCAGCGCGCGCGCCGCGGCCGAGACATTGCCCTCGGCCCGCGCCAGCGCCCGGATCATCGCCGCGCGCTCGGCCTTTTCGAAGCCGGTGTATTCGTCCTCGCGGCCAAACAGGTCCGAGGCCGGGCGCGGGCGCAGCCGGCCCTCCTTTTCCAGGCCGAAGGCGCGGCGCGCGGCGCGGTTGGCACCGATGGCCAGATCGTCCTTGTCGACCGCGACCAGCAGCGTCGCCTCCTCGGTGCCCGGGGCGGGGGCGGTGATGAAGCGCGCGCCGGGGAAAGAGGCGCGAAAGAACGCCGCCTCGATCTGGCGGGCGCTTTGCGCCACCTGCGCGCCGATCAGCGCGTTCCAGCGTTCGGTCTGGTCGGCGCGGGCCGAACTGACATCCAGCGCCGCGATCAGCCGTCCGTCCGGGCCCCAGATCGGCGCATCCATGCACGACAGCCCGATGTTGCGGGCATAGAAATGCTCGTCGCGGTGGATGGTGACCTGCCGCCCCTCGGCAAGGCAGGTGCCGATGCCATTCGTGCCCTCGGCGGATTCGGACCAGTCCGTGCCCGACCACAGGCCCCATTTGCGGAATGTCGCCGCATCCCCGGGACTGACGCGCTGTTCCAGCACGACGCCGGTGGCGTCGGTCATCAGCACATTGCAGCCGGTGGCGCAGACCAGCTGGAACAGCTGGTCCAGCTGCGGTCTGGCGATGGCGATGAATTCCTCCAGTCCGGCGCGGCGCCCGGCCAGTTCGCCCTCGCCCAGCCGGCGCAGTTCCGGCGGCCGCGCCGGGTCCAGCCCGTGCTTGACCATCGAGCGGCGCCAGCTGGCCGCCAGGCGTGTCACCGCCCCCGGCGAGCCCGATGCCAGGGCCACGCGATCCTCGTGTCGGCGCTCGGACAAGGTCTCCTCCCCTGCTTACGCGATCACAGACGATCATGCGGGGCGAAACCGTCCCGGGCAAGCAAAGCTTTTCCCGCGCTGCCAGGGGCGCGGGTCAGGGGGTGACCTCGACCGTGCCGCCATCGCTCCAGGCGCGGTAGGCGGGGCGATACATGTCCTCGACGCTGGCGGCGGGCTGGCGAAACTGGCCCGGGGTCACTGCACGCAGGATATAGGCGAGGGTGAAGGGCTCGGTCCCGCTGCGGGTCAGGGCGGCGGCAAAGCGGTCGGCGCGGAACTCGGTCATCTCGGTCTCGGCCCCGGACTGCAGCCAGTCCAGCGACGATATGTCGCCGGCGCGCAGCAGGTTCGGGTTGTCGATTTCCCAGCCGGCGGGCAGCGGATCGGTGACGACCAGCCGGCCGCCGCCCGCATCCAGTGGCGTGACGCGAATCTGCGCCACCATGCGCGTGCCCTGGCGCAGCCGCGCCGCGTCCAGCGCGCGCCCCTCGAGGTCGAAATAGGTCCGCTCGATGGCATAGCCGCGACCGCCGGCCTGCGGCGGGGCCGTGGGCTGGCCGGTCGCGGTCAGGGTCAGCTCCAGTTCCTGGCCGCCGCCATTGGCGATGCTGGCGTCCGCATCGGGCAGTTGCGCCACCGGGCCGCTCAGCGCGACGCCGTTCAGAGCCGCCGGCGGCGCCTCATGCGCCAGCGCCTGTGCCGCCAGCACCGACCAGACCGATTCCTGCGTCGAGAGGTTCGCGCCGCTTTCTCCGGCCTCGGCGATGGCCTCGGCCACGCGGGCGCTCAGGTCGCTCAGGTCGATGACCTCGGTCCCCGCATCTGCGGCCAGCGCCAGCAGCGCCGTGGCGTCGCGCAGCGGCGTGCCGTAATCGGCGCGGAACTCGCGCGGCTCGGGCGCGTCCAGCGCCACCAGCTCGCGCGCCTGCGCGAACAGCCGGTCGGCGCGCGGCTGGTCGCCATATGAGGCCAGCGCCGCCGCCAGCATCCCCGCCGCCATCGGCGTCGCGAAACTGGCCGCGGCGGTATCGGCATAATAGCGCAGATCGCCCACCGTGGCGGCGCGTTCGCGCGCCAGCACCGCCAGGGCATAGGCCAGGGCGGCATTGTCTGCGGCGGTGGCGGCGGCGGGGTCGGTGGCGTAATTGGCGCGGTTCCTGAGATTGTCGATCGCCTGGGCGAAGGCCCGGTCCGGCACCGCCTGCCCGGCGGCGCGGGCGCGCGACAGGAAATCGGTGACATAGGCCTCAAGCCAGAGATCGCCCGAATCCGCCGCCCAAAGGCCAAAGCCGCCGTTCGGGCCCTGCCGGGTCAGGATGCGGGCGATCGACTGCTGCAGCTGCTGGAGGGCGTCGCCGGCGGCGACGCCCTCCAGCGCCGCCAGGTCCGGCAGCCCGATCAGCGGCATCGCCCCCGAGACCAGCTGCTCGGTGCAGCCGAAGGGATAGCGCGCCAGTCGCGCGATGGCGCCGGCCACATCGAGCCGGGCATAGGGTCCGACCGCCATCGTCAGCAGTGCGCCGGGCGCCAGACCCGCGGTCAGGCCGGGGGGCGGGGTGGCGGATTGTCCCGGCGCCAGCAGCAGGCGGTCGCGGCGCTGGATATCGGCCTCGTGCAGGGCCACGGGGATGGTGATGTCCTTGCTCAGCGTTATGCCGTCGGGCGTGGTCAGCACCAGTTGCAGATCGGTGCGGCCGGGCGTTTTGCCGGCGTTGACCGGCAGCGTCAACTGCGCCTCGGCCTTGTCGGCCAGCGTCACGCGGTCCCTGGGCAGCGTGGCGTCCAGCGTGGCACCGCCCCCGGTCTGGCGCACGGCCAGGGCCATCTCTCCGGCCGGACCCGAGACATGGGTCAGCCGCAGCCCGATCTGCGCCCGGTCGCCGGGCGCCAGAAAGGCCGGGGCGATCACGCTCAGCACCACCGGATCGCGTACCAGAACCGAGGCGTCGGCCCGGCCCACCGCGGTCTCGGACCACAGCACCGCCATCACCCGCATCTCGCCGTTGAAATCGCCGACCGGGATCTGCAGCGTGGCGGTGCCGTCCGCGCCCAGCGCCACCGGGCCCGAGAACCAGCTCAGCAGCTTTTCGGTGGGCGGCGGCGCCTCGGCGCTGGCCTGCATGGCGTCGCCGCCCTGGCGCAGCGCGCCGTCCGGGGCGCCGCTGGCCAGGATCAGCCGGCCGTAAAGATCGCGCAGCCCGACGCCCAGCCGGCGCTGGCCGAAGTAATGCTGCGCCGGATCGGGCGGCTGGAAGCCGGTCAGGTTCAGGATGCCCTGATCGACCGCAGCCACCGTGGCCCGCACGGTCTGGCCGGCGGCGCCCTCAAGGCGCAGCACCACCGGGACGGTGCCGCGCGGGCGCGCCTCGGCCGGGGCCTCAAGCCGCGCCGCCAGTTGCCGCGCGCCGGGGTCGACCGCGGCATGGGCCAGGCCCAGCGCCCTGACCGGGGCGCGGCCCTGGATCGCGCCCTCCAGCGGGCGGATGGCGCTGACGGTAACATAGACGCCGGCGCCCCAGTCGTCGGTCACCGGCAGGTCCAGCCGGTTCTCGCCCGCCTTCAGCGCCACGGCCTGCAGCGCGATCACCCGGTTCGACAGCACCGAGACCAGCCCCAGCCCGTCGCTGAGCGCCTCGACAGTGACGCGGGCGGTGTCGCCGCTGCGGTAGGCGGGCCGGTCCAGCAGCACCTGCAGCCGGTCCGGTGTGTCGCTGCCGGCGCCGGCCGGCGCCCCCCAGCCGGCCTGGAACTGCAGCGAACTGGCCCCGCCCTGGCCCGAGGCGGATTCGGCCACCAGTTCATACTGGCCCCAGTCCACCGGCACGGCGATCTCGGCCGGCGCGGCGCCGGGCTCGGCCACGCCCTCGCTGACGCGGCTGCGGCGGGTGATCGGCTCCCAGTTCCACTGCCCGTCCAGCGAATACCACTGGTATTGGGTGTCAATGCGGTTCAGAACCCAGCGCAGCGGCGCCTTGACCGGGGCAAGATCGGGGCCGACGGCCAACAGCGCAAAGCGTGCCTCGGCATTTTCCGGCACGCTGTCGCCCTGAAACAGCGGCTTGATGCCGATGGCGGGCTGGTCGGGCATGACGATGCGGGTGATGCTGCGCTCGACCGGGCGGCCGGCGCCCTCGCGGATGTCGAGAACCAGCTCCGCCGTGACCGGGCGCGGCCCCAGGTCCAAGGCCGGGGGCAGCGCCACCTCGGCACGGAACGCGCCGCGGGCGTCGGTCTGGCCGGGCGGCAGGTCCTGGGCAAAGGGTGCGCTGTCGTCGTCGGCGCGGCCAAAGACATAGCCCTCGAAACCCTCGAGGTTGCGGGCGGGGGAGAGCCGCAGGCTGCCCTCGACCGGCAGGTTGGCGGCGGGGGCGCCGAACAGCCAATGCGCGGTCAGCGACAGCTCGAGGCTGGTGCCGGCCCGGGCCGGCCCTTCCGGCAGGTGCGGGGCAAAGTCGATGCGCTCGGGCAGGAAATCCTCGACCAGCAGCCGCGCCACCGCCAGCGCCGGCCCGTCGGCGGCAGTGCGCAGTTCCAGCCGCCAGGTGCCGCGCGGCGCGTCGCCGGGGATCTGCCAGGCCAGGGTGGCGCCGCCACTGCCGGCGGGCGTGGGCGCCAGGCGCGCCTGCTCGACCCCGTCGGGGCGCAGGATCACCGCGGTCAGCGGCATGTCCGGCAGCGCGCGCGCCGCCGCGTCGCGCAGCATGAGCGTGGCGTGCACTGTCTCGCCCACGCGATAGGCGCCGCGATCGGTGGTCAGGAAGATGTCGATGGGTGGGGCGGGCGGCTGGCCCTCGACGCCGCGATCCGACAGGTCGAACTCGGGGTCCGACAGCGACAGGAAGGCGATGTCGCGCGGGATGCGGTCGGCGCCTTCGCCCTGCCAGTCGCTGACCGTGACCAGCGCCGGCGCGGCGCTGTTCTGTCCCAGCGCCAGGCCGGGGGCGAAATGCGCCACGCCCTGCGCATCGGTCAGCGCCCGCGCCAGCACCTCGTTGCTGCGGCTGACCAGCGCCACCTCAGCCCCGGGTTTTGCCGCGGTGTCGCGCAGGCTGCGCACCATGACCGTCAGCCCGTCGGTGCCGGAATAGGTCGAGATGCCGAAATCCGAGATCACGAACCATTGCGCCGCCAGCCCGGCCTCATCGGGATTTTGGCCGCTGACGCCGGCCTCGAGGATATAGATGCCCGGCGCAAGCGGACCGGCGGCGGCGGGGATGGCCAGGGCGGTGGTCAGTTCGACATTGCGGCTGTCCTGGCCGGCGGGGCGGGCCACTTCGGCCGCGCCCTTCCAGATCTCGCGCGCCATGGTCCCCGAGAAATAGTCCGCCTGCCAGCTGTCGAGGGGGCTGGCGAACATGTCCTCGGCCATGGCGCGGATCAGGTTGCGGTCGGAAATGCGCAAAAGCCGCAGATCGACCTGATCGGCATTGACCGTGACCATGGCCAGCCGCTGATCGCCCGAGGCCGGCAGCACATAGGCGCGGCCGGGAAAGCGCACCGAGGGGCTGCGGTCGCGCACATAGCCCGTCAGCGCCAGGTCTCGGGGCAGTTTCTCGCCATCGGCGGCGGGCAGGCCGGCGCGCAGGGTGATCGCGACCTGCTGGCCATGCGCAAGGCCGGCGACGCACAGCCGGTCGCCCTCGGCCTCGACGGTCAGATCGCCGGCGGGCAGGCGCAGGAAGGGGGCATAATCGGTGCCCGCGGCCAGGTTGCGCGACATCACCGCGCAAAAGCGCGGCAGGGCGCTGTCGGATTCCACCTGCGTGTCGATGACGCGCAGGCCGTTGCGGGCCTCGGACTGGGCCAGGGCCTGGGCGATCTGGCCGTCTCCGGGCGACAGCGCCGCCGCCAGGCGCAGCGCCGGCAGCGCCTCGCGGCCGCGGTCCAGCCGCTCGAGCGCCATGGCAAGCCAGGACAGCGCCCGCGCCGCCACCGGATCGCGATCCGCGCGCAGATAGCCGTTCAGCGCCGTCAGGGCGATGCCGCCCGAGGCGTCGCGGTCGTTCTGGTCGCTGGTGTAAAGCTGCAGCCGCGCAAGGTTGGTCCAGTCCTCGGCGCGGTCGCCCTGCGCCACGACCTGCGCCATGAGACGCGCGGCGCCGGCCAGATCGCCCGTGGCCTCGGCCGCGGCGGCGGCAGCAGGGGCGTCGGCATCCGCGGGCAGCGCCGGGTTCATTGCCGCGATCATCTGCGCCTGCCGCGCCGCCGCCGCGGGCATGTCGCCGCTCAGGAAGGGCAGCGCCGCCGCCCGGCTGCGGGCCAGCCGCAGGGCTGCGGGCGCAGCGGCGACCACCTTGCCCGACAGCGCGCCGGCAAAGGCCTGCGCCTGGCCCGCATCGGCGCCCTTGGGAAAGCAGGCGCGCGCGCGCTGGTTGTAGGTCAGCGCCCGGCAATCGGCATTGGCGAGGCAGGCCTGGATGCAGGCCTGCAACGTGGTGTCGAAGATGCGCTCCAGATCACCCCCGGGCCGGTCGCTGTCGGCCAGAAGCTGCAGCCGGCGTTCCGGAATCGGGCCGTCCTGCGCCGGGGCCGGGCCGGCCAGCAGCGCCAGCCCGAGGCCTGCCGCCAGGATTCGCTGCCAAAGGGAATGCGCCATGATGCCCTCGCGATCTGCCTGCGGTCTTTGTGGCATCGCGCCGGCCATGGCGCAACTGCGGGTTTTGCCGGCCTGCGCGGGCGATCTGGACTTTTGGCGCCCGGCGCGCTTCCCTGTCGGCGGGCTGCATGTCGGCGGGCTGCATGGGGGAAATGTCATGGATCTGGGGATCAGGGGCAAGCGCGGGCTGGTCTGCGCCGCGTCGAAGGGGCTGGGCCGGGGCTGCGCCGAGGCGCTGGCCGAGGCCGGGGTGGATCTGGTGATCAACGCCCGCGGCGCCGAGGCGCTGGCCGCGACCGCCGCCGCCATCGCGGCGCGGCACGGCGTCAGCGTCACGCCGGTGGCCGGCGACATCACCAGCGAGGCCGGCCGCGCGGCGGTGCTGGCGGCGCTGGGCGGGCAGGCCGACATCCTGGTGACCAATGCCGGCGGTCCGCCGCCCGGGATCTGGACAGACTGGAGCCGCGAGGATTTCATCCGCGCCTTCGATGCCAACATGCTGTCGGCGGTGGCGCTGATGCAGGCGCTGGTGCCGGGGATGATCGCGCGCGGCTGGGGGCGGGTGGTCAACATCACCTCGGTTTCGGTGCGCGCGCCGGTGGCGCCGCTGGGCCTGTCGAATACCGCCCGCGCCGGGCTGACCGGCTTTGTCGCCGGCATGTCGCGGCAGGTCGCGCCGCATGGGGTGGTGGTGAACAACCTGCTGCCCGGCTTTCACGCCACCGCCCGCGCCGAGGCGCTGGACCGGGGCGCGGCCAGCGCCGAAGGCATCAGTGAGGACGAGGCCCGCGCCCGCCGCCAGTCGGCCATCCCCACCCACAGCTATGGCCGGCCCGAGGATTTCGGCGCCACCTGCGCCTTCCTGTGCGGCCAGCAGGCGCGGTTCATCGTCGGGCAGAACATCCTGCTGGACGGCGGCGCCTCGAACATCACGATCTGAGCCGCGGCGAAGGCTCTTGCCAGAATGGCGGTCCGGGGCTACGAGGGAAGCGGAAATCGGGAGAAACTGGCCTTGGCCAGGGCCGAAGGAGCAACCGCCCCGGGAATCTCTCAGGCAAAGGGACCGTTTTTCCGCTGAACGCTCTGGAGAGAGGCGGCCGCGGTCGCCCGCCGAAGGGATAACGATCTCAGGCGCCCCCGATCCGGGGTGGGGACAGAGGGGGCATCTAACCGGACGGGCTTGGTCCGTCCGCAGACAGGGGGATGCCCATGGCCGATCTGCGGCGCACGAAACTTTATGACCTGCACCTCGAACGGGGGGCAAAGATGGTGCCCTTCGCCGGCTGGGAGATGCCGGTGCAATATCCGCTGGGCGTGCTGGGCGAGCACCAGCACACGCGCGCCCATGCCGGGCTGTTCGACGTGAGCCACATGGGCCAGGTGATCCTGCGCGGCCCCGAGGTGGCCGCGGTTCTGGAGACGCTGGTCCCGGCCGACATCATCGGCCTCGCCGAGGGGCGTCAGCGCTATGGGCTGTTCACCAGCGAGAGCGGCGGCATCCTTGACGACCTGATGATCGCCAACAAGGGCGACCACCTCTATCTGGTGGTAAATGCCGGCTGCGCCGAGCAGGACATCGCGCATCTGCGCCAGCTGGAATCGCGCGGCATCAGCGTCGAGGTGGTCGCGGACCGGGCGCTGCTGGCCCTGCAAGGCCCCGAGGCCGAGGCGGTGCTGGCGCGTCTGGTGCCGGGCGTCGCGGCGATGAAATTCATGGATGTGGCGGAATTCGACTGGCAGGGCGCGCGGCTTTGGGTCAGCCGCTCGGGCTATACCGGCGAGGACGGGTTCGAGATCTCGGTCCCCGAGGCGCAGGCGCGCGCCTTTGCCGACGCGCTGCTGGCCGAGCCCGAGGTGGCGACGATCGGCCTTGGCGCCCGCGACAGCCTGCGGCTGGAAGCCGGGATGCCGCTTTACGGCCATGACATGGACGCCAGCATCAGCCCCGGTCCCGCCGGTCTGGGCTGGTCGATCCCGAAGCTGCGCCGCACGGGCGGCGCGCGCGAGGGCGGTTTCCCCGGCGCGAATGTCATTTTGCCGGAACTGGCCGCCGGTCCCGCCAAGGTCCGCCAGGGCCTGCGCCCCGAGGGCCGCGCCCCGATCCGCGAGGGCGTGGCGATCTTTGACGCGGCCGAAGGCGGCAGCCGGATCGGCACCGTCTGCTCGGGCGGCTTTGGCCCCACCGTCGGCGGCCCGATCGCCATGGCGATCCTGCCCCGGGGTCTGGCCGAGGGTCAGCCGCTGTGGGCCGAGCTGCGCGGCAAGCGCATGGCCGTGACCGTCACCCCGCTTCCCTTCTACAAACCCGCCTACAAGCGCTGAGAGGCCATCCATGCTGAAATACACCGAAGACCACGAGTGGCTGAAACAGGACGGCGATGAAATCGTCGTCGGCATCACCGCCCATGCCAGCGAGCAGCTGGGCGATGTCGTCTTCATCGAACTGCCCGAGGTCGGGCGCGAGGTCGAGGCGGGCGAGGATGTCGTGGTGATCGAATCCGTGAAGGCGGCCTCGGACATCGCGGCGCCGGTCGCCGGGGTGATCACCGCCGTGCACGAGGCGCTGAGCGACATTCCCGGCGAGGTGAACACCGATCCGCTGGCGGCGTGGTTTTTCCGCATCAAGCCGGCGGGCGGCGTGGACCTGTCCGGCTTCATGGACGAGGCGGCCTATAACGCGATGATCGGCTGAACGCGTGCCGGGCCCTGCAGCCCGGCGAAGGCCGGGGGCGCTTCGCCCCCCGGACCCCCAGCAGAGTATTGGGGAAACGGAGAGGGCCGGGCCTTTGGTCCCCGGGGCGGCAAGGCGCCGTCCCGCGCTTTCCGGGCAAGATCTTGTGAACATCTGATGCACCGAGGCCAGTGATGGGCAAATGGACACCGACCGACTATAACCCCGACGATTTCGCCAATCGCCGCCATATCGGGCCGTCTCCGGCCGAAATGGCCGAGATGCTGAAGGCGGTGGGCGCCGAAAGCCTGGAGGCGCTGATCGGCCAGACCGTGCCGGCCAGCATCCGCCAGGCAAAGCCGCTGGACTGGCCGGCGCTGTCCGAGGCAGCACTTCTGGCCCGCATGCGCGATGTGGCGGGCAAGAACCGGGTGATGACCAGCCTGATCGGTCAGGGCTATTACGGCACCGTCACCCCCCCGGCGATCCAGCGCAACATCCTGGAAAACCCGGCCTGGTATACGGCCTATACCCCCTATCAGCCGGAGATCGCCCAGGGCCGGCTTGAGGCGCTGCTGAACTACCAGACCATGGTCGCGGACTTGACCGGCCTGCCGGTGGCGAACGCCTCGCTGCTGGACGAGGCGACGGCGGCGGCCGAGGCCATGGCCATGGCGCAGCGGGTGGCCAAATCCAAGGCCAAGGCGTTTTTCGTCAGCGACGAACTGCACCCGCAGACCATCGCCGTGATCGAGACCCGCGCCGCGCCGCTGGGCATCGAGATCATCCGCGGGGCCGAATGCGATCCTTCGCGAGTCTTTGGCGCGATCTATCAATATCCGGGCACCTATGGCCATGTCCGCGACCTGAGCGATGACATTGCCGCGCTGCATGCGGTGGGCGCGGTCGCGGTGGTGGCTTCGGATCTCTTGGCGCTGTGCGTGCTGAAGGAGCCGGGCGCCATGGGCGCGGACATCGCCGTAGGCTCGGCGCAGCGGTTTGGCGTGCCGATGGGCTACGGCGGGCCGCATGCCGGCTTCATGGCCTGCCGCGACGAGATGAAGCGTGCCATGCCCGGCCGCATCGTCGGCGTGTCCATCGACGCCAAGGGCAACAAGGCCTATCGCCTGTCCCTGCAAACCCGCGAGCAGCACATCCGCCGCGAGAAAGCGACCTCGAACGTCTGCACGGCGCAGGCGCTGCTGGCGGTGATGGCGAGCTTCTATGGCGTCTTCCACGGCCCGGTCGGTCTGCGCGCGATTGCGCAGCGCGTGCATCTGAAGGCGGTGACGCTGGCGAATGCGCTGCGCGAAGCCGGGGCCGAGGTTGAGCCCGCGGCTTTCTTCGATACCATCACCGTGCGCGTCGGCGTGGGCCAGCAGGGCATCATGGCCGCCGCCCGTCACCGTGGCATCAACCTGCGCAAGGTCGGTCGCGACCATGTCGGCATCTCGGTCGATGAGACCACCGATGCTTGTGTGATCACGCGGGTTCTGGATGCCTTTGGCATCAGCAACGCGTCTGAGGCCGCGACCGCTCCGGCGATCCCCGAGGCGTTGATCCGCGAAAGCGACTATCTGACGCACCCGGTCTTCCACATGAACCGGGCCGAATCCGAGATGATGCGCTATATGCGCCGCCTGTCGGACCGCGATCTGGCGCTGGACCGGGCGATGATCCCGCTGGGGTCCTGCACGATGAAGCTGAACGCCGCCGCCGAGATGATGCCGATCACCTGGCCCGAGTTCGGCGCGCTGCACCCCTTCGCCCCCGAGGATCAGGCCGCCGGCTATCACGAGATGTTCGCCGACCTGACGGAAAAGCTGTGCCAGATCACCGGCTATGACGCGTTTTCCCTGCAGCCGAACAGCGGCGCGCAGGGTGAATACGCGGGTCTGCTGACCATCGCCGCCTATCACCGCGCGCGCGGCGAGGAGCGCGACATCTGCCTGATCCCGGTCTCGGCGCATGGCACCAACCCGGCCAGTGCACAGATGTGCGGCATGAAGGTCGTGGTGGTGAAATCCGCCCCGAACGGCGACATCGACCTTGAGGATTTCGCCGACAAGGCGGCCAAGGCCGGAGCCAGGCTGGCGGCGGTGATGATCACCTATCCCAGCACGCATGGCGTCTTCGAGGACACCGTGCGCGAGGTCTGCAAGATCACCCATGACCACGGCGGTCAGGTCTATATCGACGGCGCCAACATGAACGCGCTGGTCGGTCTGGTGAAACCCGGCGAGATCGGCGGCGACGTGAGCCACCTGAACCTGCACAAGACCTTTGCCATCCCGCATGGCGGCGGCGGTCCCGGCATGGGTCCGATCGGGGTCCGGGCGCATCTCGCGCCCTTCCTGCCCGACGATCCGCGCAGCGGCGAGGCCGGCGCGGTCTCGGCGGCGCCCTGGGGCAGCGCCTCGATCCTGCTGATCAGCTGGGCCTATATCCTGATGATGGGGGGCGAGGGGCTGACCCAGGCCACGCGCATCGCCATCCTGAACGCGAACTATATCGCCAGCCGGCTGGCCGGGTCCTATCCGGTGCTGTTCATGGGCAACCGCGGCCGCGTCGCACATGAATGCATCTTGGACACGCGGGTCTTTGCCGAACATGGCGTGACCGTGGACGACATCGCCAAGCGCCTGATCGACAACGGCTTCCACGCGCCGACCATGAGCTGGCCGGTCTCGGGCACGCTGATGGTCGAGCCGACCGAATCGGAGACCAAGGCCGAGATCGACCGGCTGATCACCGCCTTCCAGGCCATCCGCGCCGAGATCGGCGACGTGGCCGAGGGCCGCATCAGCGCCGAGGCGAGCCCGCTGCGCCACGCCCCGCACACGGTCGAGGACCTGGTCGCCGACTGGGACCGCGAATATTCGCGCGAGCAGGGCTGCTTCCCGCCGGGCGCCTTCCGGGTGGACAAATACTGGCCGCCGGTGGGTCGCGTGGACAACGCCTATGGCGACCGCCACCTGATCTGCACCTGCCCGCCGCTGGACAGTTATACCGAGGCGGCCGAGTAACCTTCCCCGACCCCGCCGGCGCGATTCCGGCGGGGTTCGCACCTGGCGGGGCCGGGTCCGAAGAAAGCTGAAAAACCCGCCGCGCCAGCCCTTGACAAGGCCGCGCCTCTGGGCGAATTAGCGTGCCGATGGGGCCGTAGCTCAGTTGGTAGAGCGCATCGTTCGCAATGATGAGGTCAGGGGTTCGATTCCCCTCGGCTCCACCAAGTAAATTGTTAGTGTTAGTGGCGCATAAGAGTGCAATTTTGGACCATATGCATGCAACTCGCGTGTCAATATGGCAAATTAGTCACATCTTTGCGTGCCTACTGGCCCCCCCACGCTCTCGCTGGTTCTCGGTAACAGCAACGAGAGTAGCGAACGGCCCTTTGCGGACGTTGGCCTAGGCATGATGCTGCTAGGAGGCGTTCCAGATAGCGGACGCTCATTGTAGCTGCGGAAAATCTCACACCACCTGCCTTGGAGCGGTCTCTGCCGACCTTTGTTCACGGGTTATTTCCATGCGACAGGGGCGGATCGTCGCAGGATGGGCGGCTTCTTTGTCAGTCCTCGAAGAGGCGGCCGTCGATGGCCTTAGAGAACCGCAAGAACGCGGTCACGCTGTCGAAAATGAACCGCGCCTCGTCCATCGTCACGAGCGTCTCGTTGTCATGTGCAAAAGACTGATCGTTCCTGATCGGATTCATCTCCTGAAAAACCGCGATGTGTGTCTTCACGATGCGGTCCGAGACTGGCGTGAGGTTGTGTTTCTGCTGCAATATCTTGACGTATTTCCCAACGCGGGAATGGAGCGGGTCATCCTTGCCGCACTCGGGGCCGCCGTGCTTGCGAATGAGGGCCGCAAACCGCTTCATGCAATAGGTGTGCAGCCGGTCGATGGCGGCATGCGGCTTCTTCGCGTCCAGGTCCCGGCGGATGGATGCCACCAGCTCTTCCAAGATTTCGTTGGGCTCGAAAGCCTCAATAGCCGTCGTGTCGATCTGATCAGCCCGCCCCTCAATGAGCTATGGCTGAATTTGGGTGACGCGGCTTGATCATGCGGCGCGGCTTTGGCTGGCATCGTCAGCGGCGACGCC
>NZ_JBDHSP010000034.1:0-31351 GCF_039808215.1 Paracoccus sp. (in: a-proteobacteria)
GGTTCTGGCAGGCTTCGACACCCGCCACGATACGCCGCCTTCTCAGGCCCCATCACCCATTTTCAGCCATAGCCCCTCTCCTCGTCGAATTAAACGTTACGAGAACAAACCCTCCCTTTGAATGGTCCAGATTCTGGGGGGCAGGTCACCAGACTGCCCCGGCTGCTGGCAGCCTGAAGTGGAGGGCCGGGTCAGGCAAGAATCCCTCCGGTGTTGCAGGGCCAGGCGCCGAACGCCGACAGTCATCGCGAAGGGAAATTGTACCAGGCCGCAGACTTCTTCAGCAGCCTGCTAGTTCACGATGAACTCGGCATGCAGGGCCCCAGACGCATGAATTGCTTTGAGAACGTCGATCATATCGCGTGGCCGAATTCCAAGCGCGTTCAGGCCGGCGATTACCTCGGAAAGCGATGATTCGCCCGACACTTCGGCAAAGCCGATACCCGGCTCTTGGGTGATTTCGGCCTGGCTACGCGGGACAACCACCGTGCTTCCTGGTGAGAACGGGTTCGGCTGCGAAACAACTGGAGCCTCCCGCACGCGCAGCGTCAGATTCCCCTGAGAAACCGCGACACGCGAGATGCGAACATTCTCGCCCATGACGATAGTGCCCGACTTGTGGTCAATCACGACGCGGGCCGCGGATTCGGGCTCGACAGTGATGTTTTCGATTTGCCCGATCAGCCTTGCGGGGTTCACCTGACCCAGCGCAGAGGTGTCGATCGAAACTGTCCCTGCATCCGTCAGTTCGGCGATTCTGCCCAGATTGCGATTTATCGCGGCCTCGATCCTGGCCGCGGTGGTGAAATCTGGCGTCCTGAGGGCCAGCCGCAGGCTGGTCATCTGTGAAAAGTCGAACGCGACCTCTCGTTCGATCCGCGCGCCGGATGGAATGGTTCCTGTCGTCGGGACACCCTGCACGACCGAGGCGGCTGCACCCGATGCCTCAGCGCCGCCGGCCAGGATGGAGCCCTGCGCCACCGCATAGATTTCTCCGTCAGCCGCATTTAGTGGGGTCATGACAAGAGTGCCGCCGAGAAGGCTTTTGGCATCCCCGATCGCTGCAACATTCACGCTTATCTGCGAGCCGGCCCGGGCAAATGGCGGAAGGGTCGCGGTCACGATGACGGCTGCGACGTTCTTGGGCCGGACGGATTCGTCGGTTACGTTCACGCCGAGGCGCTCCAGAAGTCCAGCCATGATCTCTTCGGTGAAGGGAGAGTTGCGGATGCTGTCGCCAGATCCATTCAACCCGACCACCAGCCCGTAGCCGACCAGATCGTTTCCGCGGACGCCATCGACATTGGCCAGGTCTTTGATCCGGACGGGTGCGGCCATGACCAGATTGGGCAGGCAGAGAAGCAGAAAGATCCGAACCCAGAATCTCATGAGAGATAATCCATGAGGCTCAGACGCGACAGCCGGGCAGTAATGGCATAAAGACTCTGGATCCGGATCTCGACCTCTTGCAGGGCCGTCGCGGTTTCGAACGGGTCGGCGCTGGTCAATGTCGTTCTGGCGATCGACAGCGTCGATGTTTCGGCGGCGTTGCGGGTCTGAGCCTGAGAGACTGCCGCCTGACGCTGGCCGAGACCGGCGCGAAGGGCTGTCAGGTCCCTGCTGCCCGTCGCGAGGCGGGATCCCGCCGCAGAGAACATGTCTCTCAAGGTGCTCGTCCCCATCGAGGATCCGGACTGTGCGGCGAACGCCATGATGGCCATGCCCTTGAGGGTCTCGCGCAGTTCCGGGGCGGTCGCGGCAAGCACGGTGCTGACCTGTCGGTCCGGGGAGACAGGGCTTTCCGGCGTACTGGCGGAATCACCCTGATAGGCGAGGTCGGCGAAGCCGCCGCCGCCCACGGGTGCGTCAAACCAGTCGTCGATTCTGTCGATGATGTCATTCGACGTGGTCGCACCGGCAACGGCGGTGTTCAGGTTGGCAAGCACACTGTCAAAGCCTTGCAGCGGTGGCGTATCCGTCCGGCTGCCGGAGAAGTGGTAACGGCCGCCAGTGTCGGTATTGATAGCATTGATCAGCGAACGCAGGCGCTGCGCGACCTCGTCAGCGCGTATCCGCAGACTGTCGTCCGAGGCGGTGCTCGCCTCGCTCAGCAGGCTGGGTCCAAGTTCGTCGGCGCTGGTTTGCATGCCCTCGAGGACGGTCTGCATGCTGTCCAGAAAGGCTTCGGCCTCAGACGCATTCTGGCGATAGGTTGTCAGCAGCGTCAGCCGCGACTCGATATGGGAAATCTGCGAGAGATCGCCACCAAGTGCGGCAGCAATGTCCGATTTCACCCCGCTTGTGACCTCGGTGGTCAATCGCTCGAGTCGGTTTTTCAAGGCGCTCTGGTCCAGCCTCAGGCGATGGTTGCGGGAAAGGTCACTGACCGAAACGAGAGACATCATGTCCACCTCAGGATGGTATCGAGCATGTCATTGGCGGTCTGAAAGACCTTGGCATTGGCCGAATACGCGCGTTCGAGTGCAAGCAGCCCCTCCATCTCCCTGTCGGTATCGACGCCATCGGCGAGCAGTGCCGATTTGAGGCCATTGTGATGGGTGCTGTCCTGCAGCGCATCCGCGGCCGAGCGGAGGCGGTTCGAGGCTGCGCCTGACGCCAGTTCCGACGCGAGTGCCGCCAGGTTCCTTTTTGCCGGGGGAAAGGTTGCTGATCCGGGTGCCTGCGATGCGGCAAGTGCGGCATCGATGCGAAGCAGCAGTGAACTCTCCCCGACGCTGCCGGCATCAGGCGCGTTCAGGCCGGCGCGGATCCGCCACAAAGCCCCGCCCGAGTCGGGATCGACCGTCGCAGTGACCGCGATCCGGCTGGCAAAGCCGGTCTCGTTCGCCGGGTTGAGGATGCTCTGGGCATCCGTGAACAGACCGGGACTGCCAGCCGGCAGCGACGCATCGACCGAGGGGCTGGCAAGGCGGTCGTGAAGCTCCCTCGCGAAGGCGTCGATCTGTTGCTGATATTGCGGCGCGACCCGGTCCCGGATCTCGAAGCCTGCCCCCAGCCTGCCACCCGAGAGCATCTGCATCTGAACGCCGGAAAGCGGTTTTCCGTTGAGGGTCAATGCATTGAGCTGCCCACCTGCCAGGGACATGTCCGCGCTGACTTGCGCTGTGCTGTCGAACCCCAGCCTTGCCGGCGTGGTTCCATCAAGCAACACCGAACCTTCGGTGGTGAACAGCGCCACGCGGTCGTTCTCGCGCGCGACCTCCCTGATCGGCAGGATCTGCGCCACCGCGTCGATTGCGGCCTGGCGCGCATCCATCAGCGACGAAGGGTCCTTGCCCTGCGCCTTGAGCGAGACGATCTGGCCGTTCAGGTCGGCAACCTGGGCAAGCGCGCGGTTCAGCTGCGCGACATCGCTTTCGATGGCCTGTTCCGCCTTGCTGCGCTCGGCTTGGATGGCGGTTGCGATGTCGTTGATCCTTTCCGCCAGGTCGGTGGCCGTGTCCAGAACCGCCGTCAGGCGGGTCTCGCTGTCTGGTCTGGCGGCGGCCGCGCTGACTGCCGCCGAGAACTGCGTCAGATTGCTGCCGAGCGAGGAACTGCTGCCGGCCGTGCCGAAAGCCTGTTCCATGGCGGCATGGAAGGACGCGATCGCACCGGACGCGCCAGCGCTGGCTTGCGCCAACCGGCTGTCGCCGAGAAGCGCGGTGTCGATCAGCCGGCGGATGCCGGTGATCTGGACTCCCCCGGCCTGTCCGGAACTGCGCGGGGCGAGATCGACCTCTCGTCTTGCGTAGCCGGGGGTCAGTGCGTTGGCGATATTGGTGGAGACATTCTCAGCGCCGCGCGAGGCGGCATTCAGCCCGGTGACGGCGTTCGAGATTGCGGATGAGATGCTCATGTGAGACCTTCCGTTGGCTCTTGCCCGGGCGAGGCGCCGCCCGCGGCTCGGGATCAGCGCTTGAGGTTCGTGGTTTCCTGCAGCATCTCGTCGACGGTCTGGATGACCTTGGCATTCGAGGTATAGGCGCGCTGGGTCTGGATCAGGTCGGTCAGTTCGGCCGCGACATCGGTCGTCGAGGCTTCGCGCGCATAGCCCGCCATGCTGCCGACGGGTCCGTCGCCCGCATCCCACAGATAGAAGGCACCCGATTCCGCCGAGATCCGGTAGGTCTGGTTGTCCATCGCCATCAGGCCGTTCACATTGGGCACGTCGACGATCGGAATCTGATAAAGTGTGCGGGTGAAGCCCGTGTCATACGAGGCCGTCAGCATGCCGTTCTCGTCGATCTCGAGCCCGGTCAGGTTGCCGACCGGCGAGCCGTTCTTGCTGACATTGGCCGGAGAGAAGCCGGCGCTCAGCTGCGTCATGCCCCGGCTGTCTCCGAGACGGCCCAGTTCGATGCTCATCGGACCGCCCGCTGCGGCGACGGTCACGGCGCCGGTCGCCGGATCATAGGCGCCGCCGCCGATGGGGGTGACCCCCGACAGCGTGCCGCCCGCCGCCGCGCTGTCGTCGAATTCCAGCGTATAGCTGCCGATCAGCGCTTCATCCGCCGCGGTGCCGGGGTTGTCGATGATCGCCGAATCACGGATCTCCATCGTCCAGCGGTTGGAACGCGTGCCCGCCGCGCCCGAAACATCCGGGGTGAAGGAGAACGTCATCCGCTCGGAATTGCCGAGATTGCCGAAATATTCGACCTCCATTTCCCGAGTATCGCCGCTGGCGCCGCCAATGGCATCGCCGGCAGGCAGGTTGACCGCCATGTTGATGCGCGTCGTCGGATCGGCCGCGGTCTGGCCCGAGTTGATGACGATGGGGCGCAGCCCGGTGACGGAGTCGCGGGGCTGATTGGGAATGCTGCCATCGCTGTTCGCCGGCCAGCCCATCAGGACAAGACCCGAGTCGGTGCGCAGGATGCCCTGGCTGTCGGGGCGGAAGGCCCCGGTCCTGGTCATCATCAGGCTTCGCGCATTGCCGCCGTCCGACCCGACCGCCGTGCTGTCGATCACCGGCAGCATGCCGCGGCCAGAAATCGCGATGTCCAGCGGATGCGAGGTGCTGACCAGACTGCCGCGCTCGTCGATGTTGCGGCCGGTGCTGGCGCGCACGCCACCCGCCGTATACATGCCGCCGCCCCGCGACTGGTTGATCACCATGCTTTCGAAGGAGGTGTCCACGCGCTTGTAGCCATAGGTCCCGGAGTTGGCGATATTGTCCGAGATATTGGACAGCCGGGTCGAGTTGGCCGCCAGGCCCGAGACGCCTGCGCTCAGGGCGGAAGAAATCGACATTCTGTTGCCACCTTTCGTGAGTCGTTCTGGAACGCAGACTGCCAGCCGCAGGTTAAGATGCCCCTAACGGCGGCCGGCCCTGCGGCTACCGCAGCAGGATCACCTCGATCCTGTTGTTGTTCGGATCCATGGGATTGACCGAGCGGTTGCGTCGGTCGCCATAGGCGGTGACGCGCTGGATGCGCGCCTGCTCAAGGCCCGCGCCCTCCAGCAGGTTGCGCAGCGTATGGGCGCGCGCGTCCGACAGCGCCCAGACCGGTGAATGCAGCAGCATTTCGGGATAGGCACGCACATGGCCGGCCAGCGCAAGCTCGTTCCTGACGCGGCCAAGCACGCTGGTCAGGATCGCCGCCAGTTCCTTCGCCACCTGCGTGGGCTGGGCGCTGTTGCCGACGAACAGCGGCTCGTCCGTCAGATCGGTCAGCTCGATCACCAGACCCTCGTCGGTCATCCGGGTCACGACATGGCGCAGCAGATTGACCTTCTGCATGGATTCGGCGCCGCTGCCGGTCAGCTGGTTCTGGATGTGGCGCGCCATGGCGTCAAAGCCCGATTCGCGCCCCTCGCGCGCCTGGGTGGCCAGCGTGTCGCGCGAGGCGCCGGCGCCCTTGCCGGAATTGGTCTGCGCGTCCTGGATCTCGCCGCCGAAGGGTCCGGACTGGCCGCTGCCGGTCTGTTGCAGGATCGTGGGGTTGAAGTAATCCGCCAGCCCCTGGCGCTGCTTTTCCGTGGTCGCGTTCAACAGCCACATCAGCAGAAAGAACGCCATCATGGCGGTCACGAAATCGGCATAGGCGACCTTCCAGGCGCCGCCGTGGTGGCCGGCCCCGGTGCCGCCACGCACGCGCTTGATGATGATGGGGGCGCTGCCGCCACGGCCTGACATGAATCGATCCCTTGTGATCCGTGCCACAAGGATTGCGGAACCCGTCGCCATTTTCCAGCCGACGGCTCAAATGCGAGGCATTTCGAGCGCCGTCCGGCAGCGCCCCGGCCCTGTGGCGTCAGATCAGCAGCACCTGCGTGCCGATCTTGGTCAGGTCGTAGAGCTGCACGATATGCTCGTTGTAAAGACCGATGCAGCCGTTCGAGGACTTGCGGCCGATCTTGCGCGTGTCATGCGTGCCGTGGATGCGGTAATACTGCCAGCTCAGCCACAGCGCATGCGTGCCCAGCGGGTTGTCCGGCCCCGGGGGCACGAAATCCGGCCATTCGGGGTTGCGCTTCTTCATCTCGGGGGTGGGGGACCAGCTGGGGCCGACGACCTTCTTGATGATCTCGGTGCGGCCGGTGCGCGTCAGTTCCGGGCTGACTGGCACCGAAGTCGGGAACAGCTTGTAGACCGACTGGTCCTCGGACCAGAAATGCAGCGCGCGCGAGGTCAGGTCCACCAGGATGGCGCCATTGGTCAGGTCGCTGAAATAGGGCTGCCAGTCCTGCATGTGAAAGCTCGAGATGTTGCGCCGCGAATCCTGCGCCGCATCATATTGCACCACGCCCGCGTCCGGCGTGGCCCCGCCCGCCGCCGAGCCCTGCAGCGGCTGGCCGGTATAGGGGTCGATGCCCTGCGCCATGGCCGGGGCCGCAAGCCCCGCCGCCCCCATCGCCGCCGATGCGGCCAGGAATGTCCGGCGCGAGACCGGATGCTTCGGCGTGATCATGTGTCGCTCCTCAGATGTGACGGGCCGCTTGGCGCGGCCTTCTCTGCCCGAATGAAAGAAGTTGAAATGCTGATCATGGCTTTAGGCCCGCAACCGCCGCCATGCAATTCAAACAAGCGTCATTGTCGCAACAGCGCCGCAGCCTGTGGCGCTCACGCAATCTTGGGTTTGAAGCAGGCTGCCCGAATTTGTATGGCTGACGCAAAACATCCTTGGGGACAGGACATATGCTGAAACTCTCAACTCTGGCGCTTGTTTCGGTGCTGGCGCTTGCGGCCTGCCAGAAGCCGCAGCAGCAGCTCGGCCCCGATGGCCAGCCGCTGCCGGTGGCCTACAAGATCACCCCGCGCGAAGAGGCGCAGATCCCGGTCCGGGTGGCGGGCCAGATCAATGCGCTGCGCGCCAATGTCGCTGCCCCGGCCCTGATGCAGAACCCGGCGCTGGACGCCGCCGCCAAGGCGCATGCCCGCGACATGGCGGCGCAGAACCGGGCCTGGCATTTCGGCTCGGACGGCTCGTCGCCGCTCGATCGGGTGCGGCGCAGCGGCTACATGGGCCATCTGATCGGCGAAAACATCTCCGAGACCTATGAAAACGAGATGGCGACGCTGAATGCCTGGATGCAGACCCGCGACACCCGCGACGTGATCATGGACCCGCGGGCCAGCGAATTCGGCATGGGCTGGTATCAGGAGCCATCGGGCAAGATCTGGTGGGTGCTGATCACCGGCGGCGCCGGCGCGGCGCCCATGGCCGGCAATTTTGCCATGGCCGGCGCAAGTCCCGCGGTCGGGTTGTGATCGCCCCGGCGCGGGGCCCGATCACGGGTGCCGCGCCAGATGGCCACATTTCGGCGCGCTACCAGGCGGTCAGCCCGCCATCGACGACCAGGTTCTGGCCGGTGACATAGCTCGCGCGATCAGAGACAAGATAGGCCACGGCATCGGCAATCTCATGCGGCTCGGCCATGCGGCCCATCATGGTGCGGGCGCTGTATTTCTGCACGAATGTGTCGTTCTGGCCGCTGAACACGCCGCCGGGCGTCACCGCGTTCACCCGCAGCCCCTGCGCCCCCCAATAGCTGGCAAGGTATTTCGTCAGCCCCCAGAGCCCGGCCTTGGAGGCCGAATAGATCGCCGGCGTGTTGATCGCGCGACCCTCGTAAAGCGAGCCTTCATAGATGCGCTGGTCGGGGGCGACGATGCCATAGATCGACAGCGTGTTGACGATGGCGCCGCCCTTGCGCGCCGCCATGGAGGGGCCGAATTCCTGCGCGCAGAGCATCGGCGCGGTCAGGTTCACCGACAGGACGTAATTCCAGTCCTTGAGCGGGAATTCCTCGAAGCGCGCAAAGAAATTGTCACTTTTCGTGGCGGCGTTGCAGACCAGCGCCGCGACCTCGCCCATCTCGGCGCGGATGCGGGCGTGCAGATCGGCCAGCGCCGCCCTGTCGGCGATGTCGCAGCCATAGGCGCGGGCGCCGCCGGGGGCCACGGCCAGGCTGGCCGCGCGCCCGGCCAGATCCGCGTCGCGGTCCACCACCGCCACCTGCCAGCCGTCGCGCGACAGCCGTTCCGTCATGGCGCGGCCCAGGATGCCGCCGCCGCCGGTCAATACCGCGACCTTGCCGTTCATTGTCCTGCCTTTCTGTCCTGCGCCTCGGCCATCAACATCTCGACCAGGCGAAAGTCGATCTCGCAGTCGATGTCCACCGACCGCTCGCGCGGCATCTCGTAAAGCCGGGTGCGCCCGTTCCACAGCCCGGCGCGCAGCGTGTGGCGGTGCCAGACATAGATCGAGGCGTTCATCGACCAGACCCTTGGTGCCGCCTGGCGCGAGGTCACGCCCGCCGCCAGCCGCTTGACCAGGCCGACATTGCCGGCCGCGTCCTGCTCGACCATGTTGAAATAGGGGTTTTTGTCGGCGGGATAGCCGGTGATGACGCAATCGGTATCCACGTCCAGCAGCGCCGCCGCTGCCGCAATGTCGGCCACCTCGCGCAGGGGCGAGGTCGGGTCAAGGTCGATGATGCGCCCGACCGCGACGCCCATCGCCTCGACCTGTTCGACCAGATGTTCGATCACCGGGATCTTGGGCGCGCTCGCGGTCGCCAGCTCCGCCGGGCGCAGGAAGGGCACCTCGGCCCCGGCGGCGCGGGCCACGGCGGCGATTTCCGCGTCGTCGGTCGAGACAAAGACCCGGTCGATGGCGCCGCAGGCCAGCGCCTGTTCGATCGTGTGCACGATCAGCGGCTTGCCCAGCAGCGGGCGGATGTTCTTGCGCGGCACGCCTTGCGAGCCGCCGCGGGCGCAGATCGAACAGATCGTGGTCATGGGCTTTCCTGTTTGCTTCCCCGGTCGCGGGCGGCAAGGGCCAGGCGCGTGCTGGCCACCCCGTCCGCCAGTGTCTGCAGCCCCTCGGGCCAGTCGCCGCCGGCCTGCACCGCGGCAATGGCGTCCAGCATGGCGACATAGCTGGCCGCCACGTCGAAACCGCCGGGGACCGCCAGCAGCGTCTCGCGGCCCGTGGGCGTGATGCGGTCCAATGTGCCGGAAATGTCCCAGCACAGCCCGCCCAGATCGCCCACCACCTCGTAATGGCGCAGCCGCCGGCGCGAGACATAGTCCAGCGCCACCTGCACGATTGGCGCGCCCTTCCGCCCGGTCATCACCATGGCCGAGACATCGTTCGCGCGCAGGCCAAGGCTGCTCAGCCTGCCGCCGAGGGCGAATTGCAGCTCCATCTCGCCAAAGAACCAGCGCGCGAGGTCGATCTCATGCACGAGGTCCAGTTCGACCCCGCCGCCGCGCGCGGCATCGGCGGAATAGCCGGCCAGATGGTCGGTGCCCGGCCGCCAGTCGGGCAGCCATTGCCCGGCGGCAAAGCTGGCGCGCACGATGCGGCCCAGTTCGCCGGCGCGGATGATGCGGCGCATCTGCTGCAGCACCGGCAGATGCCGGAAGTTGAAGCCCGCGACCCGCAGCGCCGGCGGCGCCTGGGCCAGCAGTGCCGCAATGCGGTCGCAATCCGCACCGCTGGTCACCACCGGCTTTTCCACCAACAAGGGCGTGGCGCGCGCGATCAGCCCGGGCAGCGTGTCGATATGGTTGGCCGAGGGCGATGCGATCACCGCCAGGTCATAGTCCCCCGCCAGCGCCGCGTCGCGGTCGCTGGTGACTTGCGCCGCCAGTTGCGCGCACAAGGGATCGGGGCGCTCCTGGTGGCGCAGCACGGTAAAGCGGGCGCCGGGGTGGCGCGCGGCAAGGTTCGTCATGTGGCGCCGGCCGATCGAGCCAAGGCCGACGATCAGGAAATGCCTGATCATGGCGCGGCCTTCTGCGGGCGGGCGGGGACGCCTGTGACGGTGGCGCCGGGCGCCACGTCGCGCAGCACCACGGCGCCCGCACCGACCACGGCGCCGGCGCCGATGCGGATGCCCTGCCGGATGGTGGCGCCGGCGCCGATCAGCACGTCATTGCCCAGGCTGACGCCGCCCGCCAGCCTGGCGCCGGTTGCGACATGGCAATTTTCGCCCAGATCGCAATCATGGTCGACCACGGCGCCGCTGTTCAGGATCGCGCCCGGGCCGATGCGGCTGCCGGTGCCCAGGATCGCGCCCGCGGCCAGAAAGCTGCCGGCGCCGATCCGGGCCGAGGGCGCAGGCATCGCGCGCGGATGGACGACGCTGGTCAGCGCCTGCGCCGGCAGCCGCGCCAGCAGCATTGCGCGCCGTGCCGCGCCCGCGGCATCGACAAAGCCTATGCCGGGCACCAGGGCATATCCCTGCGCCAGCAGATCGGGGATCGCCGCATCTGCGCCCAGCCAGGGGCCCAGCGGCCCGGCCGCGCCCGGCGCCGGGGCGATGTGGCCGGCGACGGTCCGCCCGGCCAGCCGCGCCGCCTCGGCCACCACCGCGGCATGGCCGCCGCCGCCGACCACGATCAGGGGTGCCTCGGCCGTCATGGGGCGTCGCCGTGGAAATCCGCCAGCGCGAAGGGCTGAAAGGCCGCGACATTGCGCACCAACCGCAGGCCCGCGACCATGGGCAGCATGCGCGGCTTCAACCCGTGGCCGGGGCGCATGATGCGGATGTCGGCGGCCGTCAGCACATGGCCGGCCGGCAGGTCGCGCGCCGCCACCAGCGAGCGGCGGGCGACTTCGGCGGTCTTCAGCTCGGCTGCGGTCGGCGCCTTGATGCCATTGCCGATGGCGGCTTCGATGGCGCGGATGCCGGCGACGAAACCGGCGAAATCCGCCGGCTCCATCGAGGCGCGATGGTCGGGGCCGGGCAGGTCGCAATCCAGCGTGATGTGCTTTTCGATGATCGTGGCGCCGCGTGCCACCGCGGCCCAGGAAATCGCCGCCCCCTCGCTATGGTCGGACCAGCCCACCGGGCGGCCAAAGGCGCGGGCCATCGTCTCCATCGCGGCCAGGTTGCAATCCTCGACCGCGGCCGGATAGTTCGACACGCAATGCAAAAGCGACACCGGCGGGTTCCCGGCCGCGGCGATGCTGGCCAGCGCCGATTCGACCTCGGCCAGCGTGCCCATGCCGGTCGACAGGATGATCGGCTTGCCCTTTGCCGCGACATGGGCCAGCAGCGGCAGATGCGTCAGATCGCCCGAGCCGATCTTGTAGGCGTCAACGCCCACGCGCTCCAGCAGATCCGCCGCCGCTTCGCTGAACGGGGTCGAGAGGAACTGGATGCCCGCCCGGTCACAATAGGCGGCGAGGTCGGCGAACTGCGCCTCGGTCAGTTCCAGCGCCTTCAGCATGTCGAACTGGCTGCCGCCGTCGCCGGTATTCGCGACCTGATAGGCGGCCTTGCGCGCGTCCGGCGTCACCAGATCCTCGGCGCGGAAGGTCTGGAACTTGACGGCATCGGCCCGCGCCGCCACCGCGGCGTCGATCAGGCGGCGCGCCAGATCCGGCGAGCCGTTGTGGTTGACGCCGATTTCGGCAATGATGAAGGTCCGGGTCATGGGCTGGTCCTAGATGCGCTGGTCCAGCGACTTGTCGCTGACCACATGCGTGCGGGCGAAACCTTCCTCGACGCGCGAGATCGCCGATTTCAGCGCGGCGATGGTCAGCGGCTGGGCGCCGTCCGAACCCATCAGCGCGTCAAGATCGCGCAACAGCGCCGGGAAGCTGGCGGGATCTGCCGGGGGCAGGTAGGGCACGCGGTTCAACGCGGCAAAGCGCGTCGGGTGCAGGCTTTCATTGGCGCCGACGAATTCCTCATAGGGTTTCTCGCCCGCGGTATCCAAAGGCGTCAGCAGCACCGGCCAGCGGCCCGCTGCCGCCAGCTCCTCGACCCGGGCCAGGGCCTCGGCCTCGTCGCGGGTGAAATGCGGGGCCAGCCCCTGCGCCTCGAGGAACCAGCCGGCCACGTCCTGCAAAAGCATCAGGTGGTCCTCGGGCGCAAGCGCCGGGACCATGATGTTGCCCGGCTCGCCCAGAAGCCCGGCCAGCGTGCACAGATGCCCCGATTCCGGCAGGGCGACGAAAAAGCGCCGGCAGCCCTCGGGGCAGGCCATGGGCTGGCGCAGCGCCAGGCGGTTCTGCCAGCTTTGCAACAGCGAGCCGTTCGACAGCGCCACATTGGCAAAGCGCGCCGAGGTGATCGCCAGCCCCTGCGGCCAGTCCAGCGTGTCGGAAAACATCGCATGTTCCATCAGCCGCTTGGTCGCCCCCATCATCGAGGACGGGTTCGCCGCCTTGTCGGTCGAGACGCAGAACAGCCGCTTCAGCCCGGCGCGCCCGGCCAGCTGCTGCGACAGCCGCGCCAGTTTCAGCACGTTGGTGTCCAGCATGGCGAGGATCGAATAGGGGTCCTTTTCCGAGCGCACATGCTTGAGCGCCGCGAAGTTCAGCACATGGTCATAGGGCTGGTCCTGCGCCGCCAGCCACAGCCGGAACGCATCGCCGCCATAGTCGATGGGCATGGTCAGCAATTCCCCCACCCGCAGCGGTTCGGAGGCCGAGCGTAGCGCGCGCACCAGTTCCGCCAGCCCGTTTTCGTTGTGATCGACGACATGCAGCGCGCGGGGTGCGAAATGCGCCACCATGCGCAGGGTCTGGAAACCGATGGAGCCCGCGCCGCCGATGACCAGGATGCGCGATCCGGCGATGTGCTCCGCCAGTTCCGCCGCGGCCGCGCGCAGGTCCCCGGCAAAGAAGCTTTCCCTACGCCCGACGATGCGCGCGGACAGGCGGTCAAGGGTCAGATCGGGGGGGATGCTCATTCGGTCCTGCCTTCGTAGATGCTGCGGGCGCGGTTGAAATCACCGATATTGCCGATGTCGATCCAGCGCCCGGCATGGGCATAGGTGCCGGCGCGCATGCCATGGCGCGGCAGGTCGGCAAACAGCGTCGGCAGATCGTAGAACACGCCTTGCGGCACCACCTCGAGCACGCGGCGCGACAGCATGTAGATGCCGGCATTGATGCAGTAATGCATGGTGGGCTTTTCCTCGGCACCCAGAAAATCCCCACCCTCCGAGCGGTTCACCACACCGTAGGGGATGGTGTGGCTGTGTTCGCGCACCACCATCGTCGCCTGCCAGCCGCCAGCCTGATGCGTGGCCAGCAGCTCGGCCACGTTCACGTCGTTCAGCAGATCGCCGTTGCAGACCATGAAATTGTCCGACAGCGCCTTGGGGTCGATCAGGCCCAGCGCGCCGCCGGTGCCCATGCGCGTGGTCTCGTGCACATAGTCGATATAGACATCATGCGCGCTGCCATCGCCGTAATGCGACACCAGCATCTCGGCCAGGTAGTTCACCGACAGGATGAAGCGGCGGATACCCTGGTCGCGCAGATGCTCGATGATATGGGTCAGGATCGGCTTGGTACCCATGCGCAGCAGCGGCTTGGGGCAGTCGTCGGTCAAGGGCGACAGCCGCGTGCCCAGCCCGCCCGCCATCAGTACCACGGTCATTTCCGCCGGCGAGGGCGCGATCCACAGCACATGCAACGCCTCGAAGCGGCCGTCGCGCAATTCGGGCAGCGCATCGACGCCGCGTCGCATCATCAGCGAGCGTACCGCCGGTGGCGGCATGTGTTCGCTGATCACCGTGGGGTTGCGGTTCGCGGCCAGGCAGACGGGATCCTCCAGCCGGCCGCCGGCGGTGATGTAGCGACGCAGGTCGCCATCGGCCACGGCGCCGATCATGCGCCCGTCGTAATCGACCACCGGGACAAAGCGCAGCCCGGCGCGGCTCATCGCCTCCATCGTGCGGCGCAGGGAATAGTCGGGCCGGATCAGCGCATCGGCCAGGTCCTTGGCGGAATAGCGGGTCAGTTGCATGCGGGTTCGGTCCTTTGCCCCTGGAACGAGGGGTCGAAACTGGCGAAACGCTTGGGCGCCGCAAGCCGCGCCCAGTCAAGCCCGCGCAGCGCCGCGATCAGCCGCTCCGCGCCCCGGCCGTCGCCATAGGGGTTGGTCATGCCCGCCAGCCGCGGGCGCAGGGCTGCGGCGCGGGTGATGGCGGCGGCGATCTCGGCGGTGCTGTCGCCGCAATGGATGACATTCGCGCCGTGAAAGCGGCCCTTCTGCCGGTCGCCGATGTCGACCACCGGCAGGGCAAAGCTTGCCGCCTCGTAGATCCCCGAGGAGGAGTTGCCCACCACCATGCCGGCATGGGCCATGGCGCCATAGAACCAGCGCAGGCCGAAGTTGCGCACGACATGATGCCCGGGGATGCGCAGGGCCGCATCCTCGATTGCGGCGATGATCGTCTCGGCGCCGGGGTCGGCATTGGGATAGGTATGGACCACCTGCCGGCCCGAGGCCGCAAGCGCCGCGATCATCGCGCGCGCCATGGCCGGCGTGCGGTCCTGGGCCACGGTCTCGGGGTGCAGCGTCGCCAGCACATAGCCCGGGCGCAGGCCAGCAAGGCCGAAATGCGCGGCCATCGCGGCGAAATCCGGCACCGGCCGTGCCAGGATGCCGTCCAGCCCCAATGCGCCGGTGACGAAGATGCGCCAGCCCTCCTCGCCCATCTGCTGGATGCGGCGGGCGAATTCCGGCAGGTCGCAGAAATGCAGGGCCGCCAGCTTGCTCAGCGCGTGGCGGAACATGTCGTCCATGGCGCCCTCGGTGATCGAGCCGCCCGAGACATGCGCGATGGGCAGGCCGAAGGGCACCATGGCAAGGCCCGCGGCGATGGCCTCATAGCGGTCGCCCAGCACCAGCACCAGATCGGGGCGCCGGCCCGCAGCGATGGCCCCGCCGGCCGCGGCGGCAAAGCCCGCCAGCTGCGCCGCCATGACGGCGCCGACCCCGGCGGGGCTGCTGTCATGGACGGGGGCCTCGATGCGGGCGGCGATGGGCAGGCCCGTGGCCTCGATGTCGGTTGCGGTGCGGCCGCTGGCCGGGTCGAAATGCGCGCCGCCGACCCAAAGCTGCAACTGGAAATCCGGTGCCGCCTGCAGAAGCTGGCACAGCGGCTGCAGGATCGAGAAATCCGAGCGCCCGACCGTAACCACGGCGATGCGCCGCGCCCGGCCTGTGGGGCGGGCCTCAGCCATGGGCCGGGGTCCAGAAGCGGGCGGCGGCGGCCAGCACATGCGCCAGATCTGCCGCCTCCAGATGCGTCGAGCAGGGCAGCGGGAAGATGCGCCGCCACAGCCCGTCCGCCACCGGCATGGGTGAGGCCAGCGCGTCGCGATAGGGTGCCTGCAGGTGGATCGGCTTCCAGAACGGGCGCAGGTCCACGCCCTGATCGCGCATGAAGGCGCGGAATGCGTCGGGGCGCGTTTCGTCGGCGCCGGTGTAATGGAACCCCGAGAACCAGTGGCCGTTGCGGCCATGGGGCGCCTCGGGGAAGGGGGCCAGATCGGCATGCTCTGCGGCGAATGCCGCATAGGCGTCGCGGATCTGCTGCTTGCGAGCCAGGAAGGCGTCCAGCCGTTCCAGCTGCGCCACGCCCAGCGCCGCCTGCACATTGGTCATGCGGAAATTGTAGGCGATCACGTCATGGTCGTAATTCGCCCCCACCCGCCCGGTCGAGGACAGGTGGCGGATGCGCGCGATCAGCGCCTCATTCGCTGCGGCCACCGCACCGCCGCCGCCGGTGGTCACGGTCTTGTTGCCGTTGAAGGAATAACAGACGGCATCGACGCCGGTCGCGGCCAGGGGCCGCCCGTCGGCCATTGTGGTGCCGATGGCGGCGGCGGCATCGACCACCACCTTCAGGCCGAAGTCGTCTGCCAGCGCCACGGCGCCGTCCAGATCGGCCACCGCACCCATGACCATGACCGGCATGATGGCGCGCAGCACCTCGCCCGTGGTGTTGTGACGACGCAGCCCGTCGGCGCCTGCGGTGGTCTCGCTCAGGATCAGGTGCCGGCACAGATCGAGGTTCAGCATCCAGTCGCCGGTCCGCACATCGACCAGCCAGGGACGGGCGCCGCTGTGGCTGACCGCGTTCGGCGTAGCGATGAAGGTCAGCGCGGGCAGCATGACCAGGTCGCCCCGGCCGATGCCCAGCCCCTCGAGCGCCATCTGCAGCGCCACCGTGCCCGAACACAGTACCGCCGCGCGCGCGCTGCCCGACAGCGCGGCGATCCCGGATTCGAACCGGTCCACGAAAGGCCCGACCGAGGATACGAAGGTCGAGCGGATGCATTCCGCCAGCAGTTCGTCCTCGCGGCCAAGAAGGTTCGGGACGGCGAGCGGGATCATGCGGCGATGCGATGCGTCCAAGGTAAGGCCTGTCTCAATGCTGCGATTCACTCATGCAGCCTGCTACACAGTCTCGGGCGCGGATTCCAGTGACCTCGGTCCTTGCAGCGCGGGCTGCGACATTGACCTTGCCCCGGCACCATGCTAGCGCCGCGGGTCAGGTTTCACGCGGAAATTGGAATGGTTCAGATGGCACAGACGGCACTTGAGGCCCGCATCCGGCAGGTATTCGCCGAGGTGTTTTCGTCCCAGCACGAGGGCGCGCCGGCGCCGGCGCTGGCCGATGCCACGGTGCTGCTGGACACCGGGCTGGATTCGCTGGGCTTCGCCATCCTCGTCACCCGGCTCGAGGAAGATCTGGGCTACGATCCCTTCAGCCTGGCGACCGAGGCCTATTATCCCGCGACTTTCCGCGACTTCGTCGATTTCTACGCGGCGCACCAGCCGGCATGACCCTGCTTGGGCATCTTCGGCTTGCCGATCCGGCGCGGCTGGCGCTGGCGACGGAAGATGCGCGGCTGAGCTATGGCGAGCTGACCGCCCGCGCCGGGGCATTGCGCGAGGCGCTGGCCGGGCTCCGGGGCGCGCGGCTGTTTCTGAACCTGGCCGATCCGATGGCTGCGGTGCTGGCGCTTGCGGCGCTGGACGGGCTGGCCGGGGCGCTGGTGCTGTCCTCGCCCGCGCTGGATGCCGAAGATGTGACCGTGCTGGCGGCGCAGGCCGGGGCGGATGCGATCCTGTCGGAGCGCGCAGACCTGGGCACGGATCTGCCGGTGCTGGCCGATGCCGCGACCCTGGCCGGGCTGGCGCTGCCCCGGCGCGACATCGCGCGCAGCGACTGGGTGATGACCACCTCGGGCACCACCGGGCAGCCGAAACTGGTCGCGCATGGGCTGGAAAGCCTGACCCGCACCACCCGCCGCGACCAGGACCGCGGCCGCGGCCAGGTCTGGGGCCTGCTTTACGACTATTCGCGCTTTGCCGGGCTGCAGGTGCTGCTGCAGGGCCTGTTGTCGGGCGCGGCGCTGGCGCTGCCCGCGGTCAGCCTGCCGCTGGAGGCGCGGCTGGCCTTCCTGGTCCGCGCCGGGGTCACGCATCTGTCCGCGACGCCGACGCTGTGGCGCAAGATGCTGATGACCCCCGGCAGCGAGGCTCTGGCGCTGGCCCAGATCACGCTGGGGGGCGAGATCGCCGATGATGCCGTGCTGGCGGCGCTGGCGCGGCGCTGGCCCGCGGCGCGCATCAGCCATGTCTTCGCCTCGACCGAGGCCGGGGTGGGATTTTCCGTCACCGACGGACGCGCGGGATTCCCCGGGACCTATCTGGACGCGCCGCCGCAGGGCATCGGCCTGCGCGTGACCGAGGGGCGGCTGTTCATCCGCAACGATCTGGTGGGGCCGGACTATCTGGGCGGGCAGGGCGCGCTGGCACAGGGCGGCTGGGTCGATACCGGCGATGCGGTGCGTGTCGTGGGCGGGCGCGTGCTGTTTCAAGGCCGCAGCAATGGCGTGATCAATGTCGGCGGCGACAAGGTGCATCCCGAAGAGGTCGAGGCCGCGATCCTAGCCCATCCCGGGGTCGGGATGGCGCGCGTCTATGGGCGACGCAATCCCATCGTCGGCGCGCTGGTCGCCGCCGACATCCTGCCCGCGGCGGGGATCAGCGATCCCAAGGCGCTGCAGGCAGAGCTGAAATCCTTTCTGGCCGGGCGGCTGGCGCGTCATCAGGTGCCGGCGCTGATCCGCATGGTCGACAGTTTCGAGACCAATGCCGCCGGCAAGCTGACAAGAGGCAAGGAATGAAGAACGTCATCGTCACCGGCGCGACGCGCGGCCTTGGGCTGGCGATCTGCGCCCGGCTGCTTGCCGATCCCGGCTACAAGGTCATCGCCATCGGCCGCTCGCCCTCGGAAGGGTTTCAGGCGCTGGCCGAAACTCAGCCCGCGCGCCTGGCCTTCCGCCCCTTCGATCTGGCCGAGCTTGAGGGCATCCCGGCGCTGGTGCAGGGCATCACCCGCGAAATCGGCCCGCTTTACGGGCTGGTCAACAATGCGGCGCTGGGGCTTGACGGCCTTCTGGCGACGCAGCACGCCTCGGAAATCGCCCGGGCGCTGCGCGTCAATCTGGAATCGCCGATCCTGCTGACGAAATACGCCTGCCGCAGCATGCTGACCCGCGGCGAGGGGCGCATCGTCAATATCTCGTCGATCATCGCCTCGACCGGGTTCAACGGGCTGTCGGTCTATGCCGCGACCAAGGCCGGACTCGAGGGCTTTACCCGCTCGCTCTCGCGCGAGCTGGGGCGGGCGCGGATCACCGTGAATTGCGTGGCGCCGGGCTATATGGAAACCGACATGACCGCCGGGTTGCAGGGCGACAAGCTGGGCTCGATCCGGCGGCGCGCGCCCTTGGGCCTGCCGCGCCCCGAGGATGTCGCCGGCGCCGTCGCCTATCTGCTGTCGCCCGAGGCGTCGATGGCCACCGGTTCGGTGATCACCGTCGATGGCGGAAGCACCGCCTGATGGGGCTGATCCGCACCCGGCTGGCCGAGGCGGGCGACCGCGCGGCACTGATCGCCTTCATCCGCGACCATTGGGCGGCGCGGCATGTCTTCGTCACCGCGCCCGAGGTCTTTGACTGGCAATACCTGCAGGCCGACGGCCGCATCAACATGATGCTGGCCGAGGATCTGGCCGCAGATGGCAGCGCCACGGTGCTGGGCGTGCTGGGCTTCATCCCCATGGGTCGGTTCGATCCGGCGCTGGGCGACGCTGACATCATGCTGGCCCTGTGGAAGGTGCGCGAGGATCTGGCGCCGCCGGGTCTGGGGCTGCGGCTGCTGAAGGCGATCCAGAGCCAGCTGAAGCCGCGCCTGATCGGCGCCATCGGCATTTCCGACATGGTGGGGCCGATCTACCGGGCGCTCGGCTACCGGCTGGACCGGCTGGCGCAGGCAGCGGTGCTGAACCCCGGGGCGCGGGGCCGCACCCGGCTGGCGCAGGGCGTGGCGGAGGCCGACTTCGACGCCGGTCCGGCCAGGACGGCGCTGAAACTGCGCCCGCTCGACCCCGCGCACGACGCCGGAGCGCTGGTGGCGTTGACCGCCGGCGGCTGCCCGCGGAAATCCGCCGCCTATCTGCGCCAACGCTTTGCCGACCACCCCTGGTATGATTATCAGCTGCAGCTGGTGGTGCGCGACGGCCGGGCCGAGACCCTGCTGGTCTGGCGCGCGGTCGAGGCCGAGGGCGCGCGCATCCTGCGCATCGTCGACATGATCGGCGCCCCGGACTGGCTGCGCGAGGCCGCCCCCCTGCTGCGCCCCGCCCTGGCGGCGGCGGATGCCGAATATATCGACATCATGGCCTGCGGACTGCCGGTCGACGACCTGCGCGCCGGCGGCTTTGCCAGCCCGGACTGGTGCGCGGGGCTGGTGCTGCCCAATTACTTCGCGCCGTTCGAGGCGAGAAACATCAATATCGCGCTGGCCTGGAAACGCTTCGACGGCGCATCCGGAGCGGACGGGCTGCGACTGTTTCGCGCCGATTCCGACCAGGACCGGCCGAACGGCCCGCCCCCGCGCCGCGCCGCCTCACAGGAGAGCATCGCATGAAGCGCATCTGGCTGATCGGCTGCGGCAATATCGGCTTTCGCCATCTGCAGGCGATGCTGGCCATGTCCGGGCCCGCGGAGATCACCGTGATCGAGCCGGCCCTGGCGCTGCATCCGCGCGTCAATGCCGAACTGGCGCTGCCGCGCGCCGTCCCGCATCGCGTCACGCTGCGCGACAGCCTGCCCGAACAGGGCGGCGCCGATCTGGCGGTGGTCGCCACCTCGGCGCCACCGCGCGCGGGCATCGTGCGCGCGCTGACCACGGGCCGCGCCGCGCCGCGCGCGGTGATCCTTGAAAAGGTGCTGGCCCAGACCGGGGCGGAACTGGACGCCATCGCCGCCGATCTGGCCGCGGCGGGTGTCGTCGCGCATGTAAACTGCCCGCGCCGCTATTTCCCCGGCTATCAGGCGCTGCGCACGCGGCTGGCGGATCAGGCGCCGCTGTCGGTCCTGGCCGAGGGGGCGCAGTTCGGCCTTGGCTCGAACGCGGTGCATTTCCTTGACCTGCTGGAATATCTGAACACCAGCCCGCTGACCGGGGTTGATGCCAGGGGCCTGCTGCCGGGGGGGCAGCCCTCGAAACGCGAGGGGTTCCAGGAAATCCACGGCACGCTGGCGGCGCGGCTGGAAAACGGCGCCGCGCTCCGCGTCACCTGCGCCGACCGCGAGCCGCCCGCGCTGGCGATCAGCGCCACCACCGCAGAGGGTGCGCGCTGGCATATCGACGAGGCGCAGGGCAGACTGACCGGCCCCGACGGCACGACCGAGCCGTTTCAGACCCGGTTCGTGTCGCAGACGCCGGAAATCTATGCCGATGCGCTGGCCGGGCGCTGCGCGTTGACGCCGCTGGCCGACAGTATCCGCCAGCACCGCGCCTTTCTGGCGTGCCTGCGGCAGCATTTCGGCCTGGCGGCCGGGCAGGCCGTTCCGGTCAGCTGAAACAGCAGGAAAGGGGATCAGCATGGCCGGGGAACGCATCCTTCTGGTCGGCGCCGGCAAGATGGCGCTGGAATACGCCCGCGCGCTGGGCCATCTCGGCATCGAGGCGATCGTCATGGGCCGGGGCGAGGCCTCGGCGCGCGACTATCACGGCGCAACCCGGGTGATGCCGGGCACCGGCCCGCTTGCGGCGCAGCTGGCGCGCCTGCAAGGGCAGATGCCCGAGGCCGCCATCGTCGCGGTGAACGCCATGCATCTGGCCGAGGTGACGGCGGAACTGGTCGCGGCGGGCGTGCGGTGCCTGCTGGTCGAAAAGCCCGGCGCGCTGGATCTGGCGGAAATGGACCGGCTGCAGGCCGCGGTGCGGGCCAGCGGCGCCAAGGTGTATCTGGGCTACAACCGCCGCTTCATGGCCTCGGCCCTGCGCGCGCGCCAGATCATCGCCGAGGACGGCGGCGTCTTGTCGGTCAAGTTCGACTTTTCCGAACCGGCGCGGCGCATCGCCACCTTGGCCAAGCCGCAGCGGGAACTGGACACCTGGATCTATGGCAACTCCTCGCATGTGCTGGATCTGGCGCTGCATTTCTTCGGCCTGCCCGCGCGGCTCGAGGCGCAGGTCGCGGGGGCGGGGCTGGTCGGCTGGCATCCGGCGGCCAGCGTCTTTTCCGGCAGCGCCGTGGGGGAAAGCGGTGCGCTGATGACCTGGCACGCGAACTGGGCCGCGCCGGGGCGCTGGGGGCTTGAGGTGATGACCCCCGAGCGGCGGTTGATCATGCAGCCGCTGGAACAGCTGCGCGTGCAGTCCCATGCGGGCTTTGCCGAGGAACCCGAGGATCTGGACCTGACCGAGGACCAGGCCGCCAAGCCCGGGCTGTTGCGCCAGATCCGCGCCTTTCTGCGGGGCGAGGATGCCGGGTTGCTGCCAAGCCTTGATGAACAGGCGCGCAACATGCCTATCTACGAGGTGATCCGGACCGGCGGTTGCTGGCGGGCCGGAGACTGAACAGGTAACGCAAGGGGGGCGCATGGCAGGCAAGCTTGAGGCCGGGAAGGCCGCGCAGATCGCCGACGCGATGGACCGGGCCGAGGCCCTGATGGCCGAGGGCAACCCGCGTTCGGGCGTTCGGGCCTTTGCCCTTGCCCGGGCGCTGGTGGTGGATCTGCCCGGCAAGGCAGTGATCGCCCGGATCGCCGCCGCCAATGAGCGCGCCTATCACGCCGAGCGCGAGCGCCACCGCAAGGCCATCGCCGCGCGCCGGCCAAGCGGTCGCGGGCTGGTGATCTTCGGCTCGTCCCTGGGGCTGCCGCGTCCGGTCGGGCTGCTGGCCAAACCGCTCGAGGACCGGGTCTATCCCGAGCTTATCGCCGACGCTCTCGAGGATCGGGCGATCACCAGCATCTGCCAGCGCTACTACACATCCGACAATGTGCTGGACGAGCTGACGGCCGATCCGGGCCTGGGCGGCGAGGGCGCCGACATCGTGATCCAGGTCGGGCTGAACGACTGCGCCAACCGGATGTTTCTGGAAAACGAACGCCTGGCGCTGGACCTGCTGCCCGAGGACCTGTCCAAGCGCGTGGTCGGCTTTGCGCAGCGCCATCGCCGCGCCATCCTGCTGGACCTGCCGGCGCGCCATTATGTCCCGCCCGAGCGGTTCTCGGCCAATCTGGACACGATCCTGACCATGCTGGCGCGGCGCGGCGCGCGGCGGGTGATCCTGGCCACCACCATCCTGCCGCCGGCGCGGTTCTGGCCGGCGACCCCGGGGGTCAACCTGAACTTCGCCGATTACAACATCCGCAAGATGCAGGCGGCGGCGCGCCATGGCGCGATGCTTCTGGACATGGACCGCCTGGTCTGGCAAGCGCAGCACCTTGACGCGCTCTTGCCCGACGGCATGCACCTGGCCAGCGAGGGCCACCGCATCTTTGCCCGCGAGGTGCTGGCGCTGCTTGCGACCTGACCCCGCTTCCAGAACCCGGCTCAGACCGCGAAGGTCGGGTGCGGCGGGTCGAGGAACAGATGCGCCGGCACCCCGGATGCCGGGCGGATCTCCGGCGCGGCCAGGATCTCGGTGACGAAGCGGCGCAGCCGCGCGTCCGGACCTTCGGCGAATTGCGGCTCGGCGGCCAGGAATTCGGCATAGGCGCGCGCCGCCGCGGCATCATTGCCCAGCCTGGCCTGCAGCGCCTGGCGCAGCCCGGCGGCGTCATGGACCAGCGGCGCGCGCGCGATCTCGTGCTGGTCGACCGGATAGACGGCATCGCCCACGGTCACGCAGACCACCGGCCGGCCCAGCACCGCCGCATCCAGCGCCGCGGCGCTATAGCCGGTCAGCACCGCGTCCGAGGCCTCGATCAGCAGATCGGGGCGCAGGGTGACCAGCTGCACCCGCTCGTCGGCCTGCATCTGCCGCGCCACGGCCCGATATTGCGCGATGCGCGATGGCGTCTCCTCGGGGTGGGGCTTCAGCATCACCTGCAGATCAAGCTGGCCCGCCACCGCAAGCACCATTCGCCAGACCTGCGCCACATGCGTCCAGGCCGAGGGCTGGCAGAAAAAGCTGACCACGCCGCCGGGCCGGGTCGGGAAATCATGCCCCAGCGCCGCGGCGATCTCGGCCCGCGCCAGGGCGGGGGGGCGCGCCGGGCGGGCGATGATGCGCGGCGTGCCGATGACGCGCGTGCGCCCGGGCGGCATGGCAAAGCCCCGTTCGGCATCGGTGCGGAACTGCCCCGAGATCACCCCGTAGTAGTCCGCCGCCACCTTGGCATAGCGGCTGTAATTGGCGTTCAGCCCATGCGCCTCAAGCGCAAGGGTCGGCACGGCGTGGCGGCGAGCGGTGGCGGCGAATTGCGACACGCCGGCCGTGCGCACCGCCGACAGCGCCACCAGCCCGGGCAGAGTGCCGGCCCCGGCCATGCGCTGGAACCAGGCCTCCAGCACCAGCCCGTGCATGACCTGGGCCTGGATGATGTTCGTGGCCAGCCGGGCCGGGGCGCAGGCGATGCTATGGGCCACGCGGTCCTGCGGGCCGCGGCGCTGGCAGAACAGGTTCAGCTGGCCCTGCATCCAGCGTGCGAAGGTGCTGGGGCCGGGGGAATACTCGCGCCGCAGTAGGTGAAAGGGGGTGGCGCCGGTGGCGAGGCCGGTCTGGGTCAACTCGCGCTGGATCTCGGCGGCGCCACCGCCGCAGACCGCCAGCGCGGTCGGAAATTCACGCGCCAGCGCCGCGCTGTAGCGCGCGGTCGAAAGGTCATAGGCGGAACTGCCGGCGGTGGCCAGCAGCACCGAGCCTGCCCCCCCGGCCGCGACGGGCTGCGCCGGCAGCTCCCCGGCCCAGGCCGCGGCGGCGCGCAGCAGCGGCGCGGCCAGCACCGATGGCGCCGGCAGCCAGGCCTCGGGCATGAGGGCCGGGCGCGGCCCGGTCAGGATCGCCGGCAGCAATGCGGCGAAGGCCGATCTCTGCGCGACGCTGCGCGCCAGCGAGATCAGCTCGACCCGGGGATCGGCGGTCAGGCCCGGCACGCCGGCCAGCGTCAGCACATAGCCCGAGCCCGCGGCATGGTTACGCGTCGCGATCACCACATGGTCGAAGCCGGGGTCTGCCAGCAGTTCCTCGATGGCGCGCAGCCGCAGCATCTGAAAGAACAGGTAATCGGCGATGGCCAGTTCGACATGGGCCAGATCGCCCGCCGGCACCAGGCCGGGGACCGCACCGACCAGCGCCGCCAGTTCGATGGCGGCATCGCGGGTCTGGACATGCGCCTCGGTATATTGCGCCGAAAAGCGCGTGATGCGCGAGCGGATGTGCTCGACGACGATCTCGCCCACCCCGGGCAGCGCCTGGAAATCCGCGAAGGCCGCCTTGCCGAAGGTATCGTCAAGCCCCAGCAGCGTCACCTGTTCGGCGCCGCGCAGCAGCGGCAGGAATATCTCGGGGTCGTCGAAATTCTCGGCGATGACCAGGCGGTGGCGCCTGGCGCCGCGCAGCCCGCTGTGGCGCAACCCGCGCAGGATCGGGTCGATGTCGCCCGCCGCCGCCGCAGGGCGCTGGCCAAAGCTTTCGACGAATTGCCCGAAGCCATCGGACAGCGCCGCCGGCATGCGCGCGCGCGCCTGCGCCAGCGCCGCGTCATCGCCGGTCATCGCCGTCGCGACCAGAAAGCCCGCGGCATGCTCGCTCCCCGCGGCGATGCATTCGGCCAATGCGGGCTGGGGCGCGGTGCGTTCGGCCGCCAGCGCTGCCGCCATGGCCGCATGCGACAGCGGATGCTGGGCGAGAAAGGCCAGCGTCAGCCCGTCCGGCGGCGCCTGCAGGCCGATGGCGGTGAAATTCGCCATCTCCTCTGGCCGGTCCTGCGCCAGCATGCGCAGCCGCGCCTCGACCGCCGGCCAGCCGCGGCGCCGGGCCGGGCCGGACCAGAAGGCGCGATGCGCGGCCTCGATGCCGCGCCGGCGCTCGACGCGGAGCAACTGGCGCTGCTCGCGCGCCGCCTTCAGCCGCTGCACCCGGCCGGTGATCCCGGGGCCAAGCCGGCGCTTGATCGCCTCGCGGCGCTGATGCGGGGTCATTCCCCGCAGCTGCCGCAGGATCAGGAACAGCCGTTCGGCACGTGCAAGCATGGGTCTGGTTCATCCTTCAGGCGGCCGGCTGGGCGCGCGTCGCGGGCGCGGTATAATACGCCGCGGCCGGCGGCGCCATCCTTGCGATACGCGCCCGGGATCTCAGCCGCCGGTCGTCCGGGCCAAATAGGCGTCATAGGCGGCGCGCAGCGGGCTGGCGGCCGGCGCCGCGACGTCGTCGCCCCAGTCAAGGAAGAAACCCGGCTCGGCCCCGGTGCCGAAGCGCTGCTGGATGTCGTGAAACAGCGGGCGATAATCCTCGCGGATCCTCGCCGCCTCCTCGGGGCTGAGGATGGTGCTGCGCGCGGCGGCGATCACGGCATGGGGCGCGGTGGCCAGCAATTCGTCGATCTGCGCCTGCCCGAGATTGAACACCTGCCGCAGCAACCCCGCCATCAGCATGACATCGGCCGGGGGCGAGACATTGCTGGCGGCCCCGTCCCGGTCGCCGGCGCCGCACCCGGGCACCGGCAGGCCGCTGCGCGCCAGAAAATCGGCGATGATGTCGCCGCCTTGCATCTGCGCGCGCTCATAGGGGGCGACGACCAGGCGGCTTTCGCCAAACAGCCCGGCGAACAGTTCCAGCCGGTCGCGGAACGCCTGGCTGCCGGTCGCGGGCGAGGCCAGAAAGCGCGACACGTCGGGCGCACCCAGGCCATGCTTCAGCCCCTGCTTGAACCAGGCCTCGAGGAAATGGTCGGGCCGGCGGCAATAGACGATCACCGTCACATCGAAATCGGCCAGCAGTCCGGCGATGCGCTGCGTGTCGCTGCGCGGCGAGCCGGCGAAATGCCACAGCCCCTCATCCGAGATCACCAGGTTCTGATCCGCGGCCAGACCGGCGATCCGCGCCTCGATGCGCGGCGCGGCGCGCAGCGGCCAGCCCGGATAGATCCAGCCCTGTCCGGCCAGCCAGGGCGAGTGCCGGTCCAGCCAGGCCTGGATCGAGGTGGTGGCCGTCTTCATCGTGCCCACATGCAGCACACATCTGCGCTTTCCGCTCATCGGACCCCCGTTCGACGCCGCTGCCCCCTTGCTGTCATGAAGTCAGCGGCCATGCAACCGCGCCGACACGCGCGCGGCCAGGCGCCTTTCGGTGGCGCGGATCAGGCTTTCGTAGCGGCGGTTGCCAAAGCCGAAGATGGTCGAGGTCGCCGCCGGGTCGTGCCCGGCCAGAAAGGGCAGGGTGGTGACCACCCGCAGGCCCGGCAGCCGCGACAGCCAGACATCTACCGTATCCTCCTCGGGGCGTCCGCCGCCCGGGGTCCATGCCGCCAGACGCTCAAGCGCGCGGCGGTTGTAGATGTTGCAGACCATGCCGATGGCATAGTCCAGATGCACGAAGCGCAGCCCGTCCCGGTCCTCGACGCGGTGGATGCGGCAGGTCTCGGGCAGGTCGGTGACCAGCCCCGAGAACAGGTCCCATTCCGTCTGCGCCAGATAGGTCTCGATGCCGGCCAGATGCCGGTGGAACTGAGCGCGCGGCTGCATGTCGTCTTCGCAGACGGTCAAGGGCACCGCACCCTGCGCCAGCGCCGCGCGGGCGATGGAGGCATAGCTCCAGCCGCAGCCCTGCCAGCCCGGCTGCATGCGGATGGCGTCGAGGATCGCGAAATCCTCCAGCCCGAGGCGCAGGAAGGCGCGGCGCCGGTCGCCGCTTTCCGGCAGGCCAAGGCAGAGCCGCGCCTGCGGCGCCAGCCGGCGCAGGGCGGGATACAGCGTGGCCTCGACGGCATCGGGGCGCAGGCAGCCGGCGGCGATCAGCCAGCGCGCCAGCCCGGCCGCCATGTCGCGCAGCGCGTCCCCGGCCGGGGCGGGCAGGACCATGACCCGGCCCTCGCCAAGGCCGGCGGCGCGAAACGCCGGCACGCAGTCGGGTGCCGGCACCAGCACCGCGGCGCAGCCCGGCAGGCCGCGCGCCGCCGCGCCATCGGCCAGGAAGGCCGCCGCCGCGGCACGGTCGGGAAACAGCGCGATGTCGCCCGGGCGCAGCACCGGGCCCCCGGGTGCGACATGGGGCGCGACATGGATGGTCGGGGCGTCCCCGTCCCTGTCCACGGCCAGTGCGTCCTCGCCCAGCAGCAGCACCAGCGCGGATGCGGCCAGATCGCGCAGCGCGCCGCTGCCCGGCAGCCGGAACGGCGGCGCCAGTTGCGGCGTCATCGCTTCGGCCGGGTCCATGCGCTTGCGGTGGCGCAGGCGGGCGATCAGCCCGCCGGGTCCCTCGCGCCGAAGCGTCCGGACGATCTTGTGCAGAACCATGTATCACGTCCAGTTGCGTCGGCAGGTCGGGGATACACTATCGCCCCGCCGCCCGCTATAAGCCCGTCACGGGCGAGTTCAACCGGAACCAAGGCAGCCATGACCCAGGATCTGACCATCGTGATGTATCACTATGTCCGGGATTTCGCCCGAACCCGGTTTCCGGGCATCCGCGGCCTGGATCTGGCGGGGTTTCGCCGCCAGCTTGACCATCTTGAACTGCGCCACCGCATCGTCACCATGCCCGAGGTGCTGGCGGCGCTGCGCGGGGATCAGCCCTTGCCGCCCTGCGCGGCGCTGCTGACCTTCGACGACGGCTATGCCGAGCATTTCGACCTGGTGTTTCCGGAACTGCACAAGCGCCGGCTGTCTGGCTGCTTCTATGCGCCGGTGGCGCCGGTGCGCGACAACCGGCTGCTGGATGTGAACCGCATCCATTTCATCCTGGCAGCGACCCTCGGCCGCCCGCAAGAGGTCTCGGCGCTGCTTGACGCGGCGGTGCGTGCGGCGCAGGGCAGCCACGGGCTGGCCGATGTCGCGGCCTATCGCGCGGAGTGGGCGGTGGCGAACCGTTTCGACGATGCGGAAACCATCTACATCAAGCGCATGCTGCAGACGGTGCTGCCGCCGGACCTGCGCCACGCCATCGCGCGCGACCTGTTTGCGCGCTTCGTCACCGGCGACGAGGCCGCCTTTGCCGCCGAGCTTTACCTGACCGAGGACCAGGCGCGGCTGATGCAGTCCTGCGGCATGTCCTTTGGCGCGCATGGGGCCGAGCATGTCTGGCTGAACCGCATCCCGCCCGAGGAGCAGGCGCAGGAAATCGACGCCTCGCTGGATTTCCTGCGCGCCATCGGCGTCCCGGTCGAGCGGGAATGGGTGATGTGCTATCCCTATGGCGGCTGGGACGAGGGGCTGCTCGGGCTGCTGCGGGACCGCGGCTGCAGCGCCGGGCTGACCACCGAGGTGGCGGTGGCGCAGATCGGCCGCCACGATCCCCTGCGCCTGCCGCGGTTGGACACGAATGACTTTCCGCAGTGACGCCCAGGGTGGCTGGGACGCGGCGCCGGACCTCTATCTGCCCTCGAATGCGCTGACGCTCTTGACGGCGCTGGCCTCGGCGCTGGCGGGCGGGCACCCGGCCGAAATGGTCTACCTGGAGGATGGCGCGCCGCTGCCCGGGGCGCTGGAGGCGGGCATTCGTCGCCGATTCCCCGAAATCGCCTTCTCGGTGCGCTCGGACCGGGCGGCGATCGCGGAATTTGCCAATCTTCCGGCAATGTTTCCGGAAATCCTGCGGCGCAATCTGGCGCTGTCGCGCGGGCGTCCGTGCCGGCCCGCCGCGCGCCCGCCATCTTGGCTGGGGGTGCGCTATCGCACGGCCCATATCTATCTTTCCGGCAATTTCGTCTCCAAGACCCTGCGCCGGCGCTGCCAGACCATCGTGCTGCGCGAGGAGGGGCTGGCGAATTACCACACCTTGCGCTTTGGCCCCGGCAGGGCGCTGCTGCGGCTTCTGAGCGGGCGCTCGCCGCGGCGCCACATCATGGGCGAGGAGCCCTGGATCGACCGCATCGAGTTGGATCACCCCGAATCCCTGCCGCCGGCGTTGCGGGCCAAGGCGGGCAGGCTCAGCTTTCCCGACCTGCTGGACCGGCTGCCGCCGGTTGTGGCACGCGACCTGGCGGCGCTGTTCTGGCCGGGGCAGGGGCCGGGCAATATCGGCCGCGCGGCGCTGATCCTGACCCAGCCGATCGAGCAGACCGGCTTTTGCTCGGCTTCGGAAAAGGCCGCGATCTATGCCGGAATCGAGACGCGCCTGCGCCGCGCCGGCTACGCCGTGGTCATCAAGCGCCATCCGCGCGAGACCGCCGGGAACGAGGCCGGGCATCTGGTCATCCCGGCCTTTTTCCCGATCGAGGCCTGGCCCTGGCTGGTCGAGCAGAAATTCGAACTGGCGGTCGGGCTGTGCACGGCGGCGCTGGACCGCACGGGCGGGCTGTTCAGCAAGCGGCAGCTGCAGCTGGTCGATCCGGGGCCCTTCGGTCGGCGCGACCTCACGGGCTGGCGCGAGCGGCTCGAGGCCTTCTGCGCCGGGCAGGGCTAGGCCAGCGCCGCCGCCCGCCATTGCCCCGGCGCAATGCCCATCGCGGCCCTGAAGCTGCGGGTGAAATGGCTTTGGCTGTCAAAGTCGCAGGCCATGGCTACTTGCAGCAGCGGCTCATGCGCGGCGATCATCGCGCAGGCGCGCTGGGGCGACACGCTGCAACTGGCGCGGAAGCTGCGCTGCAGGTGAAACCCGTTCGGCCTCGCCAGATCGCGCGCGCAGATCCAACTCGGCAAGCAGCCAGTCGGCATCGAAGGTCTTGTCGGCCAGAAGCGCGTCGAATGCCACGTCCTCGAGCAGGTTAGCGTCCGAGAGTGTGGTGGAATTTCGCGCCGCGTTGGCGGTGTAGACTGGGGTGGCCCTCGAGGGTGGTCGGTCATGGTGGAGTTGCGAGCTTCAACCACGAACCAGACGGAGACCCCGATGACCGAGACCACCATGCCGCTGATCGAACTGCTGCAGAATCACGATGACGGCGATTTCCTGCGCGCCGTGACGGAGGGTGCGCTGCAGATGCTCAAGGAGCACGATGTCGAGGGCCTGATCGGCGGCGGCCGCTACGAGCGTGGCGAGGGCCGGCAGACCTGGCGCAACGGCTATCGCGACCGCGAGTTCAGGACCCGGCTCGGGGCGCTGAACCCGGCTGGGTGCCGAAGCTGCGGCAGGGCTCCTGTTTCCCGGGCTTTCTCGAGCCGCGCCGGACAGAGGTGGCCGGGGAAATCTGAACAGCCGGGATAAGTGGATTTTCCGCGCAACGGCGGCATGATGCTGCGAGCGAGGAGAAGACCATGGCAAGACGACCGCGCCGGAACCACAGCCCGGCATTCAAGGCGAAAGTGGCGGTCGCCGCAATCAAGGGCGAGAAGACCCTGATCGAGCTGGCGCAGGATTTCGACGCTCATCCGGACCAGATCAAGCAGTGGCGCGACCAGCTTCTTGAGGGCGCGACCGGGGTGTTCGGCGAAGCCCCGAAGGCCGATCCGGAACCGTCCATCGACGTGAAGACCCTGCATGCGAAGATCGGAGAGCTGACGCTGGAGAACGATTTTTTGGCCGGCGCGCCCAGGCCAAGGCGGGTCTGTTGGCGAGTGCAAGAAAATGATCGATCCCACCGCCAGGCTGAGCGTCAGCCGCCGGGAGTGTCTGAAACTCTGTGTATCTGAGCGGGCCCATGCGGTTTCAGATACGGTCAGGCGTCGAAACGCC
>NZ_JBDHSP010000035.1:0-30578 GCF_039808215.1 Paracoccus sp. (in: a-proteobacteria)
CCTCACGTTGTGGCAAATCCGCAATTTCGTGACAGCAATATCAATCGCTTATCAGTTTTGCTGTCGAACTTGGGATGCAAGGGTCGGGGCTAGGGGCCGGCGTCATGCTTTACAGGTGCACAGTTGTGCCCTTTTCTGCGCAGGACAGACCGGCGCCTCCTGTGCCACCATCCCTGCGCAGCGAATCCCTGCGGCTTTTTGAACCTGTGAATCCGTGAACCGGGCCGGGCGTGCCTTGCGGTCGAGGCGTCTGGCGCTTCCCGCATGGCAATGCCCGGCCCGGTCTTCACCCGCAGGCTCGCGCCTGATCGCGCAGGACGGCGTAATCGCTCATCATCCGAACAAGCACCGCGTTTTCCGGCATCGCCTCGACCTCGGCCGCGGCGCGGGTCTGCTCGGCGGCGCTGTATTCGACCACGGGCGGGCAAGGGGCGCTGTCAGAACCTGCCGTCGCGCAGCCGCTCAGCCAGAGCATCGCGATCATGAGGGCGGCGGCTGGCGGCATCGAGCATCTGGCGGTGGATGGCATGGTTTCTCTCTCTGGCTTCAAAGCGTTCGGCGGCGCGCCCGGCCTTCTCGCCGCTGCGTCGCGCGCCGAGGATGAACAGGAGGATGGCGGCGGCGAGGGTGAGCCAAGGCAGTGCCCGCCGCCACAGCGGGGTGAGGATGGCGATCATCGCCGCCCCCGCTTCCAGTCATCGAGCCGGGCATGGATCGTCACGGCGATTCCGGCCAAAGCGAGGGCGACGAAGATCCAGCGCAGGCCGTCGAGATAGGGCAGCAGCGGCAGGATCGCGTCCGGCGCCTCGGCCAGCGCCTGCTGCACCTCCTCGACGCCGGCCGCGCCGATGGTGCCGATCCCGGCCGCACCGCTGCCTTTCAGGGTGCGGCTCTCGGCCAGATGCTCGCGGGCCGGGGCCTGGTCGGGCGCGAAAGACGAGGCCCGCGCCGGGAAGGGATCGCCCCAGGACCGCGCCGGACCGGTGTCGATATGGATGAAGTTTGAGCGCGGATAGGTGCCGATGCCCTTGAACCCGGCCTTGCGGGCGGCGGCGATGAAAGTCTCCGGGTCGTGGTTTGCCATCGAGATGTCGAAGGCGCGCGCTTCCAGGTGCATGGACGCTTTTGCACCGCCGACCGCCTTGTTGTGCTCGGGGCTGCGATAGGCCGAATTCACGATCAGCGGCTTGCCCAGCGTCACGCGCAGTTCCTGCAGCCGGTTCAGCGCATCCTCGTTGATCAGCAGCTTGCCGGTGCCGCGGCAGGCGATTTCGGCGGGCGAGAAGTTCGGCCAGTGCCAGGCCGTTGCCGGCAGGTTCCGCCAGTGTTGATAGAACGTCATGGGGGTCTCCAAATGAAAAACCCCGCGCGCTGGCGGGGCGGGGCGACGTGGGATGCTCGGTGGTGTTTGCGCCTTCCGGCGTCAGTCGCGGGCGGGACCGCTGCGTTCCAGCAGGCGTTTGATGTCGGCGCGCATCTCACGCAGCATCTCGTTCTGTTCCTTGCGGGTTTCCGAGATCGCCTGACGGTCGGCGTCGAGCTGCTTTTCCAGCCGCTCGACCTCGCGCAAGGCGGTCTTGCTGCTGCCCTCAAGCCGCACGAGCCAGATGCCGAGGCCGGTTGCCGCCATGATCGCGCCCCACCATTCGCGGATGGTATCCATGAAGTTCTCTCCCATGGGTTCAGCCCGGCGCGCCGCAGGTCAGATAATGGATGGCAATGCGCACTGCGCCGCCGGCAAAGTTTCCGCCATTGGCGGTGAGGCGCACGGGCGTCTCGGCATAGAAGGCGGTCGGGCCGATGACGCCGATATTGCTGCTGCCGACGGCCACGCCGAGCGCGCCACCGAACTTCGAGGGCTCGCCCGTGACGCCGCAGTCGAAGGAGCTGGCCCCCAGCACCGCAGTCACGGTTCGTGCGGAGACGCCGAGCACGATGGCGCGGTTGGGGATCACGATGGTCGAGTCCCGGCTGGCCCCGGAAAGGCCGGAGAGGGTTTCTTCCCGCACCGCCATGCCGGTGGTCGCGCCATTTGCATCCCGCGCCACGGCGACCGAGGCTGCCTGCGCGATGAAGCCCATGGCATCCACAACCGGGATCCACGCCGATCCGGTCCAGACGATGGCCTGCGCCTCGTCCTCGATCCAGGCCATCCAGCCGGGGCTGGGCAGGATCCGCATCCAGGCGCCGTCGATCCAGTAGGCGATGCTGCCTTCCCAGCCAGACCACGCGCCCGTCGCGCCGCTGGCGGGGATGTAACGGTCGCCCTCGGCCGGGCTGGCTGGCGGGTCCGTCAGGTCACGGTCGAGGATCGCCAGCTGAACGATGCCGTCGAGCATGCGCAGCGCCTCGTTATGGGTGACGTGTTTTTGCGCCTGCGCGGCCATGATGAAGGGCAGCGCCAGATGCGCTGTTGTGTCAGACATGGATTGTCTCCTGCTTAGAACCAGAGGGTGGTGATGGGGGCAGCGCCAGCCCCATAGGCCTGCCCGATCTGGGCAATGCGGACATCGAGTGAGGCACCCGGTCCGAGCGGTGCGCCCCAATCGGCACTCTGCTGGGCGGCGGTGTAGAGCGCGTTGCTGGTGGCAACTTGTAAGGATCTCTTGACAGTTGCCCCGTCGAGGATCTCGACCTGCCACGCCTCGCTGGCCTCGGTCATCGGCACCTCGGCGGCGTTCCAGCTATCGGCGGTGAGCGATCGATCACGTCGCTTCCAGCTTATGGTCAGATCGCCGGGGCTGCGCGCCCGCCGCCACGGCTGCTCGACATGGACCGGCGCGAACGGGCGCAGGCCCGTGCCGCGTGGCGTGAATACCTCTGCCAGATAGCTGTCGTCACTGACCGGACGCGAGGCAGGCCCGATGCGCCAGTTCCACGGCATGCCCAGATCGGCCTCGTTCACCGGCAGCGGGGCCAGCGCTGTGTCCAGCACCACCACCCGCGCCCCGGCCGGCACCACCGCCGCCATGTCGGTCTCCGTGCCACGCTGGCCTCGCAGCAGGCGCGAGAGCCGATATCGGCCGGGGGCGATCAGTTCGGCGGTGCCGAATTGCAGGATCTCCCAGCCGCCGCCCGGCTGCGCGACAGCGAGCGCGTTCTCGCCAGCGAACAGCCGCAGATCGGTAACGCTTTCGAGGGTGCCTGACAGCAGGTCGAGATAGACCGAGTTGCCGTAGTCGAAGCGAGAGGTTGGGCCGGAATGGAGATCGGTCACCAGTTCGCCCATGCGCGCCCGGGTTCTGAAGGTGGTGAGCAGTTCGAAAGCGGAGGCCTCGGGGCTGCGGAACACCGCGATCTGGCCGGGCCAGGGGCGAGCATGGGTGGCGATCAGCGGGTGGTGTGGCGCGAGATCCTCGCGCAGTTGCGGCAGGTTCAGAAGTTCGACCAGCGGCGCGCCGAACACGACCGGCCGGGCAAGCGCAGCCGGGCGAGGGCTTCCGGGCGGAAGATCATAGGCATCCCGGTCCTGGCGGATCGCCTCAATGCTGCGGGCCTCGGCATCGGAAACCGTGAGGATGCGCATCTCGGCCAGCCGCCCGTCGTGATCTAGCGCGATGACATCGCCGGGATCCAGCGCCAGCATCGAGGGCGGCAGGCTGAAGGCTCCGGTCTCGCGGCTGATCCATGCCTCCATCAGTGCCCGGCGGCAGCGCCGGTCGGCTTCCTCGGGCGGCACCGCCATCGGAAAGCTGTCCGACGATACCCTGCTGGCGCTCACGGCAATGCGGCGGGCCTCGACGGTGATGCCGTCATAATCCTCGTCCGCGCGCGCGACCTGCCATTTCAGTGCCTGCGGCAGTTCGGTCTCCTGCCCGCGCGCCAGTTCCATCACGTCGCTCCGGCCCGCCGCCATGTCGTCCGGTGCGACGGTCGCCACCGGCGCGCGCCCGCGCATGACAAACCTGATCCGGCCCTCGCTCTCGACCGCATCGAAACCGAAATGCCGGGCCAGCATGGTGATCGAGGTGCGCGGCGATTCCAGCGCCGAGATCACATAGCCATCGACAGCCCCGGTCAGGCCGGAGGTGTCGATCCATTCCGGCCGCAGCCCCGCCCGCAGGCACAGGTGCCGCACCAGCGCCGCCAGCGACACCGCACCCAGCCGCCCGGTCAGCCAGTGGCCGAGCTGCCAGTTCTCGCCATCGGCCCAGATATCCGAGAGTTCGGGGAAGAACGGATAGGGTCGGGCATCCCAGGTCCATGCGGCGCTGTTGGCGATATCGACCATGCGCCCGCCATATTCGGTGGAGATTGGGTTGTTCGCGGGCGTGCCCCACCAGAGATAGCTGGCTTCCAGATAGGCCCGCTGGATGGCGTCGTCGCGCCAGCCGCGCGAAAAGTATGGGAAGAACGATTCCGAAGATTTCGGGTCGTGAAACACGTTCGGCTGGTTGGTGCCGCGATCCACCGCCGGGCAGCCGAGCTCGGTGAAGCGGATCGGCTTCGACTGCGGGATCCATGCGGTTGCGGCTGGCGATTCAATGCCGCCGGGTCGGTTGACGTGCTCGTTCGACCACCACGCACGGATATCCTTGTATCTGAACACCCACGGCTTTCCTGCGACACCATCGCTGATCGGCGTCCGGGTCTGGGCGATCCGATCACCCTCGCTGGCGTAATACCAGTCGAACCCCTCGCCGCCAGCGATATTGCTCTGCAGATAGGCGCGGTCATGGATCGACGGCCAGACCTGCGCGTCGAGATGATCCCAGCCGTCGCGCCAGTCCGAGAGCGGCATATAATTGTCGATGCCGATGAAATCGACATTCGCATCCGACCAGAGCGGATCGAGGTGAAAGAACACATCGCCACTGCCGTCCTGCGGATGATGGCCGAAATACTCCGACCAGTCGGCGGCATAGCTGATCTTCGTGGCGTGGCCGAGGATCGCGCGCACATCCGCTGCCAGCGTGCGAAGTTCCTCCACGGCGGGATAGTCCGGCAGCGCATCGGTGAAATGGATGCCGTAGAAGCGGAAAGCCGAATCCGGGCCGCCTTCCTCCAGGTCGATACGGATGGCGCGGATCTCGGACGCGTCCTTCCAGGCGCTGCCGCCGGATTGCAGGTTCCACATATCGACCACGGCGCGCGTCCTGATCCCGACTGGGATATCCCCGAACCGGGCCTGCCGGGCGAGCGACAGGGCAAGCGCGTCCGTCGAGAACAGAATCCGCCCCACCCATGTCCCGGTTGTCCGTGCCGCGATGCGCTCGATGTCGATGACCATGTAGCGGACCTTGCGCCCATCCATATTGGTGGCGGCGTTGTGCAGCAGGCGCGGGTTTGCGTTGTTGGGGGTGAGCGTCAGCGCGCCGCCCGAAATGCCGCCGGTTGCGTGGTAGAGTGACCAGCCGCCCAGTGCGGTCCCGAAATTCCAACTGCGCCCGTGAATTGACGTCCGCACCTGCGTCAGCCCGCGCATTTCCGAGCCGATCAGGAAGGCATCGACGCCGCCAGCCGCCGCGCAGAGATGGGCGTAGTGCAGGATCATGCGCCGAAAACCCCAATCCGCGCCGCCGGTCCAGGTCACGCTGTCGCCGCTGACGGCAAAATCTGATGGCTGCGCTGCGCCGAAGAAGGCGGCGATCTGCGGGGCGGCAGCGGTGGTCTTGTCCACGGTGCCGGCGAATCCGGCCGCCGGCGCGCAGGTGATCCGCCCGCGCCACGGCAGCACCGGCTGGCCGATGCTCGCGGAGGCATCGGACCAGGGATCGGGCAGGGTGTTCCCGACCGGAATGTCCATCATCACGAACGGATAGAAAGTGACGCGCAGCCCGCGCGCCTTCATCTCGCGGATCGCCTGCACGACCGAGAAGTCCGCCGGTGTGCCGCCATAGACCGGGCGGCCCTGATCGTCCTGGCTGACCACCAGCGCCTGCGACCGGGAGACGCCGTTCACGCGCCATTCCGGCACCGTCGTCTTTTCTGCCATCTCGACCTTGGGCCGGATCGCGCAGTTCCCGGCGCGCAGATCGTCGCCGAACCACGACACCACCAGCGATACCGACTTCACCGTCGGCACCATGGCTTCCAGCCGATCCAGCGAGACCAGCATGTCGGGCGTCCCGGCCATGGCGTTGACGTTCTCGGCCGCGCTGTCGCCGCCCTCGGCCTTGCGCACGATCTCAGTTGCATAGGCGAATTCGCCCGATGCGGGGATGATGGTCACCGCCTCGACCAGTCCTTCTGCGGTGTCGGGGTCATCGAGCGGTCGAAACACCTCGAAGGACAGCTGCGGCAGGCGGTTGCCGAAATCGCTGAGCGGAAGTTCCTCGAACACGATATAGGCGGTGCCGCGCCAGGCTGGCGTGTTCGAAGCCCCCGTCTTCGCCGCGATGAACGGATCGGCCCCCTGCATCTCGTCGCCCGGATACCAGCGCAGGGTGATCGCGGAGGTGTCGAGCGGCTTGCCATCGGCCCAGATGCGGCCGATGCCGGTGATCGGGCCCTCGCAGAGTGCGACAGCAAAGCTGGCGTAATAGCTGTATTCGGTGCTGGTGACCTTCGGCCCGCCGCCCTTGCCGCCGCCCTGGCGGGTGGTGTTCACCTCCTCGCGGAAATCGGTCGCCCAGATGATATTGCCGCCGATCCGCATGCGGCCATAAAGCCGCGGGATCACCACGCCTTCGGTCGCCGAGGTGACGCGCAGGCTGTCCATGCGCGCGCCCTCGATGCGCTGGCCGGGCATCATGGACGAGACGATCCAGCTGTCGACCATAGAGCCGATGCCCGAGCCGATCATGCCGCCGATGGTGGCGCCCGAAAGTCCGAGAATGGCACCGCCGAAGCCGCCGCCGATGGCGGTGCCGACGGCGCCGAGAAGGATGGTTGCCATGGGTCAGGTCTTTTTCTTGTGTGGACGTGGGAACAAAAACGCGAAGGCGATGCGCCGCCGCCACGCGGTGGTGAGCGGTTCCTCGATCACCCCGAGCCGCTCGTAGCTGTGGATGAAGCTGTCAGGCCCGGTGAGGATCCCGACATGCTTGACGATGGCGCCCGCGCGCATGCGGAACAGCACAACGGCGCCGGGACCGGTCGTCTCGGGGTCGATGCGGATCATCACCCGGCCGGCGTTTTCGGCCAGAACCTCGCGGCTGCCTATCTCGCCCCAATCGCGGCTGTAGGGGGGCACCGGCAGCGTCTCGCTTCCGACCACCTCGCGCCAGACGCCGCGCGCCAGCCCGAGGCAGTCGCAGCCGACACCCCGGACACTGGCCTGATCGTGATAGGGCGTGCCCAGCCAGCCGCGCGCGGCGGCGATGACCCGCATCGGATCGGCGGGTCGGGCAACGGATGTTGCATCTGGTGCAACAACTGCCGCGCGGATCACAGCACCGCCCCCTCATGGCCGCCATCGGCCGTGGCATAGCGGACAACCGCGTCCTGGCCCGGAATATGCGGGAAGCCGCGGAAGTTGAGGATGTTCGAGAACGTGGCCGTACAGGTCTCGGCGCGTTTGTCGCAGCCGGCGCGGATGGTGAAGGTATCGCCGCTGGTGATCACCCGCACCGGCGCCTCCAGCAGGGTGATGGTGACCACGCCGGAGGCGACCTCGTGCAGCATGATCTCGTCGCGGCGACCGGCATTGCTGCCGGATGTCCATTCCAGCACCCCGAAGGCGAACCAGCCATTGGCGAAGCCGCTGATTCCGGAGGCCGTGAAGGCGCGGTCGCGGACCTTATCGAGCACCGCGCCGGCCCCGGAATAGGCCGCGTCGTTCAGATTGATGCCGCACCGCCCGTCCCCGAGCGCCGCATCGCAGGTGCCTTGAAACACCCGGCCGACGGTCTGGCCCAGCACATGCGCCATGCTGCGCACCTCGGCCACGAAGGACAGCCGCCCGCGCCGCAATTCGCCGATCGCGCCACGCCGGATCAGCACCCGCTGGCCGGGGGCGTTCCAGTTCACCCGCCAGACCTCGACCAGCGCATTGTCCCAGCGCCCGTCCAGAATATCGGACTCGGTGATACGGTCCGAGGTGAGCGCCCCCTCGGCATCCTGGGAATCCACCGACAGGTCCGAGCCAGCGCGGATTTCCGAAGCCGAAAGCCCGCTTTCGGGTTCATAATCCGTGCCGCCGAAGGCAAGCGGGCAATCATGATCGGTGAAACCGAAACTCACGCCATCGGGGCGGGTGATCTTCCAGCACCAGGCCAGCGTGGTGGTGCCATCGTCCAGATGCGCCTGCAGGGCGGGGGAGAGGGATTTCATCGGCGGATTTCCACGAGCGGGATGGAGGTGATCGAGCCGAGCCGCTCGATATCGAGGGTGACGTTCAGCGTGTCGGAATCGAACCGCACCGGCACGTCGAATTCGAAACCGGCGCGGACGGCCACGCCATTGCCAGGGGGCGCGGCGAAGGTGACGAAACCGGTCGCCGGATCGACCGACCAGCCCGATACCTGGGCGACGCCACCCAGCGCGATGCTGATTGTGCCCGAGACGGGCTTGGTGATCGCACGCACCCATGTCTGCGACCCGGAAGCGTATCGCTTCACCAGCTGGAAGGCGGTCGCAGTTCCGTCCCCGGTCCCGATCAACTGGTCGGCAGCATTTGGCGCGTCGCTTGGCTTGCAGGATTTGTAATCGCCCCAATCCTTGAAGCGGAAGCCGTGCAGGCGGCCGTTGCGGGCCTCGAAGAATTGCACCACGGCGTCGAGATCATCGGCACGGCGGATGCCATAGGAGACGTCATAGCGGCGGCGCGAGTTGGCCCAGCTGGCGTTCCTTTCCTCGTCGCCGGAGGCCAGTTCCACGATCTGCGTGCGCCGTTCCGGCCCGCCGCGCGCGCCGCGGCTGATATTGTCCGGGAACCGGACCTCGTGAAACGCCATAAGCGCCTCCTTCGATAAAGCAATGATATTGCGGTGATTTGCCTACACTCCGGGCGATTACAGAGCGATGGTGGTGGCAAGGAAAGCGACATCGCCTCACCAGGGAGACCACGCCATGACCAGCGCCACCGACACCTTCCCCGACATGATCGAGGTCAACGGGGAACGCTTCTTCAGGACCCGCCTCACCAATATCGCGATGAAGGGCCATGTCTGGGGCGAGGGGGTCGAGATGCGCGAATACTGGCGCGACGGCAAAGACGATTGTCGCCTGCAGGCGCGCACCGCCAACGACTATTACATCGACTGAGCCGCGCCGGCTCCGGCTCCGCCCGATGGCGGGGTTGAGGTCGTAGAAGCGGCGGGGCCCATCCCCGCGCCCAGAGCGAGGGAACAGACATGCACATCCACGAAACGCGCTATATGAACATCGCCGACCGCCCGGCCACCGTGGTGCTGGTGGAAAGCGTCGCGGACGATGTTGCCGCCTATGCATTCAGCGGCCGGGTTTCCGGACACCACGCCGCCCATCACGGCTACAAGCTGACCGAGCGGGAGGCGCGGCGCCTGGGTCTCGCCATCCCGGCCGGCAAATACTATCGCCGCTGAGAGGGCGCGCGCCCGGCCGGAAAGGTCGGGGCTTCTCACATCCCCCTCCTTCCCATGGCGACGGCCCGCGCGATATCTGCCGAAATCTGCGCCCGCGACTGCCGGAAGCTTTCGGCATCGCGGGCGTTGATGTTGACGGTGACGCCGCCCCCGTATCCGGCCGCTTCGCGGCGCGAAAGCACCCGCTCGCCGCGCTGCAGGATCGCCGGCACCTCGTCCGAGCGCAGCCCGGCCCAGCCGCCGGAATGCATCCGGGGCGCATTGGCGAAGGCCATGGCCGGGACCATGCGGCCGGCGCCGCCCGCGCCGACCATGCCGCCCGAATGCAGGACGCTGGCCAGCACACCGCCGCCCATGCCGCCCAGCGCCCCGGAGAGCGCATTCGCAAGCGGCCCGAGCAGGAAGCGGCGCGCGCCCAGCTTCGCCATGTCGGCCAGCATCGAGGTCACGAGGTCGCGGAAGTTCAGCGTGCCGGTCTTGACGAAATCGCCGACCGCGTTTTCTGCGCTCTGGAAGGCCCCGACCAGCGCACTGCCGATGTCGCCGCCGATGTCGCGGGCCTTCCCGGCATAGTCCGAGAGCGATGCCGCGACGGCGTCCCAGCCCTGTTTGCCCTGTTCCGCGCCGGTTGAAGTGTCCTCGCCGGCTTTTTTGCCAGCAGCACCGGCCCCGCCCGCAGCGCCACCGGCGCGATCCATGGCACCGGCAACCCGGTCGGCCGCGCCAGCGGCATCGTCCAGCGCGTTCGCGCCATCTTCGCCCGAGGCGGTGACGGCATCCTTCAGCGCCTGCCAGCTTTCCAGCGGCGCAACCGCCGCCGCGCCCAGCGCCTGTGCAGCGTCGAGATGGGCGGAGGCAGCCGCGGCGGCCTGGTCGGCAAGATCGCCTAACAGGTCGGGCGACTCAAAATAGGTCCGGTCCCAGGCCGCGCTAAACGCCTCGGCGGCGGCGGAGCCCGCCTCGGATGCCGATCCCTCGAACGGATTGTTGATGCGGCCGATGCTGAACGGGTCCAGAAGGCCGATCTGTGCGCCGCCTTCGCCGACAGCCCATTCGGGCAGCATGGCGAGGGCGGCGTTGATGCCGGAGATGAAACTGTTGATGCGGGTGACGACGCCGTTCAGCATGGCCTCGACGCCGGCGATCAGCCCGTTGGCCGCCTTGAACGCCAGATCGCCGATGGCATCGGGCAGCAGAGCCCAGATCGCCTTGATCGCCTCGAAGCCACCGTGCCAGACCGCGACATATCGGTCGACGGCGGTGACCGCGCCGGTCACGATCAGGTCGAGCACCGTGAACACATAGGCGCGATAGCCGTCCCAGGCTGCGTTGAGCAGCACGAAGGCTGCCTGAAACGCCAGAACGATGCGCTGGCCGACCTCCTTTGCGACATCGCCGAGCAGCTTGAACGCCGTGCCGATACCGCCGACCGATTTGACCAGCGAGGAAAACTGATAGATCAGCTCGCCCGCCGCGACGATCAGCGCGCCGATGCCGGTGCGGATCAGCGCCCCGCGCAGCACGGTCAGCGCCGTGGACAGGCTGAAGGTCGCCACGCGGGCGGCGACGAAGGCGGTCACCCAGCGCCCGGCCATGAATGCGGCGAAGGCGATGCCGACCGAGGCGAGGCGCTCAATGTTGTCCGCGACAAGGATCAGCACAGAGGCGACGGTGGAAGAGGCGCCCAGAAGCTGATCCCATGAGCCAACCAGTTGCAGCGCCGCATTGCCGATCAGGGTGAATGCATCGCCAATGGTCGCCGGCATGCTGTCGGCTTCCTCGCGCAGCAGTTCGAGATTGCCGACCAGCGCGGTGCGGATCACCTCGCCGGTGATCGCGCCCTGCGTTCCCATCACCCGCAGCCCGGAAACCGTGGTGCCGAGTTCGTCGGCCAGTAGTTCCGCCACCCGCCCGCCGGTCTGGATCACGGTATTGAGGTTGTCGCCCGACAGGCTGCCCAGCGCCATCGCTTTCGAGAGCGCATTCTGGACCGAGGCCGCGCGCTCGGCCTTCGCGCCCGACACGACCATGGCGTTGTTCAGCGCCTCGGTGAAATCGAGGCTCTCGGCGGTGGAAAGCCCGAGTTCGCGCAGCGCGGTCGCGTTGGCGAGCCAGCTTTCCGCCGTTTGACCAAGATCGGAATAGGTGCGCCGCGCCATCGCGGCCAGCCGCTCCATGACGGCCGCGCCCTTCTCCTGCGATCCGGTCGCCAGATCGACGCGCGAGCGCAGGTCGGTCCAGGTATCGGCATATTGCGCCACTTGGCGGATCGAGAGCGCGCCGGCCGCGATCCCGGCCAAACGCCGCAGCATGATGCCGGCGGTGTCGACCTCACGCGACATGCGCTTGAAGCTGGCGGAGCCGGCATTGCCGACGCCCTCCAGTTCCGCCCGGACCTGGCGTCCGTTCTCAGCGACCAGACGAACGGAAACTTTCTTCTCGGCCATCGCCTCTGCCTTCCTCGATCTTCTGGTTGCTCTGGCGGATCATTTCCGCCTCGATCACCGGCAGCAGTTCCACGACCGCCAGCGCCGGAATGCCAAGGGCGCGGCCCATTTCCAGCGCCGCGCCCATGTCCCAGCCCAGCACCGCGCCGGGGATGGCCCGGACCTGCCCGCTCAGCCGCCCGGCCAGATCCCAGACCTGCCAGCCTTCATGGCTTTGCGGTGAATTCAGCCGGGCAGGGCAGTCGGGGCAGCGTCCGGGGCAGGCTGCGCAATATCGGTCGCCCCCGCCGTAGTGCCATTCGGCGAGGGCGCGGAGGCGTTTTTTTCCGCATCCAGCACCAGATAGGGGCCGAGAACCTTGTCCTGAAACGCCTCGAACACCGGCCAGATGTTCAAGAGCGCGTCGATGCCTTCGGGCGTCACCGGCAGGTCGATACCCTCGGCATCGCCGACGCCCGTCCATTCGGTAATCACCATTCTGGCGACGGCCTGCGCCATGGCCACGGCCAGCACCTCCTTCGGCGCGTCCAGGTCGAGGCTGTCGAGGGAGACATCGGAGCGCGCGGCGGCCATGATGGATGTGGTGATCGGGGCGACCCGGATCATCAGGCCGGGCAGGAGGTCGATCCAGCGCGGTTCGGTGGTGAGGTTCAGACGGATCATGGCTCAGTATTCCTCGATGTTGTTGACAAGGGTGATGGTTGCCATGCGCGCCGGGCTGAACCCGCGCGCCGCCTGCCAGTCGAAGCTGGCCTGAATGCCCTGCGGCCCGCTGATCTCGACGCGGGGGCGGGGCAGATAGACGGCATGGGCGGTGACGGTCAGGCTCTCGCCACTGGTCAGGGTATATGCGAACTCCAATTCGCAAGGGGTCCCCGCGATGGCCTGGTTCATCAGCACCATGTCTGCGAAGCGCAGCTCGATCTGGCCGGTCAGCGCGGCGATGGAGGGGTCCGCGCCGTCGATCATGCCGTCGGCGCGGATGGTCTCGATCCGGTCGAGATTGTTGGCATAGGTGATCTGGGCCGAGATCACATTGCCCAGTGCCGTGCCGTTGCGCGTGATGGCGCCGTTGAAATGCCCGAAGCGCAGCAGGTCCAGATCAGCCAGCGTGCCGGCCTGCGAGGTGCTGGCCACGGTCTCGCCCTGCGCCACAAGCTGGGCGCTGGCGGTCAGCAGGCCGGAACGCTGCATGGTCCAGCTGAGCTGGTTGACCATGACGCCCGAATACATGGCGAAGCGCGGCACCTCGGGCATGCCGGTCTCGATCGACAGGGACGGCAGCGTCCAGTTGCCCGAATGGAAGACATGCGTGTAGGGCCCTGGCGAGCTTCCAGTGGTGACCGGCGCACCGAACGCGGCCTTCAGCCAGAAGCCGAAACCCTCGGCGTCGATGGGAATGGTCAGATCGCCATCGGCGGTGATCGCATCCTTGACCGGGGCCAGCGGGTCCCGGCCATATCCCAGCAGCTCGGACGAGAGCAGCGGCTGTTCGGCGCTGAGCGTCGAGGAGGCGAAGGGCAGGCGGGTGTAGCCGCTGGCCGGGGCGGTGCCATAGACAGTCTCGAACGCAGCCGCGAGTTGCGACCGCGCGCCTTGGGCGCGTGCCATGGAAGGTTCCTTTCTGTGGAAGCGATCCCGTGCCGGGACCGGGTCAGTGCAATGGCGGCTTGACCAGCGCGGCCAGTTTGGTGAGGCCCTTGGCGGTCACCCGCACCTGCTCGGTGACCTTTTCCGAACCATCGGCGCGCAAAACCGTGGTGATCCTGTGCTCGAGCAGGCTGGTCGCGGTCTTGCTGTGGTAGCCGAGGAAGCTCGCGCCGCCCGGGCGCTTGTAGATCCAGCCATTTTCCTGAAGCCAGAGAAACAGGTCTTTCGGGCGCATCTGCAAAAGCTTGGCGGTGTTGGTGATGCAGAATGACCCATCCGCCTGCGCGATCCGGTCCAGCTTCTCCTGTGCGGGCAGCAGCGCCTGCACTTTCTCTTGCAGCTGCTCGTTCTTCTCGTTGTAGCTGAGCAATAGCGCCCGCAGCTGCGCCGGATCGTTGAGGTCGATTGCCGATGAGCGGTTTCGCAGATCGTGCTCGAGCGCGTTGAAGGCGGCGATATAACGCAGCTTCCATTTCAGGGCCTTGGCGCCGGTAAAACCCATGGCCAACAGCGTGAAGCCGTCACGGGTCATGTCGAACGCCCGCGACGGGATCGGTGCGCCGCCACTGGGGTTTTCGCGCTCATGGACCGTCTGCGCAAAAATGGGCAGACGGTCGCGGGCACCCGTGTGCCCCGGCGCGGCGCCCTGCAGGGGATCCCTGACCAATGCCGGCTCCTGCTCGATCAGGTTGTCGATTGCCCGCGTCACGTCCCGGTGGTTCTTTCCAAAGAAGGCAGCAACGTCCCGGCTGCTGGCAAAAACCTCTCCCTCCCTCTCGAACACGACCGGCTGGGGCGGGGTTTCGATCGCAAGACTGGTGCTCATTTCTTTCTCCTGATGTTCGATGCGGACCGGGGATTCGGCCCGCATCAGACAGGCACATCCGCCCGACCGGCGGCGCGGCGCGGACCGGCGCGGCAAGGCCGGATTCCGCGCCGGTCCTGCTTTGTTCGCATCTCAACCCAGCGGATCGTTGCTGGTGTAATGCAGGGTGAGGATCAGCACCGCCGCCCTGATGGACGGGGCGCCCTCGACCGCCAGATCGGCAGGTTCGGGCGCGTCGGTCTCGATCCAGTCGCAAAGCCCGCCCAGCGTCCGGTCGGCGGCGATCACTTGCCCGATCCGTTCAGCCAGCGCGTCGAAGGCCAGTTCCAGACCGGAGGATCCGCGAATGAAGACCTCGACCTCGGCGCGGTGCTGCCAGTGATAGCGCAGGGGCGACAGCGTCACCTCGGCCTCGCCCGGCGTTCCGTCGCGCAGGATCAGCAGCCCGGCGGCGGGGATGCGCTCGGGCAGGACCTCATTGCGCAGGATCGCTGTCCCGCCGGTGATCGTCTGCAGCCTGGCGAAGAGGGCAGACAGGACCTGTTCCCGTTTCGTGGTCATGTTCGTTCCCAGCGAGAGACGATTGCGCCCGGCAGGGCATCGAGGGCGGCATTGGCCGGCTTCTCAAGATCAAGGCGCTTCTTCAGCCTGACCTGCGGCACCAGCAGAAAGATCGGCACCGAGGCGAGGCCGCGCCCCGCCTTTGATCGGGACACGGCCGCCCGACCGTGCTTCGTCAGTCGCGCCTCGGCGATCAGCAGGCTGGGGCCGGTTCGGCGATAGACGAAGATCAGCCGCAGCCCGGTGCGCGCCTCCCATTCGCCGGGTGTCGGGCGCTTGTCGCTGCGGCTCTTGCCCGCGGCCTCGGTCGGGATGGCCAGCCAGAACCCGCCCTTTGAGCGGATCAGCGGCCCGGTGTCATGGGCGTTCACGATCACCGGGGCGCGGGTCCAGACCATCGACGCGGCATTCATGCTGTGCCGCCCCTTGGGCCAGGTCTCCGAGCGGATGGTCCGGGCCAGCCGCTGGCCGAGGCCCGCGCCGGTGACCTGCGCCCGCCATGCGTCCTTGAGCGCGATCCCGGCATCGCGGATCCCGAAATGCACCGCCTTTTCGCCGGCCTTGACCTCTTCTGCCATCAGCCTGGCGATATCCGCGATCTCGGCGCGCAGCTTCATATGGGCCTCAGATCGAGGGTCACGAGCAGCCGTTCGCGGTCCCGGATCGGCGCGCCCTGAACCTCGAAGGTCTCGCCGCCGATCACGATGCGGTCGCCGGGCTGGATTGATGGGGTTTGGGCCGCCATCACGTCGATGCGGACGGTCTCCGACCAAACCCGCGCGCTGCCATAGCTGGTCAGCTCGTCCGGGGCCTTGCGGATGGCGCGGATGCCGATGCCGGGCGGAACCCCGCCCGGCAGCCACGTCGCGTCAACCGCCATATGCGGATCGGCGAAGATCCGGGTCATGGCGGCGGCAAAGGCATTCATGGTCAGGCCGTGACGCCAGCGCCATTCAGGCGCACCCGACCGATCGTCTCATTGGCAGCTCCTCCGACGGCCTGCACCGCCACGCCGATCAGCGTGTTGGTCGAGGCGATATTCGTGCAGGCGCTTCCGGTCCAGTAGATCAGCGCCCCGACAATCCACGCCTGGGAGGCGGCCTTCGGCAGATCATAGACGCCGGTGAGATTGATCACGCCTTCCGCGCCATTGGCGATGGGGCCGGTGGCAACGCCGAAGATCGAGCCGATCAGAACGCCTGCGCCCGAGGCGATATCCGCCTCGGCAGTGATGGTGAGCGTGTTGCCCGTTGCGATGAAGTTTTTCATGGGCTTTCTCCAGATGAGGGAAAGAAGGGAATGCGGGCCGATCACCGGTCCGCGCCGGTCAGGATCAGACCGGGGCCGGCAGCATCACGCGATGCCGGGATTCTTGTAGAGACCGCGCCAGTCGATGGCCTTGGCGCCGAAATCGTGACGGGCCTTGAACTCGATTCCATCGACCTCGAAGCCGACCCGATGCTCGGTATAGAGACCCTCCTGACCCGCCAGATAGGCGTATTCCACCGCGCCGAAGGCCGGATCGGTGGCGGCGAACCACGGATCGGGACCGGCGGTATTCACCAGCCGGATTTCCTCGACCACCGAGAAGCGGTTCGAATAGGGGTTCACCTCGGCCGTGCTGCCGGGCGTGGTCGCGGCCAGTTGCTTGTGGATTTCCACCATGCGCTTTCCGGGCGGAACGATGATGTTGCGCGGCAGAACGGTGATCGCCCGGCCGTCCAGATCCTTTTGCACCGCGAAAGCGCGCAGCATTGCGGTCAGAGACTCCTCGGTGATCGCCGCCGCCGTGCCGAGGTTGCCGTGATTGGCATGGAACAGCGCGGTGCCGTCGCCCATGGCGGGGTTCGACAGCAGGATCGAATAGAGGATATCGGATTCGAGGTTCGCGGCCGATGCACCGAAGGACTGGACGACCCGGTCGAAGGCGCGCAGGTCATCGTTGATCAGCATCTGCCGGCTGAAGCCGATAATGCGGCCATAGGTGGCGATCGCATAGCTTTCCTTGCCCTCGGTCGCGGTGCCATAGGTGAATTCGCCGCCTTCCGGCACCTTGACGAGATCGGGGGCATTGCCGATCTGCAGGCGGTCAACGGGCCGGAAATCCCGAACCGTCACCCGCGTGGACCATGCCCCGAAGGTGCGCGGGGTGGCGTCATAGGCGGCGCGCAGCGTCCGGTTGACCACGCTGCTGAGGATCGCCGGGAAGTCTCCGGTGGCATGATAGCCCGCCGAGCGCATGCCCATGGCGAGGCCCGCGATCTCCATATCGGGCATGGCGGAGGTGTTGACGCCGGCGCGCTCGACGGCATGGCGGGCCAGGTCCATCAGGCTGCGGAACGCGAATTCCCGCGATTGCGGCGATACCGCATGCAGCGACGGCGCCGCCCGGTGCATGATCGCATCGGCAACCGCATCGCGATAGGCGGCATCGCCGGTGCCGCGTGCCTGCGCCGGGGCCAGCTCGACCGTGCGGCCCAGCGGGTTTGCATCGCCCAGTGCGTCGAGGACCGCCTCGCGGGCCGCATTGATCGAGACGCCGCGCGCGATCAGGTCGTTGGCAAGGTCACGGCCCAGATCATGCCGGGCGCAGAGTGTCATGATGGTGCTGACGCGCTCGCGTTCTTCCGCGCGGATGCTTTCCGCGACGGGCGCGGGAACGGGCGCGGCCGGGGCCGCTTGCGGGATGGCAGCGGCTGGCGCCGGGGCAGGGGCGGCGCGGGTTTCATCTGCGCCCGCCGCAATGGTGTCTTCAGGCATGTTTCGTCCTTTCGTGGTGGTTTCTGCGGCGGGTGCCGCGCCAATGGTCCTGCCGGTGAAGGTGCAGGGATAGCGCCGGGCGTCAGACTGCCCGGCTTCCGACCGCATGCCGGCGCCGGGATCGGCGCCGATGGCGACGGCAGAGATTTCAAGCGGCTCCCAATCGACCGCGCGATAAAGCGCGCGCGGACCGCCATCGGTGCGGTCGGCTTTTGCCACCCGCTCAAATCTATGGACGCGGTAGCCGACCGAGACATTGCGGATGATCCCGGATTTGATGTCACGCCAGATCGGCTCGACCTCATCGCGCTCCGACAGGCGGATGCGGGCGAAACCGTTGCCGCCCTCGATGCGGATCGAGCCATTCTCGACCACACCGAGAATGTCGGTCAGCCGGTGGGAGGCATGCGAGTTCAGGAACGGCGCACCGGCGTTCAGGCGATCCAGCCGCATCGCGTTGGGCGAGACGACCAGCTCCTCGTCGAATTCCTCGTCCCGGCTCCAGGAATAGCGCCGCACCTGCGCGCCGGTGGTCCAGAGAACCTCGAAGCTGCGCGAGGCGTCATCGACAGATTGCATTGTGCCGGCCCGCCCGATCACGGGCAGGTCGAGGATTTCCTCGTTTTCCATGGTGGTCTCCGTCAGTTATCGCCGCTCGGCGGCGCGGTCGGGTCGGTGGTCTGCACGAGGCCCGCTTTGCTGACCTTGCGCGGGTCGCTGTCGAAGACGAGGCCGGCAGCATCGGCCTTCCTGGCGAAATCGGCCCATTCGTTGAGGATTTCCTCCGGGTCGTATCCCCGCCGCGCGATCTGCTGCGGCAGGGTCGAGAAGCCGGCGCGCACCTCCAGCAGATCGGCCTGCACATCCTGCAGCGGGTTGACGCTTTCGAACTTCGGTGGCCCCCATTCCGCAGGGACCTCGACGCCATCCGGCAGCAGGCCCTGCGACTGTGCCTCCTTGATGAACCAGCGCCAGATCGGCTCGCAGAACATCGGGATCACGGTCTGCCACTGGATCTGTTCGACCATGCGGCGGAACTCGTTCAGGCCGGCGCGGGTCGAGGAAAAGTTGGCCTGCGACAGATCGCCGGTCATCATCGCATAGGGCACCCGGAAGCCGGCGGCGATGATGTGAAGCTGGGTCCGGTGCCATTCATAGACGCCCGCCGTCGAGGCAGGCTGGTTGAACTTGATGTCCTTGCCGCCGCGGGCATAGGCGATCAGGCCGGGCTCGAACTGTTCGACCCGGTTGCCCATCCCGTCCTCGATCACCGGGGCGATGGATTGCTGATCCTCATCGGCGCCGAAGACGATGCCGACCAGGCAGGCTTCGGTCTTCTTGCGCACCAGCTCGGCGGTCTGCCAGTCGTCGACATCGCGGATCGCCCGCATGGCCGGGGTGCCCCAGGGAACGCCCCGGCTCTGGACCCGCTGGCGTTCGAACAGATGCGCCACGTCCTGCGCCCTGAGGCGCACCGAGTCCAGGCGATGGCTGACCATGGGGTCGTTGTGACCGGGATGGTCCGGAAACATCCAGTAGGCGATGCGCCGGCCGTCCCGGTCGGTCTCGATCCCCTGGCTGATCCGGGTTCCATCGGCACGGCTGTCGAAGCGCGTGCCGTCGAGGTGATCGGCCTCGCGCAGCTCGATGCGCAGACGCAGATCGCGCCCGTGCGCGCCGCGACGATAGCGGGCCACCGCGAAGACCTCGCCGCCCTCGATCATCTCGCGCACGGCGAGGCAGAGAACCCCATGGAAATCCGTGTGGCCATGATCGTCACAACGGCTGGCCCAGCGCCGCCACAGCTCATCGACCTGTCTGTTCAGCGCCGGATCGGGGGTGGCGGCGCGGGGGCGGATGCCGGTGCCGACGATATTGTTGACCAGCACCTGCACCGCCTGCGCGGCGATGGGGTTGTTGCGCACCAGATCGCGCATCCGGTCGCGCAGCGTGGCCCCGGCCGCGGCGATTTCCGCATCCGCCGCCGTTCCACCGGCTTTCCAGCCTGCCGTTCCGCGCCCCTTTGAGGCGGCCTCATAGCCGCGGCGCAGGTTCGAGATCGCCACCCGCGCGGCATAGCGTCGGGCGGCCGAGCGCGGCGAAACCACCGACAAGGCAGCATCCATCAACCCCCAGCGCACGTCCGGGGTGATCTCCTTCGGTCCTGCCATGGGTCAGCCCCGCCGGAAGCTGGCAAAGCCCGCCACGGGCAAGGGACGGCCCGATCCCGCCGCCATCTCGCCCTCGATGGTGCGGATACGGCTCAGCAGATCGGCGGCCGAGCCGTATTCGAGGCTCTTTCCGTCATAGCTGACGCGCAGGGTGCCCGAGGCATAGGCCCGGCGCAGCGCGTCCAGTTCAGTTTGCGTCCAGGCCATCAGAACCAGCTTCCTCTTTGTCTCTTGCCCAGCCAGCCCGACGGACGGGGCGGCGGCGGTTTCAACGGTTGGCGATGCGGTTGCCCTGCCGGGCGCGCATCACGCGTGCCGGGCATGAGCTGCGCGCGCAGATCGTCCCATCTGGCGCCGTCCCAGCGATCCATGCCCATCAGCCAGGCGCAGGCGCGGGCATAGACCCGGCAGTCCAGCGCCTCGTTGCGGTCGCGGGTCTGCTGCCATTCCAGCTTCTGGAAGCCCTGCCGGGTCTTGATGGTCATCAACTGCTCGGCGGTCAGCTGCTTGGTCCATTCCGCCGTGATGCCCTTCGGGATGTGCACGAAACCGGCAGGCCAGCCGCTGCCGTCGGCGATGTCCTCGTCTGTCGGGGCCGCGAGACGCAGCAGGCGATAGGTCTCGGATTTGAACACCGCGCCTGCGACCTTCCACAGCCGAACCCCGCGGCGGAACTTGCGCCCGCCCTCGGTCACATCGACATAGCTGGGGCCGTCCACCGGGGTGGAGCGGTCAAAGCCGCCGACCCCTTTGATGGCGATTACCTGGCCGTGGCCCATCTTCCGGCACCACGAATAGACCGCATCCGTGGTCGCGCCGTCGCCGGTGTCGATCGCCAGCCGCGCCAGCGCCATGCGCGCGCCGCCGGCATGCGGCCAGGTCTCGGCCAGAAACCCGGTCAGATCGTCCCAGACCTCCTCGCGCGCCGTGTCGCCTTCCAGAACGACGTGATCGACCAGCCAGGATTCAAGGTTCTCGCCCCAGCCCCAGACGTCGATCTCGATCCGGTCGCGCTGCACGTCTGCGCCTGCCGTCAGGATCAGCGCGCGCTGCGGCACCTCGCCCAGATGCCAGTCCTCGCGCCGCTCGTAGAGGCGCTGCCAGTCGGGGGCCTCGCCGCGTTCCTGCCAGGTCTCGCCCAGCACCGTGTTCTTCAGCGTCTTCAGCGCGGCCTCGTTGCCGACCGCCTGCTCCCAATCCTGTGCGATCTTCGACCAGCTGAGCCAGCCCAGCGGCGAATAAAGACCGCTGATGTGAAAGCCGGTGATTCCCGCCGCCCGCGCCCGCTCCAGTATCTCCGGCTCGGCGGTCGGCATCCATGTCGCGCCATTCGCCTCGTCCATCATCTCGGTCTTGTGGCGCTCGGCGATGGGTTCATCGCAGTGTTCGCAGACATAGTGCGCGGTTTCCGGCCGGCCTGGCCGCCAGCGCAGGCGCTCGAACTTCAGCCATTGCAGGGTGCCGCAATGCGGGCAGGGGACGTGGTATCGTTGCTGGTCCGACAGCTCGTATTCCCGCTCGATGCGCGAGAGGCCCTTCACGGTCGGGGTCGAGGCCAGAAACAGCTTGCTCCGATGCCCGAAGCTGATCGTGCGCGCCTCGGCCAGCGCGATGGGATCGCCCTCGCCATCGAGATCGCCCGGATAGGCGTCGACCTCATCGAGAAATACCCAGCGCGCCGGCATCGAGCGCAGGCCCACGGCGCTGTTGGCGCCGGTCAGGATCAACTGGCCGCCGGGAAACCGCTTGCCGAGAATGGTATTGCCGCTGTCCTTGGACCGCGATGGCATCACCAGCGCCCGCAGTTCCGGGCTTTCCTCGATCAGCGGGTCGATGCGCTGCTGCGACAGGCGCTTGGCCAGATCGACCGTCGGCTGGACTGCCAGAAACGGCCCCGGCGCGCGGTGGATGCAGAAGCCGACCCAGTTGTTGCCGCCTTCGGTCGCGCCCACCTGCGCGGCCTTCTGGAACACCACCCGTCGCGCCGGGCTGGCCGGCGACAGCGCATCCATGATCGCCCGCATGAAGGGCGTGCGGGCGGTGCGATAGGGACCGGCCTCGCTTGCCGCGCGCGAGGACAGGATCCGGTGCCGATCCGCCCATTGGCTGACCGTCAGCGCCGGGTCCGGCGCCAGACCGGCCAGCCAGGCGTTGCGGATATCCTCGGCGCCCTCGAAATCAGCCAGCGCCACGGATCATCTCCCTTCGCGCCTGCCGGATCGCGCAGAGAACCGCCCCGGCGCCTTCCTCATCCGCATCGCGTTGCTCACGGGCCTTCCTCGCCCTGAGCCGCATCATTGTCCTGTCGATCAGCAGGCTGAACGCCTGCCGGCGCCGCGCCTCGGCGCGCCATTCATCGCAAGTCAATCTTCACCTCCGCAAGATCGGCCAGGTGCTGGCGCAAATATGTGTCCAGAACCTGCTCCATCCGATGGGCATCGACGCCCAGATCGGCGGCCATGTTCGCGGCCACACGGGCGGGCCAGTTCTGCCAGGCGTCGCGTTCGCGCCGGGCCAGATCGAAGACCATGGTGGCGGTGCGCGCCCGGTCGACCAGCTCGCCCTTCATCCTGGCGAGCTTGACCTTGGCGGTCTGCGCCTTCAGCACCTCATTGGCCATCCGCGCACGCAGGAACGACACCTCGCCGCCCGCGCCGGGATCGGGATCGGCGCCGGCCTCGCGCAGGGTCTCGCCCACCGACTCGATGGCGGCGCGCGGCACCGGCCTGGTCGCGGCGCTGGCGCGCGCGGTGCCGGCCGCCGTCGCCGCCCCCAGCGCCCGTGCATGAGCGCCGCGCTGCTTGGCCGGGTCGGTCTGCGCGTCCCATTGCCGGTCGGCCGTCACCGGATCGATGCTGCCATCGGCCTCAAGACTGATGCGCCCCGAGGAGATCGCCTTGCCCACCGCCGTGTGGCTGACGCCGCGATGCGCCGCATATTGACGGCGCGACATGCCCATTCAACTTGCCCCTTCCGGCTTGTGCCCAAGTCTCTGGGCAGATTACATAAAGCAATGATATTGCTGCGATTATGCTACACTTCCAGCCTGTGGTGAGCGATTCTGACGGCACGAAAACGATGCAGTTCAGACGCCGGAGAGCACCCCATGACCATGGCCATCACCACCATCAGGATCGACTATGCCAGCCTGCCCGCAGGCTTCGATCAGAGCCGCAAGGATGCGGTTGCCGAAGCGATCGAGGCCCGGCTGCGCGACAGCGGCATCAAAGCCGATGCCTCGGATGTCATCTCGCATCTGAAGATCGAACTCCCGACCTGCGGACTCGCCGCAGCCACCATCGTTCTGGCCGATCTCGGCCTGATCTGAGCGAGAAGAGGAGGCCCGCGCCATGACCATCACCCCCCGCAGCAACCATGATGCCGCGCTCGCGGCCTTTCTCGGCAGGAAGGCCGAGATCGACACCATGCTCGCCCGCCTCGCCGCGCTGAGCGACGATCATTTCAACGCCAGCCCCGACGCGGTGAATTGGGGCCATGTCGGCACGCTGGAGCATTATGCCAGCCTCCTGCGCCAGATCACCGACAGCGCTTTTGGCGAAGGGGAGCATGCGCGATGATCCCGCTTTCCGAAACCCAGAGCCTGATCCTTGCCCGTGCCGCCGCGCGCCCCGGCAATCTGGCGCTTCCCTTGCCCGACAGCCTGCGCGGCGGTGCCGCTGCCAAGGTGGTGGAGGCGCTGCTCGCCAAGGGCCTCATCGAGGAGGTCGAGGCCGATCTTCGCCGGGGCGAGCCGCTCTGGCGCGAGACCGGCGATGGTCATGGCACCACGCTGCTTGCCACCGAGGCCGGGCTTGCCGCCGTCGGCATCGAGCCGCTGGTGGCGGGCGCCATCGCCGGGGCAAGGCGCGGGCGGATGGAGCGGGAAGCGGCCGCTGCGGCTGCGCCCGAGGCCCAAAAGCCCGCGACCACCCGCGCCGGCACCAAACAGGCGGCGTTGATCGCGCTGCTGCAGCGGCCCGAGGGCGCGAGTGTTGCCGAGATCGCCGCCGAGACCAGTTGGTTGGGCCACACGATTCGTGGCGCGATCTCGGGCGTGCTGAAGAAGCGGCTCGGGCTCACGGTCGCCGCCGAGAAGATCGAGGGGCGCGGAACAGTTTATCGTATCGAGGGATGACGTCATGACCACCCACCGTTTTGATCGCCCCGCGAAACTTCCCATCCAGATCATCGGACCGACGACGCTGAAGAAGGCGCGCGAGGCCTACAGCGCCCGCTGGGGGCGGCCTTGGCCGGAGGGCGACAGCTACCTCGCAGAATTGATCATCGAAGCCAAGGAGATCGAGGGACTTCCCCCCGGATCGAAGGCCCAGCCCGATGCCGTGCGCGAAACCACGCTCGACCTGATGCGGGCCGATCATCAGTTCTGATGGGCGCACAATGCGCCACGAGCCCGCCGTCCGGGGGACCGGACGACGGGCATTCAGCGTTGGCCCCGGACCCGCAGCGCCTCGAAGAATCGGCGGAGCAGGAACCCGCGCGCCAGAGAAACAGCGGTGAATGCAAGGCCGATGCCCAGATGCTTTCCGAGGCCGGCCTCAATGCCGAACAGTGGAAACACGAGGATTTGGGTGGCGATGGCCAAGGAATAACCCACCACGACATTGGCGATGGCCTCGAGCATGGACATGGCGCGCGATTGTTTCATGCGGCCAGTTCCTCGCGCGCAGCGGCCGTGGCCTCGAAGCTCGCCCCGGTCCCGGCATGGATGGCGGTCCCGCCGGTCATCAGCTGCCAGCGCCGCACCGCGACGTCGCAATAGGCCGGATCCAGCTCCATCCCGAAACAGATGCGCCCGAGGTTCGTCGCCGCGATCAGCTGCGACCCGGAGCCGGTGAACGGCTCATAGAGCAGATCGCCCGGATCGCTCCAGGCGGCGATCATCTCCTCGGCCAGCCTGACCGGGAACACCGCCGGATGCGCGCCGCCGGCAATGGCGCCCTTGTGGCGCATCACGCGGATCACGCTGTCGGGGATGCGATGGCTCTGGATGGCGTTGCCGGCGCCGTGCTTGGCGCTTACCGTGCCATCGGCCGCGCGCAGACCACCGCCGCCCAAGGTTTCGCCGGCATGCTTGCTCTCGACCGTTTTGTTCGGCCGCCGTGGCGCCCGGTTGAAATGGAAGATGAACTCATGCGCTGGCGCGAGGCGTCCGTTCCAGTCGCCGGGCAGGCCGGGCCCCTGATCCCACACATACCAACCAAACCGACGCCAGCCCTGCGCGCGCATCCATTGGGTCCAGGCGTCCCAATAGGGGATCCACTCGCTGTCGCGATGCACCAGGCCGAGATTGACCAGCAGCTGCGCATCCTCGCTCACCGGGGCTGCCGCGAACACGCCCTGCATCAGCCGGTCCCAATCGCTGACCTGCGCCTTCGCGGCACCATAGTCGCGCTGCTGGCCATAGGGCGGCGAGGTGAAGAGGAGCGTCGCTTGCTGCGTGCCCATCAGCCGCGCTACCGCCGCCGCATCGGTGCTGTCGCCGCACATCAGCCGGTGATCGCCAAGGATCCAGATATCGCCGGGGCGGGTGACGGGATCCTCGGGCAGGTCAGGGATTCCGTCCTCTTCTTCTTCCGCATCGGCGCCGAAACCCGATGCCTCGGCGTCTCCGAGCAGATCAGCCAGCTCATCATCCAAGAACCCGACCAGATCGAGGTCGAAATCCAGCCCCTGCAGGGCGGTCAGCTCGGATCGCAGCAGTTCCTCATCCCAGCCAGCATTCTCGGCGATGCGGTTGTCGGCGATCACCAGCGCCCGGCGCTGAACCTCGCTCAGATGCGCCAGCCGGATCACCGGCACCTCGGCCAGCCCGAGGCGCTGCGCGGCCATCAGCCGCCCGTGACCGGCGATGATCACGCTGTCCTCGCCGATCAGGATCGGGTTGGTGAAGCCGAACTCTGCAATCGAGGCGGCGATCTGGGCGATCTGATCCGGCGAATGGGTGCGGGCATTGCGGGCGTAGGGGGTCAGGTTGTCGACCGCGATCAGCTCGATCTGCATCACGCGGCCTCATCCATCGGCCAGCAGCTGAGCTGCGAGAGTTCTGAGCGCATGCGCCGCAACCAGGGGGACCACGCCGTTGCCACAGAGGCGAAGCCGGTCCACGCGGTGGGCCAGCCCATCAGCGCCTCGACGAATAGCGGGTTCAGCGTCCGGGGCGATGGCGAGGTATCGCTGCCAGCCATCGGTGTCACAAGGACCTGGCGGCCAAGGAGGCCGTTCACCGGCGTGTTCGCCAATGTCGTCGCCCCGTCCTTGTGGTCGCGTGCCGTCGGCGTCATCCACAGCCGCAATATCTCGGTCCGGTTGCCGCCGCTCGAGCGGATCCCGGAGCAGGCGCGCGGGGTCGGCCAACTCGTCGCCCTCTCGGATGGCGAGGATGAACAGCCGTTCGCGCCGATGGGGCGCACCGACTTCCGCCGCCGTGAAGAGGCCTGCCGCAAGTCTGTAGCCCAGACCGACCAGTCCGCTGGCGACTTCGGGAAAGCCGAGGCGGAGATGATGGGCGACATTTTCGAGGAAGACGAAGGGCGGGTTGATTTCGCCGATGATGCGGGCGACATGGGGCCAGAGGTGGCGGGGATCGTCGGCGCCCCGGCGTTTGCCCGCCACGCTGAATGGCTGGCACGGATACCCCGCAGTGACGATGTCCACCGCGCCGCGCCATGGGCGGCCGTCGAAGCTGGCAATGTCGTCCCAGAGAGGCGCGTGATCCAGGGCCGCATCTTCCATCCGCGCCACGAGAATGGACGCGGCGAAGGCGTCCCGCTCGACGTAACCCACAGTTCGATATCGGGGGCAGGCAATGGCAAGCCCGAGATCGAGGCCACCGGCGCCAGCACAGAGGGACAGGCCGAAGAGGCAGGCGCTACCGGTTCCGGCAGGCAGGCCGGCGGAAGATACAACCAGGTCATGCATGGCCTCACGCGGCGGTTCTGCGCTTGCGCGCGGGCTTCGGCTGGGGATCGGGGTCGCTGGCCTGCGCGGCGGGGGCGACGGGATTGGCGTCCGACCGTTCACCGGCAATCTCGCTGAAGGACCGGCTATCGCCCTCCAGCACCGCCGCGCCGCCGGTCAGGTTTTGCCAGCGCGCGACGGCGACATCGACGTAAACCGGGTTCAGCTCGATGCCGAGGCAGGTGCGGCCGGTGGTCTCGGCGGCGATCAGCGTGGTGCCCGACCCCATGAACGGCTCATAGACGGCCTGACCGGGGCTCGAATTGTTCAGGACGGGGCGGCGCATGCATTCGACCGGCTTTTGCGTGCCATGGACGGTCTCGGCATCCTGATCGCGGTGGCTGATATGCCAGAGCGTGGTCTGCTTGCGGTCGCCGGCCCAATGGCCCTTGCCCCTGGCGCGAACGGCATACCAGCAGGGCTCGTGCTGCCAGTGGTAATCGCCGCGGCTGAGGATCAACCGGTCCTTGGCCCAGATGATCTGCGAGCGGATGTTGAAGCCGCTGGCGATCAGGCTGTCGGCGACCGTGGTCGCATGCAGGGCGCCGTGCCAGACATAGGCCACGTCGCCGGGGAACAGCGCCCATGCCTCGCGCCAGTCGGCACGGTCGTCGTTCAGAACCTTGCCGGTGCGCTTGGTGGCGGATGCGCCGGCTTGGTTGCGCCAGTTCGGGTCATAGGCGACGCCATAGGGCGGATCGGTGACCATCAGAAGCGGCGTGACCCCGGCCAGCACCCGTTCGACATCCGTCGCCACGGTGCTGTCGCCGCAGAGCAGGCGGTGGGGCCCGAGGATCCACAGATCGCCGGGGCGCGAGACCGGCTCGGCCGGCGGCTCGGGGATGTCATCCTCGCCCTCGATGGCGCCGGCCGTCTCCGGTGCCTCGATTTCCGCGAGCAATTCGCCGAGTTCGTCATCCGAGAACCCGACCAGATCGATGTCGAACCCGTCAGCGCGGATCAGTTCGATCTGCTCGAGCAGGATCTCGGTGTCCCAGCCAGCGTTCAACGCGATCTTGTTGTCCGCGACAACCAGCGCCCGGCGCTGCGCTGCGTTCAGGTGCGCCAGCACGATCACCGGCACCTCGGAAAGCCCGAGGCGCTGTGCCGCCATCAGCCGTCCGTGGCCGGCGATGATCACGCTGTCCTCGCCGATCAGGATCGGGTTGGTGAAGCCGAACTCGGCCATCGAGGCGGCGATCTGGGCGATCTGATCCTCCGAATGCGTGCGGGCATTGTGCGCATAGGGCACCAGCTGCCCGACCGGCATCATCTCGATCTGCAAAGGGCGAACTCCAAAGAAAAAGGCCCGCTGCCGATGGGCAGGGCGGGCCTTGAGGTGGTGGACAGGCGACTGTCCGGAGGCGACGAAGGGGCCGGCAACCCTGGCAACCCAAAGTGGCAACCGACGGGTGGAAACCCAGAAAAATCCTTTGACGCTAGAGGACTAGCGCGCTCATGCCCCCCGCATAGCGACTACGCTGCGGAGGAACCATGGCCGGGGGGAGGCGGCCGCAGGGCGGCTTTCGCCCCGATCATGGGATGAATATGGCCCGTATCGCCTGCTTTTGTCGCGCCCTATGTTCGGCCCTTTCGCGCCCTCACGGCGGCCCCTTCGTGCCCTCGCCGTCCCGCTTTGCGCCCGCCGCATCCCCGCTGGTTTTGGCACCGTGCGGGCGACGGCTGGTTTTCCGCTGTTTGTTCAGTCGGTTGGCGATGGTGACCAGCGCCGCCGTCCAGCGCCGCCAGGCGGTGGAGCGCACGCAGCCCACGGCGCGGCAAATCTGCTTCCAGCGATAGCCCTCGGCCCGCATCCAGACGATGCGGCGGTTGTCGATGATCGCTTGCTCGCTGTCGCCGCCGATCAGCGCCAGCCATTCCAGCGCCTCCTCCATGCGCTGGATCTCGCGGGGGTTGGGGATCACCCGCATCCGCGCCTCCTCGTAGCCATAGGCGTGCCTGGCCTCGTGGACGTAATCCGGCCAGGAGCGGCCATAGCCGCGCGCGCCGGAGCCGGGCGGGTTCGGCAGACGCCGCAGGGTCAGCGCCGCTTCTTCGAAACGGTCCTCGATCTCGCGCGGGGTGATCATCGGCGCTCCTTTCGGGCGGGGACGGGGACACCGCGCAGGGCGAGGCGCTCGGCACTGGTCAGCCCGGCCTCCAGCAAGGCCAGCGCGACGCTGTTGCTGATGGCGCTGGGGGGCAGATAGCGATCCGCGTTCACCCAGTCGGCATAGAAGCGCAGCTGCGGGCTGGTGCTGGCTTTCTCTGCGCCTTGCGGCCTTGCCGGCTGGCGCAAGCGCTGGCGATGGGCCGCCCGCACCGCGTCGGTGAAATAGCCCCAGGTCCGGATCGGGCTGATGCGGATGGTGGGCGTGCGGGCCCGGATCACCGGCAGGATGTCGGCCTCGAGGTCGATGCCCTCCCGCAACCAGCCCTCGATCACCTCGGCGGTCCCGGTGATTGCGGCGCGCGAGGCCGGGCAGAGACCCGGGCCGGCGACGGCAAGGCAGCGGGTCTGCGGGTCGGAGTTATCCACAGCCGCATCTTCGACTGGGGGCGTAGTAGTATCTTTATAAGGATGGTTCGGGTGAATCTGGTTCACGGGGTCATGTGAACCTGGTTCACGGGTTACCCGTGCATCAGATTCACGGGGTGAACGTGGTTCACGGGTCGAGGGCAGGTTATCCACAGCCTCGATCACGATGGAATATTCCACCGTGAAGCCGTGCTTGCAGTCGCGCTGGCCGGTTTCGGTGACCAGCCCGTCGCGGATCAGCTCCTGGATCGCCAGCTGCACGCCACGCCGCGACAGCTCGAGATCGCGGGCGATATTGGCCTTCGAGGTCCAGATACCGCTGCCGTCATCGGCGGCCTTGTCGGCCATGTAGCTGAGCACCGATTTGCGCGTGGCCGAACCCACGAGGCGGCGCTGCACCGAGGCCGAGATCAGATTGCTCATCGCCGGCCTCCCTCGAGGATTTCCTCGATTTGGCGGGTCTCGAAGGCCGTGGGCGCGATGAAGCGCAGCACCGCCGTCCAGTCGATGGTCGAAATCACCGCCCAGATCAGCAGCCCGGCGAGAAGCACGAGCACGCCGAGCGCAAAAGCAAAGACGATGGCCCATGCGATGGGGCGACGCCGGTCATCATTGCCGCCGCTCATCGCGCCGCCCTCCCACGGCCGGCGGTCTTGCGGGTCTCCTGCTCCAGCAGCCAGTCGCGCACCGCCCCGCGCCGATAGAGCACCTTGCGCCCGATGCGGATGCAGGGCGGGCCGATGCGGCGCGTCTCCCAGCGCTTCAGCGTGTCGGCGCTGATGCCGATGATGCCGGCCAGTTCCTTGCGCGGCATCCAGTCATCCAGCAGCCCTTCATGGGCGATTGCGCCGGTCTCGGCGGTGATCATGGTCTGATCGGTCATCATCCGGTCCTTCCCTCGTGGTTGCAGGGCAAGGGAGAGCACGGGCGAGGGACCGGCGGCGCGGCGCGGACCGGCGCCGGAAGCGCCGGATGTGCGCCGGTCCCATGTTTCATGGGGTTTGCGGGCTTGTTGGTGTGATTCGGTGGGGCAGGGCGGAACGCTGGAGGCACCGGCGTGCCGCCTGCCAGAGACAGGGGGCGCTGGCGCTGCGCGGACGCGCCTAATCAACCCATGCGTGCAGACCTGTCAGAGGCATCGGCCTGAAAGGCACGCCTTTCACAAAAGCCAACAATTCAGGAAATACACGATGGCTCTGC
>NZ_JBDHSP010000036.1:0-29586 GCF_039808215.1 Paracoccus sp. (in: a-proteobacteria)
CCGTGCCATGCAGTCAGCTCGCATTCTGAGCAAGCAGAGAAAGCACGAGGAGGCCGCAAGGATCTACGCCGACCTTGATGCGAACGGAAAGCTGGCACCAGAGGATCGGAAGGCGTGGGGGTGGGAACTCTACCGCCTAATCAAAGACGAACTCGAACAGACGCAGGACGAGAAACTGTCTCCGCCAGTTGTTCAGCGCGTGAAGAGGAACCTGAACACCTATCTGAAGCTAGCGATTGGCGGCCCCGACCTCCTGCACAGCCTCATGCTGCGGCAAGCGTTGCGCCTGACAAAGGGCGAACAGCTCAAGCTTCTTCCTTTTCTTCGCCTCTGGAACCCGGATCAGTTCAACGACGAGGACTTCGACCGGCAGACGGGAAAGGACGGCAAGACCTACCCTTCCCTCGTCGAGCAGGTGATCCAGGCTGCGTCGGCCGAGGCAGCCCAGAGCGATCGCGTGGATGACTGCCAATTCATTTTGCCGCATGTGCAGGCCGCGATGAAGCGCTTCCCGGATAACATCTGGCTCAAGTTCAATCTCACGAAACTACTGCGGGGTATGGGGCGTATTGATGAAGCGCTCAAGCTGGCCGTCGAATTTGCGCGCGAGAAGGCTTCTGAGTATTGGGCTTGGGAACTGATTGGTGACCTGGTGCCAAACGATATCGATCTGCGGCGCTCGTGCTATGCCAAGGCCCTGAGCTGTTCACAGGACGATAACTTCGTAGGGAAGGTCCGCCTCAAGTTCGCCGCTCTGTTGGAAGAAAGCCACCCTGCCGAAGCCCGGTTCGAGGCAGAGCGAATGATTGCACACCGCGCCCGCGCCGGATACGCGATACCCCGCGAAGCACAGAGTCTTGTTGAAAGACTTTCTGCGGTGACGCCGAACACGACTGATCGCGCCTTCTATGGCAGCCTGAGCGATGCGGCGGAAGCTTTGCTTTTCTCGCACCTCCCGTGGACCGATGCGTGCCTCGGGGACGTTTTCACCATCGAGGGGCGAGATGGTCAGAAGCCTCGAAGGCGCCGCAGAATCTATGTGAAGGAGAATCCGTTCGCAATCGAGCTGAGCCTGCCCGACAGCCATCCGGACATCCGCAGTTTGGCCGAAGGAACGCCGATCAAGTTGCAATTAGAGACATCAAAGGCCGAGCCAAAGCGCACAATAATTCACCGGATCAGCCGCCGGGAAGACGGCACACCCATGGACATCATGCCCTTTCGGGTTGGTGTCATCGACCACATCAACCATGGAAAGTCTCTGCTTCACGTCATCGTAGCACGCGGCGTGGATGGAACTTGCCCAATCTCACTTTGCCCGTGGCAGGTGGAGATTGGAACCACCGTGGCAGTTCGTCTTTCCCAGCACCATTCGAAGAACGGCCTTCGCACGCGTATTCTCGAAATTGAACCCACCGAACAATCACCTTCTGCTGATGTCTGTCGCCCATTCCGCGAGGCAACGAACGTGACGCCGAGCGGGCTGGGGTTCACACTTGGAGATATCTTCATTCCTCCTCACATGATCACTGCTGAAGGGGTACAGGCGGGCGATCTTGTGGAAGGCGTGGCTGTTGCAAGTTTCGATAAGAAGCGTGGGAAATGGGGAATGAAGGCGATCAAGGCGAAAGTTGTCGCGCGAAATCACTTCGACTTTGGAGGTGAAAACGATGACTGGGAATAGCCGCCGCAAAGCACAGAACTAGAGCAATTCTCTCTATGCTTATCTTCCCAATCGCTTTGCCCTCTCGGCCATCCTGACCACCTGCGCGCTCGCCGTCGCCGCGGCGCTCTTTACCGCAGCAGGAGCGTGTACAGTTCCACGTCCAATCGCCTCACCCGTCGTGAGCGCCCCTATCCGCGCCCTGCCCTGGACACCAGATGTGTTAGCCAGCCCTCGCAGTACCCCTGCGGACCCGCTGACGATCGCCGGTGCCGCCGCCACCATTAGGTTTCCCGAGATGCCGCGAACGATCAGGGGCGTTGCCGCGACGAAGCCCTTGGCCAAGAAAACCATGACGAAGAACGGCACCAGCGAGCCGATGTTGGTCGCGGAGTTCGGATCACCGATCTGGGCCAGCAGCGAATTCGCCATGCCGACGACGGTCGAGAACATGGCGGCTATGACGATGGGGTAGAAGGCGTAGCTGATCGTCGTCGAGACCCATCTGTGAAAAAAATCCTTGGTCGCGTCAAAGAGCGACAGTGCGATCATGATCGGAGCGAGGCCGAGCATGAGGGTCAGCATCATCTTGGCGAATATGAGCACGATGCCGGTCATGAAGCCAAGAAGGCTCAACAGAACGAGCCCTATGCCGCCCAAGATTGCACCTGTCATCCAGTTCAGGTTGCTGCCGATGGCGTTCAAGTATTGGCTGAACTCTGAAATGAGATCATCGAACTCGGCCGCGAAGTATGTGGCCCCCGCCCCTCCGCCGCCGACCGAGGAAATCAGGGCTCCAGCGACATAGTCGAGCCCGCCGATGATGGCATTCGCGACCGCGTTGAAGTTGGCCCAGTTGAAGGCGAAGAGCCCTATCAACATCAGCTTTATCAGGTACCAAAAGAAGCTGGCCCCATCCATGCTGCGGAATTGGAAGGCCATATTGATGCAGACGCCGATCAGCGAAAGAGTGGCCATCAGCAGGACGATCGCGCCGACATTGCCTGCCACAGCCCCGAACTGGGATTCGGCGGCATCGACAAGGAACGCATCTGCGGTTCCGACCATCCAGCTGACGACACCCACTACCAGGACCCTTGCGCTTCGCAGATATCCTGCACTTCACGGGCGATCTGGTTTTGTTGGTCCCTGAGGGCTAACCGAGCTTGAGTATGTTCCGCCTGAGTACTTGTCGCAAAACGTTCTTCATATTCCGCCGAGGCAGCATCCCAAGGTGGGAAGCGGATGTCACAGCCACAATCGCCCGATGACGTGATCGCCTGCCAAGAACGCAATTCGTAGAGCCGCATCATGGTTCGAGCCTTGTAGGCGTCCCGCGGGTCGATTTCGTCCATCCAGGTCGGGCGCGCCGGACGTTCGTTGCAGATCCGGTATTGTTGCGGCGACATATCGACCGTGAGATCGTTTGAGATCGGAGGCGAAGTCTGCGCCACAAGTGGGCCCGCAAGGGCGGCAAGCGTGACTGCGAGGATTGGTTTTCGCATCTGGGGGGGTCCTTTTTTACTCAGCGGCAACGGAGGGGCTCTTGTTGCCTCTGCCGTCGACCGTGTCGAGGTTCAAATCTGTGGTTTGACCCGGCAGGAAGAACTCGGTGATTCCGCGCGCGCCTTCATGGCGGCCTGCCTGAATGATCACGTCGATCGAGCCCTCAATATAATCGATCATGTCGGCATAGGTCATCGGCACATCCGTTTTCAGGGCAGCGATGGCGAGGCGACGAACAGCAAGTTGTGGGGTCTCGGCATGGAGCGTAGTCAGCGATCCACCGTGGCCGGTATTGATTGCCTCGAGAAACGTCATCGCCTCGCGCCCGCGGACTTCGCCTAGGACGATCCGGTCAGGTCGCATGCGAAGCGTTGAGGCCAAGAGCACATCGGCACTGCGGGCATCCGTGTCCCGGTCCGCGATCAACGTCACGGCATTGGGCTGCTCGGGGCGCAGCTCGGCCGCCTCCTCGATAGTGATGATCCGCTCTTCGGGCGCGATCAGCGAAAGGATCTTGCGCGCCGCGACCGTCTTGCCGGTCGATGTACCACCCGAAACGATCATGTTGAGCTTGTTCTCGACGCAGAAGCGCAGCGCGGCGTCGATGTCGCCGGAGGCAACCACATTGCGCAGCGCGGCGTTTCGCTCGCGCCGCAGACCTTCGAGGCTGCGCTCCCTTCCAAAGAGGAAGCCGAGCCGGATTGCCTCCAGCGGCAGGGAGGAGAAGAACCGCAGTGATATTGAAAACCCGCCCTCGACTGCCGGCGGCTGGATCACCTGCGCGCGGATCGGGCGATCTCGATATAGGATCGAGACCGAGACAATGGGCTTCTTCGTGCTGAGCGTCGTCGAGGCGGCCGAGGCGATCTGGTTGCCGAGGTCCTTGATCTCGGTCTGGCTCAGCGGGCTGCCGAGACCTCGCATGAAGTGATCGCCCTGGAATTCGCCCCAGACTTGTCCGTCGGGATTGATGCAGATCTCGATCGTGTCGTCGCGCAGGACCTCGGGGCCGAAACGGTCAAGCGACGCTTCCAGATAACTTGCAGCCATGTCAGAAAATCTCGAGATCACGATCGACCATGACCGTGATCCGTGTACCCTGATCGACATGTATCACTGGCCGGATCGCCAGATAGTCCTGCATCACGCTTTGCGTGCTATCGCGCAGATCCGTGCCGACATCGCTCGCAACATCGGCCGCCGCCTCGCTGTCGATTTGACCCGCTGCAGCCGCAGGCAAGGCGCCGATCAAGGAGATCAGCGCGGCGGAGCCGAAGCGTTGCGCGAAACGGGTCTCGACAAACCCGGTGGTGCCAGTACGGCCAAGTTCGTCTCCACCGAAGGCGCTGATCTGCACGGTCTGATTATCGGGCAAGATGATCCGGTCCCATGCCACCATGACGCGCGATTGGGCGAGTGCGACATCGGAGCGGTAGCGCCCGATCAGCCGCGCGCCGCGCGGGATCAGGATACGCGTTCCATCGAAAGAATGGACGTCTTCCGAGACGATGGCGCGGATCGCGCCGGGCAGTGTGCTGTCGAGGGCCGTCTCTGTCACAGCCTGAATCATGGTGCCCTGAACAACCGTGTTCGATGGGTTCGCGATCACTTCGGCACGTGTCACCTGTGCAGGTTGCGCGCCCGAACGAACAAAGGCTTCATCTGCATTCAGACGTGCGGCTTCCAGCGAATTCTCCCTATCCGCACCTGCGCCCATCCCCGAGAAGGCGATCATAGGAGACGCGATACGCTCTGCGCGGGCCTCGGCTTCGGCTGCGCGCCGCCTTTCGAGTTCGGCCAGCCGCAATTCTTCTTCACTTGGTCCCAATGAGGTCGGCTCTGGTGGCGCAAGCCTTGCAAGTTCCAAGTCCATTCGGAGCTGATCCAATTCGCGATCCCGCTCTGTCAGCTGCCGCTCGAGGGCACGCTGCGCCTCGGCGGATGCTTCCTGTAAGGTGGCAATTTGCGCCGTCAGGTCCGCAATCGCCTGCTCCGCCCCGCTGTCCGCGGCCTCGGCCGGTCTTGCGCGTAGTTCCTCGAGTTCCGCTCTCAATGTCGCAAGACTTTCCATCAGCGCGAGTTCCGACTCGCTCGGACCTGTGTCCGTAGGCGGGGCTTGGCTGGGCTCCGGGGCAGAAATCGGCGCCAGATCTCCGAATCCGGGGCCGCTGCTCTGGAACTCTTCCGGCGCGGCGGTCGCCATTGGCGCTTCTGCCGACGGCTGCAGGGCAGCCCACGCCAGACCACCTGCTGCCGCGATGCCGACGACTCCAAGGATCGCGGCAAGCGGCGCAGGCCGCTTGTTGGCCTTCGCTTTGCCTGTCGAACCTTCGAGAGCCGCGAGGCGCGCGGCGAGGTCTTCCGTACCTTCGGTCATGATGTGGCCTGTCCTGCGTCCTGGACGCAAACCACCTCTTCGCCAAGGCGAAGGACCCATTGTCGGTTGACGCCGGACACGCGGATGACGCCGTCACTCAAGGCTTGGCTGTTCACCGCGCGTTCCCTGCCGTTCGAATATCGGAAGATGGCGGGCACCGGCGCGTTCCGTGCGAACCGGAAATACGTGAAGGTACCATCATCCCAGATGGCCGTCGGCGTGAACTCTTCTCGGGCGCTGACCGCATAGTTCGCATTCGGCGCATCGGCCGCAACCGCCCTGGTGGGTTGCACGCGGTTTTCAGGATAGCGGAACTGCACGACATAATGCGGCGTCTCCCGGGCTTCGACGACATGGAAGTAGTAGGAGCGGCGGTTGGTGTAGACGGTGATGTTGGTGGCGACGCCAGATGCTGTCGGCTTGATGGCGAAGGCACGGCCACCCGGGACACCGTCGAATTGAAACCCGACCGTATCGCCGGCGATGATCGAGCGGATGGTTTCACCCTCACCGAATTCGACTGTGGTGACGCGGGTCAGCGTCGTGACGACACGGTAAACCTGGCCTTCAGTCCAGGTCGCCACGCGCACGCGATTGTCATGAGAACCTGGGCGGGGCGTGGTTTCGGCCAAGGCAGTTGTTCCCGCGAACGCGAGAATACTGGCGGCCAGCAGCGCAGAGATTGGAGTGCGAGTCATTCGGAACGGTCCGATCGGATGGCATATTGGGTGACGGTGAAACCGAAAGGGTTTTGCCAGACATCGTCGATCGCGCGGGTCCGCTCGGGCCGGAATTCGAACATCAACGTGGCAGTGAACGATCCATCCTGTACCCCTTGCGGGCTTGTCAGGCGCTTTCTGAGCCGCACCTGGGCGCGGTTCTCGCCAATAAGGGTGATCGATGCGATCTCAACGGCCATCTCGGCCGCAGCCCCGTATCGCGTCGGCGGATAGTTCTCCTGACCCGATGTCCACATCGCGCGCATGCTGGCCTCGGCCGACCCGGAAGACTGTGCCAGGACATGGCGGACACGAAGATCGTTGTCGAGCTGGTTGTAGGTTTCGCGGTCGAGAATGTAGCGGTAGATTTGCGCTTCGATCACGGCAGGGCGTTCGGCGAGCGACACGGTTTCAACCGTGGCATTGGGGAGCGCCATCCCGGTCGCGGGATCGTAGGGGACAACCATGGGAGGCGGCGTCTCGACCATCAGCGCGACAGCCGCAGCTGTCAAACAGCCGAATACACCAAAGCCTGCTCCAGAAATGCCGATCATCCGCCAAAGCTGTTCCCGGCGCAGGGCACCGTAGACAAGTTCCTCTTCCACGAGTTCGCGCGTAGTCATCACCCCTGCCCTACTCATGGCTCAAGGTCCGGCAAGGTGAAGTCCATGTAGCGGCGTTCTTCGGCAACGGTGGCGGCGTCAACCACGCCTCCATTGCCTGCGCCTAGGGTTTGGATCGCTTCCAGCTCCCACATCCGGGTCATGGCGATGGCAAGTTCCGCCGTGACGCGTGTGTTATGATCCATCGAGGCTTTGAGATCTTCCATGTCCGGGATCATCTCGACCAGACGTTCCACCCGCTCGAGAGACTGTTCCGCCTCTGCGTGGCTGTTCTGCGCCGCCGCCGACATCACAGCACCTGTGGTTGCCCGCGTGGCCACGCCTTCGGCGCCCGGATTGCCGCTGGTGGCGATCTCGCGGAGTGAATCCTCGTCGAACCCGGCGCTTGCCAGCGCCTGTTCCATCTGCGTGCGCATGGGCCCGGCATTGGGCCCGATGAGAGCGCTCCAATCGCCCGCCTGGATGCCTCGGATCAGGCCGGGGATGTCTTCGAAGTTGGCCTCAAGCAAGGTGTCGAGGTCCCCGCCCATGGCGAGCCCGAGGATGCTGCGCGGCCCGGTGAGCGAGGCATACATCTCGTTCAGCTGATCGAGCTGGCTTTGCAGCATGTCCAGTTGCTCCAACGCATTGTCCAGAAGATCGGTCTGGATCCCGAAATCCTGCAGCATCTGTTGAAGCTGGCGGATTTCCTGAGCAATGTTCTGAGTGTCCACCGTGGGCACACCCTGTGCCGCGACAGGTCCGGTGACATTGAGGGTGAGCGCGAGAGCAATGCTACCGGCGAAAAGGGAACGGGGCAGGCGCAGGTTCAACGCAAATCCTCCTGACTGAAATCCATGTATTGCCGCTCGGCAGCCTGGGCCGCCGCCAAGGCGATCTGCTCGGCACTGAGTGGCTCGGTTCGGGCGGCCTTGATCCGGGTCCGGATTGCGACCAGCCGGGCCAGTTCGGCCCGGGCATAGGTGTTGAGCGCGATGGCCTCGTGGAGATCCTCGGTCTCACCGATGCGGGTGATGATGTCCTGAACCCGCAGGGCGGCGGCACGGACCGAAACCAGCGAATAATCGCCATAGACCCCGGCGCCATGGGCCGAGAGGCTGAAACTCGCGTTGGCGAGGAGCACAGGGTCGATGGTGCCGAGCGCATCGATGCCGCCTACGGCCGCGAGGTAGCTGTTGTACTGCTGCGGGATCACCACGACATAATGCTGGGTTTCCGCGAATGGTGGCACACCGCCATAATCCTGCACATTGCCCGGCCCGGCGTTATAGGCGGCGAGCGCATGGATAATGTTGCCATCGAACATGTTCAGCATTTGTGCGAGGTATCGCGCACCGCCGGTGACCTGCAGATAGGGATCGTTGTAATAGGCCGGGTAGATCCCGAGATCGCCCGCGGTATCGGGCATGATCTGGGTAAGTCCGAAGGCACCCACGGGTGAGCGTGCCCCGATCTGGAAACGGCTTTCCTGCCAGATCAGCGCCTGCAAGAGACAGCGCCATTGCACGAGCGAAAGACCTGCGCGGCCGACCCCGGACAGACTATGGGTGTCGCGTGCTGCGCGGATGATCAGCTCCTCGATCCCCTCCCTGGCATCGCCGAACATCCGCGCTGCCGCTGGATTGGTGTCCTCGGGTGCATAAAGACTGGCGGCCGCGCTTTCGACGTCGTCTACCGCCCCCTGCCCCGCCTCGAGCCCCGCCACGGTTCCGGCCACGTCTCCAGCGCCAAACGACATGGCATCCATCAGCCCTTCGAGGGAGGCGAGTTGCTGGCGCTCGATTTCGGCCAGTTCCTCCTCGCGGCTTAGCCGGTCCTGCTGCAGTGCCAGGTCCCTATCGGTCTGCTCAAGGATGGCCTGCCGCTCTGCGAAGAGGCGCAGATCGAAGGTCGGCACGCCTTGGGCGACCGCTGGCCCCGCCGTGGGACCTGCCAGTGCAAAGCCGATCATCGAGAGAGGAAGCCAGGTCCGCATTGGCTCAGCCGCCTGCCCCCAAGAGGACGAAATCGCAGGCCGTGTCGCGGCGCGTAACCTCCGCCCCCATGGTCGAGATCGTGGCGGTGGCGGTTCCTGCCTGCGCAGGAGCCTCGCGAAAATTGAAGCAGTTGGCTTGCGGGGGGTTATGCTGCGCACAGGCTGTCAGGGTCAGGCCGAGCCCGAGCAGCACGACGCTGCGAATGATGGTACGGGTCATGTCACTCTCCAGAAATCAGGACGTTCACGATAATCGGCGCCGACAAGCGCTTCGCCCTTCTCCATTCCGCCAAGGATGGTCACGAGCGGGCCGAGCGCGCTGAGATCGGCATCAATCACGACGGAACCACGGTCGTCGCGTACAAGCGCGAGCCGCGAGGCCGAGCCGACGCCCAGAAGCACGTCGAGCTCTTTCTCGGTCAGGCCGAGCATCGCGTAGTCAGCGGCGGAAGCACGAATGTTGGGCAAGAGCACCTGCGTCGGCACCGCTTCCACGATGGTCTTGCCGGTGCGCGTGCGCTCGAGCTGGCTGGCATATTGCGTCATCATCACGACGACGGCGTTCTGCTTGCGGGCGGTCACCAGCCAGTTGCTGAGTCGCTCCGCAAAGTAGGCGTTGTCGAGGGCTTTCCATGCTTCGTCGATGACGATGATGGTGGGCTTGCGGTCCTCGATCACCCGCTCGACCCGGCGGAAGAGGTAGGACAGGACCGCCATGCGTTCCCGCTCGCTCTCGGAATCGAGGATGCCGGTGAGGTCAAAGCCCGCGACGTCTCCATCGATGCTGAAACTGTCCTCGGCATTGGCCCCGAAGATCCAGCCGTAGCGACCCTCGGCCGTCCATTCCAGCATACGCTCGAAGAGATCGCCCTCGTCATCGGTCGAGACCAGCAGCGAGGCGAAATCCGACCAGTTCCGTAGGCCCGCATGTCCTGCGCTAGCGTTCTGGCGCACGACTTCCTGCAGTCGGTTGGTCTGAACCGGGGTTAGCGGTCGATCGCGCCGCTCCAAGAGGCTCGCGAGCCAATCAGCAAGCCATGCTTGGCCCCGCATGTCGATCTCGGTCTGGAGCGGATTTAGGCCCGTGGGGCGCCCCGCCCGCACGGTCGAATAGCTGCCGCCGAGCGCGCGGACGGCCATCTCCATGCCCGCGCGATAGTCGAATACGAAGACCCGCGCACCTGCTCGCCGTGCCATGGTCATCAGGAAAGCCGCCAGGACGGATTTGCCGGAGCCGGGACGGCCGAGGATCAGCGTGTGGCCTCCCGTGGGCTCGCGATCCGGCGCGCCCTGTTCGTGGAAGTTGAAGCGAAAACCACTGCGCTCGGGCGTCGGAAAGAGCGTGATCGGCACGCCCCAGGGGACTTCCCGCCCTGTCTTTCCGAGCGGGGTGCGGTGGAAGGTAGCGAGATCGGCGAAGTTGTGGTTCGTGATTGCGGCCTTGCGGCTGCGCGCCCCTGTGTTCCCGGGATGCTGCGCCATGAAATGCGCCCGCGCCCCGAAGGCTTCCGAGATCAGGTTGATCCCGGAAGTGGCGGAGATGTTGCGGATTTCGGCCGCGATGTCGTCAAGCGCCGTCTGGGTGCGGGCATAGACGGCCACGGTCATGTGGTGCTCGCCGAAGATCAGGCGTTTGGATTCCAGATCGTCCTGCGCGAGTTCCAGTTCCTGGGCGAGACTGACGGCTCCGTCATTGGCGGCCTGCATTAGCCGCAGCTGCCGCTTGATCCGGCCCGCCATGATGTTGGCGTTGATCGGCACAAAAGAGTGCGTGACCACCATGTCGACGGGCAGATTCAACTCGTCGAGCATCAAGCTATCGGTCTTGGCCGGGTAGTTCTTCACCGCAAAGATCGCCCCGAGCTTGTCGCCGACGGCACCGTCCGAGAGTGCGATGGTCGTGCCGCGGAAGGTGACGCGCGTATTGGCTACGTCCTCGGCGATCACACCGAGGCGCGACCGGGGGAAGAGCGGGTGCTCCTCGCCCGTGTTGAGTGAACCGAGGAAGCCCAGAAGCTCTCCGGTGCTTGCAGCCAGCAGGCGGGGCTTCAGCTCATCGAAGGAGGACAGTAGAAACCCCACAACCTCGTCGAGCTTGCGCAAGCGGCGGGTGGTGTCGGCCGCATGTCGCGAGCGAGACGCCCCAAGTCCTAACGGCAAGCGGCTGCGGGTCTCAGGTCGCTTCAGCACCGTCAGGGTTAGCGTCTTGTCGCGCAAACCCGCGCGGCCTAGATGCGCGTGCCATCGTTTGTCGACGGCAGCCGCAAACCCCTCGCCCGGAACGGGCGGCAGTGTCACGTCGACCGCTTTCGAGACCTTGTGCAGGTAGAATGAGAACTCGGTCCCGACCTGCGCCACGATGCCAGCCAGCAACCCTCCGATCCGGTCGAGATGCCCGTCCTCGCTCGTGGTGCTGTTCACCCCCTCGAGCCTGATGCATTGCATCAGTTCGTTGCCGCGTGTCCGGATCGCCCGGTCGGTGACAAGGCTGACGTATGGCAGCATCGACGAGAGCCGCTTCTCGCCCTTGACCCATGCGGGTAGCGCGGTCAGCGGATCGATGGCGTTCTCAACCTCATAGGCAATTCCATCACGGGGCATAGCTGTCGCCTCCGTGCAGCTTGCGATTCGTCGTGGGCGGGGTTTCCTGCAGGGTGATCACCAGGACATCGAGGAAGTTCGGATCCCAGTCTGCGGCCTTCCAGAGCGCCGGCCAGGCCAGCCCCGCGAACACAGCGACCACCCAGCTCTGCACCCAGAGGAACAGAAGCGTCGAGCCGAAGAGCCAGACCATGGCGTACATGATCGGCAAGCCCATCAGCTTGGGTGGCCTGAGAAGGCCGATGAACACGCGGGACTGGTCAGCCATGGACGGAGCTCAGGTGGTCCAGATGGCGGCGACGATGGTGGGTGCTGCGGCGATGCCCGCGATTGCAACCACGACCCAGAGCGCCTGACGGAAGTCGAGGATGCCAAAGAGCCAGGAAAGGAACACCCCGATCAGCGCAAGCGTTCCGATCACGATTCCTAAGGGGCCGGTGATCGCATCGACAATTCCTTGAAGCAGGGTCTGTACCGGCGAGAGGTCGATGCTCTGTGCAAGCGCTGGACCCGCCAGCACGATAAGGGCCATCGCGCCGAGCGCGACGATCGAAGGTCTCGATGTCATGAAAGATCTCCTCTGAGCCGCTCAAACACGGCAGTCACACGGGCCACATGCCCTTGGGTTTCTTGAAAAGGGGGGATGCCGCCGTGGCGTGTGACCGCCTCAGGGCCAGCGTTGTACGCCGCAAGGGCCAGAGAGCCCTCGCCGAACTGCTCGAGCATCATCAGCAAGTAGCGGGCTGATCCGTCGAGGTTCTGCGCAATGTCATGTGGGTCCACGCCGAGATCGCGGGCGGTATCTGGCATAAGCTGGCCAAGGCCTATGGCACCGACAGGGCTACGTGCAGCCGGATTGTATGCGCTCTCGACTTCGATATTGGCCCGGTAAAGGAGCGCCCAATCAGTGACTGAAAGCCCTGCGCGACGCAGCGCACCATGCCCGGCATACCGCAGAGCCGTGGTCTCGATCGCATGGAGGATTTCTGGTGTGGCGCGGGCGGCGGATGGAGCCGGGATCGCTGTCTCGCTCGTTGCGTCAGGAACGCGAGGTTCTGCGAAGAGAAAAAGGCGCTCGCTTGCCTCTTGAGAAGTGGAAATCAATTGGCCGTCTGGGCGGACCTGGAAGATGAAACCGTCGGCCAGGGCCGGGGGCGCGGAACAAACGCCTGTACCCAAAGCAACGACGAGCGCAGTCGCGCAGTCAGCTGCCTTTGACCGGAGGCGCGGCGTGGCGCTCGCGGCCACCTTCTTCAAGTGGGATGCTAGCGGTCGTACAGCCCATGTCGGCCAGGAAACTGACAAGGCCAACGATGGTTTTGAAGTCGCGGAGCTTGAGGACGCTTCGGCTGGTGACGAGCATCTTATCGTCACGCCCATCAGTGGCGACGGCGCGGATGACCCACGAGCCGTACCAGCTGTTATGGCGCTTCTCCGCTCTCTCCTTGCAGACCACCTCAATGAGGTAGCCCTCGGCGAGCAAGCCGCGCAGTCCGTCTTCTGTAACCACATTCGGGGCTTCTTCTATCATGGCCTTCCCTTGGGTCCTTGTTCTGCCTGGGTGCAGTATCAGGCCCACGGGGTCGCAACACCGTGAGCGATACAAAACAACATTAATGATAGCAAGACAATAATAACGTGTTGACGAAGTTCGCCTTGCTCCGATAACGGTGATAGCCGACAGAATGATAATCTTAAAGGCGGCAAAGGAGTTTTGCCCTGCGGTTGTTTATTGCGCGCAACGCACCGTTGCTGTTCGCGCTCCTGCTTGGAAGCATGCCGGTAGCCGCGGCCGCGGATTGCGTACCTCCCGAACGACCGTTCTTGCCTCAGTCGCGAGAAGACATTCGTGCCTATGCCGATCTGCTGCGTTCTGATTTCGAGGGCTACATCGCCGACATCCAGGTGTACTTCCGCTGTCTTGATGCCGAACGCCAACGCGCGTTTCAGGAGGCGCGCGAGGTCAGTGAAGACTATGGAAGACTGGTCGAGCTATTGGACTGAGCAAGCGCATGGGCTTAACCGCCGTCGAGATCCTCGTAGTAGACGAGCGCAGGCATGTTGCGGCGCTGATGCACGATGCGCAGGATGACTGCCGCGCCATCCGCCGCATCAAGCCGCTTGTAAAAGATCACGTGACGCTGGCTATTGACGGACCGCATCCCCGGAACAAAGAGACTCCTGTCCCGGCCCGCGTCGGGATCCCCGGTGATCCGCTCGAAGGCGGTGACCAACTGGCGGTAATAGACGAGCCATTGGTCCCGGCCCCAGGTCTCGACGGTGTAGGTGCGTATCTCTTCAAGGTCGGACCTGGCCTGACCGGAAAGCCGAATAGTCATGCGGGTCAGCGATCAAACGCATCCGGTTCGAAGGCTTGGGCATCGAACTCGGCGAAATCCCCATTTTCGGCCAGGGTAGCTGCCATCTCGAGATCGGCCTTGAGGGCGTAGAACTGCCGGGCGCCATCCTTTTCCATCAGCATCCTCACGCCGGCGCGCACGACTTCGCTCAGATTGGCGTAAGCGCCGGACTCGATCTGCGCCTGCACATATTTCTGCATCGGTTCAGTCAGGTGGACGTTTGGCATCAGACTCTCCTATCCATGCTCAATCGTATCAGATACTGCCATAAATCTTCAAGCGCATGTTCGATCCCAACATAGGCCACAACACAGGATCGTTGCTCCACCCGCCCTTCCGTTCCCGGATTCCAGCCGGGGAGCCAAGCCCTACAGTTTTCCGACACTGCCCTTCCCGGGACCATGGGCGCTGCGACACGCCGTTTGACGGGCTCATGCGGTCTGTTCTTCCGTGACCGCTTTCGTGGCCGTATTGGAACGCCATATTTTCTTTTTGTAACAGTTGTTTGTTTGGCAATGGACGTGAAAGGAGGCCGCAATTTTGGCCGCTTCCAGGACGCCTCAAGAGCCCAAACCGTCAACAGATCTTGGAAGCCGTCACGCGACACAAGCGAACAGTCGCAGGTCATCATCAATCAAATCACCTTGCCATCATTAATGTTGTTTCGTATCGCTGCACCATTATAGATGGAGTCGGCATCATGAAGCACGTGATCCACGGCGTGGCCACAGCCACGGCACTAAGCATATCCGGACTAATGGCCTCGTCAGGTCCGGCTCAGGCCTATCAGGTGGACTGTGCGATCCTCCTCTGCCTTGCGGGCGGCTGGCCTGCCTCCGCGCCCTGCGCACATGCCAGAGCGGTCTTCATTCGGCGGATCACACCATGGCCGATCGAGCCACCCTTACAAATCTGGCGGTGTCCGATGGGTGTGTCGTTCAACGATCCCAGCCTGATGTCACCCATGGAACGCCTTTATGACATCACGTTCCGCGATCCGCCCGAACCGCAGGAATCGACTCCGATACCCCCTGTTCGCGTCCAGGCGGATGAACAAGCCGACATCGACATCTCGGGCGACGCCTTTGACTTCGTTCGGAGCATTCGCGTGTATCACATCCAGTACCGCCAGCACGAAAACCGAGATGGCGACTGCAATCGCAGCGACTCGACGCGATTGGGGTCCTACGGCGTGCAGGGCGACTACCGATGGACAAGATCCACCGTGGGCCAGGTGCCGGCCGCATCCGGCCTGAGCATCCCGAATGGATGCGGCAGCTACTTCTACCGATCCGTCTTCGTCGACTGGCGCGATCACGCCGGGACCTATGGTTCTGAAGAAGTTCGCTACTGACAAAATCTGCGCGCGGTTCCGCCGCGCGCGTCCTCACAACCCCGCACGGGAGGCTGTGCAAAACCCCCGAAAAGGAGACGACGCCAGACTGTGAAGCCTGACGCCGTGCAAGAAAACTCCGTGAACAAGAGTTTCCTAGCGCACCGCTCAAACACCTGCAACCGGCAAAGTTGTTTTGCTGGCAAGAATGTTGTTGTCTCACGACATGGCGTCGGATCTCCAAGGAGACCTCGACCATGGAACCTACGACCGGCCTGATCCTGCGACGGATCACGCAGACAAATCTCTCTGTTGCTGCGCACAAGCTTGCTACCCTCATCCTCGATGCCATCGCCTGGAAGGATGGCTACAACGGTTTGTCGCGAGGAACGGCAGCCTTCACCCTCTCCGCCCTGGCGGAGAAGATGGGTGTCTCACGACAATATCTTTCGGTTCTTTTAAGCGAACTTGAGACGTCGGAGTTGCAGCTCGAGCGGGCGAAGCCGAATGGCAAGTTCGCGCCCTGGATCTTTCGGTTTTCTGCCTTCGACGAGAAGAGTGAAACCCATGATCTCGTGTCAGGTGAAGGCGACACATCACTATCTAGAGATAATAATAACAAAACTATCTTCTCAGGGCTGATCGATATCACCGAGAGTTCGAACGTTTTCCAGACCAGATGGGCAGAGCTCATCAAAGCAGCGAAGACAACGTTGCCCTGCTGGAACGTCGACACCCAGGTGATCTGGGACCGCTTCCTCGCCTTCAATCGCTCCCGGGGCAACGGCCGGGTGCCTGCCGGCTTTTTGCTTGGCTTCATGCGCCGATGGCGGAATTCGTCGGGAACACCGCCTCGTCCCGAGGCAAAGCCACCAGTGAGACGAGTAACGGGCTCACGAGAACGCGAATTGCTGAGACAGATGCAAGCCGCGCCGACTGCGAACCGCCAGTTCCACGCGTCCGACCTGTGTCGTTTGATCGGTCACGCTGCCTACGAAGCGCGAGTACTGGATGTAATCCGCAAGTTTGGGTGTCAGAGGTTTTCAGCAACGTTGGCGGTGCACGGACGAGCGGTGCTGGCAGGCGAGATTCAGCGGTGACTTGAATGAGATTGAGGCTGCGACTTCAAAACAGACAGAGATCTAAAGAGATTAGACGGGTACTCGGAGAGCACTCCCGCAAGCCGCTTCAACTCGGAGACGGCGCCCAACCATGGCAATACAGAACGCTGGTGCCAGCATGCTCGCTCTGAAGCTTCGCATTGCTTCTCATGGTTGGCCGCATGTCGCAGATAACGACTCCTCTCGCGGATATTCCTCAAATTCGGACGGACGCCTCGCAGCGACTCGCTCAAAGAGCCTGATGACCGAAATCGGTGGGCCCTGCTTTGCACGATCGAAGCCATCTGTCCAAATTTGACGTGTGACCATGTCACTTCTGTCGAAACGACGGAGCTGAGCAATGATGCACGAACAATATCTCGCCCTTGAAATGATCGCTCGATTGGCCAACCGTTTCGGTCCAGCCAGCCGTATAGCAAAGGAACTGCCCGGCTGGCTGGAGTACCTGACCGAAGTCGAATGTCCCGAACGGCCTCGTACCCGACCAAGCTCGCAATGGTGGAACAAGATCAGGACCCTCGCGCACGACCTTGTGCCGACCGCCGGGGGCGGAGAGGGCGAGATCGTTCAGCGCAACTCAACCCTCCTTGGCGAGCATTTCGGGCTATCCCCGGCCGAAACATCCATGTTGACCTTCGTCGCGTTCTACAAGTTGTTCGACGGGTTCGAGCATGTCGTCGATGGCGCGCTGGAAACCAGAGAGGTCACGGTGCCACTGCTTTTGTCGTGGTTCTGCGCTGCGCCCGAGCCTGAAATCCGCGCAGCCATGCGCGCATCCGGCCGACTGACAAACTCGGGATTGGTGCAGCGCAACAGCGGCGGACGTCACCGCCGGATGCCATTCGATCTGTCCGATCGCCTGACCCTGGCGCTACTTGCCGAAGTCGATTGCATTTCCGACCTGATCGCTCTGATGTTCCCGCGTGCAGCTGCGCCGCAGGCCCAATGGCAAGACTTCGAAGGTCTAGGCCAAGACGCGGACCTAATGCGTGACCTGCTTTCCAACGCGCTGGCCAAGCGCCAGCCAGGCGTGCACATACTGCTCTACGGCCCTCCCGGCACCGGCAAGACCGAGTTCGCCAAGGTGCTCGCGCGTGAGATCGGCGCCGAACTGCGTGCGGTCGGCGAAACGGACGATGACGGAGGCGAGCCATCGCGCCGAGAGCGTTTGGCTGAACTCGCCATGGCATCTCGTATGCTGGGGCAAAGATCGGACACAGTACTGCTGTTCGACGAGATGGAAGACCTGATTGGTGGGCACAGCTTCCGCTTTAGCCATGACATGCTGTCGAAAGTCCATTTCAACCGAATTCTCGAAACCAATCCGATCCCGGTGATCTGGACCACGAATTCGGTTCACGCCTGTGATCCTGCTTTTCTGCGGCGGATCAGCTACTCGGTGATGATGCGCTCGCCATCGGGCCGTGTGCGGGCGCGTATTTGGCAGCGCCTCGAAGAGCGACATGGCGCTGGCATACCGGACAGCGCCCTTCCGGATATGGCGGAACGGCATGATCAGGCCCCGGCGCTTGTTTCGGACGCGATGGTGGTGGCAAGGCTTTGCAATGGTGGGCAAGCTGTTGTCTCGCAGGTACTTGATGCCGCCGCCCGTCTGGCAAAGGGCGGAGCCGATAGCGCGCCGCGGCATTATTCAGAAGTGCCTTGGCAACCTGGTCTGGCTCGCGCCGACGCCAATCTGGCCCAGATAGAAGCGCGCCTCGCGTCTCCGAGCGCACCTCGCCGGGTCAGTTTCTGTCTTGAAGGACCGGCGGGGACCGGCAAAAGCGCATGGGCACGGCATCTGGCCCGGGTCATCGGCATGCCGGTAATAGAAAAGCGCGCCTCGGACCTCATGTCGAAATGGGTTGGCGAAAGCGAGCAGAACATTGCGCGGGCCTTTTCTGACGCACGCGCCGACGGTGCCATGCTCATCTTCGACGAGGCGGACAGTCTGCTGGCTGACCGTCGTGGCGCTGAACGCAGCTGGGAGGTGAGCCAGGTCAATGAGATGCTGACCTGGATGGAAAGCCACCCGTTGCCCTTCGTCTGCACTACCAACTTCGTCGAAAAGCTCGACCCTGCAACACAGCGCCGGTTTACCTTCCGCATCCGCTTCGATTTTCTCTCAGCCGATCAACTTCCGCTGGCTTGGGCTGCGCATTTTTCATGTTCGCCACCCAAAGAATTGTCTACGCTTGATCGACTTGCTCCGGGAGATTTCGCGAACGTAGCCCGCAGAATGCAGGCTCTGGATGTTGCGGACCCAGAGGAAATTCTGCGCGCTCTGATCCTTGAGGATGAGGCAAAGACAGGAACAACGCGACCGATTGGCTTTGGCCGTTGACGCCAAAGTGCGCCGTCAGAATGATTGTACTGTATTTCCAGGAGGAGTCATGCGCTACGCTCGCCAAGAAGATCTGCAACGACTCGCTCTGATAATGCAGGGGTCAGCGGAGGGGATTTCGCTTTCCGACATAGAGCGAGAATTCAGCGTATCCCGTCGCACGGCAGAACGGATGCGTGATGCCGTACGCAACGCCTACCCTCAAATTGAGGAAATCTCCGGCGAAAGTGGTCGAAAATATTGGCGCTTTCCGCCGGGATCATTGGGCCGCATGTCTGAACCCACGCTTGATGAACTGACCGCCGGCCACCGCGCCGCCGCTATCGCGCGGCGTGAGGGCGATGAGCCAACAGCGGAAACATTGGAGCGCCTTTTGGTGAAGGTGCAGGCAATGTTCCGCGAGGATCGCCGCCGGTCGATTGCTGCTGACCTTGAAGCACAACTATTGGCTGACGGCGTTGCATTCCGGCCCGGCCCTCGAGAAAAAATTTCGCCCGAGACTTTATCTACAATTCGCGAAGCAATCCTTGCAGGGGTCATGATCTCTGCTGATCATCGCGCCCGTGCTTCGGCAAAACTTTCGCGCAATACCCGGCTCGGCCCAATTGCCATGTTATTTGGTCAAGGGCGCCAATACCTTTTGGCTTGGAGCGAATATCAGAACGATCTTCGACTGTTTGCGCTTGCTGGGTTTGAACGGGTTTCGTTGGTACCCGAGGTCTATGAGCGCCCCAAAGGGTTCGATCTGCAGGAATGGCTATCAGAGAGCTTTGGTGTATGGCGGGAGGAACCGCTTGATGTCGTCTGGCGGTTTCTGCCTGACGTTGCCGATGAAGCTGCGGGGTATCTGTTTCATCCCAAACAGCAGACCGAGCGTATGGAGGACGGGTCACTGATCGTCCGTTTCCGCGCCGGAGGACGGCAGGAGATGGACTGGTATCTGGTGAGATGGGGAAATCAGGTTGAGGCGCAATTCTTGGAGGTGTCGGGTAAGTCTTCGTACGATACGACCGAAAGTGACGTGTTCAGGCAGTAGTCTCAAGTCGAATCAACAAGGAAAGAACACCGCTTGCTTCGTAACAGCACATCTCACCCACTTCGCATCGACAGCTTGCATGTTGGCAATGGTCATCTTGGCCTCACCCTTTGCCCTGGCAAAAAGGGCGACAGTGTCTTTGGCGCGGGGTGGGACCGCGATCTGGACGTTGATCTGGATGTGATAAAGGCTTGGGGGGGCGCAAGCAGTCGTGACCCTGATCGAGGACTCGGAGTTTGAGCTGCTTTCCGTCACGGGTCTTGGCGATGCGGCCAAGGCACGAGGTATGGACTGGCACCACTTTCCGATCCCCGATCTGGATGTACCAACACCTAAGGCCGCGTATCGCCGGACCGCATCATAACCGCCATCATATCCCCGGGCTCGGAGTTCCTCGAAGATGCGGATGCGGGTCAGTCGCTCGCGCTTGGGCTTCCGCGCATTCACCGCCAGCATCTCGTCGAGCAAGTCTTTCCAGGGTCCGATCTTCGGCAACGGCTGAATGGTCCGCTCATAGGTGAGCTCCGTCGCACCGGACCGGATCACCTTGCGCACCGTATTCCGCGAAACCCGCAGCTCCCGGCAGATCTGCTTGATCGACTTCTTGTCCTGAAAATACGCCCGCCGGATCTTCGCTATCGTCTCCACGACCAACATCCCACACTGTGCTCCCCGATGACCTCGGGGGCATCATCCACATCAGTGTAAGGGGGTCATTTTTGGACGCCGATCACCCCGCTACGGGGTCAATTTTGCATGCCGGTTCACATTTCGCGCCGGACTGCCGAACGGATGCGCGACGCGGTGCGCAATATCTATCCACAGATCGAGGAGCTGGTGGAAGAAAGCGGCAGGAAATACTGGCGCTTTCCCCCCGGATCCTTGGGGCGGATGGTCGAGCCGACCCTGGACGAGTTGACGGGAGGTCACCGTGCCGTTGCCCTTGCAAGGCGCGAAGGGGATGAAGCAACGGCAGAGACGCTCGAGCGTCTGCTGGTCAAAGTCCAAGCGATGTTCCGCGCAGACAGACGGCGAACGATCGCGGCAGATCTCGAAGCTCAACTCATGGCGGATGGCTTGGCTTTCCGGCCGGGTCCGCGCGAGCGGATTGCACCCGAAATTCTCACCGCCTTGCGGGAAGCCATTCTCGCTGGAGTGATGATTTCTGTGGATCATCGTTCACGGGAAACAGGCAAGTTGTCACGCAATGCGCGGCTTGGCCCCATTGCTATGCTCTTCGGCGAGGGCCGCCAGTATCTCTTGGCCTGGAGTGAATATCAGGATGCACTCCGTTTGTTTGCCTTGGCCGGGTTCGAACGGATTTCGCAAGAGCAGGAAGCCTATCAACGCCCCGAAGGTTTTGATTTGCAGGAATGGCTCGCCGAAAGCTTTGGGGTCTGGCGTGAGCCTCCGCAGGACGTGGAGTGGCGTTTCTCGCCCGAAGTGGCTGATGAAGCATCGGGATATGTCTTTCATCCGAAACAGAAGACGGAACGGCTGGAAGACGGCTCTTTGATCGTCCGCTTTCGCGCTGGTGGCCAGAAAGAGATGGAATGGTATCTGGCCCGCTGGAAGGACAAGGTCGAAGTGCGCGTGGCGAAGTGAGCTGGAACAAGTCATCCGGCCAGTTGAAACTCATACGACCGAATTTGGCGTACATATGCTCCATTCTTGGCTAAATCCCTTTGATTGGAGTTACCCGTGTTTCTCTTCGACCTTATGCACGACGGAAAGATCAGTGGGCTGGCACTTAACCGCTTATGGATCGGGAGTTCTGGCACTAAAGACGCAGCGAGCATTGGCTCCTGCGAGCAGGTCAGGAACCGAGCGGACCAAGCACCGGTAATTGACGCACACTCCCCCAAAGTCCGGTTCTGACGATGCCGTATTCTACTTCGTCGCACATGGGCGCATGGCATGACTGCCCCAACCATATTGGCGAAAACCAGCTCTTCGTTGTGGGCGATGTTCACGGGCAAGCCCGCGCCTTGGAGGAGGCCCTGACCACCATCGCAGCCATTCCCCGGGCGGCTGCGCGACGCCAACTCGTCTTCTTGGGCGACATCATCGATCGGGGGCCGCAAAATCTGCAGGCGATCCAGCTTACTTTGAACGCGCAGGAGGCCGCTCGTGTCGACGAGGTCGTCCTTCTGCCCGGCAATCACGAGCTGATGTTACTCGATGCGCTTGACGATCCCATGCGCTACATGGGCGACTGGCTGGATAACGGCGGGGCGACCGTCATTGCTGAAGCCAAACCCCCGGCGTCAGTTCGGCTCCTGCGCGACTTTGCAGAAATCGCCCAACGCATTGTGCCCTCCGCCTTTCTGGCGGCCATCCGAGAGGCTCCCAGCCATCACAGGCTCGGAAACCTTCTTTCGGTCCATGCGGGACTCGCACCGGATCAGGCATCCGAGACCTTCCTCAATCTTCCCAGGTCAGGGGCCTCCGGCACGCATTGGGCGTGGATCAGGCGACCGTTCCTGGACTGGAAGGGCGGCTGGGGGCCAGAAGGGCAGTGGGTGGTCGTGCATGGGCATACGCCCGCAGTCAGAAGGCTGGGCGATCCCTCGCGTTTTCTGGCCTTGGCGAACCGAAGGCGCACACATGGCCGCCTCTGTCTCGACGCTGGTGCCGCCTATGGCCTGCCTCAGGTCGGATGGGCAGAGTTTCGCGCGGACCAGTTCCGCTTGGCGATTTCGCGTGCCAGCTGAGGGGCAATAATTATCACGTCAAAACGGCAGATTAGCTTGTTTTCTGAACGATCCGATGCAGGAATGGTCGGATAAGTCGAGGGACACCATGCATTATCCTTTTCTTGTCTGCGATCCACGCTCTGGTCTGCACTATCGGCTGACAGACACCGGTCTCGCGGAACTGTCCCTTGCTCCGAAACCCGTGCAATGGGCGCCAGGGCAGGCGATTGCCGAAGCCCCAGATCCTGTCTGGAGCGACAGCCTCGCGAACGCGCCGGTCGAGACGATCTCTGCCGTGACCGCCGCCTTGGAAGATCTGATCCTGGCCACGACCGATCTGCGTTTGCCAAAGCTCGGGTCTTTGCCAAACAGCCGGGCTGGTCTTCATCTTGATGCGCTCATCCGAGTTTGGGGCCGCCTTGGCGATGCGCTGCCAGAGGGCCTTGCGCCCGTGCGCCATGTCCTCGAACTACCGCATGGCCAGTTTCTCGATGCTCTGCCGGTGGTCCAAGGTTCGCTCGATCCCCATGCGCCGGCCATCATGGCCGCGCTCTATGCGCGATTGGAGCGGGAATTTGGCAGCGTTGAAGGACCCGCAGCAAGCCGCGCGGCCCCGGTTGGAACCGGGCTTCATGCAATACAGGGCGGTATTGCTGCCCCGCAGATAGACGCTAAGGCGATGGACGACAGCCTCGCTTTCTACGGATTGCGCGATTTGGCGGCCTGTGCGGATTTCGCCGCCGCGCGCGCTCGAACCCTGATCGAAGCTGGGGTTGCCGCCCGCGACATTGCTGTCCTGACTGGCCATGACCCGCATCAACTTGCACGCGCCTTCGCGCATCAGGGCGTCCCGATCTCTGGTCTGCCCGCCAGCCTGCCTGAGCGCGATATCGTCGGCGAAACCGCGCTCCACCTTGCACTGGCCAAGCGACCCCCAACGCCCGCCATGGTTCTGGCAAGCCTCGCGCTCTCCCCCCTGATGCCTTGGTCGTCACAGACTGGACGCGACTTGGCCGAAGCTTTGATGGCGGGGGATTTTCGCGGCGGTATCCTGTCGAGCACACCGGCGCACAAGGAACTGTGGGACGACATCCGCGCCAGTGCGGGGAGCCTTGCGCAGTTGCGCTTTCTGATCGACCGGATTTGCGGCCAGATCGGTCAGGGCGCAGAAGTTCGCGCCCGTTTGCCAATTTCACCCGGCGATGGCAGCCCGGATTGGGAAGCGATCCTGCGCGGCATCCAGATCGCATCGCATTCTGCTGGAGACCCAGAGCGTAATCTTGAAGGGGTGAGCCTTTGGTCGGCACAGGAAAGCCCCTGGCGACCGTGCCGCCATCTGATCGTGGCCGACTTTACCGATGGCTTGTATCCGACGCGCCCTCGGGCCAATCCGATGTTCCTCGACAGCGAGATTGCGCAAATTCGTGAAGCAACCGGTTTGCGTTTGCGCGGCCGGGCCGAAGGACTGGCACAGGCCCTTTCCCTGTTCGATCAACAGCTCCAGGCTGTTGCTGACTCTGTCACCTTCTTGATCCCATGGCGGGACCTTTCTGGTGCGCGACTTCAGCCATCGGCAGGGCTATCGCTGATTGCGCGCTTTATCTCGGGTGTCGAGGATGGGGCGGACCTGATCGCAGATGTGTCGCGCATACGGCCGGAGGATTGGCCCGTCGCGCATCACCGCCTGCCTCCGTTGCCCGAGCCGCCAGAATTGCCCGAGGCCCTTCACTTCGCAGGTCGTGACCTTCTGGCTTTGCGTCGCAAGGATGATGGGACAACAAAACCGCAATCGCCATCTCGGCTGGAAACGCTTTTGGTTAGCCCACTTGCCTGGCTCTTGGCCGAGGTCGAGGCCAATGATCTGTCTTGGTCCGCCGAGGAACTGGATGTCATGGCGAAGGGCAACATCGCGCATGATGTGTTCGAGCATGTGTTCCTAAAGGATCAGCCTATTCCCGACCGCACCGCTCTCACAGACGCGGTGATCGCCGCTTATGACAGCGCACTTACCCGTCACGCCAATTTCTTGCGAAGCGCGTCATGGGACATGGAACGCCAAGGATTGGAGCGCGAAATCCTTCAGGCCGCTCTGCGTTGGCGCGACCACTTGCTTGCGCTTGGCGCCAAGATCATCGGGAACGAGATTTGGCTGTCGGGCGAAGCCCATGGTATCAATTTGCATGGCAAGGCTGATGCGATCCTTGAATTGCCGGACGGGAGCCTTCTGATCGTTGACCACAAGAAAAGTGGCACATCCGGCCGACGTAAACGGATGGAGGCGGGCTGGGATCTGCAGGCAGCTCTCTATCGTGACATGATCGCCCGCCCGATCCGGCGAGAGGGCGACGGGATGGACGCCTTGGTCGGTCGGTCTGTCGGCATTGCCTATCACTTGATGAATGATGGCGGTCTGCTGACATCCGGGCTGGCGTTGCCACAAGGATCACCAGCGAGGGATATGGGCGATGCGATCAACGCAGCCGCGGTTGGGCGGCTTGCCGAACGGCTTGCAGAGCTGGGTGCGGGGCGCGTGGTCCTGAACACAACAGCTGACGTGGATTTCTTCAAGAAAGAGGCGGGCTTTACCCCCTATGCGCTGACGGATGGTTCTGCCCTTGTCACCGCCTTTATCCGCACGATCGAGGACAGCGAAGCATGAACCAGAACCCGTCAGATCTTGGTTTGGTCATCGTGCCCGCTGGCGCAGGGGCTGGGAAAACCCATCGGATCAAGACCCAGCTCTCCGACTGGGTCAAACGCAAGGTCGTCTGGCCCGAACGCATCCTTGCGGTGACCTTCACCGAAGCCGCAGCTGGCGAGTTACGCGAACGCATCCGGGCGGGACTTTTGGCCGATGGTCTGGTTGAGGAGGCTATGGCTGTCGAGCGGGCCTATGTGTCGACCATCCATGGGCTGGGTCTGCGGCTCTTGACGGAACATGCCCTTGCTGCTGGCGCCTCCCTGCAACCACGCCACTTGGGCGATGCTGAACGCGACCTCTTGATCAGGCAGGCTCTGGCGCATGCACGCGCGCTCGACCCGATCAAGGCTGCGCCAGAGCGGTTCGGCTATCAACCCAACTGGCAAAAGGGTGAGACGGTCGAGGATTCCTTGCGGGCTCGCGTGCTGGCCATGATCGACCTCTTGCGCGGGCTGGGGGATAAGGGACGTGATCCGGGCTTGATTGCTCCGGCACTCGCGCGGCTCGACCGGGTCTATGGCGCGACACTTGCTGATCCGGCTGCCGCGCGCGATGCGTTGCTGGCGGCAGTCCTTGCCATGCTGGCAGCCTTTCCGGACGGAGGTATGGCCACCGTGACGGCCAAAGGGCCGCGCGAGACCTTGGAAAAGAACCTTTCGCTGTTTCGGCGTATTGAGCGCGACCCTGCGCTTCTGGATCAGGACTGGGGCGTCTGGCAGTCAGTGCGTGCCCTGTTCATTTCAAACAGCCGCACGAAGACACCTGAAGGCTATGATGATCTGGCAACAGCGATCATGCAGGCCGCCGATGTCTTGCCTTCCCATCCAGGCCCTCTCGCTGACGCAAAACTGCATCTGTCGTGCCTGATCGCTTGCGCCCAAGAGGTGATGGAAGCCTACGAGACGCGGAAGAAGGCCCTTGGTCTGATCGACTTTGCCGACATGATCGCCGGGGCCGAACGCCTGCTGCGCACTAATCCCTCTGTGCGGCAGGCCGTTCTGGACGAAATCGACTGTGTCATCATTGACGAGTTCCAGGACACGAACCCGGTTCAGTTCGCCCTGCTTTGGCAGTTGGGCGCGCATGCGCCGCGCACCTTGCTGGTGGGCGATGTGAAGCAATCGATCATGGGGTTTCAGGGGGCTGATCCGCGCCTGTCTCAGGCACTGGCCGCGGCAAACCCGGATGCCACGCAGCCCCTTGACCGCAACTGGCGCTCGACACCTGCCGTCATGCAGTTCGTCAACGCCCTTGGCGCAGGGCTATTCGGCGCGGGTTATAATCCTCTTGCCCCAACCCGCGATCCCGTGCCCGGCCCGGCGATCGAAGTGTTGCAGGTAACGAAGGGGCGCGGGGTGAGGACTGCATCCAAGCCTCAGGAGCATGTGGCAGAACGCATTACGCGCATCCTCACCAATGCCGAGACGATCACCGACCGGCAAACCGGCCTCCCGCAGGCTGCGCGCCCATCTGACATCGCGCTTCTGATCTGTCGCCACGCAACGGCGGCTCGATATGCCGAAGAGCTGCGGGCCCGCGGCGTTCCCGTTCGGATCGCCGAGGATGGCTGGGCGGCCAGCCCTGTCGTGCAGGCGGCTCGGGCGGCGCTCAGCTATGCGGCCAATCCTGCAGATGCCCATGCTGGGGTGCTTCTGCGCACGCTTGGCCCAGACCCGCTCTCTTTGCAGGAGGCAATGGCCGCACAGATCGATGGACGGCTGGCAGATGATCCTGTCCTCATGCAGCTGGCGGCTCTGTCTGACCGTCTTTCACGTCTGCCTGTCAGTGTCGCGCTGAACATCGTGCTTGACGCGGCCGGTCTGCGCCATTGGGCGGCGCGTCAGCCCGATGCGGCCCAAGCGCGTGCTGATCTCTTGCGCCTTGAGGCAGAGGCCAGCGATTTCGAAGCCGCGCATCGCGATCTCAAGGCAGCCTCGGGGTTTCATGGTGAGACCGCCAAGGTGTTCCTCGGCTGGCTCGAGGCCCGCTCGGGCGACCGCGATTTCGACCGTAGACCGGACCCATCGGCTGACAGTGCCGAGGCAGTTGAGATCGTCACCTGGCATGCGTCGAAAGGCCGAGAGTGGCCGATCACCGTGGTCGCAGAGTTTGACCACGGGATCGAAGAGTGGCCCGGCACCACGGCCACCCGTTTCGAAGCGCTGGACACGATCGACGATATGTCTGCGGTGCTGGCCTCTGCCGCGCTGATCCACACGCCAAGCTTTGCAGCACCTGAAACGGCGCGGCGCTTTATCGAGGACCGTAGGGCGGATTTCGAGGCCAATGCAAAGAACCTGCTTTACGTTGCGCTGACGCGTGCGCGTGACCGGCTGGTGTTGGAGTGGCCGAGCTTTTTGAAAGAGCGTGACGAGGACGCGCCCGAAGCCACCTGCCAGTTCCATGTGCTGGAGGATTGCTGCAAACCGAAGATTGCGCACGGGATGCTGCGGATTGGCGGGGTGGACTGCCCGTCGGTCATCGTCGCGATGCCAGAACATGCGAGCGCCACCGATTTTGCACCCACAGCAAACACAGATGCGCCTTTGTTCGGAAAACAGGCGCCGCTACCTTCCACATCATTGACGCCCTGGCGGCTGCAACCATCACAGATGAAAACGGCCGCTCCTGCACCTCAAAGCCGGAGCATCATACTGGGGTCCGCATGGTCGCAGACAGTTAGCGACGCAGCCCGTGGCACCGCGCTGCACCTTGCCATGCGGGTGTTCCTTACGCGACCCGAATTGGCGTCGGCCTTACCTGGGGCTACGGGGCTGGAGGAGGCGACGCTTGCCCTGATGGCAGAGCGGGCAGCGGCGCTGAAAGCTTGGCTTGCGGCTGGTGGCTACACTGAACTGCGCGCCGAGATCCCGGTGCTGGGCAACACCGCCGAGGGTGCAGAGATCTCTGGCACCATCGACCTTCTCGCCGTTGGCCCGGCAGGCTGTCTTTTGATCGACCACAAATCCGGCGGCGGAGGTGAAGGGTTTGGCCCCTATTGGCCGCAACTCTCCGCCTATGCGACGCTCGTCGGCAGGCTCTACCCGAAGCATCCGCTCCAAGGGGTGGCGCTTTTCTGGATCGATCACGGATGGGTGGAGCTCGCTGTGCCAGGACCCATGGTGGCGCAAAATGAGCCTGTCTGAAAGTTGGGGGATCATAGGACATGAGAGCCTTGGACGCCCGCGTAGCCGCCGCGACCTCGGACTGGCGGCAGTTGTGCGTTTTGCCAATGATTACTCGGTGCCGGGTCTGGCCGGGCTGTCATTCCTGCGCAGCATTGTCTGGTCCCTGATCGGTATCGAGTTCGCAGCCGCACAGCGCTTAACAGGAAAGCAAGTCAATCCTTCTGTAATTGCCGAAGGGCTCGAGGCCATGGCCTGCTGGCACTGCATCAGAGACGGCGTAGGCGAAGACATGGCCTATCGCATTCGTGGCGCGCGCAAGCTGCAGCGGATCACAAGCGTCGAAGGGTTAAGACTGCGAGATCTCGCCCGTGGGCAAGGCTATGTCAGCCAGCCAATTCGTATGGGCATGGGCGCCTGCCTGCCCCGACTGGGTCTGGTTACGGCCGCAAACAGCCGCTTCAACAGCTATGAACTGAATGACCGGGGGAAAGAGTTCCTGCGACTGACGATAGGTCGCGATGACACAAGCAAAGCAATTCCGATGCTTTGGTCCTGGCTGGGTGGAACGGCCTGGACCGCAAGGAAAAACAGCAAGGAGTTGAGACTCATTTCCCCGATGTGCCCCCTGCCCCAACCCCTGCGCGAATACTTCTCTGGCGTGATGGAAACGGTTGGCGTGGAAGAAGAATGCGCAATGCGCGGCGCCCTTTGGCGAGCCTGCCGCGATTTGCTGCCCAGTGATTCCGCGCTCGATGCCGATGCGTTAGTGGCAAGGGTCAGCGATCATATGGCCACGCGCGATCCTGCAAAGGCAATGCGACTCAACTGGGCGCAGGACTTTTTCAGGGCCTATGCCGCCGCTTTTGCTGTTCTCGATCAGGTGCAGGCGCAACTCTCGGATACTAACGGCGGCAGAGCAAGGGTTGCCACGCTATTGGAGAACCAAAACCTTCAGAAGAGGCTGAATGAGCTTCGATCAGTGGCGAGCCAGTTCAAGACCCGCCGCGGACCTCAGTCTCCACCCCGGGAACTTGCGCCCTTTCTCACTGAGACCGTCTCGAATGCTGATGATGCCACTTTGCTGCGTGATATGGTGAGGCGCGACGATATCGTCCTGCGGCTGGAGGAGAGCACAATCAGCCTGCACCCGGACCACAAGGCCGTCAGCAGCCCCACGGAGGATACCGCGCCTGACGACGAACCAATTGAAGAGCCAATGCGTCTCTACCGCCTGCACAACCTGTGCCGGCTTGCGCTCGAAGTGATGCGTGACGCATGACGAGACTGCTTGATCTTTTCTCCCCACCGCCTGGCTATACAGGACATTTCGGCTGGATCTGTGGATTCACCGCGGATGGCGCTGTCATGCGCGAGATCGCCGATCGGTTCACCATAGGCGCCGG
>NZ_JBDHSP010000037.1:0-29239 GCF_039808215.1 Paracoccus sp. (in: a-proteobacteria)
TCAGCAAAACCACGAAAGCCGCCTGATCATGCCCTCAGGCAATCCAGGAATTTACACCACCTTGACGGACGTGACCGGATAGTGCCCCGTCTGCGGCCGCGCTGCTTACCTTTTACGACTACCCGGCCGAACACTGGAAACACGTCCAGACATCCAACCCAATTGAAAGCACCTTCGCCACCGTCCGGCATCGCACGAAGCGCACCAAGGGATGCTTCAGCCGCAAGACCGGGCTGGCCATGGCCTCCAAGCTGATGATGTCAGCGCAGCGGAAATGGCGCAAACTCGATGGGCAGAACCGCTTGCCGGAAATCATCCAAGGGGTTGGGTTCCGAGACGGTCTCCGCCAACTTCAAGCCGCCGCCTGATCGGGCGTCACCAACTTTCGCCCATATCTCGGCGTGACGCTGCGCTCGGCCTAGGCCGAGCGCAGCCAGCGCAGCCCGGCCTCGGTCGAGGTCAACGGCGTGTACTCCGCCCCCACCCAGCCGCGAAAACCCGCGGCGTCGATGGCGCCAAACAGCGCGGTAAAGTCGATCTCGCCCTGGCGCGGCTCGTGCCGGCCGGGGCAGCCGGCGATCTGGATGTGGCGGGTATGGGCGGCGTGGCGCGTCCAGACCGCGACCGCGTCGCCATGGATCATCTGCGCCTGATAGGCATCGAACTGCAGGCCCAGGTTGGGGGCGCCGACCTCGGCGATGATCTCGGCCGCGTCGTCGAAGCTGGACAGGAAATAGCCGGGCATGTCGGTCTGGTTCATCGGCTCGATGATCAGGCTGGAACGGGGCGCGCGTTCGCAGGCCCATTTCAGGTTGGCGACAAGGCAGCGCCGCGCCGCCTCGCCCTCGGCCGCGCCGGCCATGACATGCAGGTGCTGCATGCCAAGCGCCCGGGCAATGCGAAGGGCGCGGTCGAAATCGCTGCGAAAGCGCGCCTCGTTGCCCGGCGCGGCGGCGAAGCCGCGCGGCCCGCCGGCCCAGTTCGGCGGCGGCGTGTTCATCAGCACCAGTTCGATCCCGGCCGCCTGCGCGGCGCGCGCCAGATCCTGCGCCGCAAGGTCATAGGGAAACAGGATCTCGGCGCCCTCGAATCCGGCGCGGCGTGCGGCGGCAAAGCGCTGCAGCATCGGCAGTTCGGTGAAGAGATAGGTCAGGTTGGCGGCGAAACGCGGCATCTCAGGGCTCCAGCGCAAAGACCGCCGCGCCCGAGCGCAGCGCCATGCGCCCGTCTGCGCCCGGCGTGGCGGCATCGGCCAGCCTGTAGAAGGTCTTGCGGTCGATCAGCGCCCAGAGGCCGCGGCGGATATGGACATAGGGCCGGGGCCGGTCGGCGCTGCCGCGAATCTCGATGGCGTGGTCGGGGCCGGCGGTCACGCAATCGCCGACATTGGTGGTCAGGCGGATCTCGGCGCCGATCTCGGCATCGACGGCGACGAAAGGGGCGTCGATGACGCGGATGCCCACTTTCTCGACCGGGGTGACAAGGAAATAGCTGTCGCCCTCGCGCCGCAGGATCGAGGCAAAGAGCCGCACCAGCGCCGGCCGGCCGATCGGGCTGCCGTTGTAGAACCAGCTGCCGTCGGCGCGGATCTCCATGTCCAGGTCGCCGCAATGGGGCGGGTTCCACAGATGCACGGGTGGCGCCCCGCGGCCAGCGGCGCGCGCCGCCGCGCTGGCGATGCCGGCCGCATCGCTCACGCTATTGTCAGTCTGCGCCACCATTCCCTGTGGACCCCGTCATCGCCGCCTTTATGCTGTCCTAAAGCAGAAGCGGGGCAATGTCATGGTCGAGGACGATAAACTTGTAGCCGATGTCCTGGCGCTGACCGCAAGACTGGCCGAGGCGCGCGCCAGCGTCGAGCGCCGCTTCGTCGGCCAGCATGGCGTGGTCGAGCAGGTTCTGGCCGCGATCCTGTCGGGCGGGCATGTGCTGCTGGTCGGCCAGCCCGGCCTGGGCAAGACCATGCTGGTTGACACGCTGGGCACGGTGCTTGGCCTCGATACGGCGCGCATCCAGTTCACCCCGGACCTGATGCCGGCCGATATCCTCGGCTCGGAAGTGCTGGACGTGCTGCCCGACGGCAGCCGCGCCTTCCGCTTCATCGAGGGGCCGGTGTTCACCCGGCTGCTGATGGCCGACGAGATCAACCGCGCCAGCCCGCGCACGCAATCTGCGCTGTTGCAGGCCATGCAGGAGGGCGAGGTGACCATCGGTGGCGCGCATCGGCCGCTGGGCCGGCCCTTTCACGTCCTTGCCACCCAGAACCCGATCGAACAGGAGGGCACCTATCCGCTGCCCGAGGCGCAACTTGACCGTTTCCTGTTGCAGATCGACGTGGACTATCCCGACCGCGACACCGAACGCGCCATCCTGCTGGCCACCACCGGCACGGCACAGGGGCGCGCGCATGCGGTCTTCGACGCCGCGGGGCTGATCGCGGCACAGGCGCTGATCCGGCGCATGCCGGTGGGCGAATCGGTGCTGGGGGCGATCCTCGACCTGGTGCGCTCGGCCCGTCCCGGCGCGCCCGAGGCGCCGGGCTGGGTCTCGGATGCGCTGGTCTGGGGGCCGGGGCCGCGTGCCGCGCAGGCGCTGACCCTGGTCACCCGCGCCCGCGCGGCGCTGGACGGCCGCCTTGCCCCGACGCTGGACGATGTCGAGGCCATGGCCGCGCCGGTGCTGCGCCACCGCATGGCGTTGGGCTTTGCCGCCCGCGCCCGCGGCGAGACCGTCGAGGGGGTGATTGCGCGGCTGCTCGGGGAACGGATGGCGGCGGCAGCGTGACAACCACCCCCGCCCAGTTGCAGGCCCGGGCCGAGTCCGCGCTGACCGGCCTGCCGGCGCTGATGCTTTCGGCCGAGCGACTGGCGGCGACGGTCACCGCCGGCGCGCATGGCCAGCGCCGCGCCGGCCCGGGCGAGGATTTCTGGCAATACCGCCCCGCCACCCAGGGCGACAGCGCGCGCAGCATCGACTGGCGCCGCTCGGCGCGGTCGGATGCGCAATTCGTCCGCGACCGCGAGGCCGAGCGGCCGCAGTCGGCGGCGCTCTGGGTCTCGGCCGCCGCGGGCATGGCCTGCGCCGGCGCCGGGCGGCCGACGAAAGGCGCGCGCGCCGATCTTCTGGCCCTGGCCCTGGCCATGGGCCTGCTGGCCGGGGGCGAGCGCGTGGGGCTTGCCGGCGCCGCGCCGCGTTCGGGGCGGCTGCAGGCCGAACGCATCGCCACCGCGCTTCTGGCGCGCGCGCCCCTGGCGCAGGACGAGGACGCGCCCCCGATCGACGCCCTGCGCCCCGGCCAGCGCGTGGTGCTGTTTGATGACTTTCTTGGCGATGCGCAGCCGGTGCTGGACTATCTGGCGCGCGCCGCCGCCATGGGGATCCGCGGCGCGCTCCTGCAGGTGCTCGACCCCGAGGAGGAGGAGTTCCCCTGGTCGGGCGCGGTGCTTTTCCGCTCGGCCTCGGGGGCGCAAAGGCATGACACGCGCGATGCGGGCGGGCTGCGCGCCGCCTATCTGGCGCGGCTGGCCGAACGGCGCGCGCTGCTGTCGCGGGCGGCGCTGGGTGCGGGCTGGCATTTCGGCAGCCATGTGACCGCGGCGGCACCGGCGCAGGCGCTGGTCTGGCTGTGGTCGGTGCTGGAGGGCTGATGCTGGTCCTTGGCCCCCTTGGCTTCCTGAGCCCCTGGCTGCTGGCGGCGCTGGCGGCGTTGCCGGTGCTGTGGCTGATCCTGCGCGCCATGCCGCCGGCGCCGAAACCGGTGCGTTTTGCCGGCACGCGGCTGCTGGCGGGCCTGCGCGACCCGCATCCGGTGGCGCGGCACACACCATGGTGGCTGCTGTTGATCCGGGTGCTGGCGATCGCGGCGCTGATCCTCGGCCTGGCCGGCCCGGTCTGGAAGCCCGAGCCGCGGCAGGACGGGCAGGGGCCGCTTCTGCTGGTCATGGATGCCGGCTGGGCGGCAGCGCCCGACTGGCCGCAGCGCCAGAGCCGCGCCATCCGCGCGCTGGACCAGGCGGCGGCGGCGGGCCGGCCGGCGGCGCTGCTGCTTGCCGACGGGCTGGCCGAGGGCGCGCTGCCCTTCCGCCCGGCGCAGGAACTGATCCCGGCGCTGCGCGCGCAGGTCCCCGCGGCATGGGAGACCGCCTATCCCGCGGACCCGGCGCAGGCGCTGGCGCAGGCCCCGGACCGCGGGCTGGCGGTGCTGTGGCTTAGCGACGGGCTGGACCATCCGGGCCGCGCGGGCCTGCTGGCGGCGCTGGTGGACCGCGGCAGCGTCGCCGTCGCGCCGCCCGAAACCCCGCGCCTGTCGCTGCAGCGGCTCGCGGATGATGAGCCCACGTTGCTGCTGCGCGCAACCGCTGAGGCTGCCGACCCCGAGGTGCTGGCCATTGGTCCCGACCCGGGGGGCATGCCGCGCGAACTGGCGCGGCTGAAGCCCGGCGCGGCCCGCAATGACGCCGGCATCACCAGCCGCACCGTCGCCATCGACCTGCCGTCCGAGCTGCGCAACCGCATCACCCGCTTTGCCATCGCGGGCCAGGACAGCGCCGGCGCCGTGGTGCTGGCCGACGATTCCATGCGCCGGCGCAAGGTGGCGCTGGTCGGCGACGACCGCGCCAGCGAGGGCCAGCGCCTGCTGTCGCCGCTGCATTATCTGCGCCGGGCCCTGGCGCCGCGCGCCGACCTGATCGAGGGCGGGCCGGGTGAGGTGCTGCAGGCCTCGCCCGACGTGATCATCCTGGCCGATCAGGTGGCGCTGCCGGAAACGCCGGCGCTGCGCGACTGGGTGACGCGCGGCGGCCTGCTGATCCGTTTTTCCGGACCGCGCATGGCCGCCGACGCCCGGCTGGCCGAAGAGCCGCTGCTGCCGGTGCGCTTGCGCGCCGGCGGGCGTGACATCGGCGGCGCGCTGAGCTGGGGCGACCCGCGCGGCCTGGCGCCCTTTGCCGGCGACGGCATCTTTGCCGGGCTCGGCGTGCCGGCCGATGCCACTGTGCGCGCGCAGCTTCTGGCCGAGCCCTCGCCCGATCTTGCCAGGCGCACGATCGCAGGGCTGAGCGACGGCACACCGCTGGTCACGCGCGAGGCGCTGGGCAAGGGGCAACTGGTGCTGTTTCACACCACGGCCAATGCCGAATGGTCGGATCTTGCGCTGTCGGGGCTGTTCGTCGAGATGCTGGACCGGCTGCTGCAATCCGCAGGCAGCGGCGCGGGATCGGCGCCCGCCGCACCCGATCCGCAGCAGCAGCCGTTCTGGACACCGGTGCAGCTGCTGGACGGGCATGGCCGGGCCCATGACGCGGCGGATGCGGCGCCGGTCGCGGCAGCGGATTTCGCCCGCGGCCCCGCTCCGGGCATCCCGGCCGGGCTTTACCGCGCCGGCGAGCGGGTGTTGGCCCTGAATGCCGGCGGGCCGATGCGTCTGGCCGATTGGCCCGGCGCCCGCATCGAGACCGCCGCGCAGGCCCCGGGCCTTGCCTTCGGCGGCTGGCTGCTGGCGCTTGCCGTGGCGCTGCTGGCGCTGGATGCGATCGGCAGCGCCCTGCTGTTGCGGGGCCCTGGACGCGAGGTGCCGGCATGAGATGGCTTGCGCTGCTTGCCCTGTTACTGTGGGCCGGGGCGCCGCGGGCCCAGGACGCCCCCGGCCCGGCGCTGATCCAGGCCGCCGATCAGGTGGCGCTGGCCTATGTCGTCACCGGCGAGGATGCGGTGGACGCGGCCTCTCTGGCGGGGATGCGCGGGTTGTCGCAGGTCCTGGCCATGCGCAGCACCGTCGAGCCGGGGCCGCCGATCGGCATCGACCTTGACCATGACGACCTGTCGCTGCTGACCTTCCTTTACTGGCCGGTGACCGCGACGCAGGTGCCGCCGACGCCGCAGGCCTACGTGCGGCTGAACCATTTCCTGCGCTCGGGCGGGATGATCCTGTTCGACACCCGCGACGGCGACATCGCCGGCCTCGGCGGGCCGGACGGCTCGGCGGCGCTGCAGGCGCTGGCGGCGCCGCTGGACATTCCGCCGCTGGCGCCGATCCCGGCCGACCATGTGCTGACGCGCAGCTTCTATCTGCTCACGGACTTTCCCGGCCGCTACCAGGGGCAGGCGGTCTGGGCCGAGGCGCCCCCGGCCGGTGCCGAGGCGGCCGAAGGCGTGCCTTTCCGCAATCTCAACGACGGGGTCTCGCCGGTGATCATCGGCGGCAATGCCTGGGCCGAGGCCTGGGCGCTGGACGAGGGCGGCCTGCCGATGTTCAGCATGGGCGCGGGCCTCGACGGCGAGCGCCAGCGCGAGATGGCCCGGCGTTTCGGCGTCAACCTGATCATGTATGTGCTGACCGGGAACTACAAATCCGACCAGGTGCATGTGCCGGCACTGCTGGAGCGGCTGCGCGCCGATGAGGTGACGCAATGACCGGGCTTTCCTTCGATCCGCTGCTGCCCTGGGGGCTGGTCGCGGCACTGGCGGCGCTGGCGGGGCTGGCGGCGCTCTGGGCGCTGTGGCGGGGCCTGCGCGGCTGGTTCTGGCGCGGCTGTGCCGGGCTGGCGGCGGTGGCGGCGCTGGCGGGGCCGGCGCTGCAGACCGGGGTGCGCAATGCGCTGTCCGACATCGTGATCCTGCTCGATGACCGCAGCGCCAGCCAGTCCCTGCCCGGGCGCCCCGAACAGACCGATGCCGCACTGGCGGCGCTGACGCGCCAGCTTGCCGCCATGCCGGGGACCGAGATCCGCCGCGTCGCCCTGGGCGACGATGCCGACGGCAGCCTGCTGGGGGCGGCGCTGACCCGCGCGCTGGCGGCCGAGCCGCAGAACCGCGTGGCGGGCGTCATCGTCGTGAGCGACGGGCTGGCCCATGACGCGCCGATGCTGCCCGCGACTGCGCCGGCGCCGGTGCATGTGCTGCTGACCGGGCAGGCGCAGGACTGGGACCGCCGGCTGGTGATCGAGGAGGCTCCGGCCTATGGGCTGATCGGCAAGCCGGTCAGCATCCGTCTGCGCGTCGAGGACCAGGGCGCGGTGCCCGCCGAAGTCGCGGGCCTGCCGGTGCGGCTGCAGATCAGCCTGGACGCCGAGCCCGCCCGCAGCCTCGAGGTCACGCCGGGCCGGGCGCTGGAGCTTTCGGTGGTGCCGCAGCATGCCGGGCAGAACGTGGTCTCGATCGGATTCGCGCCGCCGCAGGGCCCGTTGCCGGAACTGACGGCGCGCAACAATTCCGCCGCCATCCAGATCCAGGGCGTGCGCGACCGGCTGCGGGTGCTGCTGATCTCGGGCGAGCCGCACCCGGGTGAAAGAACATGGCGCAACCTGCTGAAATCGGATGCGAATGTCGACCTGATCCATTTCACCATCCTGCGGCCGCCGGACAAGATGGACGCGGTCCCGGTCGAGGAGATGTCGCTGATCGCCTTTCCGACCCATGAGCTGTTCATGGAGCGCATCGACGATTTCGACCTGATCATCTTTGACCGCGACCGGGTGCGCGGCATCCTGATGCCCGGCTATTACGACAATATCCGCCGCTATGTCGAAGAGGGCGGCGCGGTGCTGGTCTCGGCCGGGCCCGAGATGTCCACGGTCGAAAGCCTGAACCTGTCGCCCATGGGGCCGATCATCCCCGGCCGGCCCACCGGGCGGGTGCTGTCGGAACCGTTCCTGCCGCGCCTGACCGACGAGGGCCGCCGCCACCCGGTCACCGCCGGCCTGCCCGGTGCGCCCCAGGACGGCACTGAAACGCATTGGGGCCGCTGGCTGCGCATGTCGCAGGTGATACCCGACCCTTCGGCGCAGGTGGTGATGACCGGGGCCGGCGAGGAGCCGCTGCTGATCCTGAACCGGGTCGGCAAGGGGCGGGTGGCGCTTCTGACCTCGGACCAGGCCTGGCTCTGGGGGCGCGGCTTCGAGGGCGGCGGGCCGCAACTGGAACTGCTGCGCCGCATCGCGCATTGGTCCATGCAGGAGCCCGAGCTTGAGGAGGAGGCGCTGCTGGCCGAGGTCAGCGCCGGGCTGAACGTCGCCATCACCCGGCGCAGCATGTCGCCGGCGGTGGCGCCCGTGCGCATCACCCATCCCGACGGCCGCAGCGAAGAGATCACCCTGGCCGAGACCGGGCCGGGCCGCTTTACCGCACGCTGGACCGCGCCGGGGCCGGGGCTTTACCGGATGTCGGACGGCCGGATCACCCGCGTGCTGGCGCTGGGCCCGGCCTCGCCGCGCGAATTCGAGGAAACCGTGGCATCGGGGGCGCCGCTGGCACCACTGGCGCAGGCGACGCGGGGGGCGGTGCTGCGGCTCTCGGAGGGTATCCCGGCGCTGCGCAGCACCGGTGCCGGGCGTCAGGCGCATGGCCAGGGCGTCACCGGGCCGTGGATCGGCATCACCCCGCGCCAGGCGGCCTCGGTCAGCGGCATGACGCATCGCCCGCTCATGCCCGGCTGGGCCTGGCTGGGGCTGATCGCCGGGCTGGCGCTGGCCGGCTGGCTGGCCGAGGGGCGCCCGCGCCGGGGGTGACGCGCGAAACTTGCCAAGCCCGCGCCCCGTTGCTAGGCAAATGGAAACTTTCCCGGAAGGACCCCAGATGGCCAGCGACCAGACCGCCTATATCCCGCCGACCGAAGTCGATCTGGCGATGATCAAGCGCATCCTGCCGCATCGCTACCCGTTCCTGCTGGTGGACCGCGTGCGCGCCATCGTGCCGGGCCAGTCCTGCGTCGGCATCAAGAACGTCACCTCGAACGAGCCGCATTTCGAGGGCCATTTCCCGCAAGAGCCGGTCATGCCGGGCGTGCTGATCATCGAGGCCATGGCGCAATCCGCCGCCGTGCTGGTCGGCGTCACCCTGGACCTGGCCGGCAAGGGCATGGGCACCTATTTCATGTCCATCGACAAGTGCCGCTTCCGCCAGAAGGTGGTGCCGGGCGATGTGCTGGAACTGCACATGAAGACCCTGCGCGGCGGCGGCAAGATCTGGAAATTCGAGGGCCGCGCCATGGTCAACGGCCAGCTTGCCGCCGAGGCCGAGGTCATGGCCATGCTGAATCGTGGCGACAATGGCTGAGACGCGGATCCACCCCTCGGCGGTGGTCGATCCGGGCGCGCGTATCGGCGAGGGCTGCGAGATCGGCCCCTTCTGCGTCGTGGGCCCGCAGGTCGTGCTGGGCCGGGGCGTGGTGCTGAAATCCCATGTCGTGGTGACCGGCCGGACCTCCATCGGCGAGGGGACGGCGGTCTTTCCCTTCGCCTCGCTGGGCGAGGTGCCGCAGGACCTGAAATACCGCGGCGAAAGCACGCGCCTCGAGATCGGCGCCCGCAACCGCATCCGAGAACATGTCACGATGAACCCCGGGACCGAGGGCGGCGGCGGCCTCACCCGCATCGGCGACGACGGGCTTTACATGGCCGGCAGCCATGTCGCGCATGACTGCCGGATCGGCAACCGCGTCATCCTGGTCAACAATGCCGCGGTCGCCGGCCATTGCCAGCTTGAGGATGACGTGATCATCGGCGGCCTCTCGGGCGTGCATCAATGGGTGCGCATCGGTCGCGGCGCCATGATCGGCGCGGTGACCATGGTGACGGCGGATGTCATTCCCTTTGGCCTGGTGCAGGGGCCGCGCGGGCAACTGGACGGGCTGAACCTGGTCGGCCTCAAGCGCCGCGGCGCCTCGCGCGAGGAAATCCATGCGTTGCGCGCCATGCTTTCCGGGCTGGGCCAGGGCAGCTTTCGCGATGCCGCCCGGCAGATGGCCGATGCTGCGCAGGGCCCGATGGTGCGCGAGGTGCTGGATTTCATCCTCGGCCCCTCTGATCGCAGTTTCCTGACCCCCCAGAGATGAGAGCAGGTCCATGAGCCGCATCGCCCTGATCGCCGGCGAAGGCCGGCTGGCCCCCGCCATCGCCGCAGCGCTTGACCAGCCGCTGGTCTATGCGCTGGACCATCTGAAGCCCGCACTCGCGGCCCGGCCGTTCCGCCTTGAGCGGCTGGTGCCTTTCCTCGACGAGCTGACCGATCAAGGCGTGACGCGCGCCGTCTTTGCCGGCGCCATCCGCCGCCCGAAGATCGAGCCGGAGCTCTTCGACGCCCGCACCATGGCCATCGTGCCGCGCATCCTGATGGGCATGCAATCGGGCGATGACGCCGCCCTGCGCGCCGTCCTGGATGTTTTCGAGGAAGCCGGCATATCCATCTGTTCTGTTGATCAGATCCTGCCTGACTTGGTGCCGGGCGAGGCGGTGCTGTGCGGCGCGCCCGGGCCGTGCGACCAGAAGGACGCGGCGCGCGCCGCCGAGATCGTGGCCGGCCTTGGCGCGCTGGACATCGGCCAGGGCGCGGTGGTGGCGCAGGGGCTTTGCCTTGCCGTCGAGGCGCTGCCCGGCACGCAGGCGATGCTGGAATTCGCCCGCCTGCACGCGGGGCTGAAGCCCGACCCGCAGGGGGCGGGGGGTGTGCTCTACAAGGCGCCCAAGCCCGGGCAGGACCGGCGCATCGACCTTCCGACCATCGGCCCGGACACGGTGACCCAGGCGGCCGAGGCCGGGCTGGCCGGGATCGCCTGGCAGGCCGGCAGCGTTATCCTGCTGGAGCGGGCCGAGACGCTGCGCCGCGCCGAGGCGGCGGGGCTGTTTCTTTGGGCGCGGGGCTGAACGGGTATGTGAGAAACGGAAGATGACGCTGGTGCTTGCCGTTTTCCAGATGCCCTTGTCGGGGCGTGGCAACCAGGGGGTGGGATGAGGTTCTTTCTCATTGCGGGCGAGCCTTCGGGCGACAACCTGGGCGCGGCGCTGATGGCGGGGCTGCGGCAATTGCTTCTCTCGGTCGAGTTTCTGGGTGTCGGCGGGCCGGCCATGGCGGCCGAGGGGCTGGAAAGCCGCTTTCCCATGGATGAACTCAGCCTGATGGGCATCTGGGAGGTGCTGCCGAAATACCGCGCGCTGAAGGCCCGTATCGCCGAGACGGCGCAGGCGGTGGCCGATGTGCGGCCCGATGCGCTGATCGGCATCGACAGCCCGGATTTCTGCCTGCGGGTGGCGCGCGCGGCGCGGGCGCTGAACCCGGATCTGCGCACGATTCACTATGTCGCGCCCTCGGTCTGGGCCTGGCGGACGGGGCGGGCGCGCAAGATGGCGCAGGTCATCGACCATGTGCTGGCGATCCTGCCCTTCGAGCCGCCCCTGATGCGGGCCGCGGGCATGAGCTGCGATTTCGTCGGCCATCCGATCGTCGCCGAGCCGGTCGCCGGCAAGATCGAGGCCGCCGAGTTTCGCGCCAGCCATGACATCGCCCCCGACGCGCCGCTGATCCTGTGCCTGCCCGGTTCGCGCCGGGCCGAGGTCGCGCGGCTGGGGCCGCGTTTCGACGAGGCGCTGATGCGTCTGCGCGACCGCATGCCCGAGATCAGGGTGGTGATCCCGACCGTGCGCGGCGTGTCCGCGCTGGTGCGCGACATGGCGCATCGCTGGCCGACGCTGCCGGTGGTGGTCGAAAGCCCGGCCGAGAAGCGGGCGGCCTTTGCCGCGGCGGATCTGGCGCTGGCCGCCTCGGGGACGGTCAGCCTGGATCTGGCGGCAAACAATGTGCCGATGGTGATCGGCTATGACGTGGCGCCGATCAGCCGCTTCATCATCGGGCTGCTGCTGCGCACCGATACGGTGACGCTGGTGAACCTGGTCAGCGAGACCCGCGCAGTGCCCGAGTTCCTGGGCCGCGACTGCCAGCCCGGGCCGATGTCGCAGGCATTGTTCTGCCTGCTGGAACATCCCGAGGACCGGGCCGGCCAGGTCGCGGCCATGGAACTGACCATGCAGCGGCTGGGGCGCGGCGGCGAGGCCCCTGGCCTGCGCGCCGCGCGTTCGGTGCTGGCGGCGGTCAGTTCTGCGCCGCGATCACGATGATCTCGACCTTGTAATCCGGGGTCGCCAGCGCCGATTCGCCAGTGGCGCGGGCGGGGGCGTGGCCGGCCGGCACCCAGGCGTCCCAGACGGCGTTCATCTCGGCGAAATCGGCCATGTCGGCCATCCAGATCTGCGCCGACAGGATGCGGGTCTTGTCCGAGCCGGCCGCGGCCAGCAGCCGGTCGATCTTTGCCAGCACCTCGCGGGTCTGCTCGGCCACCGGCGCGCCGGCGGTGCCGACCTGGCCGGCCAGATAGGCGATGCCATTGTGGATGACGGCCTGGCTCATGCGGGTGCCGGTCTCGAGGCGGGTGATTGCGGACATTGGTTTTCCTTTCGGGTTGGGCGGGCGTCAGAACAGCCGCCAGAAGAATACTGCCGTCATGCCAAAGCCGACGGCCGCGATCAATGCCCGCAGATGCGGCACCGGGATGCGGCGCGCCAGCGGCGCCCCCAGATAGCCGCCGAGGATGGTGCCCAGGCTCATGATTGCGGCCGGACCCCAGGCGATCTGGCCGCCGACGGCGAAGATGGCGAATGAGATCATCGCCAGCGCGAAGGACAGCCAGTTCTTCAGTCCGTTCATCTGGTTCAGGTCGTTCATGCCCCAGAGCGCGAACAGCGCCAGCAGCACGATGCCCAGCCCGCCGTTGAAATAGCCGCCATAGATCGCCACCGGCACCATGGTCGCGGCGCCGAAAGGGGCGGCGGCGCTGCGCTGGCGCGCGGCCCAGGCGCGCACCTGCGCGCCCCAGACAAAGACCGAGGTCGCCGCCAGCAGCAGGAACGGCACGAGAATGGCGAAAGCCTGGTTCGAGGAAACAAGCAGCAGGCACGAGCCCAGGATCCCCCCCGCCAGCGTCCAGAGCGTCAGCCGACGCACCAGCCGGCGATCGAGCCGCGCGATCTCGTGGCGAAAGCCCACAGCCGCGGCCAGATAGCCGGGCAACGCCGCCACGGTGCTGGTCGCATTGGCCATGACCACCGGCACGCCGCTGGCGACCAGCGCGGGAAAGGTGATGAAGGTGCCGCCGCCGGCCACCGCGTTCAGCATGCCCCCGATGAAGCCGGCCAGAAGCATCAAGAGCAGGTCGTGCATGGCGTCTCCTTGCGGTCCGGGCGGCGCCCCTGCTTAGACCGGGGCGGCCGGGGCGTCCAGAGACGCGGCGGCTCCGGGGCCCTGGCCGGGCGGCACGGCCCGGAGATATTCGTGCAGGACGCAGCGCGGACCCTCGGCGCGCAGAAGGCTTTGGCCGACAGGCGTCCAGGTCCCGGGCGCGAGCGGGGGAAAGAACGTGTCGGCGCCCTCGACATCCAGTTCGACCTCGGTGATCAGCAGCCGGTGCGCCAGCGGCAGGGCGGCGCGATAGATGGCGGCGCCGCCCATGGCATAGATGCGCGCATGCCCCAGCGCGCGGGCGCGCGCCAGTGCCCCCGCAAAGCTGGCCAGCACATTGCCGCCCGCCGCCATCGTCGTCGAGACGATGATATTGTCACGATTGCCCAGAGGCTTGACCGGCAGGCTGTCCCAGGTCCTGCGGCCCATGATCACCGCGCCGCCCAGGGTTTCGCGGCGAAAGAAGGCCAGGTCCTCGGGGGCGTGCCAGGGGATGGCATTGGCCTTGCCGATGGCGCCCGACCTTGCCCTGGCGACGATGACGGTCAGCATCGGCCTAGACCGCCACCGGCGCCCGGATCGCCGGATCGGGGTCATAGCCGTCGATCTCGAAATCGTCGAAGGCAAAGTCGAAGATCGAGGCGACGGGGCGGCGGATGCGCAGCTGCGGCAGCGGCTTGGGGTCGCGCTGCAGCTGCGTCCTGACCTGTTCGAGGTGGTTGCTATAGATATGCGCATCCCCGATCGAATGCACGAAATCGCCCGGCTCATGACCGGTGACATGGGCCAGCATATGCGCGAGCAGCGCATAGGAGGCGATGTTGAAGGGCACGCCCAGGAACATGTCGGCCGATCGCTGGTAAAGCTGCAGATGCAGCTTGCCGCCCAGGATGCGCACCTGCCACAGCGTATGGCAGGGCGGCAGCGCCATCTGCGACAGCTCGCCAGGGTTCCAGGCCGAGACGATCAGCCGTCGGCTGTCGGGATTGGCGCGGATATTGTGGACCAGTTCGGCGATCTGGTCGATACCGTCCGCCGCCTGCGTCGCACCGAACCGGCGCCACTGCCGGCCATAGACCGGCCCGAGATCGCCATTGGCATCCGCCCATTCGTCCCAGATGGTGACGCCGTTGCGGTTCAGGTAGCCGATATTGGTATCACCCGAGAGAAACCACAGCAGTTCATGGATGATCGAGCGCAGGTGCAGCTTCTTGGTGGTGACCAGCGGAAAGCCCTCGGCCAGCGGATAGCGGCTTTGCAGGCCGAAACAGGCGATGGTGCCGGTGCCGGTGCGGTCGGTCGATTCCACGCCCTGTTCCAGCACCGTCCTGAGGGCATCGTGATACTGCTTCACCGCGCGGTTTCCTTCCCAGATTGTCCGTTCCCTGGCGCCCCGGGGCGCATGTCCGGGCCGGCTGCCGCGACAGCCGGCCGCACGGGGTCAGCCGCATTTCGAATGGCCGCAGCTGGGGCAGGTCAGGCAGCCCTCGATCTTGCGCATGCCGAACTGGCCGCAGGCGGGGCAGGCCGGGCCGCGCGGGCGTTCGCCCACCGCCACCGCCTCGGATTGCGGGTCGGCCTTCAGGCCCATGCCCTCGCCGGCGATGAAGCCGGTGGCGACCATGTGGCGTTCGATCACCCCGCCGATCGCGGCCAGGATCGAGGGGACATAGCGGCCCTCGATCCAGGCGCCGCCGCGCGGGTCGAACACCGCCTTCAGCTCCTCGACCACGAAGGACACGTCGCCGCCGCGCCGGAACACCGCCGAGATCATCCGCGTCAGCGCCACGGTCCAGGCGTAATGCTCCATGTTCTTCGAGTTGATGAACACCTCGAAGGGGCGGCGGTGGCCGGCCTGCACGATGTCGTTGATGGTGATGTAGATGGCGTGTTCGCTGCCGGGGAATTTCAGCTTGTAGGTCGAGCCCTCCAGCGCCGCCGGACGGTCCAGGGGCTCGGTCAGATAGACCACGTCGGCGCCCTTGTCGGCCTCGGGCGCGGTTTCGGTCTTTTCGCTGACCGACAGGACCGAGCCGGTGACATCGTTCGGCCGATAGGTGGTGCAACCCTTGCAGCCCTTGTCCCAGGCGGCCAGATAGACGCCCTGGAAATCGTCGAAGCTGATGTCCTCGGGGCAGTTGATGGTCTTGGAGATGGAACTGTCCATCCATTCCTGTGCCGCCGCCTGCATGGCGACGTGATCCAAGGGCGCCAGCGTCTGGGCGTTGACGAAATAATCCGGCAGCGGCGCGTCGCCCTTGAGGTCGCGCCACATCTGCACGGCGTAATCGACCACTTCTTCCTCGCTGCGCGAGCCGTCCTTCTGCAGCACCTTGCGGGTATAGGCATAGGCGAATACCGGCTCGATGCCCGAGCTGACATTGCCCGCGTAAAGCGAGATGGTGCCCGTCGGCGCGATCGAGGTCAGCAGCGCGTTGCGGATGCCGTGGTCCTTGATCGCGGCGCGCACATCCTTGTCCATGCGCGACATGAAGCCGGATTTCAGATATTCCTTGGCGTCGAACAGCGGGAAGGCGCCCTTTTCGCGCGCCAGATCCACCGAGGCCAGATAGGCCGAGCGCGCGATGGCCTTCATCCAGGCGCGGGTCTGTTCCACGGCGTCCGCCGCGCCGTAACGCAGGCCCAGCATCAGCAGCGCATCCGCCAGCCCGGTGACGCCAAGGCCGATGCGGCGCTTGGCCTGCGCCTCGGCCTGCTGTTGCGGCAGCGGGAATTTCGAGGCGTCCACGACGTTGTCCATCATGCGCACGGCGGTGCGCACCAGCTCGTCCAGCGCCTCGGGGTTCAGCCGGGCATCTGCGGTGAAGGGCGCATCGACCAGCCGCGCAAGGTTGACCGAGCCCAGCAGGCAGGCGCCATAGGGCGGCAGCGGCTGTTCGCCGCAGGGGTTGGTGGCGCAGATGGTCTCGGCGTAATGCAGGTTGTTTTGCTGGTTGATGCGGTCGATGAAGATCACGCCCGGCTCGGCATAGTCATAGGTCGCGCGCATGATCCTGTTCCACAGATCGCGCGCCTTGACGGTGTGATAGACCTTGCCGGCGAATTTCAGGTCCCACGAGCCGCCATCCTTCAACGCCTGCATGAAGTCGTCGGTGACCAGCACGGAAAGGTTGAACATGCGCAGCCGGGCGCTGTCCTGCTTGGCCTGGATGAAGGCCTCGATGTCGGGGTGGTCGCAGCGCATGGTGGCCATCATCGCGCCGCGGCGCGAGCCGGCGGACATGATGGTGCGGCACATCGCGTCCCAGACATCCATGAACGACAAGGGCCCCGAGGCGTCGGCGGCCACGCCCTTGACCTCGGCGCCGCGCGGCCGGATGGTCGAGAAATCATAGCCGATGCCGCCGCCCTGCTGCATGGTCAGCGCCGCCTCTTTCAGCATGTCGAAGATGCCGGCCATGCTGTCGGGGACGGTGCCCATGACGAAGCAGTTGAACAGCGTCACCTCGCGCCCGGTGCCGGCGCCGGCCAGAATGCGGCCGGCGGGCAGGAACTTGAAATCCTCGAGCGCGGCATAGAAGCGGTCTTCCCACAGCGCCGGGTTCTTTTCGACGCGCGCCAGGTCGCGGGCGACGCGGCGCCAACTGTCCTCGACCGAGAGGTCGATGGCCTGGCCGCCCGAATCGCGCAGACGGTATTTCATGTCCCAGATCTGCTCGGCGATGGGGGCGGCGAAACGGCTCATGTCGAAATCCTTGATTCTGTTTCAAACGGGCGAAGCGGGGCTTATACAGCCCGTGGCCGTGGCTGCCAGCCCGCGGGCAACAGGGAATCAATATAGGTCAAGCGGATTGATTTTTCCAGATTTAGTGTGCGTGTCGCAGCGCAAATCTAGCTGTTGGGGGTCTGGCCGGTCAACTCGTCGATGACATCCTGCCACAGGCGGGCGGGCTGGGCGCCGCTTGCGACATGGGTCCCGGCGATGATGAAGGTCGGCACCGAGGTGATGCCGCGCCGGCGCGCCTGCATTTCGCGGGCGGCGATCTGGTCGCGGTCCGCGGTCGTGGCCAGCAGCCGGCGGACCATCTCGGCGCTCATGCCCGCCGCGGCGCCGATCCCGGCCAGCACTTCGAGGTCGGAGATATTGCGGCCCTCGCGCCAATGCGCGCGCAGCAGCCCGGACATGACCGGGGTCTGCACGCCCTCGAGCCCGGCCCAGTAAAGCAGCCGGTGCGCGTTCAGCGTGTTCGGGGCGCGCTGGATCAGCGAGGGATTGATCTGCAGGCCCAGGCGCTCGCCGGCCTCCAGCACCGGGCGCATGGCGGCAAGGATGCCCTGCGCGTCGCCGAATTTCGACTTCATGTAGGCGGGGTAATCCATGCCCGCCTGCGGCATCTGCGGATCCAGCTGGAAGGGCTGCCAGCTGATGGCGAGGGGATGGAGGGGGCGGCTTTCCAGCGCCCGGTCCAGTTCCGCCTTGCCGATCAGGCACCAGGGACAGACCGGGTCGGCGAATATGTCAAGCTGGACCTGGCCGGGCAGGGGATCGGTCATGGCTGGTCCTTGCGATGGGCCTCACGCAGGGCGCGGCGGTTGATCTTGCCGGTGGCGGTGCGGGGCAGGGTGGGAAGGTGGATGTATGCGCGCGGCTGCTTGTAGCGCGCAAGCCGCGTGTCGGCATGGGCACGCAGGCTTTCGGCGTCAAGGGTGCCGGTCCAGAAGGCGGCGATGACGCTGCTGCCCGGCGCGACCGGCAGTTCGGTCACCGCGACCTCGCCGGCGCCGGGGTGGCTGGCAAGCGCCTCCTCGACCTCGGCGGGCGAGACGCGAAAGCCGCCGGCGTTCATCATGTCGTCGGCGCGGCCGAGGCTGTGGATCGCGCCCTCGGGCGTCATTCGCACCAGATCGCCGGTCAGGAACCACGCGCCGCGAAAGCGCGCGGCGGTCTCTTGCGGCTGGTCGAGATAGCCAAGGAACAGCCCCGGGTCCGAGCGGTGCACCGCCAGCGTGCCGGGCTGGCCGGGGGTGCATTCCCGGCCGTCCTCGTCCAGGATGGCGATGCGGCGCCCGGGCTGGGGAAAGCCGGTGCTGCCGGGCGGTGCCGGGCGCGCCGGGCTGCCCGAGACGAAGGTCGAGCATTCCGACATGCCCAGAGCCTCGTGCAGGTCGGTGCCGGTGCGGGCCTGCCAGGCGGCGCGCAGGCCGGGGTCCAGGCGCTCGCCCGCGGTCAGGCCGTGGCGCAGCCCGGGCCAGGGCCGCCAGTCGCCGCGCAGCATCTGGCGAAACACCCCGGGGGCGGCGGCGACGATGCTGGCGCCGTGGCGAGCGGCCAGCAGCGGGATCTGTTCGGGGGCGATGCCCGAGGCCGGGATCAACGCCGTCGCCCCCATGGTCCAGGGATCCATCAGCCCGGTGCCGAGTGTGAAGGTCCAGTTGAAGGCGCCGCAATGCAAAAGCCGGTCCTGCGCCGTCAGCCCGTACCAGCCCTGAAACATCATCTGCCGCGCCAGGATGGCGCGATGCGCGTGACAGACGCCGCGCGGCTGGCCCGATGTGCCCGAGGTGAAGACGATATAGGCCAGATCATCCGGGGCGGCCGGGGCGAAACCGGCCCCGGGCAGGGTCTGGAAACCGGCACGGGTCCGGGCGTCCAGCAGCGGCGCGGCATGGTCGGGCAGGGCGATGCCGGCGTCGGCCGCGATCGCTGCGGGCCGGACCAGCCGGGCGATGCGGGTGATTTCCGCCGCGGTCAGCTGCGCCGAACTGGGCACCGGCACGATGCCGGCGGCGATGGCGCCCAGCCAGGTGACCGGAAAGCCGGAGGTGTTGCCCAGCCGCAGCAGCAGCCGGTCGCCGGGCCTCAGCCCGCTGCGCAAAAGCCCGGTCGCGGTGCCCAGCACCGCCTGACGCAGCCGGCCATGCGACCAGCGCTCGGCGCGGCCGAGCCCGACCACCGACATGGCCAGCCTGTCCGGCGTCAGCGCGCCCGTCCGCAGCACATGCTCGGCCAGATTCATCGTCTTTTCCGTCGCAGCCATGGCGTCGAGATAACCGCAGGCGGTGCGCCGGAAAAGAGGGGGCTTTGCGCCCCCGTCGCGTGCCGCGATTCCCCCGCAGGATAATTGGGCAGGAAAGAAGCCGGGGGCGACGCAAATGCAAACGGCCCGCGACGGGGCGGGCCGTTTCCAGTCTCTGGCGATCGGACGATCAGAGCAGCTTCAGGTCGCTGGCCGAGCTGCGGCCGTCGCGGCCGGACTGCAGTTCATAGCCGATCTTCTGATTGTCGTTCAGCCCGGTCAGGCCGGCGCGCTCGACGGCCGAGATGTGCACGAACACATCCTTGCCGCCGTCATCGGGGGCGATGAAGCCATAGCCTTTGGTGGCGTTGAACCATTTAACGGTGCCGGTAGCCATTATACCGTCTCTCCTTCAAGTGATCCCGGGGCGAGATTGCGCCCGGGGCCGTGCAGCCCTTTCCCGTCAAGTCCGGCTGCCCCGTGAAGGGAGGCGGTAGAAAGTCGTGCTCACGCGGTCGGCAGGATGAACGATTCGTGAAAAAACGCAAGTCAGAAAGCGCCGCGCGAAGTGACGCAAGGTTACCTGGCGCGGCGCCGCGGGCGGTTTCCCGCCGCGGCGCGGGGCGTCAGCGCAGGTCGGGGGGCGTGGCCTCATCGACAAGCCGGGCGAGGGCCTCGGCCAGCGCAAGGCTTTCGCTGCCCTGCCTGTCGAGGCGGCGCACCGAGACGCTGCGCTCCTCGACCTCCCGAAGGCCCACGGCCATGATCACCGGCACCTTGCCCAGCGAATGTTCGCGCACCTTGTAGTTGATCTTTTCATTGCGGGTATCAGCCTCGGCGCGCAGGCCCGCGGCGCGCAGTGCCTTCACGATCTCGTGAACGTAATCATCCGCTGCCGAGACGATCGAGGCGACCACCACCTGGCGCGGCGCCAGCCACAGCGGCAGCTTGCCGGCATAGTTCTCGATCAGGATGCCGATGAAACGCTCAAAGCTGCCCAGCACGGCGCGGTGCAGCATGACGGGCATGTGCTTGGCCCCGTCCTCGCCGACATATTCCGCGCCGAGGCGCTGCGGCAGGTTGAAGTCGCACTGGAACGTGCCGCATTGCCATTCGCGGCCGATGGCGTCGGTCAGCTTGAAGTCCAGCTTGGGGCCGTAGAAGGCGCCGTCGCCGGGGTTCACCTCATAGGGCAGGCCGAGATGCTCGATGGCGCCCGAAAGCGCCGCCTCGGCCTTGTCCCAGATCGCGTCCGAGCCCACGCGCACATCGGGCCGGGTCGAGAGCTTGATGTCGAACCTCGAGAAGCCGAGGTCTTCGTAGACCGAGGACAGCAGGCCGATGAAGCCGGCGCATTCCTGCTTGATCTGGTCCTCGGTGCAGAAGATATGCGCGTCGTCCTGCACGAAACCGCGCACCCGCATCAGCCCGTGCATGGCGCCCGAAGGCTCATAGCGGTGGCACGAGCCGAATTCCGCCAGGCGCAAGGGCAGGTCGCGGTAGGATTTCAGCCCGTGGTTATAGACCTGCACATGGCAGGGGCAGTTCATCGGCTTGAGCGCATTGATGCGCTTTTCCTTGGCGCCTTCCTCGTCCACCTCGACCAGGAACATGTTCTCGCGATAGGCTTCCCAATGGCCGGATTTTTCCCACAGCACCCGGTCCACCACCTGCGGCGTCCTGATTTCCCTGTAGTCGGCGCGGATCAGGCGACGGCGCATGTAGGATTCCAGCTCGCGGTAGATCGACCAGCCGTTCGGGTGCCAGAAGACCATGCCGGGGGCCTCTTCCTGGAAATGGAACAGCTCCATTTCGCGGCCCAGCTTGCGGTGGTCGCGTTTGGCGGCCTCCTCGAGCATGGTCATATGCGCCTTGAGGTCGTCGCGGTTCCTGAAGGCCACGCCGTAGATGCGCTGCAGCATCGGGCGGCTCGCGTCGCCCAGCCAATAGGCGCCGGCGACATGCGTCAGCTTGAAGGCGTCGGCCGGAACCTGGCCGGTGTGCTGCAGATGCGGGCCGCGGCAGAGGTCCTGCCAGTCGCCGTGCCAATACATGCGAATCGGCTCATCCCCGGGGATGCGGTTGATGAGTTCGACCTTGAATGGCTCACCCGCCGCCTCGTAATGGGCGATGGCGCGGGCGCGGTCCCAGAGCTCGGTGCGGACCGGATCGCGGGCGGCGATGATCTGCTTCATCCGCGATTCGATCAGGCCGAGGTCGTCGGGGGTGAAATGCTCGGCGCGGTCGAAATCGTAGAACCAGCCCTGATCGCGAACCGGGCCGATGGTGACCTTCACATCCGGCCAAAGCTCCTGCACGGCGCGGGCCATGATATGGGCGAGGTCGTGGCGGATCAGTTCCAGCGCGGGATCCGCGTCCTTCATCGTGTTGATGGCGATGGCGCCCGATTGCGCGATCGGCCATTGCAGGTCGATGTGCCGGCCGTCGAGGCTGGCGGAGATCGCATTCTTGGCCAGGCTGGGGGCGATCGAGGCGGCCACCTCGGCTGCGGTTACGCCGGCGGGGTATTCACGCGCATTGCCATCGGGGAAGGTGAGGGAGATCAGGGACATGCGTCCTCCTCGTCGGTTTGGCGCCCACGGAACGCCCGGTTGCGGGTTATGTGGCGCGGGTGTTGCGCGATTGCCGGGAATTGTCAATGCGGCTAGGCAGGGGTGGGGGCTGTACGCCCCCGTCGCGTGCCGCGACTCCCCCCGCAGGTTATTTGGGCAAGAAAGAACATGACACAGTATTTCGAGGGGCCGCAGGGGCGGCGGATCGCCTATAACCGGCTGGACGGGCAGGGGCCGGGCATCGTCTTTCTGGGCGGGTTCCGGTCGGACATGCAGGGCACCAAGGCGTTGTGGCTGGAGGAATGGGCGCGCGAACGCGGCCGGGCCTTTCTGCGGCTGGACTATTCCGGGCATGGCGAATCCTCGGGTGCCTTCGAGGACGGGGTGATCGGCGACTGGTTTGCCGATGCCATGGCCGCCATCCAGGGTCTGACCACCGGCCAGCAGGTGCTGGTGGGTTCCTCGATGGGGGGCTGGATCGCGCTGCTGGTGGCACGCGCCATCCCCGAGCGCCTGGCCGGGCTGGTCACCATCGCCGCGGCGCCCGATTTCACCCAGCGCGGCTGCGAGGCCGGATTCTCCGAGGCCGAGCGCGCCCGCATGCAGCAGGAGGGGCGGGTGGAGCAGGCCTGCGACTATGGCGGCGATGCCTATGTCATCACCCGGCGCCTGATCGAGGACGGGCGCGATCATCTGGTCATGAACCAGCCGCTGCCGCTGCCGTTTCCGGTGCGCTTTCTGCAAGGCACCGAGGATCGCGATGTGCCGATGGCCTGGGCGCTGGAACTGCTGGCGCATGGTTCGGGGGGCGACCTGCGCCTGACCCTGGTCAAGGGCGCCGACCATCGCTTTTCGACGCCGGACTGCCTGGCGCTGATCGGCGAGGCCGTCGCCGAGGTGACGGCGCGCGCCGTCTGAGGGCACGCGCCGCGCGGCTCAGACCGCGATCTTGCAGTCGTCCTCGCCCGGGTTGATGCGCAGCTGCAGCGAGGGGGTCGTGGCATCGCCGCCGCGCTTGCGCCGGATGCCGCCGGGGTGAAGCTGATCGTCCATGAAGTCCAGAACCAGCGGCCGGATGTTCAGCCGCCAGCTGCGGCCGGCAAAGATGCCGTAATGACCGGCGCCCGGCTCGAGGTGCTGGTATTTGCGATTCGCCGGCACGCCAGTGCAGAGCGACAGCGCCGAGACGCATTGGCCGGGGGCCGAGATGTCGTCATTCGCGCCCTCGACCGTCATCACCTTGGCAGTGGTGATCTTGCCCAGATCGACCGGCTTGCCCTCGACCGAGAAGCAGTTGCGCGCGATCTCGCGCTCCTTGAAGATGCGTCCGACGGTCGAGAGGTAGAATTCCGCCGTCATGTCCATGACCGACAGATATTCGTCGTAGAAGACGTTGTGCTTGTCGCCCTCGGAGCCCTGGCCGCGCGCCTCGGCATAGATCTTGTTGAGGAATGCGCGCATATGCGTGTCGGCATTCATCGAGATGAACGACGAGAGCTGCGCCAGACCGGGATAGACCATGCGCCCGGCGCCGCGATACTTGAAGCCGACCTGCTGGATCATCAGGTAGTCGAGTTCGCCCATGGTCATGCGGTTGCCAAAGTCGGTGACATCGGTCGCGGCGGCATCGGGGTCGATCGGGCCGCCGATCAGGATCAGCGAGCGCGGCTGTTCGGCGGGCGTTTCCTCGGCGATGATGGCGGCGGCGGCCAGGGCCAGCGGCGCCGGCTGGCAGATGGCGATCACATGCAGGTCGGGCCCGAGGTGGCGCATGAAATCCACCAGATAGCGGGTGTAATCCTCGATGTCGAACTTGCCGCAACTGACCGGGATGTCGCGGGCATTGCGCCAGTCCGTCACATAGACCTCGCAATCGGGCAGCAGCGAGCTGACCGTGGTGCGCAGGAGCGTGGCGTAATGGCCGGACATCGGGGCGACGAGCAGGACCTTGCGCGGCATGGGTTCGCGGCGCGCGACCCGGAAATGCACGAGATCGCCGAAGGGGCGCTCGATCACCGGCTCGACATAGACCATGTGGTCCTGGCCAAGTTCCGAGACGATGGGCGGGATCTCCCAGTCGGGCTTGATGACCATGCGCGCGAAGCTGCGCTCGGTCACCCGTCCCCAGGCCGACATCAGCTTGAACATCGGATTGGGGATCATCGCGAAGGCCGGATAGGAGGCGAGCGCCCTGGCGCTGGCGCCGGCCCATTCGCTGGTGTTGCGGATCGTCTCCATCGCGTCGTAGGAGATGATCCCCCTTATACCCTTGTATGTCGTCATCGTCGCCTGCCTATGCTAAGGGCCACCCGAATCTGGCCCACCGGATTCTGGCGTGCCGGGACCGGACACGCCTTTACCTGAGAACCGCACTGGGCATAATGATTTTACGGTCACGGAGGATTGTCAATTATGTCGGGCAAGGACGATAAGCCGGATGCGGCGCCGGAGAGTGAAAAGTCGGCTGGGTCGGATGCGGGCGGCAAGGTCCGGGCTGCGGACGCCTCGCTGACCGCCGGGGCAAGCCCGGCGACGCCGGGCGTTTCGCCCGAGAAAGCGGACGAGGCCGCCAAGCCGGCGCGCGGCAAGGCCGCCGCTGCCAAGAACGCGGGCCGGGGCACCGCCACGCGCAGCAGGTCGGCGACCCGCAGCGACACCCGCACCGGCACGCATCGCAAGCAATCCGCCAAGGCCAAGGCCGAAGCCGCTCCCGCCGCGGTCAGCGGCGAGGTGCTGCCCCCGGTCGCGCCTGCGCCGGCTGCTGCGCCAGCGCCGGCTGCAGCCGAGTCCGCGGCCCAGAACCCGCGCACCGCGGCCTTTGTCGAGGCGGCTTTCGGCGTGAAGAGCCGCCTGCCCGGACAGCTGGCCGAGAACATCGAGCGCATCGAGTCGCTGACCCAGCGCCTGGTCACCGCGCTGTCGCAGCGCCGCGCGCACAGCCCCGGGGTCGAGATGCCCGGCCCGGATCTGTTCACCACCGCCACCACCGCCTGGGTCAAGCTGCTGACCGAGCAGCCCGAGCGCGTGCTGGGCCAGCAGGTGAATTTCTGGGGCGAGACGCTGCGTCACTTTGCCGAGGCGCAGGCGGCGATGGCCCGCGGCACCCTCTCTGCCCCGGAGAGCGATTCGCCCCGGGACCGGCGATTCTCGAATCCGCTGTGGGAGACGCATCCCTATTTCAACTTCATCAAGCGCCAGTATCAGATCAACGCCCAGGCGCTGCGGGAAGCCGCCAGCGCGCTGGACCTGCCCGAGCTGAGCGACCAGCGCCGGATCGAATGGTTCACCCGCCAGATGATCGACATGATGGCGCCGACCAATTTCCTCGCGACCAACCCGGACGCGCTGGAGAAGGCGCTGGAGACCGAGGGCGAAAGCCTGGTGCGCGGGCTTGAGAATCTGGTGCGCGATGTCGAGCAGCACGGGGGCGAGCTGATCGTCTCGCTGTCCGACCGCGAGGCCTTCCGCGTGGGCGAGAACATCGGCGCCACCCAGGGAACCGTCGTCGCCCGCACCCGGCTTTACGAGCTGATCCAGTATCGCCCGACCACCGCCGAAGTCCATGACATCCCGCTGGTGATCTTTCCACCATGGATCAACAAGTTCTACATCATGGACCTGAAGCCGCAAAACAGCCTGATCAAATGGATCGTCGATCAGGGCTATACGCTGTTCGTGGTCGCCTGGAAGAACCCGGACGCAAGCTATGCCGACACCGGCATGGACGATTATGTGTCCTCCTATCTCGAGGTCATGGACCGGGTGCTGGACCTGACCGACCAGGAAAGGCTGAACGTGGTCGGCTATTGCATTGCCGGCACCACCCTGGCGCTGACGCTGTCGCTGCTCAAGCAGCGCGGCGACGAGCGGGTGAACTCGGCCACCTTCTTCACCACGCTCACCGATTTTGCCGACCAGGGCGAGTTCACCCCCTATCTGCAGGATGATTTCGTCTCGGGGATCGAGGAGGAGGTGGCGCGCGGCGGCATCCTGGGGGCGCAGCTGATGACGCGCACCTTCAGCTTCCTGCGCGCCAACGATCTGGTCTGGGGGCCGGCGATTCGCAGCTACATGCTGGGCGAGACGCCGCCGGCCTTCGACCTGCTGTTCTGGAACGGCGACGGCACCAACCTGCCGGGCCGCATGGCGGTCGAATATCTGCGCGGCCTGTGCCAGAAGAACAGCTTCGTGGGCGACGGATTCGAGGTCATGGGCCACAAGCTGCGCGTTTCCGAGGTCACGGTGCCGCTTTGCGCCATCGCCTGCGAAACCGACCACATCGCGCCCTGGACCGACAGCTGGCGCGGCGTGGCGCAGATGGGCTCGCGCGACAAGACCTTCATCCTGTCCGAATCCGGCCATATCGCCGGCATCATCAACCCGCCCAGCAAGAAGAAATACGGCCACTACACATCGGACGCCGGTTTCGGCAAGGGCGAGCAATACTGGCGCGACAAGGCACAGCATCACGAGGGCAGCTGGTGGGGCCGCTGGGGCGAGTGGCTGCGCCAGCATTCCGGCGCCATGACCGCCGCACGCGAGCCGGCCGCGGGCTTTGGCCCGGCACCCGGCAGCTACGTCCACGAGCGGGCGTAACGAGCGGGCGCAAAATTATTCTGCGACGCAGCAAAAAACTTCTTGCAATGCTGCGGCGCAGAAAGTATATCGGGGTCACGGAATTCAACAGGCGGCCGATCTGATGCCGCAAATGGAGAAAAGAAATGGCCAAGACCCCCGACTTCACCAAGACCCTGCAAGACGTTCTGGCGAAATTCCCGGTCGACACCTCGTCGTTCCAGGACGCCTTCAAGTCGCAGACCGCCCTGGGCGAGAAACTGGCGAAAGTGACCCTGGCTGCCGCCGAGCGCTCGACCGAGATCTCGTCGCAGTGGGCCAAGGACACCATCGCGCGCCTGGGCGAACTGACCGCCTCGAAGGAAGAGCCGGCTGAATACGCCAAAGCCGTCAGCGATTTCGCCAGCGCCGCTGCCGAAGCCGCCGCCGAGCACATGGCCGCCTTCGCCGAAGTCGCCAAGAAAGTGCAGATGGACACCGTCGACCTGATGCTGACCGCCGGCAAGGACCTGGCCTCGGACGCGCAGAAAGCCGCCGAGAAGGCCGCCCGCGACACCCAGGCTGCCGTGAAGAAGGCCGCGACCACCGCGACCACCGCTGCCAAGGTCTGATTTCGACCTGAACCGGTATCGAAAGGGGGGCGCCCGTTGCCCCCCTTTTGCCGTTTTCTGCCCTGCCGCGACGGGCAAAGGCGCCAGGCTGCGCTTTTCCTTTGCATTTTCCGGGGGCATTACCCATCATCGCTGCAAATGCATCGCCGGAGGAGCCATGGCCGAGGCCGCGAACACGACCCCGCTTCTGATCAAGCGCTATGCGAGCCGCCGTCTCTATAACACCGAGACGAGCGATTATGTCACGCTTGACGACATTGCCGGCTTCATCCGTGCCGGCCGCCAGGTGCGCATCGTGGATCTTCGCACCGGCGACGACCTGACGCGCCAGTATCTGCTGCAGATCATCGCCGAACACGAGGGCAGGGGCGAGAATGTCCTGCCCATCGACGTGCTGATCGACTTGGTGCGCAGCTACACGACCCAGGCGCAGTCGGTCGTGCCGCAATTCCTTGCCGCCAGTTTCGAGATGCTGCGCGAGGGCCAGTCGAAGGTCATGGAGAACCTCTCGACCTTTCCCAACCCGATGTCGTCCATGCCCGGCTTCGAGGCGCTGCAGCGCCAGCAGCAGGCCTTCCTCAAGGCGATGTCCTCGGGCTGGGGTGTAAGCGGCAGCGACGACGCCGATCCGGCCGCACCCGAACTCGACGCGCGACGCGGCAGGAAAAAGACGGGCGAGCCCGAGGACATGGCCGAGATCCGCCGGCAACTGGCCGAACTGCAGAAGCGGATTTCAAAGCTTTGACGGTTCTGCGGCTTGCGCCCGTGCGCCGGCCGCGCTAGACGATCCGCCACGGACAGTTGGCCGAGTGGTCGAAGGCGCACGCCTGGAAAGTGTGTAGGCGGGGAACCGTCTCGAGGGTTCGAATCCCTCACTGTCCGCCATCACTTCAATTAAATCAATAGTTTACGCTGGTGTTTTCGATACACCCACCATTGCGCCCACCATCCTGAAAACGCTTGGATGCTATCCATTGCGACAGGACAGCCCCAGCTGCATCAGCTAGGGTGGGGTAGGTCAAAGTCTGTCCCGACCCGGCCCCGGACCCGCGCCCCAAGTCAGCGCACACATCCGCAATTCAGAAAAACGCAAAAGCCCCCGCGCTAGGCAGGGGCTTCATGGTCGGGTCGGAGGGCGGTTCATTGCGTTGGGGCGGTCATGGACTAGACCTATTTGTGTTTCAGTTATTTTCCGGTTCGCGCGCTCGGCATCGCGCATCTGGCGGGCTTCGTGGATGCCCTTGCGGGACAGGCCAAGGTCGGACGGCCCCAGCAATTGTTCCCGGCTGGAACAATTGGGGTTCCCCGCCTTCGCCACTTCGCCCCGATCCTGCGCGGCGTCGTATTTCTCGGCCAGACGCATTTCAGCGCGGGCCGCGAAGTTCGGGACATCAAGCCCCGCTGAGCCGCCCCGCCGCTTTCCTGCTTTCCCGCATGAGTTCCGCCACCGCTCGGCGTAGCGCCTCGGCCTCCTTGGTTCGGCCACCGTGTCGATAGCCGGGATTGGCAGGGCCTGACCTGGCCCCGCCATACGCGCCGTGAACGCGGCAGACGGCCCAGCCTGTCACAGCAGGGCACTTGCACCGCGCGCCCGTGCGCTTGGCCTTGCGGTGTCGATCTGGACGCGTCAGCCTTCAGGGCAACGGGTGCGGTGATCGACCAGCTGCGCGACCGGGCGTTCACCGCCTCGGGACTCGGTGGCATCAAAGCGGGCTGGTTCACCTTTGGCACGGTCGAATGGGCCAGCGGCGCCAATGCCGGACGGCGGGCCGAGGTCATCGCGCACGATCTGACGGATGGCATCGCCGTTCTGACGTTGCTGAAAGCGCCGGTGCGGGCCATTGCGCATTTCGCGGAATTGGGGCAGCGATTTCGCGTGATCGCGGGCACGCATTTCACGCTATCGCGGGCAGCCGTTTCGCGGTCGCGGGCAGGCTGGTCGACAGGTTCATGGGGTCAGGCCTGAGGGCCGAGGTCAAGAGGTTTCGTGGCTCTTCGCCGCATGCTTTCACCAGATAGCTGAAGGCGGTGGGCATTGTGGACGAGCCGGTCGAGGATGGCATCCGCCAGGGTGGGGTCACCAATGGCTTCATGCCAATGATCGACGGGAAGCTGGCTCGTGACGATGGTGGAACCTCGCCCGTGACGATCCTCGAGGATCTGGGGTGCGGTCGAAGGCTACGCCATCACCGCGCTGGAAAGCCCCCGTGCCTCGATCACCACGCTGTCGCGCCACTTCGGCTTCGACGCCGTCGAGGCCGAGGGCGTGATCCGCTTCGTGATGCGCGGGCGGACATCCGTCACCACGCTTGCGCCCGACGATCTGGTCGCCTCCCGCGAGGGCGACGTGCTGGAACTGACCCGCGCACAGGAGACCGAACTGCCGCAGGCCCTGAAATGGCAGCTGGCCCGCGCCGACGAGGATGAGCTATGGCTGAATTTGGGTGACGCGGCTTGATCATGCGGCGCGGCTTTGGCTGGCATCGTCAGCGGCGACGCC
>NZ_JBDHSP010000038.1:0-28749 GCF_039808215.1 Paracoccus sp. (in: a-proteobacteria)
ATCCTTGCCAACGCACTGATCCGAGATGACCGAAAATGGGCCGACGCGGCTCCTTGACCAAGACGGATAACTTCTGAGTGAGGACCGGTCCGCGCAGCGGATGCGAGGCTCCAGTGGAGCGTCGCAAGGGAACGAACGCACTGAGCGGGAGCGAATGGCATGGACTGGACGGAAACCGAGCTCTCGGCGCTGCGCCGGGCCTATGCCAGCGGCACGACCCGGGTCAGCTATGACGGCAAGTCCGTCGACTACGGCTCGGCCGAGGATCTGCTCGCCCGCATCCGGACCATCGAGCGCGCCATCGCGGGTACCACGCGGCCGCTGCCGGTGGCCGGGCTCGCGGGCTTCTCGCGCGGGGATCGCTGATGTCGGCGACCTGGTTCGACCATGCCATCGCCACGGTGGCGCCGCGCATGGCGGCCCGCCGCGTGATGGCGCGTCAGGCCTTCGAGACCCTGACGCGGGGCTATGACGGCGCCGCGCGCGGGCGGCGCACCGAGGGCTGGCGCGCGCCGGGATCCTCGGCCGACACCGAGATCGGCGTCGCCGGGGCGCTGCTTCGCGACCGGATGCGCGATCTGGTGCGCAACAACCCGCATGCGGCCAAGGCCGTGGCGGTGCTCGTCAACAACATCATCGGCGCGGGGATCATGCCGCGCGCTGCCAGCGGCGACGACACGCTGGATCGCAAGGTCGACGCGCTGTTCGAACGCTGGACGGCGGACTGCGACGCCGATGGCCAACTCGACTTCTACGGGCTGCAGACGCTGATCTGCCGCGAGATGGTCGAGGCGGGCGAGGTTCTGGTGCGCCGCCGGTTGCGGCGGGCGAGCGATGGCCTGCCGGTGCCGCTGCAATTGCAGGTGCTGGAAGCCGACTTTCTCGACGCCACGAAATCCGGCGCCATCGGCGCAGGCCGCCTTGTGCAGGGGATCGAGTTTGACCCGGTCGGCAAGCGCCGGGCTTATTGGCTGCACGCCGAGCATCCGGGCGACGCCTACGGGGCCTTGCAGAACGGCCTGCAGAGCCGCCCGGTCCCCGCGACCGAGATCGCCCACGTCTATGAGAAGCAGCGCACGCAGGCGCGCGGCGTTCCTTGGGGCGCGCCGGTGATCCGCAGCTTGCGCGATCTCGACGATTACGAGGTGGCCGAACTGGTCCGCAAGAAGACCGAGGCCTGCGTCACCGCCATCGTCTTCGGCGACGACGAGGCGCAGCAGGGCATCGCGCCCTCGGTGGTCGATGCCGACGGCAACCGGGTCGAGCAGTTCGAGCCGGGGCTGATCGCCTATGCCCGCGGCGGCAAGGACATCCGCTTCAACCAGCCCTCCGCCACCGGCGGCTATGGCGAATACAAGCGGGCCAGCCTGCACACGATCTCGGCCGGGTTCCGGGTGCCCTACGAACTGCTCACCGGCGATCTCAGCCAGGTGAATTATTCCTCGATCCGGGCGGGGCTCGTGGAGTTCCGCCGCCAGATCGACGCCGTGCAGTGGCAGCTGTTCATTCCGATGTTCTGCGCGCCCGTCTGGCGCTGGTTCACGGAAGCCGCGTGGGCGGCGGGCCAGATCCCGTCGCCGACCGTGCCGGTCGAATGGTCGCCGCCGAAGTTCGAGGCGGTCGATCCGCAGAAGGACGCGATGGCGAACCTGCTGTCGATCCGCTCCGGCACCATGACGCTGGCAGAGGTGATCGCCCGGCAGGGCCGCAATCCGGATGCCGTGCTGGCGGAAATCGCCGCGACCAACGCCAAGCTCGACGCGCTGGGGCTGGTGCTCGACAGCGACCCGCGCCGCGTCACGAAAACCGGCAGCGCCCAGACTAGCGATCCAACGACCGATCCCGCCGACAACGAACCGGACACCGACGACCCGGCCGCCGACGCGGAAACCAACCCGCCGCAGGCCGACCAACAGGACTGACTCCATGGACACGATGATCGAACTGCCGGCCATGCGCCGGTCGGCGGAGCTTGCGCCGAACACGGCCGACGCCGACAGCCGCACCGTTGAGGTGGTCTGGTCGGCCGGGGCGCGCGTCCGCCGAGCCACCTTCTTCGGCGAGCCCTATGACGAGGAACTGAGCCTCGATCCCGCCCATGTTCGGCTCGACCGGCTGAACGCGGGCGCGCCCTTCCTGAAGGTGCATGAGCTCGACACGCTGGATGCGGTCATCGGCTCGGTCGTGCCGGGCTCTGCCCGCATCGAGAACGGCCGGGGCATCGCCTTGGTGCGAATCAGCGAGCGTGCCGATGTCGAGCCGATCTGGCGTGACATCCAGGCCGGGCACATCCGCGCGGTCTCCATCGGCTACCAGGTCCACCGCTTCGAGGTCTCGAAACCCGAGGCCGCGCGCGAGCTTTGGCGGGCGGTGGACTGGACGCCCTTCGAGGTCTCCGCCGTCGCGGTCGGCGCCGACCCCGCCGCGGGCTTCCGCGCCCAGCATCCCCTTCACGACTGCGTCCTTCACCGCCGGGACGCCCCTTCAAGCACGAAAGGACCGATCCCGATGACGGACAAGACCGAAACCCCGGCAAGCGACGCCGCAACCCCCACCACCCAGCCGACCGAGCCGAATGATACCGAGGACACCACCATGACCGAGCCGAAAGCTGCGCCCGACCCGAAGGTCGCCGCAGCGGAAACCCGCGCGCAGCCGAAGGGCAATGCACCTGCTGCGCCAGACACCGAAGCGGTCGCCACCCGCGCCCGCGAGGCCGAGCGCGACCGCGTCTCCACCATCTACGATCTGGCCGGGCGGCTGAACCTCGAGCGCGGCTTCGCCGAGGATCTGGTCAAGCGCGGCGTCAGCGTCGACGAGTCCCGCCGCCTGATCCTCGACCAGGTCGCCGCGAAGTCGGACGAGACCCGGACCTTCCCCCATGTCTCCGTCCCGCTCGGCGGCCGGGACGAGCGCATCACCCGCCGCGACGCGGTGGCGAACGCGCTGCTGCACCGCTACAGCCCGACGCTGTTCCAGCTGGAAGACGCCGCGCGCCAGTATCGCGGCATGACGCTGCTGGAACTGGCCCGCGAAAGCCTCGGCAATGCCGGGGTGAACACGCGGGGCCTGTCGCGCGACGAGGTGGCGACGCGCGCGCTGCACTCGACCTCGGACTTCCCCGAGATCCTGTCGGCGGTCACCAACAAGACCCTGCGGCAGGCCTACGAGGCCTATCCCCGCACCTTCATGCTGTTCTGCCGCCAGGTGCTCGCCACCGACTTCAAGGCGATGCACCGGGTGCAGCTCGGCGAAGCCCCGCAGCTTCTGGAGGTCGGCGAGAGCGGCGAGTTCAAGCGCGGCACGCTCGGCGAGAGCAAGGAGAGCTACAAGGTCAAGACCTATGGCCGGGTGGTCGCGATCACCCGCCAGACGCTGATCAACGACGATCTCGACGCTTTCACCCGCATCCCTGCGATGTACGGCAACTCCATCGCCCAGCTGGAAAGCGATGTCGTCTGGGGCATCATCACCTCGAACCCGGCTATGGCCGATGGCACGGCGCTGTTCCACACCAACCATAAGAACCTCGCCGGCACAGGCGCGGCGCTGGCCGTCGATGCGGTGGGCGCGGCCCGCGCGGCGATGGCGCTGCAGACCGGCCTCGACAAGAAGACGGTGCTGAACATCCGCCCCGCCTTCCTGATCGTGCCTGCCGCGCTGGAGCTGAAGGCCGAGCAGCTGGTGGCGCAGAACCTCATGCCTGCCGCGACCTCCAGCGTGGTGCCGCAATCGATCCGCACCCTCTCGCCGATCAGCGAGCCCCGGCTCGATGCCGCCAGCGAGACCGCCTGGTATCTGGCCGCCAGCCCGAACCAGATCGACACCATCGAGTATGCCTATCTCGAGGGCCAGCAGGGCGCCTATATCGAGACCCGCAACGGCTTCGACGTCGACGGGGTGGAGATCAAGTGCCGCCTCGACTTCGGCGCCAAGGCCATCGACTGGCGCGGCCTCTACAAGAACGCCGGGGCGTAAGCCGGGCCGTATCCCGATCCCTGACATGTGGGCGGTCCTGACGGGCCGCCCTTCGTCTTTCAAGAAGGACATCCCCCATGAAAAACTTCGTCCAGCCCGGCAACACCATCACCCTGACCGCACCTTATGCCGTCGCTTCCGGCGATGGTCTGCTCGTCGGCGCGATCTTCGGCGTGGCCGCCGGGGACGCCGCCAGTGGCGAACCCGTCGAGACCGCGCTCGTCGGCGTGTTCGACATCACCAAGGTCGGTTCCCAGGCGTGGACTGTCGGCGCCAAGGCCTATTGGGACGATACCAACAAGCGCTGCACAACGGTTGCGACGGATAACACCCTGATCGGGGTGGCGGTCGCGGCGGTGGCGAGCGGCGCGGGCGACACCATCGGCCGGGTACGGCTGAACGCCGCGTTCTGATGAGCGCCTTCTCTGCCGCGCTCGGTGCGCTCTTCGCCGATCCGAACATCGGCCGGGATGCGGTCTACATCGCCGACGGCGGCGCGCCCATGCTGGTGCGTGTCGTCGCCCGGCGCGCCGACGCGGTCACCGACTTCGGCGATGCAAGGCTCTGGTCGGAAACCACGCGCATTGACCTGCGCGTGGCCGAAGTGGCGAACCCGCGCCCCGGAGACCGGATCGAGATCGACGGCGATGCCTTCCTCATTCAGGGCGAGCCCGCCCGGGACCGCGAACGCCTCGTCTGGACCGTCGATCTGAGGCCCACGTGAAGCTCGGCATCAACATCGTCGGCGATATCGTCCGGATCATGGACGCGGAGGTGAAGGCCGGCGAGAAGGCCGTCACCACGGCGATGCGCGACGCCGGGACCGGTCTGAAATCCGCCTGGCGCGCACAGATCACCGGCGCCGGCCTCGGGGCTCGGCTCGCCCGCACCATCCGGTCGGAAGCCTGGCCCAAGGGTCGGCCCAGCTTGAATGCCGCCGCGCTGGTCTGGTCGAAGGCGCCGGTCATCCTCGGCGCGCATGACACCGGCCCGCTGATCCGCTCGAAAACCGGGTTCTGGCTTGCGATCCCCACGGCCGCGGCGGGCAAGTCCCTTCGCGGCGGTCGGATCACCCCCCTTGAGTGGGAACGCCGCACCGGACTGCGCCTGCGCTTCGTCTATCGGCGCACGGGACCGAGCCTGCTGGTCGCCGAGGGGCGGCTGAATACGAAGGGCCGCGCGGTGGCGTCGCGCTCGAAGACCGGCCGGGGGCTGACTACCGTGCCGATCTTCCTGCTCGTCCCGCAGGTCAGGTTGCCGAAGCGGCTCGACCTCGCACGGGACGCTGCACGGGCGCACGATGCAGTGCCGGGGCTGATCGTCGCGAACTGGGTGGACGGGCGGCTATGACGACTTTCGGTGACACGATGCGGCGGCCACGTCGGTCGGACCTGCCGTGGCACGAACGTCGGTTCGGTCGGTCATCCGGCACAACAGGACAGTTTCGCCACGTCCCTGTCGAAGCTCTGCGCAGCCAGCTTCAGCCCCTCGACCGTGGTGAGATAGGGGAAGATCGTCTCGCCGAGCGCCTTCGTCGTCATGCCGAACTTCAGCGCCATGGCGAGCGTCTGAACGCTATCCGCACCTTCGGGGGCCATGATCACGCCGCCAAGCAGGCGGTCGGTCTTCGCATCCGCAACCAGCTTGATCAGCCCCCGCGTGTCGCGGGCGGCCAGCGCGCGGGGCACGTTGTCGAGAGAGAGGACGCTGGTCTTGACCTCATGGCCCGCGTCTCGGGCATCAGCTTCGATCAGGCCGACCCCGGCGACTTGCGGATCGGTGAACACGACCCAAGGCATCGCGCCATTGTCATACCGCTCCACACCTCCCAAAATCGCGTTCCGCGCGGCCAGTTTCGCGCCATACGCGGCCATGTAGACGAACTGGTCACGGTCCGTCACGTCGCCCGCCGCATAGATGCCGGGCCGTGTGGTTGCCATGTCGTCGCCGACCTTGATCGCACCACTTGCGTCGGTCTCGACGCCCATCTCTTCGAGGCCGAGACCTTCGGTGTTGGGGGTGCGGCCCGTGGTCAGAACAATGTAGTCTGCGATAAGAACCCGTGCGGCGCCGTCCTTCGTCACCGTCAGGGCAGCACGGTCGCCCTCGCGCCGCGCGGCCTGATAGGTCACGCCATCAATGATCTTCACGCCCTCGGCCCGCAAGGCTTCCGTCAGGGCACGGCTCGCCTCCGGCTCGGTCCGGGGCAGAAGCCGCGACCGGCAGACGATGGTCACCGCAACCCCCATGCGCGCCATCATCTGCGCAAGTTCCACACCGATATAGCCGCCGCCGAGGAAGATCAGACTTTCCGGCAGCCTCTCCAGTTCCAGCAGCGAGGTGCTGTCAAGCGTGGGCACCGCGTCGATGCCCGAAATGTCGAGCACCGCCGGACGCCCTCCCGTGGCGACGATCACCTTGGGCGCGGCAATCTTCCGCCCACCGACTTCGACGCCTCCGGGGATAAGCCGCGCCGGGCCATCGTCGAAATAGGCGATACCGTCATAGCCGGGCAGCAGGTCGACATATTTCTTCTGCCTAAGCGAGGCGACAAGATTGTCCTTCGCCGCGATCAGCGCCGTCCAGTCGGTGACCTGCGCCTCACCCCGCAGGCCGGGAAAGCGCTCGGCCGCCTTCGCGCCCTGGAGTGCCTCGGCGGCACGGATCATCGTCTTGGAGGGCACGCAGCCCACGTTCACGCAGGTCCCGCCGATAATGCCGTGGCCGATCAGCGCGACGCGCTTGCCCCCCTCTGCGGCCGTGATCGCGGCGGAAAAACCAGCCGATCCGGCCCCGATCACGGCGAGTTCGAAATCGCCCCTGGGCGCCGCAGCCGGGCTGTCCGTCCGGTCGTCTGCAATGCTCACGTCACTCACCTCTCGTCGCTGGTTGACGACCGGTGTAGGGTCTGTAGCGGCTACAGGCTCAAGGGAAATTCGATCATGTCCGATCACGACAGCGAAAGCGGCCTGACGCGCGGCGAACTGGCGCGTGCGACCGGCTGCAACATCGAGACGATCCGCCATTACGAGAAGATCGGCATGTTGCCCGACCCGCCGCGGACGGGTGCGGGCTATCGCATCTACGCGCAGTCCCACGCCGCTCGGCTGCGCTTCATCCTGCGCGCCCGTGAACTGGGCTTTGCGATGAAGGACATTCGCGGGCTTCTGGGCCTCGAGGACGGCACCGCGCCCACCTGTGCCGACGTCCATGCGCGCACCGAACGCCATCTTGCGGACGTCCGCGCGAAAATCGGCGATCTGAAACGGATTGAGTCCGTCCTTGCAGGGACCGCCGCGAAATGTTCCGGCGACGAGGTGCCGGACTGCCCGGTGCTTGATGCAATTACAAGCTCCTTTGTTCGATGACCCCCCGCGAAACCATCCTCGCCGCGCTGCACACGCGGCTCTCGGCGCTGCCCGCCACGGCCCTGCGTGGTGAAGTTCTGCCCGAGCGCGTCCCCGCTGATGGCCTGCTGATCCTGCGCGACGGCGAACCCGGTGAGCCCGAGGTGACGCTCTCGCCCCTGCGTTATCACTATCAGCACCGCGCCGAAATCGAAGCCGTGGTGCAGGGTGCGAACCGTGACGCCGCCTTCGACACGCTGACCGCCAGCATCGGCGCAGCGCTCGCCGCCGACCGCACGCTTGGCGGGCTCTGCGACTGGGTCGAGGCAGAAGCCCCGCAGCCGGTTGATCTGCCGGTTGACGGCGCGGCCAGCCTGAAGGCGGCGGTGATCCCGGTCATTCTACATTACTCCGTCTCGGACCCGCTTGGCTAACTCCACCCTGAGTGCGGGTGCTGCGTTCGGCGGGACGACAGTCCACTGGACTGTCGCCTGATCCGCCTCACTCCACGGCCGATCCGCTCGGCTGACCCCTTCTCACGACAGGAGACGAACATGGCACGCGCGCAAGGGGCGCGGGCGCGGATGGCGCTCGCGTTCGAGACGACCTATGGCACCCCGCCCGCAGGCGGCTACACAAGGATGCCCTTCGCCAGCACCTCGCTCGGGGCCGAACAGCCGCTGCTCAATTCGGAGCTTCTGGGTTATGGCCGCGATCCGCTGGCGCCGGTCAAGGATGCGGTAACTGCGGACGGCGATGTGGTGGTGCCGATCGACGCCGAGGCCTTCGGCTTCTGGTTGAAGGCGGCCTTCGGCGCGCCGACCACCACCGGAAGCTCGCCCGGCCCCTGGACCCACACATTCCAGTCCGGCGGCTGGACCCTGCCCAGCATGGCGATCGAGACCGCCATGCCCGAGGTGCCGCGCTATGCGATGTATTCCGGCGTGGTGCTGGACCAGCTCAGCTGGCAGATGCAGCGCTCGGGGCTGCTGACTGCCACCGCGCGGCTGGTGGCGCAGGGCGAGACGGTTGCCACGACCAGCAGCGCGGGAACGCCGGCCGAACTCGACCTGATCCGCTTCGGGCATTTCAACGGCGCGATCAAACGCAGCGGGACGGCGCTCGGCAACGTGATCTCGACCGAGATCACCTATGCCAACAATCTCGACCGGATCGAGACCATCCGCGCCGACGGCATGATCGACGGCGCCGATCCCTCCATCGCCGCGCTGACCGGCCGCACCGAGGTCCGCTTCGCCGACAGCACGCTGGTCAGCCAGGCGATCAACGGCACGTCCTGCGAGCTGGAGTTTTCCTACACGCTCATCTCGGGCGAAAGCCTGACCTTCACCGTCCACGCCGTCTATCTGCCGCGCCCGCGGATCGAGATCGGCGGGCCGCAGGGCATCCAGGCCAGCTTCGACTGGCAGGCCGCGCGAGACGCCACGCTCGGGCGGATGTGCACCGTTACTCTCATCAACGACATCGAGGAATACTGACCATGATCCGTCTCGATCTTTCCGCCGGGCCGAAATGGCTCGATCTTGGGGCCGGCCTGCGCCTGGCAGTCCTGCCTGTCACCACCGCGATCATGGTCGCCGCGCGCAACGATCCGGCCGTCGAGGCGCTGCCCGAGGAGGCAAGCAAGGAGGAGCAGGCGCTGGTCATGGCCAAGGCCGTCGCCCGTCGCGTGGTCACCGGCTGGGAGGGCGTCGGCGATGCCGAGGGCAATCCCGTTCCCGTCAACCCGGAGGGGATCGACGCACTTCTGGACATCTGGCCGGTGTTCGAGGCGTTCCAGACCCGCTGCCTCGCGCCGCATCTGATGCTGGACGCGGAAAAAAACGCCTCTGCGCCCTTGCCGACTGGCACTTCGGTGGGGGCGACGCCTACTGCGAAGCCTGCGAAGGCCCGTGCCCGGGCTGCCCGGCGCGGCTGAACCGGCCCCTGACGTTTGAGGGCTGGCAGGTCTGGGATCTCGCGCAGCGCCTGACCGGACAGCTTCGCATCGCCGCCGGCATGGGCGGTGGCGCCGTCATCGGCTGGGACATGACGGCGGCGCTGGCCATGGCGAGTGCGCTCGGGGTCGACCCGCTGATCGCTGCCGAATGCCTGCCCGAGATCGAGGCGGTGATGGTCCGCAAGCTCAATGAACAGATGGCGTCCGGCGACCGGGCGTCGCCGGGGCTGGCGCGATGACTCCGACCCGCAAGCGCCGTCCCCCTCGTCAGGAAAGCTGATCCATGGCCCAGAAACGTGTCTCCGTCCGCCTCGTCGCCGAGGGCGGAAGGCAGGTGAAGGCCGAGTTCCAGGGCGTGGGCGATGCGGGCGAGAACAGTTTCAAGCGGATCGAGCGCCAGGCCGATGTCACCGGCGCGGTGCTGCGGCGCCTTGCCGGCATCGTCGCCGGGGCGCTGTCGATCCGGCAGCTCGTTGCCTATGCCGACCAGTGGACCGACCTTCGCTCGCGGGTCGATCTCGCCACCGGCTCGCAGGAAGCCGGGGCCGCAGTCATGGACCGGCTGGCCGCCATGGCGCGGCGGACCTATTCCAGCCTCGGCCAGACCACGGAATCCTGGCTCGCCAATGCCACCGCGCTGCGCGAACTCGGGCTTTCCACGGCGGAAAGCCTCGATTTCACCGAGGCGCTGAACAACGCCATGGTGGTCTCGGGCGCGCGGGCCGAGCGCGCCGCCTCGGTGCAGAACGCCCTCTCGAAGGCCATGGCCCTCGGCACGCTGAGCGGCGACAACCTCAACACCGTGATCCAGAGCGGCGGGAGGCTGGCGGAATTGCTGGCGTCTGAGCTCGGCACCACCGTCTCGGGCCTGCGCGGCCTCGGGCAGCAGGGGGCGATCACCGGCGATGTGATCCGCACGGCGCTGATCGGCAATCTCGAGCTGCTGCGCGAGGAAGCCGACTCGATGCCCGCGACCATCGGTGACGCCTTCACGCTGATCAGCAATGCTGCGCTGCAACTGGTCGGCAGCTGGGACCAGGTCTTCGGGGCTTCGTCGCTGGTCGCTACGGCGCTGATCGCGGTGGCCGACAATATCGAGCGCCTTGCCGCCATCGGCATCGCCTTCGCCGGTTTCATGGCCGGGCGCTGGGTCGCCGCCTTCGTCGCGGCGCGCGTGGCGACGCTGACGCTTTCCGGCGCGCTGACGGTGCTGCGCGGCGCCATCGTCCGCACCGGGATCGGCGCCCTGATCGTGCTGGCGGGCGAGTTGATCTACCAGCTGATGAATGTCGTGCAGAAGGTCGGCGGGCTGGGCGAAGCCTTCCACCTCGTCGCCGATTTCGCAGCCGAAGCCTGGAGCCGCATGGGCCTGCGCCTCGATGCGGTGATGGCCCGCATCGGCGCCGCCTGGGAGGGGATGAAGGCGACGATTTTCACCCTGCTCGACGACACCGTGACCGGAATCGTCAGCTTTGGCGACCGCGCCATTGCGGTGTTTCAGGGCGCCTATGACGGCGCAGTGGCGATCTGGGGCAGCCTGCCGGGCGCCATCGGCGATTTCGCCTTCCAGGCGGCGAACGGGCTGATCTCGGGCGTCGAGGCGATGCTGAACGGCGTCGTCACCCGCATCAACAGCTTCATCGAGGCGCTGAACGCCGCACTGGCACTCTTGCCGGAATGGGCGACGGGCGAAGGCGGCGTGCGGATCGGCACCCTCGACCCGGTGGAACTGGGCCGGATCGGCAACCCCTTCGAGGGTGCGGCGACGGCGGCCGGCACCGCTGCGGCCGATGCCTTCACCGCCGCCATGGGTCGAACCTATGTCACCGCGCCCGACACCGGACTGGGCGCGATGGCTGAGGCCGCGCGCGGACGAGCCGATGCTTATCGCGAGGCGGCGGGCATGCTCTCTGACGCCGCGTCGCGGCCGATGGCCAGCTGGCAGGCATTGAAGGATGCGGTGACCGGCACCGGCAATGAGGCCGGGGATGCGCTTGACGATGCGGCGGGCAGCGCCCTCGGGTTGGGTGATGCGCTGGACGGTGCCACCGGTGCCGCGGGGCGCGCTGGCGCCGCCGGTCGCCAGGCCGGGGCGGATGCGGCAACTGGCGCGGATCAGGCCGTCACCGGCTGGGCCGCCGTAAGTGCCACGCTTGCCGACTACGCCGCCAAGGCGCGCGAGATCGGCGGCGATATCGGCAATACGCTGGTGGGCGCCTTCACCTCGGCCGAGAACGCCATCGGCGAATTCGTGAAGACCGGCAAGCTGAAGTTCGGCGATCTCGTCACCTCGCTGATCGCCGATCTTGCGAAGCTCGCGGCGCGGCGTTTCATCCTCGGCCCTATCGCCAATGCGCTGTCCGGGGCTCTCGGCGGCGCGGGCGGAGTCTTCGCCAACGTCCTGCATGCCGGTGGGATGGTCGGTGCGCCGGGAGCGGGCCGCATGGTGCCGGCACTGGCGTTTGCCGGTGCGCCGCGCATGCACAGCGGCGGCTGGGCTGGTCTGCGCCCCGACGAGGTGCCCGCGATCCTGCAGCGGGGCGAGCGCGTGCTCTCCCGTCGTGAAGCCGTCGGCTTTGGCGCGGGCGGTAATGTCACTGTGAACATCAACGCTCGCGACGCCGAGAGCTTCCGCCAATCGCGCACGCAGATCGCAGCCGATATCGCCCGCGCGGTCTCGCTCGGGCGCAGGGGCATGTGAGTCCCGGCCGACACAACCCTGAATCTTACAGAGAACATCGATGGCCTTTCACGAAGTCCGGTTTCCGGACGATATCAGCCGTGGCGCGCGCGGTGGACCCGAGCGGCGCACCCAGATCGTCGAACTGGCCTCGGGCGACGAAGAGCGCAACGCCAGTTGGGCGAACTCGCGCCGCCGCTATGACGTCGCCTACGGCATCCGCCGCGCCGACGATCTGGCGGCCGTCGTGGCCTTCTTCGAGGCCCGCAACGGCCGCCTGCATGGCTTCCGCTTCAAGGACTGGGGCGATCACAAGTCCTGCCTGCCCTCGGGCACACCAGCCCCGACCGATCAGGTGATCGGCACCGGCGACGGCACAGCGACCGCGTTCCAGCTGGTGAAGCGCTACAGCTCCGGTGCGCAGTCCTGGACGCGGGTTATCGCCAAACCGGTGGCTGGCAGCGTTCGCATCGCACTGGCGGGCGTCGAGCAGCCATCCGGCTGGTCGGTCGCCACCACCACCGGCCTCGTCACCTTCGCCGCCGCACCCGGCGCGGGCATCGCCATCACCGCGGGCTTCACCTTTGACGTGCCGGTCCGCTTCGACACCGACACGCTCGACGTCACCCTCGACCTCGAGCGGCTGGGCTCGATCACCTCTATCCCGCTGCTGGAGATCCGGCGATGAATGACGAGCCCGGGTTTTTCGCCAGCGTGTTGCGCGACCTTGCCACTTCCACGGCGGTGATCCTCGCCGCCTGGGGCGCGCTTGGCGGGGCGACCAATGCGCTGACCACCCGGATGCGGCTGCGCGACGCGCTGCGCCACATCCTGCTCGGCGGGTTGATCGCGGCCGGAATGGGCAGCCTGTCGATGGCGCTTGTCACCCGCTGGCTCGGCCTGCCGCCCGAGGCGATCCCGGCAGGCGGGGCTGCGGGCTCGGCGGCCTATCTGGTCGGCGTCTTCGGCCCGGCTTTCATCGAACTCGTCCTCGCCCGGCTGCGCGGCGCGAAGGGAGGCGGCGATGAATGATCTTCTCCGTCTTGCGCGCTCCTTCCGCTGCGACGCGCCCGATCCTCAGCAGGCGTTCAGCCACCGTGTCCGCATCGGCTTCGCCATCGCCGCTCTGATCCTCCTGATCTCCATCCTCGGATAATCCCATGCAGATGACAGACCGGGGCCTTTTGGCCCTTGTCCGGCACGAAGGACTCGTGCCCGGACCCTATCTTGATGTTGCCGGCGTCTGGACCTTCGGCATCGGCCATACCGCCGCAGCCGGGTCGCCCGATCCGGCCCGAATGCCCCGTGGCATGCCCGGCGATCTCGATGCCGGGATCCGTGAGGCGTTCCGGGTCTTCCGGACCGATCTTGCGACCTATGAGGCAGGGGTGCGGCGCGCGGTGAAGGTGTCGCTCGCGCCCCACGAATTCGATGCGCTGGTCTCGTTCCACTACAACACCGGCGGCATCGCGAGAGCCGCGCTGACCCAGCACCTGAACGCGGGCAACCGCGCGGCTGCAGCCGACGGCTTCATGGGCTGGCTCAAACCCGCCGCGATCCGCCCCCGGCGCGAGGCCGAGCGCGATCTCTTCCGCCATGCCCGCTATCCCACCGGGACGATCCCGGTCTGGGCGGTCGACCGCAACGGAAGGGCGGATTTCTCGCGACCGATCCGGCGGCTGAGCGACGCCGAAGCGCTGACGCTGCTGCATCCTGCCGCAGGTCCGTTGCCACCGGCACCCTTGCCGGATGGCGCTGCGCCGCCCGCAGCCACAGCGCCAGTGACGCTGGCCCAACGCATCCTCGCCTTCCTCAAATCCCTGATCGGAGTACCGACATGAACTGGAATCTCGCACGCGGCCTCGTCTATCTGGCCTGCCTCGCCGCCTCCGGCCTCGCCATGGCCGGGCTGGCGGATTTCGACCTCGCGACCGGCACCCTCGATATCCGCCCCTTCAATCTCTATGCCCTGACCGGCGCGGGCGGCGGCGTGGTGTCATCGCTTCTCGCCTCCGTGGCTCTCCTGCGCGGCTGGGGGCGGACGTGAAATCGCTCCTACCCGCGCTGCAGACCCATCTCGACGAGGGCACGACGACGCTCGCCTGGTGCTGGCGGATCACCCGGGCCGATGGTGTCACCTTTGGTTTCACCGACCACGACCGGACGCTGAGCTTTGACGGCACCGATTTCGAGCCGGAGAGCGGGCTGACGGCATCGGAGGTCCGCTCGGGATCCGACCTGTCTGTCGATGCACAGGATGCGCAGGGCGTGCTGACCTCAGACCGGATCACCGAGACCGACATCCTCGACGGGTGCTGGGACAATGCAGAGGTCGAGGTCTGGCGAGTGAACTGGCAGGCGACGTCGCAGCGCGTGCTGATGCGACGCGGCGCCATCGGCCAGATCCGGCGGGGACGGCTGGCCTTCGTGGCCGAGGTGCGGTCGTTGGCGCATGTGCTCGGACAGACCGTCGGGCGGACCTTCCAGGCGACCTGTGACGCGGCGCTCGGCGATGCGCGCTGCAGTGTCGATCTGGAAGACCCGGTTTTCAAGGGAACGGGCGCGGTCATCGACCTGCTGCGCGACCGGGCCTTCACCGCCTCGGGACTCGCCGGTTTTGCCGCAGGCTGGTTCACCTTCGGCACGGTCGAATGGACCGGCGGCGCAAATGCCGGACGGCGGGCCGAGGTCATCGCGCACGATCTGACGGATGGCATCGCCGTTCTGACGCTGCTGGAAGCGCCGGTGCGGGCCATCGCAGCGGGTGACGGCTTCGTCGTCCGCGCGGGTTGCGACAAGCGCATGGAGACCTGCGGCGCGAAGTTCGCCAATACCGCCAATTTCCGGGGCTTTCCGCATATCCCCGGTCAGGATGCCATCCTGCGTTACGCCACGAAAGATGGCGGGCACGAAGGGTCCGTGCTGTGAACGCCGACATTGTCGGGGCCGATCCAGAGCGCGTGATCGCCACCGCACGGTCCTGGCTCGGCACGCCCTATCACGACCAGGCCAGCCTCAAGGGCGTCGGCTGCGACTGCCTTGGCCTCGCCCGTGGCGTCTGGCGCGAGGTTGTCGGCCTCGAGCCGTTCCCGATCCCGCCCTACAGCCGCGACTGGGGCGAGACCGGCCCGCACGAGGTGCTGGCCGAGGGTGCGCGCCGCATGATGCCCGAGATCGCCCTGTCCGATATCGGGCCGGGCGCGCTGCTCCTGTTCCGCATGAAGCCCCGCGCCATCGCCAAGCATGTCGGAATCCTCACCAGCCCCGGCACCTTCCTCCATGCCTATGAGCGGCTCGGCGCCATCGAGGAATCGCTCACCCCCATTTGGCGCCGGCGCATCGCCTTCGCCTTCCTGTTTCCCCAAAGCTGAGAGAACCCTATGGCTACCCTCGTCCTCGGCGCTGTCGGCACTGCCATCGGCGGAGCCTTTGGCGGCGCGATCCTAGGCGTCAGCGCCGCGACCATCGGCGGCTTCATCGGCTCGACCGTGGGCTCGGTCGTCGACAGCTGGATCGTCTCGTCGCTGGCGCCGACCCAGCGCATCGAGGGCGCGCGGCTCGACACGCTGCGTATCACGTCCTCGACGGAGGGCGCGGTCATCCCGCGCCTCTACGGCCGCATGCGTATCGGCAGCAACATCATCTGGGCGACCGATTTCCGCGAGGAGACCAGGACCACCACGCAGGGTGGTGGCAAGGGCGGCGGCGGCGGCAAGGTCAAGACCACCGAATATCTCTACTATGCGAGCTTCGCCGTGGCGCTGTGTGAAGGCGAGATCACCGGCATCGGCCGCATCTGGGCCGACGGCAAGCCGATGGACCTCTCCGGCGTCACCTGGCGCTGGTATCCGGGCGACGAGGCGCAGGGGGTCGATCCCTTCATCGCCGCCAGGATGGGCGCGGCCAACACCCCGGCGTACCGCGGCACCGCCTATGTCGTCTTCGAGGAACTGCCGCTCTCGACCTATGGCAACCGCCTGCCGCAGCTCAGCTTCGAGGTGTTCCGACCGCTGGCCGATCCCGACACCGCCGAGGGGCTGACCCGCGCCGTGACCATGATCCCGGCCTCGGGCGAGTTCACCTACGCCACCGAAGGAATCCGCAAGACCGATGGCGGAGCGACGCAGGCGGAGAACCTGAACGCGCTGCCCGACGAGGCGGACATCGTCGTTGCGCTCGACCGGCTGCAGGCAATGGCCCCGGCGGTGGAGAGCGTCAGCCTCGTCGTCGCCTGGTTCGGCGACGATCTGCGTGCCGGCTCCTGCAAGGTGCGGCCGGGCGTCGAGGTATCGGCCAAGTCCACTACGCCGCGCAGCTGGTCGGTCAACGGCGTCAGCCGCGCCAGCGCCTTCCTCGTCAGCCGCGACGATCAGGATCGTCCGGTCTATGGCGGCACGCCGTCCGACTTCGCCGTCGTGCAGGCGGTCCAGGAGATGAAGGCGCGCGGGCTGCGCGTCACCTTCTATCCCTTCATCCTGATGGATGTTCCGCCGGGCAACAGCCTGCCGAATCCGTATAGCGACAACGCCGCCGCGGCGGGCCAGCCCGCTTTCCCGTGGCGGGGGCGGATCACCTGTTCGCCCGCGGCAGGTTTCGCCGGGACCGTGGACAAGACCGGCACAGCCGCGACGCAGGTCGCGGCGCTGTTCGGGGCAGCCACGCCTGCCAGCTTCAACGTCTCGGGCGAAAGCGTCAGCTGGACCGGGCCATCCGGCGACTGGGGCCTGCGCCGCATGGTGCTGCACTACGCCCATCTCTGCGCAGCCGCGGGCGGGGTCGATGCCTTCCTGATCGGTACCGAAATGCCCGGGCTGACCACGATCCGCTCCGGGGCCAGCACCTATCCGGCCGTGCAGGCCTATCGGGACCTGCTCGGCGATGTGCGCTCGATCCTCGGGGCCGGGGCGAAGATCGGCTATGCCGCCGACTGGTCGGAATATTTCGGGCACCAGCCGGGCGACGGCAGCGGCGACGCCTTCTTCCACCTCGATCCGCTCTGGGCCGATCCGGAGATCGACTTCATCGGTATCGACAACTACATGCCGCTCTCGGACTGGCGCGACGGATTCGACCATCTCGACGCGCAGGACGGCTGGCCCGCGATCTACGACCGGGCCTATCTGCAGGCGAACATCGCGGGTGGCGAGGGTTTCGACTGGTTCTACGCCAGCGCCGCCGATCGGTCGGCGCAGCTCCGCACGCCGATCACCGATGGTGCCCATGCCAAGCCGTGGGTGTTCCGCTACAAGGATCTGCACTCCTGGTGGTCGAACCCGCATTTCAACCGCCCGGGCGGGCTGGAGAGCGCGACGCCGACGGAATGGGTGCCGCAGTCGAAGCCGATCTGGTTCACCGAACTCGGCTGCCCGGCCGTCGACCGCGGCACCAACCAGCCCAACGTCTTCTTCGATCCGAAGTCGTCGGAGAGTTTCACGCCGCATTTCTCGCGCGGCTGGCGCGACGACGCGATCCAGCGGGCGTATCTGGAGGCGACCTATCTCTGGTGGGGCAAGGCCGCGAACAACCCGATCTCTGCGGTCTACGGCGGGCCGATGGTGCGCGTGCCGGAATGCGCCGCCTGGACCTGGGATGCGCGACCCTATCCGTTCTTCCCCGGCCTCACCGATGTCTGGACCGATGGCCCGAACTGGCGGCTCGGTCACTGGCTGACCGGGCGGCTCGGCGCGGTGTCGCTGGCCGCGCTGATCCGGCACCTCTGCCGGCGCGCCGGCATGGCCGAAGGTCGGATCGACGTCTCCGGGCTCTGGGGCGCGGTCGAAGGTTACGCCATCACCGCGCTGGAAAGCCCGCGCGCCTCGATCACCACGCTGTCGCGCCATTTCGGCTTCGACGCGGTCGAGACCGAGGGCGTCATTCGTTTTGTGATGCGCGGCCGGGCGGCGGTCACGAGCGTCAGCCCCGATGATCTGGTTTCCACTCGCGAGGGCGACGTGCTGGAACTGACCCGCGGCCAGGAGACGGAACTGCCGCAGGCGCTGAAGTGGCAGCTGGCCCGCGCCGACGAGGACTACGACGCCGCGCTGGTCGAGGCCCGCCGCATCACCGTCGACACCACCCGCATCGCCTCGGAAAGCTTCCCGATGGCGGTGCCGCCCGAAGAGGCCGAACGACGCTGCCGCCGCGCCCTGATGGAAGCATGGGTGGGGCGCGAGACAGCGGCCTTCCGTCTGCCGCCGTCGCGGCTCGCACTCGATCCGGCCGACGTGATCCGGCTCGCGCATGACGGGCGGCTGGTCGATCTGCGGCTGGTCTCGATTGCCGATTCTGATGCACGCGGCATCGAGGCGGTCCGCCAGGATCGCGCGAGCTACGACCTGCCGCCCGGCGATCCTCGCGCGGCCTCGCTGACGCGCGCGGTGGTGTTCGGCGCGCCGGATGCGGTGCTGATGGACCTGCCGCAGCTGACCGAGGACCAGCCCGCGCATCGGCCGCTGATCGCCGCTCATGCCGTGCCATGGCCCGGCGAGATGGCGGTGTTCCGCAGCCCTTCGACCGATGGCTTCGAGCTGCTGACGACGTTCGGCAGTCGCGCCCGGATCGGGGCGCTGGTCTCGGATTTTTGGTCTGGTCCCACGTCGCGCTTCGATCTCGGCAACGTGCTGGTGGTCGACCTGCTGACCGGCACGCTGGAGAGCGTCACCGACCTGACCTTGTTCGGTGGCGCCAATGCGCTGGCGGTGGAAACCACGCCGGGTGTCTGGGAGATCGTGCAGGCGGGTGCGGCGGAACTGCTGGCGCCCGGTCGGTATCGTTTGACCCGACTCCTGCGCGGCCAACGCGGCACCGAGGCCGCGATGGGCAATCCGGCGCCCGCCGGTGCCCGCGTGGTGGTGCTGGACGCCTCGTTGTCTCCGCTGCCCATCGCCGAAGCCGATCTCGGGCTTCCCTGGAACTGGCGCATCGGCCCGGCGAGCCGCGCGGTCAGCGACGAGACCTATGTCGCGCAGAGCTTCACGCCGACTGGGCGAGGCCTTGTCCCCTTTGCCCCGGTCCATGTCGAACTGCCATGGCGCATCGCGCGCAGCCGGGGCGATCTGATCCTCCGCTGGACGCGGCGGTCCCGCGCGCTGGCTGCAGATACCTGGGAACAGGTCGAGGTGCCGCTGGCTGAAGAGGTTGAGTCCTACGACATCCAGATCCTCGACGGGGCCGCGGTCAAGCGGACGCTGACCAGCAGCACCAGCTCCGTCCTCTACACGGCTGCGCAGCAGACCGCCGATTGGGGCGCGCCGCTCGGGCCGGGTCAGACGCTCGCGATCCGCATCTTCCAGCTTTCGAACCGCCTCGGGCGCGGCACGCCTGCGTCCGTCACGCTGCAATTCTGATCCCAACCTGCGGGAACCCCCATGTCCGACACCACCACCCATCTCGGCTTGCCCTACCTGCTGGCGGCCCAAGCCCAGAAGCATGTCACCCACAATGAGGCCCTGCGACTGCTCGACGCCATGGTGCAGCTCTCGGTCCTCGACCGCACGCGCTCCGCGCCCCCAGCCAGCCCCGCGGACGGGGACCGGCATCTGGTAGCCTCGGGCGCGACCGGCCTCTGGGCCGGGTGGGATCTGAACATCGCCTTCTGGGTCGACGGTGCATGGATCCGCCTCGTGCCTCGCACCGGCTGGCTGGTCTGGGTCGCCGCGGAGGGGCTGTTCCTCGTCTGGACCGGCAGCGCCTGGGAGGTAGTGGGCGAACCGCGCGACGTCTCGGACGCGGTCTTCGGCCTAGTGAACGACGCGGACCCAACGAAGAAGGCGACTTTCTCGCTGGCGGGGATCAGCACCGGCACGACCCGCAGCTACACGCTGCCGAACACCTCCTCGGAATTGGCGATTCTGGCGGGCACCCAGACCTTCACCGGCAACAAGACCTTCTCGGGCACGCTGACGGCCTCCGGCACCGTCACGGTGTCGGCGGCCTCGGCCAGCATCGGCACGGCAACGACGACCGCCACCTACGGCTTGGGGACCGGGGCGACGACCACCGGCGTCACCAAGACCGTGAACATCGGCACCGGCGGCGCGTCGGGGTCGAACACAATCGTCAACATCGGGTCCGCCACCGCAGGTGCTGGCGGCACGACTGTCGTGAACACGCCGACGGTCACTTTCGCCAATGCCGTGACGCAGGTCGGCATGCCGCAAGCAAACCTGACCGCGCAACTCTTGGGCCTCGGCGGGGCAACGGCCGACAGCACCAATCGGCTCTCGGTCAACACCCCGGCAGTGCTGCTGAACAACGCGGGCGCGGGCATCGAGGCGACCGTCAACAAGGCCGGGCCGACCAATGATGCCTCCTTCGCCTTCAAGACCGGCTTCTCGGCCCGCGCGCTGATCGGATTGCTGGGCAATGACGACTTCAGCTTCAAGGTCAGCCCGGACGGCTCGACTTTCTTCGACGCGATCCGGATCGACCGCATGAGCGGCCAAGTGGAACTGCCGCAGCCCACGATCCTGCCGGGGCTGAGCGCAGCGCCGCCCCCGCCGGCCGCAGGCAAGGCCGCCATCTACGCCCGCAGCCGTGCCGGGGCACCGTGGATCGACGTCATGCGCCCCTCGGGGCGGGACTTCCCACTCCAGCCCCACTTCGGGGTCAACCGGATCGCCAACTGGTCGCCCTCGACCGGCACCACCATCAACAGCGAAGGCCTGCCGATCACCTCGGTCGGCACCGTCTCGCACCCGACGCTCGCTGCGACCAATCTCGGAACCTCCATGCGCCGCTGGCGCCTGACCTCGGCGGCGGTGGCGGATTCGGTGACCGACCAGCGATCCGCGGGCTGGGCCTGCTGGCGCGGCAACGCGGCGGGCCTCGGCGGCTGGACCTTCGTCGCGCGGATTTCGCTGACGACGCTGCAGGCGACTGGCATGGGGTTCTTCGGTCTCTACGGATCGACGGCCGCGCTGGCCTCCACCCTGACGCTGGCCACGGCCGTCAACTGCATCGGCATCGGCTTCCAGCGCGGGACGCACACCAACTGGCAGCTGGTCCGCAACGATGGCACCGGTGCGCCGACGCTGACCGACATGGGCGCGAGCTTCGCCATTGCCACCGGCGGCGTGCTGACCTTGTTCATCGCGGCCCCACCGAACGGATCATCTGTCTGGGCACGCGTCGTCGACGAGGTTTCCGGTGCGGTCTTCGAGCAGGAGATCACCACCGATCTGCCTGCCGCCACGCAGTTCCTGTCGCCGCGGCTCTACATGAACAATGGCGCCACGGCCGCCGCCGTCGCTTACGACTGCGCCGGGGTCTATCTGGAGACGGATTACTGATCCGCCCGGCGGCCGATCGCCGAGACCGCATCCACGGTCCCGCGCCGAATGGCCGGCCAAAGCCTGTTCATCACAAGCCTGCGGCCGGTCAATGCTTCAAGTCGGATTTGCACCCCATGGGGGCAGCCGATCACCGGGCCATATAGGTGACGCCATTCGGACCGGCGCCGACCTTGTGGGTCGCAACGACTTCGTTGCTGGCGGTGTCGATCACCGACAGCGTGCCGTCGTTGACGTTGGTGACGAAGGCCAGCGCGCCATCCGTGCTGACCACGACGCCATGCGCACCCATGCCCGCCTTCACCGTGGCGATGACAGCATTGCCTGCCACGTCGATCACCGAGACCTCATCGCTCGGGGCGGTTTCGGTGCCCTGGTTGGCGACGAAAACCTTGCCACCATCCGGCGTCGCGTAAAGCTGGATCGGGCCGTCGCCGACCGGGATGCGGGCGGTGACTTCGCGGGTGGCAAGGTCGATCACTGCCACCGCATCCTCGTCGCGCAGCGAGACATAGGCGCGGCTGCCGTCGGGCAGGAAGGCCACCTGCACCGGCGCCGCGCCAACGGGGATACGCGCGGCCTCGGCCAGCGTGGCGGTATCGAACAGGGAGACGTCGCCGCCCTCGACATTCGCCACCAGCAGATAGCGGCCGTCCGGCGACAGTCGCAAACCATGCGGATAGTCGCCGGCCGGGATCGGGGTCACGGCGCGGGTCGCCAGATCGACGACCGAGATGGTGTCGTCGCCGGCATTGCTGGCAAAGGCGCGCTTGCCTTCGCGGTCGGTGACGACATGGGCAGGATGACTGCCGATCTCGATCTCCACTGGCGCGGCATCCAGCGCCAGCGGATCGAGCACTAGCAGCCGGCCGGCATTGGCACTATCGCCGTGACCGCCGCCATCGCCGTGACCGGCTTCGACCGGGGAACCCACAAGCAGCAATTGCTTCATGTCCGGCGTGACCTGCACGTTATGGGGCGTAACCGGAAGCGGCACGGTTGTCACCTCGCCACTCGCCAGATCGACGCGGCTGACCGAGTTGCCATGCTCGTCGGCCGTGAAGACCTGGCCGGTCGTTGCGGCGGCCTGCTGCGCCAGCGCCATGCCCGGCACGCCAAGCAGGGCGGCCAGCGCCAGGGCAGCCAGACCCCGGCGGGATCTGGGCGCAAGCATCGCGGGTGCTGCGGAGAAAGGAGTGTGAAACGTCATGTCGGGTTTTCCTTTGGGGTTTCGAAGTCAGGGCCAGGCGTGATGATCGCCGGGCCGGAGGGGTGGAGAATCTGGAACGAGACTCAGGCGGCGGTGTAGCGGCTGAACACCGTGGTGCTGCCATCGCGGTGGATCAGGCGGACGTCATAGGCCTCGCGCTCGGTGTCAGGCCCCATGCCCGGCGATCCCCAGGGCATTCCGGGCACGGCGAGGCCGACCGCTTTGGGGCGCTGGTCGAGCAGGCGGCGGATGTCGGCCACTGGCACATGGCCCTCGATCAGATAGCCCTCGACCTGCGCCGTGTGGCAGGAGGTCATCGCCTCGGGGATGCCGTTCTCCATCTTGAAGCGCATCAGGGCCTCTGCGTCGGCAAGTTCGGTCGTCACCACGAACCCTTCGGCGGCGACGATCTCGATCCAGGCCGTGCAGCAGCCGCAACTCGGGTCCTTCAGCACATGGATCGCCGGTCCGGTGGCCTGCGCCACCGCCGGAAGGACGCCGGCGGCCAGCATCGCCGCCCCTGTGAGCAAGGCGGCGCGGCGCGAGAATACGTATCGGGTCATGATCTTTCCTTCCGGTTGTGTGGTCATGTCAGAGTCTCACCCGCCTGAGCCGCAGGGCATTGGCGATCACCGACACCGATGACAGGCTCATCGCCGCCGCGGCGATCATCGGCGACAGCAGCATTCCGGTCAGCGGATAGAGGACGCCCGCCGCGATCGGCACCCCGGCGGCGTTATAGACGAAGGCGAAGAACAGGTTTTCCTTGATGTTGCGCAGCGTCGCCCTGGCCAGACGCCGGGCACGCACCACGCCCATCAGATCGCCCCCCAGAAGCGTCATCCCGGCGCTTTCGACCGCGACATCGGCGCCGGTGCCCATGGCGATGCCGACATCGGCGGCGGCCAGCGCCGGGGCGTCGTTCACCCCGTCACCCGCCATGGCCACCACCGCGCCCTCATTGCGCAAGGTGTCGATCAGGATCTTCTTGTCCTCGGGCAGGACGCCGGCGCGCACCTCGTCGATGCCGAGCCTGGCCGCCACCGCCTCGGCGGTCGTGCGGTTGTCGCCGGTCGCCATGATCACGCGCAGGCCAAGTTCGTGCAGCGACCGGATCGCCTCGGCGGTCGTCGCCTTGATCGGATCGGCGACGGCGACGATACCGGCAAGGCGGCCGTCGATGGCGACAAACATCGCCGTCTTGCCGTCAGACCGCAGCCTGTCCGCGCTCGCCTCGGCATCAGTGGTGTCAAGGCCAAGCTCCGCCATCATCGCGGCATTGCCGAGCGCCGCCGTCTGCCCCCGGACTTTGCCGCGAACGCCCTTGCCGGTGACAGCTTCGAACTCCGCCGCCTCGTGCACCTCCGTTCCACGGGCCGCGGCGCCGTCGACGATGGCTTCGGCCAGCGGATGCTCGGACCCGCGTTCCAGCGCGGCTGCGACGGCGAGCAGGTCGCCTTCGGTCACGGCGCCGAACACCAGCACATCCGTCAGCTTCGGCCGCCCCTCGGTCAGGGTGCCGGTCTTGTCGACGATCAGCGTATCGACCGCCGCCATGCGCTCCAGCGCCTCGGCATCCTTGATCAGCACCCCCGCCTGCGCCCCGCGCCCCGCCGCCGTGGTGATCGAGATCGGCGTGGCGAGCCCCAGCGCGCAGGGGCAGGCGATGATGAGGACCGAGACCGCGGCGGCCACCGCGAAGACAAGTGCGGGGTCCGGCCCCCAGACCAGCCAGACACCAAAGGCGGCAATGGCGATGGCGACCACCGTCGGCACGAAGACGGCCGACACCCGGTCCGCCAGTCCCTGGATCGGCGCCCGCGAGCGGCGCGCGCCCGCGACCATCTCGACGATCTGCGCCAGAACCGTGTCGGCGCCGACGCGCCGCGCCTCGATCACGAGGCTGCCGTTCTTGTTGATCGTGCCGCCCGTCACCGCATCGCCGGGGGATTTCTCGACCGGCACCGCCTCGCCCGTCAGCATGCTTTCATCGACCGAGGATCGCCCCTCGATCACCTCGCCATCCACCGGAACGCTGTCGCCGGGGCGAACGCGCAGCCGGTCGCCCGCCATGACGTTTTCCAGGGGCGCGTCGTATTCGCTGCCGTCGTCCAAGACACGCCGCGCGGTCTTGGGCGCGAGGTCCATCAGCGCCCGGATCGCATCGCCGGTGCGTTCGCGCGCGCGCAGTTCCAGCACCTGCCCGACGAAGACCAGCGCCACGATCACCACCGCCGCCTCGAAATAGGTGCCGACCCCGTGGCCCATGCGGTATTCAGCAGGGAACAAGCCCGGCAGGAAGGTGGCGACGATGGAATAGAGATACGCCGCCCCGACGCCGAGCGAGATCAGCGTCCACATGTTGGGCGAGCGGTTGACGAAGGAGTCCCACCCTCGCCGGAAGAACGGCGCCGCCGCCCAGAGGATGATGGGCGTAGCGATGAGAAACTCGACAAAACTCGCCACCTGGTGCCCGATCCAGTCGCGCAGCGGCAGGCCGACCAGTTCGCCCATGGTCAGCGCGATCAGCGGAACCGAGGCCGCAAGGCTGATCCACATCCGCCGGGTGAAATCGGCCAGTTCGGGGTTGGGGCCGTCGGTCGGCAGCATCGGCTCCAGCGCCATGCCGCAGATCGGGCAGCTTCCCGGCGCGTCGCGCACAATCTGCGGATGCATCGGACAGGTCCATTGCGTGCCTGCGGGCGCCGCCGCCTTGCGCCCCTCGGCGCGGCCCTCGGCGTAGAACCACGGATCGCCCCTGAACGCTGTCTGGCACTTGTCCGAGCAGAAGTGGAAGGTCCGGCCCCGGAAATCCTCGCGCCTTGTCTCGGGCGTGATGGCGACCGTCATTCCGCAAACCGGGTCGTGGGCGGTCCCGGTCCCAGCGGGAAGATCCGGCGCCATGTGGTGATGGTCGTGTTCCATGAGGCTGGCCCCTTTCGATGATGAATGAGTGCAGGCCCCCGGCGCATTTCGGGGGCATGCAATGGTGTCAGATCGCCTCCATGGCCTTGGCCAGCATGTCCCGGACCTGTGCCGCGACCGCCTTCAGCCCGTCATTTTCCACCGCCTGCATCGAGGCGACCGGGTCGACGGCGCTGACTTCGATGCCGCCCGCGACCTCGCGCAGGATGACATTGCAGGGCAGCATGGCGCCGATCCGGGGCTCCAGCCCGATGGCCTGATGCGCCATGCCGGGATTGCAGGCGCCAAGGATGCGATAGCCCGGCATGTCGATGTCGAGCTTCTTCTTCATGGTCGCCTTGGCGTCGATTTCGGTGAGCACGCCGAAACCATGGGCGGCCAGCGCCTCGCGGGTGCGGGCCTCTACGGCATCAATGCTGGCGTCGGAGATGGTGCGATTGATCGTGTAGGACATGGAGTCTCTCCTTTCACTTGCGCAGGTATTTGATCAGGGCTGCGATGCCCAAGATGATAAGAGCAAGGATCAGGAGGCCGAACAGCCACCCGAACCCCATGCCAAATCCCATTCCGGTTCCGTTCATCATGGTACTTTCCTTCCGTTCCGGCGCGCGTGGCGCGGTGATGATTGGACGGGGGCGGAGCGCCGGTCTGCGGCGCCCATTGAGGCGCGATCTCAGGCCGAAATGGCGAATTCCGTCATCATACCGGTGGCCAGATGCGGCATGTGGTGGCAGTGCAGCATCCAGCGCGCCGCCTCGCCGGCATCGAGCGCCACTTCGACCATCGACATCGGCGGCACATGGATGGTATCACGCCGCGCGCCTGCGATCCGCCGGCCGTTCAGCCCGACGACCTGGAACACATGGCCGTGCAGGTGCATGGGGTGGGCCATCATCGACATGTTGTGGAACGACAGTACCACCCGCTCGCCCGACGTCGCAGCGATCGGCAGATGATCCCCCCAGACAGCGCCGTTGATCGTCCAGACATAGGGCTGCATCGAACCGCCGAGCATCAGGATCTGGCTGCGGTCCACAGCCCGGTCGGGCAGAGGATCGCGGGCGACCAGCCGCGCCTCCTGCGCCAGATCGGTGTCGAAGGCCGGGGCGGCGCTTTCGGCCATCGACTCGATGCGCCGGACCTCGGCGCCCCGCGTGGCGAGGATCAGGCCGGTGCGCTCGCGCGCGCCTTCGCGCAGCGCGAGGATCGGCCAGGCGCCACCCTCGGCCGGCAAGTCGATCTCGAGGTCCAGCCGCTGGCCCATGGCGAGGCCGAACCGCGTGCCCGAAAGCGGCTGCACGGGGTGCCCGTCCACCGCGATCAGCCGTGCCGGGGCCGCGCCGGTGTCGATCCAGAACACCGTGGCGGCGGCGGCGTTGATGACCCGCAGCCGGACGCGCCCGCCGCGCTCGACCTGCACCACCTCGGGGTCCGAGATCGTGCGGTCGTTGGCAAGATAGGCGTCCCAATCGTAGTCGTTCAGGTCCATGGCCATGCCACCCATGTCCATCATGCCGCCCATCGGCATGTTGCCCATGCCGCCGTGATTCATTCCCGGCATCATGCCCATGCCCTGCATGCCCGGCGTACCCGAACCGGCGCCATGACCCGCGCCGTGACCGGCGCCGGCACCCGCGCCGATCTCGGCCAGAACCTCCTCGGGCGATTTGAAGGAGAAGTCGTGCAGGAACAGCACGACCTCCTGCCGATCCGCGCGCAGGTCTTCGGGCGACCGGACGATCAGCGGCGCGGCAAGCAACTGCATCTCCTGGATCGGCACATGGCTGTGCATCCAGTAGGTGCCGGGCAGTGCCGCGAAGTCATAGGACCGGGTCTCGCCCGGCGAAAGCAGCGGCATCGGCAGGTCGGGCACGCCGTCCTGCGCATTGGGCGGGATCTGACCGTGCCAGTGGATGATCGTGGCCACGTCGAGATCATTGGTCAGATCGACCCGGAAGCGTTGGCCGGGATCAAGGGTTAGCCCCTGCCCATTGGGTCCGGCGAGGCCGAATACGGTGGCCGCGCGACCGCCGATGTCGAGCGTCCGGGTGGATGCGGTCAGCGCAAGGGGGCTCGCTTGTGCTAAGGCGGCACGGGGAAGGTGGGCGGATGCCAGCACGGCAGCGCCTGCGGCCAGAAAGCCGCGTCGGGTCAAGGTGTTCATATGCGTCTCCTCGGGACTTCAGTCCCGCGTTTCAGGCCCAATGCTGCGCCGCGGGCCGGTGCCCGGACGCCATCAGAGGAGACGAGTCTTGGGAGGTCGTTCGCTCAGCCCCGGGCTACGCCCGAGCGTTGCCATGTCGGCAGGCAGAACATGTGTCGTGGTGAAATGATCTTCAAACATATCGCCCGGCGTCGGGGCAATGTAGCTCAGCAGACCGGCACAGGCCGTCGCGCACTGGCCGGCATCACTGGCGCCGCAGTCGGATTTCTCCGCGCAGGCGGAATTGCCGGTATCCGCCTTGGCCATCATGTGGCTGGCATGGGCGGCAACAACCGTGTCATCCAGCGTCATGCGCGCCGCATGCGCTGTGGTCACCGCCGTGACAACGGCGAAGGACAGGACAGCAAGAAGGGCGACGACGCGGCGGAACATAAGTGCAAAAATAGGAGGTCCACCCGGAATTGTCCATTGTCGCCCTTGTCACAGGTCGAGTTCCGCCTGAACGATGTCGTGATAGACGCCGCGGATACGCGACTGCCCGGGGGCTGACCTGCACAGGATTGCAATGAAGCGATTGCTTTTCACGGGGCTTGTCGTTCTGGCGACTTCCGGACTCTGGCTGGCCTGGCAGTTGGGACGGATGATGACTTCCGACGCAGCATCCGTCGCAGCCATCGAAACCGGCCGCGCCCTTTACGCAGCCCATTGCGCCTCCTGCCATGGCACGCAACTGGAGGGTCAGCCGGACTGGCGCACGCCGCTTCCCTCGGGTCGGCTGCCTGCGCCACCGCACGATGCAAACGGCCACACATGGCATCATTCCGACGACCTCCTGTTCCGGATCGTCAAGGAGGGGACAGCAAGTGTCGTCGGCGGCGAATACGAGAGCGACATGCCCGGGTTCGAGGACGTGCTGAGCGATGCAGAAATCCGGGCAGTTCTTGCCTACCTCAAGAGCGCCTGGCCCGAGCGCGAACGGACCTACCAGGAGAGCGTGTCGCAGGCGGACTGAGCCTTTCCGGCTGAGTGACAGGTGATCGAGCAAGCGGATCACGCTTGGATTCTAGCATAGATTATAGCAAGACCAATAGCTTAGCTGGAGAAGGTTGTCTTTCAGGCCCATCCCCTCCGCCACTTTCAATTCGCGAACCCATGGCGAGGCCCCTGATAGGGCCTTTTTTCTTTGTGTTTCAAA
>NZ_JBDHSP010000039.1:0-28546 GCF_039808215.1 Paracoccus sp. (in: a-proteobacteria)
CACCGTGCCGGGGGCGCGCTTGAGCGGGATGCCGGCGATGTCCTCGGCGGTCGGCGCCTCGGCCGGCAGTTGCAGGGGAATCACCTTGGGCACCGGCCCCTTGCCCTGCAGCGCCACCTCGCGCGCCTGCAGGTATTGCGCATAGGGCGTGCCGTTGTGCATGGCGCTGTAATTGGGGTTCCAGCCGCTGTTTTCGTTGCAGGCGGCCAGCGCCAGCACGGCCAGGATCACCACATTCCGCATCGCTCTCTCCCGTTTTGGGCCTCTCACCACCAGCGCGAGGGTTTCGCCTGAAAGCCTGCCGCAGATTCCAGCACCTGCGCAAGGTTCAACAGGCCCCCCTCGTCCCAGGGCCGTCCGATCAGCTGCATGCCCAGCGGCAGGCCCTGGCGGTCCAGCCCCACCGGAACCGCGATCCCCGGCAGGCCGGCCAGGTTCAGCGTCACCGTGAACACGTCGTTGAGATACATCTCGACCGGGTCCTTGCCCGACATCTCGCCCAGGCCAAAGGCGGCGCTGGGGGTCGCGGGCGTCAGGATCGCGTCGATGCCGGCGCCGTAGGCCTGGTCGAAGTCGCGCTTGATCAGGGCGCGCACCTTGCGGGCGCGGTTGTAATAGGCGTCGTAGAACCCTGCCGACAGCACATAGGTGCCGATCATGATGCGGCGCTGCACCTCGGGGCCGAATCCTTCGGCGCGGGTGTTCTCATACATCTCGACCACGCCGTCGCCGGCGCCCAGCTTGGCGCGGCGGCCATAGCGCACGCCGTCATAGCGCGCGAGATTGGACGAGGCCTCGGCCGGCGCGATGACGTAATAGGCGGGCAGCGCGTATTTCGTGTGCGGCAGGCTGATGTCCACGATCTCGGCACCGGCGTCACGCAGCATCTCGGCCGCGCGGCGCCAGAGTGTGTCGATCTCCTCGGGCATGCCCTCCATGCGGTATTCGCGCGGGATGCCGATCCTCTTGCCGCGGATGTCGCCGGTCAGCGCCGCCTCGTAATCGGGCACCTCGCGTTCGGCGCTGGTCGAATCCTTGGGATCGACCGAGGCCATGGTGCCCAGCATGATCGCCGCATCGCGCACCGATTTCGTCATCGGCCCGGCCTGGTCCAGCGAACTGGCATAGGCAATGACGCCCCAGCGGCTGACGCGGCCATAGGTGGGCTTCAGCCCGACGATGCCGGTGAAGGCCGCGGGCTGGCGGATCGAGCCGCCGGTGTCGGTGCCGGTCGCGGCCAGGCACAGGTCCGCCGCCACCGCTGCAGCCGACCCCCCCGACGAGCCGCCCGGCGTCAGCCGGCGCCCGTCCACCTTCCAGGGGCTGACCACCGGGCCATAACAGGCGGTCTCGTTCGAGGAGCCCATGGCGAATTCGTCCATGCTGAGCTTGCCCAGCATGACTGCGCCGGCGTCCCACAGGTTCTGCGTCACCGTCGATTCATATTGTGGCACAAAGCCGTCCAGAATCCGGCTGGCCGCCTGCGAGGGCACGCCGCGGGTGCAAAACAGGTCCTTGATGCCCAGGGGGATGCCGCACATCGCCGGCGCATCGCCCGCGCGCAGGCGCCGGTCGGCGGCCGCGGCCATCTCGCGCGCCCGCTCGGGGGTCCTGTGGGCATAGGCGTTCAGCACACCCGCCGCCTCGATGGCGTCCAGGCAGGATTCGGTCAGTTCGGCGGCGGTGAATTCGCCCTTGCGCAGCCCGTCGCGGGCGGCTGCGATGGTCAGCCGGTTCAGATCGCTCATTCCACCACCTTCGGCACGGCAAAGAAGCCCTCGCGCGCATCGGGCGCGTTTCTCAGCACCAGGTCCTGCATCTCGCCGTCGGTGACGACATCGGCGCGCCGTTTCAGGCGCATCGGCTCGACGCCGGTCATCGGCTCGACGCCTTCGACATCGACCTCGTTCAGCTGTTCCATGAAATGCAGAATGCCGTTCAGCCCCTGCGCCAGTTCGGGCAGGTCGGCGTCCTTGACCGCGATGCGCGCCAGATGCGCGACCTTGCGGGCTTCGTCCTCGGTGATCGCCATGGGTATCCTTTCGCTTGGCGTCGGGTTTACCCCTGCGGCCGGGGCTGGGCAAGCGTCTGCGCGGCGGGAACTTTACCCGCCCATGCGGGCTTGGCAGGATGGCGCGACCCATGCAAGAGGAGGTGCTGCGATGAAACTGACATGGCTTGGCCATTCCGGCTTTCGGCTTGAAATCGAACGGGCGGTGATCCTGATCGACCCCTGGCTCTCGGGCAATCCGATGTTCCCGGCCGAGCGCCGCGCCGAGGCGCTGGCGGGCGCCACGCATGTGCTGGTCACCCACGGCCACGGCGACCACAGCGGCGACACGGTAGCGATCGCGCGCGAGCTGCAGATCCCGGTGGTGGGCATCTATGACCTGATCTCGACCTGGACCACGCATGAGGGGATCGAGGGCATCGGCTTCAACAAGGGGGGCACGGTCGATCTGGGCGGGGCGAAGGTGACGATGGTGAACGCCGCGCACTCCTCCTCGCTCGAGGGGGCCGAGGGGCCGGTCTATGCCGGACACGAATCCGGCTACATGATCGCCGGCGACGACCATGTGATCTATGTCTCGGGCGACACGGACATCATGGCCGACATGGGCTGGATGGGCGAATACCACCGACCCGACATCGGCATCCTGTCCTGCGGCGGGCATTTCACCATGGACATGGAGCGCGCGGCCTGGGCGGCGCGCAAGTATTTCGACTTCAAGACCGTGATCCCCTGCCACTACAGGACCTTCCCGCTGCTGGCGCAGGACGCAAGGACCCTCAAGGCCGAACTGCCCGGCGTGCGGGTGATCGAACCCGAGGTGATGCGCCCGATCGACCTCTAGGCGCGATCGCCGGGCACGGACCGTGGACCACCGGGCACGAAGGTGAGAAGGCCATGGCCGTGATAACCGAAAGGAAGCAACCAATGAAACTCAGTGCGCGCAACAGCTTCAAGGGCAAGATCGTCGGCCTGACCAAGGGCGCGATCGCCGCCCATGTCCGCATCGACATCGGCAACGGCACCGTCGTCACCTCCTCGATCACCAATGAGGCCGTGGATGAGCTGGGTCTTGCGGTCGGCGCCAGCGCCTATGCCGTGGTCAAGGCATCGGATGTGATGGTCGCCATCGACTGAGGCCGCCATGTCCCGCCCGCGACCGGGCCGGAACACGAAAAACGGCACGGCCCGAAGGCCGTGCCGGACATGGCATCGTCCAGGTCTGGATCAGGCGGCCAGATGCTCGACTTCCAGCGGCATCTGCTCGAAGCTGAAATAGCCATACATCTGTTCCAGCACCGCCAGCGCCCTGCGGGCCTCGGCCCGGGCATTCAGATCCACGATCCGGGCGGTGTTCTGCGATTCGGCAGTGATAGTCATAGTCTCATCTCCGGGTAGATTTTGGCTCTCCCCGGAAGCACATCTAACGCCGCGATGCAGAAAAATCCACCCCTGCAACGCGGCGTCAAGCGGCATGGCACGGTATGCCGGCCATTCCCCGCCGACAGATCAGACGATGCGATCCACCATCATGTGCTTGATCGCGGCAATGGCCTTGGCCGGATTCAGCCCCTTGGGACAGGTATTGGTGCAATTCATGATCGTGTGGCAGCGATACAGCTTGAACGGGTCCTCAAGCTCGTCCAGACGCTCGCCGGTGGCCTCGTCGCGGGAATCGATGATCCAGCGATAGGCGTGCAGCAGCGAGGCCGGGCCCAGATAGCGGTCGCCGTTCCACCAGTAGCTGGGGCAGGCGGTCGAGCAGGATGCGCACATCACGCATTCGTAAAGCCCGTCCAGCTTCTTGCGGTCCTCGATCGACTGTCGCCATTCCTTGCCCGGCGTCGGCGTCTCGGTGATCAGCCAGGGCTTGATCGAGGCGTGCTGGGCATAGAAATGCGTCAGGTCCGGAACCAGGTCCTTGACCACCGGCATGTGGGGCAGGGGATAGATGTTCACGTCGCCCTTGATCTCGTCCATGCCCCAGATGCAGGCCAGATGGTTGCCGCCGTCGATGTTCATCGCGCAGGAGCCGCAGATCCCCTCGCGGCAGGACCGCCGGAAGGTCAGCGTCGGGTCGATCTCGTTCTTGATCTTGATCAGCGCGTCAAGGACCATGGGACCGCATTTGTCCATGTCGAGGAAATAGCTGTCGACGCGCGGGTTCTCGCCGGTGTCCGGATCCCAGCGATAGATGTTGAAGCGGCGGACGTTTCTGGCGCCCGCGGGCCGCGGCCAGGTCTTGCCGACCCGCATGCGGCTGTTCTTGGGAAGGGAAAGTTGGACCATTGGGCTACTCCTGGTGGTCAGACCGCCGTCATGCGGTGGGCTTGGGCGGGCGGGGTCACGACGCCCGCCAGCCCGGTTGTTCGTAAAGCGGCCGCCGCGGCATCTCGCCCGAGCGGCGCTGCACACATTGGCTGAAGGCCTCGGCGGGATCGCGGCCGGCGATCTGGTCCGAGGATAGATCCACCTGCACGAAACCGCCGCGCACCCCGTGCGAGCCGACGCCGAAACCGACCTGGGTGCGCGGCGGCTGCCCGCCCCGCGCCTCGGCCATGCAGGCGCGCTCGGCGCGCTCGACCGGGACAAGCTGCGGCGCGCATCCGGCCAGCCCCAGCAAGGCCGGGACCAGGGCCGATGCCAGCGCGCCGCGCCCGGCCATCAGGCGACCCGCTTGGCTGCCGCCGCGGCTCCGGCGATGCATTGCGTGGTCGCGGGCCGGCCGACGATCGCCGCCACCATGTTCCCGGCCCCCGCCTCGCCGGCGCCGGCGATCCCGGCCAGTTCGGCGGGCGTGGCGTTCTGCATCACGCAGTCGGTATAGGGCGCGACATTGGCGCCGGGCAGGCGCCGCGCCATCTCGCGGTTGACGACGACGCGGGCATCGGCGTTCACCGGCGGCGTCGGCGGCTGGATCTGCGGCAGCGGCGCAGGAGCCATGCCGGGGCTTTGCATGACGCAACCCGACAGGGCCAGCGCCGCGGCGCTCAGGATCAGGGGCAGGCTGGAACGCATCAGTAAACCCTCGCTTTGGGTGCGATCTTCTTCAGGTCGATCCCGCCCTCAGCCTCGCTGGTCAGGGGGTCAAGATGCACGGGCCGATAGGCCAGTCTAACATCGTTGCCCTCGATCCAGGCAAGCGAGTGCTTGCGCCAGGTCTTGTCGTCGCGGTCCGGATAGTCCTCATGCGCATGGGCGCCGCGGCTTTCCTTCCGCGCCTCGGCCGCGACGATGGTCGCCAGCGCGTTCGGCATCAGGTTGGTCAGCTCCAGCGTCTCCATCAGGTCGGTGTTCCAGATCAGGCTGCGATCCGTGACCTTCAGGTCGTCCAGCTTGGCCGCCACCAGCTTCATCTTCTCGACGCCCTCGGCAAGCGTCTTGTCGGTGCGGAACACCGCGGCATCGGCCTGCATGGTCCTTTGCATCTCAAGCCGCAGCTCGGCCGTGGGCGTGCCGCCGTCGGCATGGCGGATGCGGTCAAAGCGCTCCAGTGCCTTTTGCACCTGCTCGCGGTTGGTTGCGGGGATCGGCGCCTCGCGGTCCACCACCTGGCCGGCGCGGATCGCGGCGGCGCGGCCGAACACCACCAGGTCGATCAGCGAGTTCGAGCCGAGGCGGTTCGCCCCGTGCACGGATGCGCAGCCGGCCTCGCCCACCGCCATCAGCCCGGGGAAGGTGGCGTCGGGGTTCTTCTCGGTCGGGTTCAGTACCTCGCCCCAATAGTTCGTCGGGATGCCGCCCATGTTGTAATGCACCGTGGGCAGGATCGGGATCGGCTCCTTGGTGACATCGACGCCGGCAAAGATCTTGGCCGATTCCGAAATCCCCGGCAGGCGTTCATGCAGCGCCTCGGGCGGCAGGTGCTGCAGGTTCAGGAACATGTGGTCCTTGTGCTCGCCGACGCCGCGACCCTCGCGGATTTCCAGCGTGATGCAGCGCGACACCACGTCGCGCGAGGCGAGGTCCTTGTAATGGGGCGCATAGCGCTCCATGAACCGCTCGCCTTCCGAATTGGTCAGATAACCGCCCTCGCCGCGCGCGCCCTCGGTGATCAGGCAGCCCGAGCCATAGATGCCGGTCGGGTGGAACTGCACGAATTCCATGTCCTGCAGGGGCAGGCCGGCGCGCGCCACCATGCCACCACCGTCGCCGGTGCAGGTATGGGCCGAGGTGGCGCTGAAATAGGCGCGGCCATAGCCGCCGGTGGCCAGCACCACCATCTTGGCGTTGAACACGTGGATGGTGCCGTCATCCAGCTTCCAGCATACCACGCCGGTGCATTTTCCCTCGGTGATGATCAGGTCGAGGGCGAAATATTCGATGAAGAATTCGGCCTTTTCCTTCAGCGACTGGCCGTAAAGCGTGTGCAGGATGGCGTGGCCTGTGCGGTCGGCGGCAGCGCAGGTGCGCTGCACCGGCGGGCCTTCGCCGAATTCGGTGGTGTGGCCGCCGAAGGGGCGCTGATAGATCTTGCCCTCTTCGGTGCGGGAAAACGGCACGCCGTAATGCTCGAGCTCATAGACCGCCGCCGGGGCCGAGCGCGCCAGATATTCCATGGCGTCGGTGTCACCCAGCCAGTCCGAGCCCTTGACCGTGTCATACATGTGCCACTGCCAGTTGTCCGGGCCCATGTTCGACAGCGAGGCGGCGATGCCGCCCTGCGCCGCCACGGTGTGGCTGCGGGTCGGAAACACCTTGGTCACGCAGGCGGTGCGCAGCCCCTGCTCGGCCATGCCCAGCGTCGCGCGCAGCCCCGCGCCGCCGGCGCCCACCACCACCACGTCATAGTCATGCGTAACGTATTTGTAATCAGCCATGGCGGAACCTCAGACGACGACGATGGCGCCCAGACCCATGCGGGCCAGCGCGTAGATGGCGGTGGCGATGACCGCCCAGCCGAAGATGACGGAAACGACGATCGCCGCCTTGCGCGCCGCGCCCTGGCAATAGTCGTCGATCATGATGCGGGTGCCCTTGATGAAATGCACCATGCCCACGGTGATGAACAGCCCGGTGACCAGCGCCGGGAAGGGCCGGCCGAAATAGACCAGGACCTGTTCCTGCGACAGGCCGATGGCGCAGGCCACGGTGATCATGAACAGCGGGGTCAGCACCAGCAGCGCCCAGGCGGTGACGGTCATCGCCCAGTGGTGATGCGTGCCGTCATGGGCGGTGCCCAGACCGGTGGCGGCCTTGCGGGGGGTGATGTAACGCATGATCCCTGCCCTTTCCTCAGAACACAAAGAAGAGGATCAGCGTCAGCAGCGCCAGCCCGACCGACCCGTAGATGATGGCCCAGCTGGACTTTTCCGCCTCGGGGATCTCGAGCCCGATCAGCGCGTCATAGGCCAGGTGCCGGATGCCGGCCAGAAAGTGATACCAAAGCGCCCACATCGATCCGGTCAGGATGATGAAACCCAGCCAGGAGCGCAGCACCCAGTCCGCGGCGGCAAAGGCCCCGGGCGAGGACACGGCGGCGGCAAGCCACCAGGTGATCAGGACGATGCCGGCCACCAGTGCATGGCCGGTGATCCGGGTCATGATCGAGGTGACGGCGGCGATGGGCAGGCGGTAGACCTGCAGATGCGGTGACAGCGGCCGGTTGCCCCGGTTGACGTCAGCCATGATGCGCTCTCCTGCGTTCAGGGCCCCCGTCGCGACGGCTGGCGACAAGGGGCTGGCCGAGAAATTGGGTTTGCTTCTAGTGCTTTTGTGGCATCTGTCACGGGCCGAGGCCAGCCGAAAGGCCAAAGAGGCACAAATTTCAGACTTTGTGATCACGCAAACCCGACCTGTGATCACAGTTTCGGGAAAACCCCCGCCGCGGCGCGCCGGGATCGAGGATTCGGCCATGCGCCAAGCAAATCCCGGTGTTTTCCTTGGTTTAATACGGTGCGCCGGTTGCCCCGCGCGCCGCAGGCCGGCGCTTACAGCGGCATCAGCGCCCAGTAATCCAGATCCAGCAGCACCTCGGGGGCGTGGCGGCCGTCCTCGCCACGCAGGCGCTGGCTGCCGGCCGGACCCTTGTGCGCGACCAGCCGCAGCCGGATCGCGCCGATGCCCGGAGCCTCGGTCGCGGCCTTGTCCAGAACCTCGGACCAGGCGCGGACGGTGTCGCCGGCAAAGCAGGGATTGGCATGGGCACCGGCGTTCAGTGCCACGATCATCTGCGCATTCGCGAGGCCGTTGAACGAAAGCGCCCGCGCCATGCTGATGACATGGCCGCCATAGATCAGCCGCCGGCCGTCCTCGCGGAAGGTGGCGTCGAAATGCACCTTGGCGGTGTTCTGCCACAGGCGCGTGGCCAGCATGTGCTCGGCCTCCTCGATGGTGACGCCGTCCACATGGTCGATGACCTCGCCGATGGCGTAATCGCCCCAGCGATGCGGCTCGCCGGCCAGGTCGAAATCATAGCCGCTGAAATCCAGTCCCTCGGGAATCACCAGGTCCTGCGCGGCGACGGCGCCGGCCAGATCGGGCACCACCGCCGCCGGTGCCGGGGCGGCGACGTCGCGCTTGCGCACCATGACCCAGCGCACATATTCCAGCACCGCCAGGCCCATCTGGTTCAGCCCGCGCGTGCGCACCCAGACCACGCCGGACTGGCGGTTCGAGTTCTCCCTGAGGCCGATCACCTCGGATTCGGCGCGCAGCGTGTCGCCGGGCCAGACCGGCAGCAGCCAGCGACCCTCGCCGTAGCCGAGGTTGGCCACCGCGTTCAGGCTGATGTCGGGCACCGTCTTGCCAAAAACCGTGTGGAAGGCCAGCAGATCGTCCATCGGGCTGCTTTCCAGACCGCAATCGGCGGCGAAATCGTCCGAGGAGTAAAGCGCGTGCCGGGCCGGATAAAGCGCGTGGTAAAGCGCGCGCTCGCCCTCGGCCAGGGTGCGGGGCACGGCATGGCGGATCACCTGGCCGATGCGGTAATCCTCGAAGAAGCGGCCGGGGTTGGTCTTGCTCATTGCTGGCCCAGCTTCATGTCGGGGTGGTATTCGGCCTCGATTCGCTTGATCACCCCCTGGGCGCAGCGCATGGTGCCATGCCTGGCGTCGAAGGCATAGCAGGGGTCGCCATACAGTTCCCAGCCTTTGGACAGGGCCAGGCTGACCTTGTGGCAGAAGGCGGCGCTGTCCTCCTCGGTCAGCAGGCGATAGATTGTCGGCATGTCAGCCTCCGAATGGATTGTAGCCCAGCCAGGCGTGGATCAGCCCCACGACCAGCAACACGACGACCGCGCCGATCGCGGCCATGATTTCGCGCGACAGCGGGAACGGGCCGGCGGGCGGGGTCCAGTCCTGCGCCCGGTTCAGCACTGCCATCTCGACCAGCGCCCAGCCGAGCAACCCGCCGAACAGCACGAATGACGGCAGGTCGCCATTTGGCAGCAGATGCCCGAAAGCCCAGAGCGAGAACCCCGTCAGCTGCGGATGGCGCACCAGCCGGGTCGCGCGGGTGCGCATCCCCGAGGCGGCGTAAAGATAGAAGCCGGCCAGCACCAGAAGGTTGTTCGCCCCCTTCAGCGGCACCGTCGCCCCCCACCAGTAGGGCCCGTCCGCCAGACGATAGCCAAGAATCATCAGCAGCACCGAAAGCGCCAGCAGCCCGGCGACGCCGCCCTTGCCCAGCCGCGCCCGCAGCCCCGGCGCCCAGCGCTTGGACAAATGCGCCGCCCACCACAACGCCACGCCCAAAATCAGGATGATCATCCGTCAGCCCTCCCCGTGCTGGCCCGCCGCGGTCAGTCGGCCAGGGCCGCGATGGCCTCGGCCCTGGCCAGCGTGGTGCGGGCGGTCTCGACATGCAGGTTCTCGACGATGCGGCCGTCGACGACCGCCACGCCCCTGCCCTGCGCCTTGGCCTCATCAAAGGCCGCGATCTGCCGGCGCGCAAGCGCGATCTCGGCCTCGCTGGGGGCGAAGGCGGCATTGGCGATCGCCAGCTGCGCCGGGTGGATCAGGGTCTTGCCGTCGAAACCCATGTCGCGGCCCTGCTCGCATTCGGCGCGCAGCCCGTCCTCGTCCTTGAAGGCGTTGAACACCCCGTCCACGATCACCCGCCCATGCGCCCGCGCCGCCAGCAGGCACAGGCCCAGCCCGGCCAGCATCGGCAGGCGGTCGGCGCGGAATCGGCTGCCGATTTCCTTGGCCAGGTCGTTCGTGCCCATGACCATGCCCTGCAGACGCGGATGCGCGGCGATCTCGGCGGCGTTCAGCATGCCCTCGGCGGTTTCCATCATCGCCCAGAGCGGCGTCTCGGGCACCAGCCGCGCCACCCGGTCCAGATCGGTGCCGCGGCTGACCTTGGGAATCAGCACCGCATCGGCGCCGCGGGCGAAGGCGCGGGCGTCGCCCTCGCCCCATTCGCTGTCCAGCCCGTTGATGCGCACGATCCGCGCCCGCCCGCCGTAATCGCCCAGCAACGCCTGGGCCAGCAGCTCGCGCGCCGGCACCTTCTCGGCCGGGGCCACGGCATCCTCGAGATCGAAGATGATCGCATCGGCGGCCAGGGTCTGGGCCTTTTCCATCGCCCGCGCATTGGCGGCGGGAATATAGAGGACGGAACGATAGGGTCGGGTCATCGGCATGCTCGCGTAACAATCTTGCGCGACGCTGCCCGCAAACGATCCGAATCGCAAGCCCCCATTTGCCGCGGCGCAGCATCAAATCCCATCGAGGATCAGCTTGACCGAGACCAGCAGCAGCGCCCAGGTGATGAAGCGGTAGAAGAACAGCGGCGACATGCGCCTGAGCAGCCAGAACCCCGCCAGCACCCCCAGCACCCCGGGCACCAGCAGCACCGCCGCCAGCGACAGGTTGTGCAGCGACAGTTGCCCCAGCATGGCATAGGGCAGCAGTTTGATCGCATTGCAGATGGCAAAGAAGATGGTGGTGGTGCCGGCATAGGACATCGGCGACATGCGCAGCGGCTGGGCATAGACCTGATAGGGCGCGCCGCCGGAATGGGACACGAAACTGGTATAGCCGGCGATCACCCCCCAGAAACTGCCCGCGCCCCAGCGCGGTGGCCTGGCGCTGGCGTCGGGTTGGTGGCGCAGCATGGTGTTCAGCGCGAACCCCACACCGATGACGCCGACGATCAGCGCCACCCGCGCATCGTCCACCCGGCTGGCCGTGGCCCAGCCCAGCAGGATGCCGGTCACCGCCCCTGGCAAGAGCGTCGCCAGCACCCGCCGGTCAAAGCTGCGCCGGAAGGCGATCAGCCCGCCGATGTCCGAGACGACGAACACCGGCAGCAGGATCCCCGCCGCCTGCACCGGCGACATGGCCAGCGCCATCAGCGGCACCGAGATCGTGCCGACCATCGACAGCCCGCCCTTGGCCAGCCCGACCGAAAAGGCCGCCAGCACCGCCAGAATCCAGGCCGCCATGTCCATCCGCGCATCCCCTGCTGCCAAAATCCGCAGTAACCCGCCCGGGCAGCGCCGGCAATGCAGATGCAGCCTTGCCGATGTTAGCGGTTGACAATCGCGGTTTCGGCGCCCGACCGGCAGCCGAGGCTTGCGATTCTGCGTGCAAGGCACTAGGTCCGGCCCGAACACTCATGGAAATCGGAGGTTACCATGGCCCGACCCAAGATCGCACTCATCGGCGCGGGACAGATCGGCGGCACGCTGGCGCATCTCGCGGCGATGAAGGAACTGGGTGATGTCATCCTGTTCGACATCGCCGAGGGCACCCCCCAGGGCAAGGCGCTGGACATCGCGCAGTCGGGCCCGTCCGAGGGTTTCGACGCCGCCATGAAGGGCGCCAATGACTATGCCGACATCGCCGGCGCCGATGTCTGCATCGTCACCGCGGGCGTGCCGCGCAAGCCGGGTATGTCGCGCGACGACCTGCTGGGCATCAACCTCAAGGTGATGAAATCGGTGGGCGAAGGCATCAAGGCCCATGCCCCGAACGCCTTCGTGATCTGCATCACCAACCCGCTGGATGCCATGGTCTGGGCGCTGCGCGAATTCAGCGGCCTGCCGCATGAAAAGGTCGTCGGCATGGCCGGCGTGCTGGATTCGGCGCGCTTCCGCCACTTCCTGTCCTTGGAATTCGGCGTCTCGATGCGCGATGTGACCGCCTTCGTGCTGGGCGGGCATGGCGACACCATGGTGCCCCTGGCGCGCTATTCCACCGTCGCCGGCATCCCGCTGCCCGATCTGGTCAAGATGGGCTGGACCACCCAGGAAAAGCTGGACGGCATCGTGCAGCGCACCCGCGACGGCGGCGCCGAGATCGTCGGCCTGCTCAAGACCGGCTCGGCCTTCTATGCACCCGCCACCTCGGCGATCGAGATGGCCGAGGCCTATCTTAAGGACCAGAAGCGCGTCCTGCCCTGCGCGGCCTATGTCAAGGGCGCCTACGGGCTGGACGGGCTTTACGTCGGTGTGCCGACGGTGATCGGCAAGAACGGCATCGAGAAAGTCATCGACATCGCGCTGGACGGCGAGGAACAGGCGATGTTCAACAAGTCGGTCGATGCGGTGAAGGGCCTCGTCGCCGCCTGCAAGGGCATCGACGGCTCGCTGGCCTGAACCCCGCCCCAGACCTGAATCACCACCCCCGCGGGTCCGGCCCCGCGGGGGTTTTTCCATCCCGGAGGCGCCCCTGCCACGACCCCGGAACGGATTTGTGATCGCAGCAATCTGGCCTGTGATCACAAAAGCCGGATTTGCGCCGCTTTTGCCGGATTCAGGCGCATAGTGCTTTGGAAGGGGCGCGGAATGTGCCACAAGCCCCGCAACCGATAACTGCGGGGAAACACCATGAACATCCATGAATACCAAGCCAAGGCGCTGCTGCGCCAATATGGCGCGCCGGTCTCGGACGGGCGAGTGGTGATGAAGGCGGACGAGGCCAAGACGGCGGCGGGTGAACTGGACGGGCCGCTCTGGGTCGTCAAGGCGCAGATCCACGCCGGCGGCCGCGGCAAGGGCCATTTCAAGGAAAAGGAAGCCGGCGAAAAGGGCGGCGTGCGGCTGGCGAAATCCGTCGCCGAGGCCGAGGAGCTGACCCGGCAGATGCTGGGCCGCACCCTGGTCACGCATCAGACCGGCGAGGCCGGCAAGCAGGTGAACCGCATCTATATCGAGGACGGCAGCGACATCGAGCGCGAGCTGTATCTGGCGCTGCTGGTGGACCGCGGCACCTCGCGCATCAGCTTCGTCGCCTCGACCGAAGGCGGCATGGACATCGAGGAAGTCGCGGCGCATTCCCCGGAAAAGATCGTCAGCTTCAGCGTCGATCCGGCCTCGGGCCTGTCGGATTTTCACGGCCGCCGCGTGGCCTTTGCCCTTGGCCTGAAGGGCGGGCAGATCAAGCAATGCGTGGCGCTGGTGCGTAACCTGTATCGCATGTTCATCGAGCGTGACATGGAGATGCTGGAGATCAACCCGCTGATCGTCACCCCCGAAGGCAATATCAAATGCCTCGACGCGAAGATGGGTTTCGACAACAACGCGCTTTATCGTCAGGCCGACGTGCTGGCCCTGCGTGACGAGACCGAGGAAGACCCCAAGGAACTCGCGGCCTCGAAGTTCGACCTGAACTACATCGCGCTGGATGGCGAGATCGGCTGCATGGTGAACGGCGCCGGTCTGGCGATGGCCACCATGGACATCATCAAGCTCTATGGCGCCGAGCCAGCGAACTTCCTCGATGTCGGCGGCGGCGCGACCAAGGAAAAGGTCACCGAGGCGTTCAAGATCATCACCTCGGACCCGAACGTGAAGGGCATCCTGGTCAACATCTTCGGCGGCATCATGCGCTGCGACATCATCGCCGAGGGCATCATCGCCGCGGTGAAGGAAGTGGGCCTGCAGGTTCCGCTGGTCGTGCGTCTGGAAGGCACCAACGTCGATCTGGGCAAGAAGATCATCGGCGAGTCGGGCCTCAACGTGATCGCGGCCGACGACCTGTCGGATGCGGCGCAGAAGATCGTCAAGGCGGTGAAGGGATAGGGCCATGCGCGCCGCTGCAGCATTCGCCTTGGCCATCAGCCTGCTTGCCGGCCCCGCGCTGGCGAATGGCAGGCTGATGAACGAGGGGCTTTCAGCCTGCTTTGCCGGCCTGCCGAAGTTCGCTTCGGTCAATGGCACGCTCAGGGCTGCGGGCTGGAACTCGCAGGAAGGCGCCGAGCCGGGAGAATATGAGCTTGAGAAGGGCGATGCGAATGTCTTCGTCTTTCCGGGCAATCGCTATTCCAACCCGGGCTGCACGGTCAGTTCGACCTTCCCTCGTAAGTCTGCCGAAGCATTGCTGGAGCAGCATCTGGACGCAAGGTTCAAGGGTGCGTGGCAGACGGCACCGACCGTCGATGGCATCAGGTCCTGGGTCGTGCCCCTCAGGGGCGGGTCGCTGGTCATGCATGTGCTTGGCAGCGGCAATTCGGGCGAAGGTTCCGCGGGTTCCGGCATCAGCATGGAAGTCAGGGCCAAGAGGTGACAGGCACGCGGCGCGCGTCCCACCCCATCATGAACGCTTAACCGGGAGGAGGCCGGGACCGGCCCCTCGCAACGGATCAGAGACAGGACAAATGTAATGGCCGTACTCGTCAACAAAGATACCAAAGTCATCTGCCAGGGCATCACCGGCTCGCAGGGGACCTTCCACACCGAACACGCCATCGCCTATGGCACGAAGATGGTCGGCGGCGTGACCCCCGGCAAGGGCGGCACTGACCACCTGGGCCTGCCGGTCTTCAACTCGGTCCATGAGGCGGTGGCCAAGACCGGCGCCAATGCGACCGCGATCTATGTGCCGCCGCCCTTTGCGGCCGACTCGATCCTCGAGGCGATCGACGCGCGCATCCCGCTGATCGTGGCGATCACCGAGGGCATCCCGGTTCTGGACATGATGCGCGTCAAGCGCGCGCTGCAGGGCTCGAACTCGCTGCTGATCGGGCCGAACTGCCCCGGCATCATGACGCCGGGCGAATGCAAGATCGGCATCATGCCGGGCTCGATCTTCAAGCGCGGCTCGGTCGGCGTGGTCTCGCGCTCGGGGACGCTGACCTATGAGGCGGTCAAGCAGACCTCGGACGTGGGTCTGGGCCAGTCCTCGGCCGTGGGCATCGGCGGTGACCCGATCAAGGGCATGGAGCACATCGACGTGCTGCGCATGTTCCTGGACGATCCGGAAACCGAATCGATCATCATGATCGGTGAAATCGGCGGCTCGGCCGAGGAAGAGGCCGCCGAGTTCCTCGCCGAGCAGAAGCGCAAGGGCAAATGGAAGCCGACCGCCGGCTTCATCGCCGGGCGCACCGCACCCAAGGGCCGCCGCATGGGCCATGCCGGCGCCATCGTGTCGGGCGGCAAGGGCGACGCGGAGAGCAAGATCGAGGCCATGAAATCGGCCGGGATCATCGTCGCCGACAGCCCCGCCGGTCTGGGCGAGGCCGTACTGAAGGCGATCGGCCGCTAGGGCCGCGCCGAACCTGACCCCGGCCTGGCCCCGGACCGCAGCCGGGGCCAGGCCCGATCCTTGCAAGCCAGGTGTCAAAGTGGACTGCCGCCGCCAGATCACGCCCCGCCCCGCCCCGGCAGACCCCTGCCCGCGGCGCCGTGGCCTGCGCCCGGCGGTCTGGCGAAACGCAGGGAGGCGCGGATGAACGCCCCCGCCACCCCGGCAACCCTTGGCCTGCCCGCAAGCCACGCGGCCGGGAGCTGGGCGCTTTGCGTCGCCACCTGCGACCGCGGCGACATCCTGCGCGACTGCGTGCGCCATGCCCTGGCCTCGAGCCTGCCGCCGGCGGAAATCGTCATCGTCGACGCCAGCGAGAACTGGCAGGACAACCGCGCCGCGATCACGGCGCTGGTCTCGGGCCAGGCCGCCTGCCCGCTGCGCTATGAGCCGGCGCGGCGGCGCTCGCTGACGGTGCAGCGTAACCAGGCCGTGGCCTTGGCCTGCGCCGATGTGCTGTTCATGATCGACGACGACGCGCTGCTGCATCCCGACACGGCGGCGCGGATCATGGGCTTTTACCGCGACGACCGCGAGGGGCGGCTGGCGGCGATCTCGTGTCGCAACACCAACCGCGAGGACTGGCCGCAGGCGGCGGGCACGCCCAAGGATTTCAGCCCCGCCGCCGCCCTGCTGGACGACGGCCCCGGACCTTCGCCGCGCGGCATCAACCTGGCCCTGCGCCGCCTGCTGATGATCGAGGCCGAGCAGCGCTTTGTCGGCTACGACCCGGCGGAACGGCGCTGGCAGGGCACGGCCGCGCTGCCCGCCGGGCTGTTTCGCGTCCGCCACATCCCCGGCTTTGCCCTGACGCTGCGCCGCCGGGTGGCCCTGGCCGAGCCCTTTGACGAGGGGCTGGTCGGCAGCTGCATCGCCGAGGATCTGGACGCCAGCTACCGCTTTGGCCGCCATGGGCTGCTGGCCATCGCCGCGGATGCGCCGATCCATCACCTCGAGGCGGCGGCCGGACGCGGCAAGCGCCGGATCAACACGGCGCTGGCGCTGCTCAATGTCGCCTATTTCATCCGCCGCAACTCGTCCCGGCAGGGGCGCGACCTTTGCCGCTATGGCTGGTGGTATCTGCGCATGGCTCTGGCCGAACTGCCCAAGGACCTGGCCGGCCGGCGCTGGCACCTGCCGCAACTGCGCGGCGCGCTGCTGGCCGGCCGCCACCTGCCCGCCCTGCTGCGCCAGCCCGCCGCGGCGCTGCCGGGCTGGTATCCCGAATTCCAGCTGCGGCTGATCTCCGGGGCCCGGCGCCCCGGGCAGCCCCCGACCAAACCCGACACCCCCGATGCGGGCGTGAAACGACAGAACTTCCCGGAGGAAATCCAATGAACGATCAATCCCCCAACGCGGCTTTCCACGATTCCAGCTTTCTGCAGGGTCACAACGCCGCCTATGTCGAGCAGCTTTACGGCCAGTGGGCCCGGGATCCGGCCGCGGTCGATGGCGCCTGGGACGCGTTCTTTCGCGGCCTCGGCGACGATGAGGCCACCGTCACCCGCGAGGCGCAGGGCGCCAGCTGGCAGCGCGGCGACTGGCCGCCGGTGCCCGCCGACGACAATACCGCGGCGCTGACCGGCGAATGGCCGCTGCCGCCCCGGGCCGAGGCCAGGGCCGCCGCCGACAAGATCGCCGCCAAGGCCGGCGAAATGGGGGTGAACCTCAGCGACGACCAGCTGCGCCGCGCGGTGCTGGACAGCATCCGCGCCATCATGCTGATCCGCGCCTATCGCATTCGCGGGCATCTGCATGCCGATCTGGACCCGCTGAACATGCGCGACATTCCCGACCATGGCGAGCTGGACCCGGAAACCTACGGCTTCGGCCCCTCGGACCTGGACCGGCCGATCTTCATCGACAATGTGCTGGGGCTGCAGATCGCCACGATCCGCCAGATCACCGACCTGATGGACCGCACCTATTGCGGCACCTTCGCCCTGCAATACATGCATATCTCGAACCCTGACGAGGCCGCCTGGCTGAAGGAGCGCATCGAGGGCTACGGCAAGGAGATCGCCTTTACCCGCGAAGGCCGCCGCGCCATCCTCAACAAGCTGGTCGAGGCCGAGGGCTTTGAAAAGTTCCTGCATGTCAAATACATGGGCACCAAGCGCTTTGGCCTTGACGGCGGCGAGGCGCTGATCCCGGCGATGGAGCAGATCATCAAGCGCGGCGGTGCGCTGGGGGTCAAGGACGTGGTGGTCGGCATGCCGCATCGCGGCCGCCTGTCGGTGCTGGCCAATGTCATGGGCAAGCCTTACCGCGCCATCTTCCACGAATTCCAGGGCGGCAGCTACAAGCCCGAGGACGTGGACGGCTCGGGCGACGTGAAATACCACCTCGGCGCGTCCAGCGACCGCACCTTCGACGACAATACCGTGCACCTGTCGCTGACCGCCAACCCCAGCCACCTTGAGGCGGTGAACCCGGTGGTGCTGGGCAAGGCCCGCGCCAAGCAGGACCAGCTGTCCGACCAGGCGCATCGCACCGCGGTGCTGCCGATCCTGCTGCATGGCGATGCGGCCTTTGCCGGCCAGGGCGTGGTGGCGGAATGCCTGCAGCTGTCGGGCATCAAGGGTCATCGCACCGGCGGCACCATCCATATCGTGGTGAACAACCAGATCGGCTTTACCACGGCGCCGCATTTCAGCCGCACCTCGCCCTATTGCACCGACATCGCGCTGATGGTCGAGGCGCCGATCTTCCATGTGAACGGCGACGACCCCGAGGCGGTGGTCCATGCCGCGCGCGTCGCAACCGAGTTCCGCCAGAAGTTCCACAAGGACGTGGTGCTGGACATCTTCTGCTATCGCCGCTTCGGTCACAACGAGGGCGACGAGCCGATGTTCACCAACCCGGCGATGTACAAGGAGATCAAGGGCCACAAGAGCACGCTGCAACTTTACAGCGAGCGGCTGGTGGCCGACGGGCTGGTGCCCGAGGGCGAGATCGACGAGATGAAGACCGCCTTCCAGGCACATCTGAACGAAGAGTTCGAGATGGGCAAGAACTTCAAGCCGAACAAGGCCGACTGGCTGGACGGCAAGTGGTCGGGGCTGGAATCCGAACATGCCGAGGAAAACCTCGGCCAGACCGGCATCGCCGCCGAGACCATGGCCGAGATCGGCACCGCGCTGACCCGCGTGCCCGAGGGTTTCGACCTGCACAAGACCGTGGGCCGGCTGCTTGAGGCCAAGAAGCACATGTTCGAGACCGGCGCCGGTTTCGACTGGGCCACGGGCGAGGCGCTGGCCTATGGCTCGCTGCTGCTCGAGGGTCATCCGGTGCGGCTGTCGGGCCAGGATTCGACGCGCGGCACCTTCTCGCAGCGCCATTCCGCCTTCATCGACCAGACCACCGAGGCGCGCCACTATCCGCTGAACCACATCCGCGGCGGCCAGGCGCGCTATGAGGTCACCGATTCGATGCTGTCGGAATATGCGGTGCTGGGCTTTGAATACGGCTATTCGCTGGCAGAGCCGAATGCGCTGACGCTGTGGGAGGCGCAGTTCGGCGATTTCGCCAATGGTGCGCAGATCATGTTCGACCAGTTCATCAACTCGGGCGAGAAGAAATGGCTGCGCATGTCCGGCCTCGTGGTGCTGATGCCGCATGGCTACGAAGGCCAGGGTCCCGAGCACAGCTCGGCCCGGCTGGAGCGCTGGCTGCAACTGTCGGCCGAAGACAATTGGATCGTGGCGAACTGCACCACGCCGGCCAACTATTTCCACATCCTGCGCCGGCAGTTGAAGCGGCCCTTCCGCAAGCCGCTGATGCTGATGACGCCGAAATCGCTCTTGCGCCACCCGCTGGCGGTCTCCACCGCCGACGAGTTCCTCACCGGCTCGACCTTCAACCGCGTGCTGGCCGATGACGCCGAACGCGGCAAGTCGGCCTTCAAGCTGGCCGCCGACGAGCGCATCCGCCGCGTGGTGATCTGTTCGGGCAAGGTCTATTACGACCTGCTGCAGGCACGCGACGCGGCCGGGGCCGAAGATGTCTACATCCTGCGGCTTGAGCAGTTCTATCCCTTCCCGGCGCATTCCATGTCCAAGGAGCTGGAACGCTTCAAGAATGCCGAGATGGTCTGGTGCCAGGAAGAGCCCAAGAACCAGGGCGGCTGGAGCTTTGTCGAGCCCAATATCGAATGGGTGCTGACGCGCATCGGCGCCAAGCATGGCCGGCCGCGCTATGTCGGGCGCAATGCCTCGGCCTCGCCCGCCACCGGCCTCGCCTCGCGCCACAAGGCCGAGCAGGAGGCGCTGGTCAACGAAGCCGTCACGATCGGCGGCTGAGATGGCTGCGGAACTGCGCGTTCCCCCTTTGGGGGAATCGGTCTCGGAGGCGGTGGTGGCCACCTGGTTCAAGAAACCGGGTGACCGCGTCGCCGTGGACGAGATGCTGTGCGAGCTGGAAACCGACAAGGTGACGGTCGAGATCCCCTCGCCCGTCGCCGGCAGGCTGGCCGAGATCGTCGCCCCCGAGGGCGCGACCGTGGCGCCCAATGCGCTGCTCGCGCAGATCACGCAAACCGCGGGCGCCGGCCCCGCGGAGAACTTGCCCAATGCAGAAACGGGCGCAATGCCCCAGGAAGGACTGAAGAAGATGAGCGCAAAGACCGTCGACGTGATGGTGCCCACCCTGGGCGAAAGCGTGACCGAAGCCACGGTCGCGACCTGGTTCAAGAAAGTCGGCGATGCCGTCGCACAGGACGAGATGCTGTGCGAGCTGGAAACCGACAAGGTCTCGGTCGAGGTGCCCGCCCCCGCGGCGGGCGTGCTGGCCGAGATCCTTGCGCCCGAGGGCGCCACGGTCGAGGCCAGCGCGCGCCTCGCCATCATCACCGAGGGCGCCGCGGGCAGCGTCAGCGCCGCCCCTGCCGCCGCCCCTGCCGCGCCCGCGCCCGCCGCGGCCGCGGCGCCGGCCGGCCGCGATGTCGAGGACGCTCCCGCGGCAAGGAAGGCCATGGCCGAGGCCGGAATCGCGCGCGATGCCGTCACCGGCACCGGCCGCGACGGCCGGGTGATGAAAGAGGACGTGGCCCGCGCCGCCGCCGCACCCGCGCCTTCGACCGCGCCCGCCCCGGCACAGGCGCCGCGCGCGCCCAGCTCGACCCAGGACGCCGCCCGCGAGGAGCGGGTGAAGATGACCCGGCTGCGTGCCACCATCGCGCGCCGCCTGAAGGACGCGCAGAACACCGCCGCCATGCTGACCACCTATAACGAGGTGGACATGTCGGGCGTCATGGAACTGCGCAACACCTACAAGGATCAGTTCGAGAAGAAGCACAAGGTGAAGCTGGGCTTCATGTCCTTCTTCGTGAAGGCCTGCGTCCACGCGCTGAAGGAAGTGCCCGAGGTCAATGCCGAGATCGACGGCGGCGATGTCGTCTACAAGCATTTCGTGCATATGGGCGTCGCCGTCGGCACGCCCTCGGGCCTTGTGGTGCCGGTGGTGCGCGACGCCGACCAGAAAGGCTTTGCCCAGATCGAGAAGGAGATCGGCGAACTGGGCCTGCGCGCCCGCGACGGCAAGCTGACCATGGCGGAAATGCAGGGCGGCACCTTCACGGTTTCGAACGGCGGCGTCTATGGCTCGCTGATGTCCAGCCCGATCCTGAACCCGCCGCAATCGGGCATCCTAGGCATGCACAAGATCCAGGACCGGCCGGTGGTGGTGAACGGGCAGATCGTCATCCGGCCGATGATGTATCTGGCGCTCAGCTATGACCACCGCATCGTCGACGGCAAGGGCGCGGTGACCTTCCTCGTGCGCGTCAAGGAAGCGCTCGAGGATCCGCGCCGCCTGCTGATGGATCTGTGATCCGTGCGGGGGCGCGGCCCGTCCCGCCCCCGGCGCAAGCGCGCGGCCGCCCTGCCCGGGCGTCCGCGCAAATTCTTGCGGCCCCGCCGGCCGCACCTGAACAGGGGATTTGGCCATGACCCAGATGATCGTGCGCTATCGTTTCGGCGATCAGGCCCGCTTCAGGGCGGCCTTCGACGCCGATGCCGAGGACCGCGGCAACAACGGCCTCGGGCTGCTGCAGCTCTGGCGCGAGGGGGGCGATTGCGCCTGGGCGCTGTTCAGCGTGCATGACGCGCGGGCGGCGCGGGTCTGGCTTGAAGGGGCTGCGGCGGTGTTTCACAGCCTCGCCGGCGTCACCGAGACCGAATTCCACCTGGTCGAGACGGTCTGATGGCGGCCGAGACCACCGCCCTTGGCCTGGCGGCGCTCTTGCAGGCGGGGCAGCTGGCGCTGGCCGCGGCGGCGATGAACCGCGACGCCGGCACCGCCTGGAACGCCGGGCCGCGCGATCGGCCGGCGGATTTCTCGGCGCTGACCGGGCGGCTGCGCCGCGCCGCCTCGAACCATTTCGAGGCGCTGATCCTGTTCACCGTCGCCGTCGTGCTGGTGGTGATGAGCGACGCCACCACCAGCCTGACCGTCATCTGCGCCTGGCTCTATCTGCTGGCGCGCGTCCTTTACGTCCCCGCCTATGCCCTTGGCTGGACGCCCTGGCGTTCGCTGATCTGGGCGGTCGGATTTTCCGCCACCCTGGCGATGATCCTCGCCACATTGTTCACCTGAATCCGGCCCCGGAACCCGCGGCCCGCGACCTGCAAGGAGTGCCTGAATGTCCACCTATGATCTGATCGTGATCGGCGCCGGCCCCGGCGGCTATGTCTGCGCCATCCGCGCCGCCCAGCTGGGGCTGAAGGTCGCCTGCGTCGAAGGCCGCGAGACCCTGGGCGGCACCTGTCTGAACGTCGGCTGCATCCCCTCGAAGGCGCTGCTGCACGCCAGCCACATGCTGCACGAGACGCATGAGAACTTCGCCAAGATGGGCCTGATGGACGCGCATGTCTCGGTCGACTGGATCAAGATGCAGGCCTACAAGGCCGAAACCGTGGGCACCAATACCAAGGGCATCGAATTTCTGTTCAAGAAGAACAAGATCGACTGGCTGAAGGGCTGGGCCACCATCACCGCACCGGGCAAGGTCAAGGTCGGCGACGAGACCTTCGAGACGAAGAACATCGTCATCGCCACCGGCTCGGAACCCGCCAGCCTGCAGGGCGTCGAGGTGGATAATGCCGGCGGCATGGTGGTCGATTCCACCGGGGCGCTGACGCTGCCGAAGATCCCGAAATCCATGGTGGTGATCGGCGCCGGTGTCATCGGACTGGAGCTTGGCTCGGTCTATGCCCGCCTCGGCACCGAGGTGACGGTGGTCGAATTCCTCGACGCCATCACCCCCGGCATGGACGCCGAGGTGCAAAAGCAGTTCCAGCGCCTGCTGGCCCGGCAGGGGCTGAAATTCATCCTCGGCGCCGCCGTCTCGGAGGTCGAGATCGACGAGGGCAAGGCCGAGGTCAGCTACAAGCTGCGCAAGGACGGCAGCGAACACGAGATCGAGGCCGAATGCGTGCTGCTCGCCACCGGCCGGCGCCCGAATGTCGCGGGGCTTGGCCTCGATGCGCTGGGCGTGGCGCTGACCGACCGCGGCTTCGTGCAGATCGACGCGCATTGGCAGACCAGCGTGCCCGGCATCTATGCCATCGGCGACGCGGTGCCCGGGCCGATGCTGGCCCACAAGGCCGAGGACGAGGGCATGGCGGTGGCCGAGGTCATCGCCGGCAAGCACGGCCATGTGAACTACGAGGTGATTCCCGGGGTGATCTATACCGCGCCCGAGGTCGCCTCGGTCGGCCTGACCGGGGAAGCAGCCAAGGCCAGCGGCCGCAAGGTCAAGGTGGGCAAGTTCCCCTTCATGGGCAATGCCCGCGCCAAGGCGATGTTCCAGGGCGACGGTTTCGTGAAGATGATCGTGGACGCGGAAACCGACCGCATCCTGGGCTGCCACATCATCGGTCCGAATGCCGGCGAGATGATCCACGAGATCTGCGTTGCCATGGAATTCGGCGCCTCGGCCCAGGACATCGCCCTGACCTGCCACGCGCATCCGACCTGTTCCGAGGCCGTGCGCGAGGCGGCACTGGCCTGCGGCGACGGTGCCATCCACGCCTGATCGGCGGGTTTTCTCCGACGCGGACACCGCGTTGCGGCGAGATTCCGCCGACGGCCGTCCCGAAAGGGGCGGCCGCTGTCTTTGCAGTTTTGCGACGCGCCGCGGGCCGCTAACCCTAAGTCAATGAAAACGCGAGGGCAGTGATGAAATCCAGCATCGGAATTCTGGCGCTTGCCGGCCTTCTGGCCGTGGCCGCCTGCGGTGACAACCGCGTCGATCCCGACCGCCGCTATCTGGTCGAACCGCGCGCCTCGGCCGCACAGACCGCGCGGCTGCACCCCAACGAGACGCCGGAACTGCGCCGGCTGATCAACAAATACGCCGCCGAATACCAGGTTCCCGTCGATCTGGTGCATCGCGTGGTGATCCGCGAATCGCGCCACCGCCCCGGCGCGCGCAACGGCCCCTATTACGGGCTGATGCAGATGCTGCCGGCCACGGCGCGCGGCATGGGCTACAAGGGCAGCGCCGCGGGCCTGCTGGATGCCGAGACCAACCTGAAATACGGGGTCAAATACCTGCGCGGCGCCTATCTGGTCGCCGGCGGCAACCAGGACGCGGCGGTGAAATGGTATGCGCGCGGCTATTACTACGAGGCCAAGCGCAAGGGCCTGCTCGACGAAACCGGGCTGCGCTGATCGGGCGCAGTTGACCTGGCCCGGTTGCGGCCCCAGCTAGGGGGCTGGACCGCAACCAGCCAAAGGCCGCCGCCATGACCCTGACCCGCCGCAACCTGCTGATCGCCACCGCGCTGGCCTGCCTGCCCGCCAGCCTGGGCGTCGCCCGCGCGGATGCGCCCGCCCGCCTGCATGTGCTGAAGGATCCGGCCTGCGGCTGCTGCGGCGACTGGGTCGAGGCCATGCGCGCCGCCGGGTTCGAGGTCTCGGTCGAGGACATGCCCAATGACGCCCTGGCCCGGGTCAAGGCCGGGGCCGGCATCACCCCCGCGCTTGCCTCTTGTCACACCGCCCGCGTCGAGGGCTATGTGATCGAGGGCCATGTGCCGCCCGCCGATGTGCGCCGCCTGCTGGCCGAGCGCCCCGCGGCCATCGGGCTGTCGGTGCCCGGCATGCCCTATGGCGCCCCCGGCATGGGCCCCGAGAGCGAACGCGAGGCCTATGATGTCATCCTGATCGGCCGCGACGGCAGCACCGGCCTGTTCGCCAGCTACGCCGCCGCCTAGCGTCCCTGGCGGCGGGCCATGAAGGCCAGCCGCTCGAACAGCGCCACGTCCTGTTCGTTCTTCAGCAGCGCGCCATGCAGCCTGGGCAGCATCTCGCCCGCGGGCCGCTTCAGGTCCTCGGGTGCCAGGTCCTCGGCCAGGATCAGCTTCAGCCAGTCCAGAAGCTCGCTGGTCGAGGGCTTTTTCTTCAGCCCCTGCACGCTGCGCAACTCGAGGAACTGGTTCAGCGCCTCGTCCAGCAGCCGCGGCTTCAGCCCCGGATAATGCACCTCGACGATCTGCTTGAGGGTCGCGGCATCGGGAAAGCGGATATAGTGAAAGAAGCAGCGGCGCAAAAAGGCGTCCGGCAGTTCCTTTTCATTGTTCGAGGTGATGATCACCACCGGCCGGTGCCGGGCCTGCACGGTCTCGCCGGTCTCGTAGACGTGGAACTCCATGCGGTCGAGCTCCTGCAGCAGGTCGTTCGGAAACTCGATGTCGGCCTTGTCGATCTCGTCGATCAGCAGCACAACCTTGGCCTCGGCCGCGAAGGCCTGCCACAGCTTGCCGCGGCGAATGTAATTGCCGATCTCATGCACGCGCGCCTCGCCCAGTTGGCTGTCGCGCAGCCGTGACACCGCGTCATATTCGTAAAGCCCCTGCTGCGCGCGCGTGGTCGATTTCACGTTCCATTCCAGGATCGGCAGACCCAGGCTTGCGGCAACCTGTCGCGCCAGCTCGGTCTTGCCGGTGCCCGGCTCGCCCTTGACCAGCAAGGGTCGCTCCAGCGTGATCGCCGCATTCACCGCCACCGCCAGGTCCGGCGGGGCCACATAGGATTCCGTCGAGGAAAAGCGCATGCCCGCATCCTTTCGCCACCCGCCGCGAACCTAGTCAGCCCGGATCGCCGGCGCAAGTCGCCGCGGGCCACCTGTCCCAAAGGGCTAGTGACAAGCGCCCTGCCTTCCTTTAAGGGGGCCGCAAGGATCGGGAGGACAGGCACCCGACCCGGGAGGAGAAATGAAAGCCCAGACCTTTCTGCCCGAAGATTATCGCCCCGCCGAGGACGAGCCTTTCATGAACGAGCGGCATCTCGAATATTTTCGCCGCAAACTGATTGCATGGAAACAGGAGTTGCTGGACCAGTCCGCCGAGACGCTCGAGGGGCTGCAGGACAGCGCCCGCAACGTCCCCGACCTTGCCGACCGCGCCTCGGAGGAAACCGACCGCTCGCTGGAATTGCGCACCCGCGACCGCCAGCGCAAACTGGTCAGCAAGATCGATTCTGCCCTGCGCCGCATCGAGGTCGGCGAATACGGCTATTGCGAGATGACCGGAGAGCCGATCAGCCTCAAGCGGCTGGACGCGCGCCCGATCGCCACCATGACGCTTGAGGCGCAGGAAAGGCACGAGCGCCGCGAACGCGTGCATCGCGACGACTGATCCGGGGCCGCGCCCTCAGCCGGGGAAACGACGATGCAGGATCCGGATCTCAGCCCGGCAGTGGTCGCACCGACCGACGGGCTTGCCGATCGGCGAACTCCGCCAATCCCGGCGGTCGGCGAGGATTTCCTTGCGCTGGCCCGCGCCGAGTGGCGGCACTGAGCCGGCGCGTCACCATCATCGGTGCCGGCGTCGCCGGGCTGACCGCGGCCTGCGCCCTGGCGCAGCGCGGCGCGCAGGTGACGGTGCTGGAACGCGCCGGGGCGCTGCGCGAGGTGGGCGCGGGGCTGCAGATCTCGCCCAATGCGGTGCGGGTGATCGCGGCGCTGGGTCTGCTGCCCGAGTTTCGCGCCATCTCGCTGCGCTCGCAGCGGGTCGAGCTGAACGACCGGAACGGCCGGCCGGTGGCCCGGCTCGATCTGGCGCGTCATCGCCCGCAGGACGAATTCCGCCTGGTGCACCGCGCCCGGCTGGTCGCCATGCTTGAGACCGCGGCACGCCGGGCCGGGGTGCGGGTCGAGCTCGGCGTCGATGTCGCCGCGCCGCCGACGGATTGCGATCTGCTGATCGGCGCCGACGGGGTGAAAAGCCGCATCCGCCCGCTGCTGAACGGCAGCGAGGCGCCGTTCTTTACCGGCCAGACCGCCTGGAGGGCGCTGATCCCTTGCGACGCCCAGGCCGCGCCGGCGGCGCAGGTGTTCATGGGTCCGGGGCGGCATCTGGTCAGCTATCCGCTGGGCGGCGGGTTGCGCAATATCGTCGCCGTGCTCGAACAGCCGGACTGGCACGAGGAAGGCTGGTCGATCCCCGGCGATCCGGACGAGCTGCGCGCCGCCTTCGCCGGCTTTGGCGGGCCGGTGCCGGGCTGGCTGGCGCAGGTCAGCGATGTCGGGCAATGGGGCCTGTTCCGCCACGAGGTCGCCGCGCGCTGGCAGGACGGGACCCGGGCGATCATCGGCGATGCCGCGCATCCCACCCTGCCCTTCATGGCCCAGGGCGCCGTCATGGCCATCGAGGACGCCTGGGTGCTGGCCGCCTGCCTTGCCGTCGGATTGGATCAGGCCACGGCGCTGGCGCGGTTCCAGGCGCTGCGCCGTCCGCGCTGCCAGCGCATCGTCGCCGCCGCAAATGGCAATGCCCGCAACTATCACCTGCAGGGCCCGGCGCGCATGCTGGCCCATGCCGGGCTGCGCACGATCTCGCGCCTGGCGCCGGGCCGGCTGATCCAGCGCTTTGCCTGGCTCTACGACCACGATCCGACGGCGCCTTGATCGTCAGCGCTCGTAAGCTTGTGGCCCCTGCATGGGGTGGCGGCCGGGCGCTGAACGAGGTCTTGCGCAGCAGCACAGGCCGATCGGCGCCCAGAGGTGGTCCCGTTTATCTGAACAGGTCATGGGCGCTTTGTAAGTGGTTTTCCGCCTCCGTCATGCCGCAGCCGCTTCCGGCTTTGGCGGGTTGAAGTAGGCCTGATCGGGGGTTCTTCCGTCAAGCGATGAATGCGGGCGTCGGCTGTTGTAGAACGCCAGATAGTGGTTGATCGAGGCGCGGGCCTCGGGGACGCTGGCATAGGCCTTCAGGTAGACCTCCTCGTATTTGACTGTCCTCCACAGGCGCTCGACGAAGACGTTGTCCCGCCAGGCGCCCTTGCCATCCATGCTGATCTTGATCTCGCGGCTGGCCAGCACCTTGATGAAGTCGGTGGAGGTGAACTGGCTGCCCTGATCCGTGTTGAAGATTTCAGGCTTTCCATGACGCGCCAGAGCTTCCTCGACGGCTTCGATGCAGAAATCCGCCTCGAGCGAGATCGACACCTTCGCGGCCAGCACCCGCCGCGAGAACCAGCCCACGACGGCGGCGAGATAGATGAAGCCGCGGGCCATCGGGATGTAGGTGATATCCATCGCCCAGACCTGGTTGGGCCGGGTGATGGGCAGATTTCGCGAGCCAGATACGGGTAAATCTTGTGCCCCGGCGCCGGTTTCGAGGTGTTCGGCCGGCGATAGATCGCCTCGATCCCCATGCGCTTCATCAGCGTCCGGACATGCTTGCGGCCAACCTTGAAACCTTCCTGGACCAGCAGGCCCTGCGAGCCATTCGACTGCCCGCAAACGGGTGATCTGTGTGCAGCCGGTCGATCAGGGTCTCATCAGCCTCTGGTCGGCATCGCTGACCGGCCGGGGCCGATAATAGACCGCCCCCCGGCTGATCCCCAGCACCACGGCCTGGCGGTTGACGCTCAGCTTTGCGGTGGGATCGATCATTTTCCGGCGCTCGGCAACAGACCCGCCTCGGCCCGAGCGCGCCGGACAAAAAATCGTTCTCCAGCGTCAACTCCCCGATCTTTGCGCGTTCCGGGGTGATCCGGTCGGGGATTCCGATTTGATCCGGTCACCCATTCCAATCTGATCCGGTCACCGATT